>JBJOKS010000009.1:0-162930 GCA_046045965.1 Cyanobacteriota bacterium | reverse complement strand
TCGCTCTTTCTAGAGCAATTCCCACATCATCAGTTGTTAGCAATTCTATCACAGTTTGCGGGTTGCCAATTCTGCCAATGGCATTAATTCTCGGACCCAAACGAAAACCAATATCTTCCGGTTTTAACGATTTAGAATTTTGATTTTTTTCCCCTTCACTTGCTTGAACTCCAGCGACTTGAATTAAAGCTTGAACACCTGGTAAAGTTGATTTAGGCAATAACTTTAAACCCCGTTTTACCCAACGACGATTTACACCAGTTAAAGGAGCTAAATCGGCAATTGTTCCTAATGTAAATAAAGCCAACATTGGCTGCACTAAACCTTTCAATTCCCCTAGCTGTTGAGCTAAAGATACTGCTAAAATATAAGCCACACCCACACCAGCTACACCGCGATAAGGTGAAGATTCAGCTATTAGTTTGGGGTTGAGAATTGCATTAGCTGGCGGTAAATTTTGGGGGATGTCGTGATGATCAGTGATAATAACTTTTAAACCTAATTCTCTAGCTCTAGCGATAGGTTCAAAAGCAGAAATACCATTATCTACAGTGAGAATTAAACCTATACCTTCGCTGTGGAATTCTTCTACAATGCGTTTATTAATTCCATAACCTTCGTGCATTCGACTGGGGATAGCATAATCAACATTTGCACCCAAAGCGCGGAGACTTCTTAATAATAATGCAGTGCTAGTCATTCCATCTGCGTCGTAGTCACCACAGATAGCAATTTTTTCTTGATTTGCGATCGCATTTTCCAAGAGTTCTACACTTACCGCTAAATCTGGAAAATCTTCTAAAGGAGAAGGTAAATTTAAAGTTTCTGGACTTATAAATTTTTGTGCTGCTTCTGGTGTTTCCATCCCCCTATTAATTAACAACTGGCTGATAATAGGGGATAGATTAGTTAAATTAGCTAGATTTTGAGCTAATTCAGCATTATCTGGTGCAATTTGCCAACGTTGATTAGGTAAATTTTTGAGGGGTTTGTCATTAGTCATTAGTCATTGGTAATTGGTAATGGATAATTGGTAATGGGTAATTGGTGATTGTCCCCTGTCACCTGACTCCTACTATAAAATAAAAATACTAAAACAACCCAGTGAAAATGGACTACATTGGATTAATTCAATGGGTTTATTTTTAGGAACTTGGCGAGGGGAAAAGGAAGGTAGAAATGGTTATTGGTTAAGGTGGTGGGATGAAGCAGGTAATTTATTACCTTGGTCTGTAGAATTGATTTCTCAAGAACGTCAAAGGGCGGAACAAGAACGTCAAAGGGCTGAACAAGAAAGACAGGAAAAAGAACGACTGAGAGAGTATTTAATATCTCAAGGTATAGATCCTGATAACTTACCGTAAAATCATAATTCACATTCCCGATTTATTGAATAGATCGGGAATTTTTTTCTCAATTGAAAAAGATTAAAAGACATTCACCCGACCATCATTGAGAATATAAAGAGAGCGATAACCAGGAAACTTTTCACTAGGACGCAATTCTAAACGCAAAGTCCCAAAATTAGGTTTAGAAACATTCGCTTGTAAAGACCTACCTGTATCATCCCAAAACAAGAGAGAAAAATTTGGTTCTGTAGCACTTTTCATATCTACACTAAATTCCTTTCCTGGTTCTAAAGAAATACGCCGCATTTCCGGGAATTTCTCCAGTTTTAATATTCTAGGTGTGCGGTTTATCACTTGCACACGAAGATATTGACCAGGTGTAAACTCAAGTGGACGCGGACCACAATTAGAAGCACAAGTCCCAGCTAATGTCACCTGAGAGTTATTAGTTGGTGTTAATAATAAAGCACTAGCAATCAAAGTTGCTGAAATTAACTTAAACATATTACATCCCTACACCAAATAAAGATAAATAATATCCTACTCAGAAGTAGCACTTTCTAACCACATTTCTCCATCATCTTCTAATAAGTTTTGTGCAGCTTCCAACATAGATGCAGCAAGGTCTTTTAAATCATCCCGATTATTTAAGTATGTTCTTAATGCTTCCATCGGATCTATACTACTACTAGCGGTTAATTCAGGAATACGTGGTTTAGCTAACTGACTAACTAATTCTGGTTGAATTGTATAAGTGTGTGCTGTACTTAAAGCCTTATGAATGGCGGAATTTTCAATTAAATCTAACTGTTCAGAACGCAATTTATAGATTAACCTAACTACAGTTTCTTCTAGATTATATTTGGCGTTAGCGGAGCTTAACGAAGTGATCGCCTTTAACAAAACACCTTGCGGATCATCACTTTTAGATAAATCTACCTCAATGGTGCGAAATGTGCGAACAGGTAAAGAACAAAATTCCCACTCTACGTTACCTTTCTCCAACTCCACCATTACATAACCCTTGTCTTCCTTCTCCTCACTAAAATCAACCCGTTCAATACTCCCAGGATAAATTACAGGTGGATCATTAGATTTATTCAGATTTTGATGGCAGTGAACATGACCTAAAGCCACATAATCAAAACAAGGACGTGTTAACAAAGATAGAGGTAAAGTAAAACCCTTACCCACAGCTAACAACCTTTCAGCACCTAACATCGCATTATCAGCCATTAAATGGGCTAAAAGAATAGTAGGTGCTTCAGGATCAAGTTTTCTCACTTCTCCTTCTAATACAACTTCTAAGCGTTCTGTTAAAAGTTGATTGACTTCAGCCATAGATAAACCCGCTGTTTCTTTACGAGTCATCAACATGGAACGAGTCAACCAGGGAAGGGTAATTACTTGTACCTTACCATTACGGGTTTGGATATGATGGGTAGTTAATGTATCACCAACCACGAAACCGGGAACGCCGAGAGTACGGTAAATATTAAGACTTGCACCGCCTACACCTTGGGAATGTAAATCATGATTTCCAACTAATAAAACTGTAGGAATATTGGCATCTACAAGGCGGCGGAACTGACTAGCAAAGGCTTCTTGTACGTAGGGTGCGGGGGTGGCATCGGGAAAAGCATCACCACCAAATATCACCATATCTACTGGTTCTGAGAGGGCGCGATCAATACACAAAGATAGGGTATTGACAAAATCCTCTAATCGTGTATTTAAGCCGGTGGCGGGGTTGATGCGGCCGTGGGAGAAACCGCTTCCGATGTGGATGTCTGAAAGGTGTAGGATTTTGATCATGTTGGTTGGGATTTTTTTAAACGAACCGCTCCAGACGCAGAGAAGCCAGTGCGTTGGGCGGGTTTCCCGACTTGAAGCAACTGGCGCGACGCAGAGAGGGGAGGGTTTGAGGGAGATTTTACATAGTTTTTATGATAACGAACCGCAGAGGCGCAGAGGACACGGAGGGAAGAGGTTTTAATTTTTATCTGTGTTTATCTGTGTTTGATTATACAGCAATCAGTTGGTTATACACTAAAAGATTTTACCCTATTATGAATTTTACTTATGATATAAAATCACTAGAAGGCCACCTCCCAACACCTCGAATCTATCAACATTGGGCTTCTTCAACGATGTGGTTTGAGGAGGCGGCGAAAGGTTTGAAGCTCTTCTCTCGCCTCGATACTTGTAAACTGTAACATTTAAGGGTTGCAGAAAACTATTAAGATGTAGGTTGGGTTGAGGAACGAAACCCAACAATTCAAAAATGTGTAGATATTGAATTTCACTTTGTCTGAATCAGGATAACCAGGATTAAAGGATTTACAGGATGGTAATTTATAGATGGTGTGTTTGGTGATGAAAATTGTATTTGTCAGAATCAGGATAACCAGGATTAAAGGATGTACAGGATGGTAATTTATAGATAGCTGATAATCATTCAACAACTATCTTCAAAAACATCCTGAAAAATACTCAACTTCCCACAAACAATCATCCAATCATATCCTAGAAATCCTATAATCATAGACATCCTGATTCTGACAATCTCTTCTTTCCGTCTTTGCTTCTTTGCATCTCTGCGCGAAACTTAAATCTCAAAAATCCCCACAAATAACTTATCAATCACATCCTGAAAATCCTTAAATCCTGGACATCCTGATTCAGACAAAAAAATTCTAACTTGTGAATTTTGAATTTTGACTTTTGACTTCCCGAAGGGTGTCCTAATTCAGACAAATACAAAATATTAGTCATTAGTAATTAGCCATTTTTAACACTTTACCAATGACCAATAACCAATGACTAATAACTAAGAACTAAATGTGAATACCACACTCAGTTTTACCAGTTCCTCTCCAACGTCCAGCACGTTCGTCTTCACCTTCACCTACTTTTGTAGTAATAGGTTCATCACCAATGCTAGGATATCCTTGATCATGCAAAGGATTATAAATCACTTTGTGTTCTGCAACATAAGCCCAGCTTTGTTTGCGTGTCCAAGCCGCTAAAGGATTAACTTTTAAACGTCCTTGGTTATCTAATTCAAAAATAGGCATATTCGCACGGGTAACAGCTTGGTCACGACGACGACCTGTAATCCAAGCAACTGTATTCAGTTCATTTAAACCTCGTGTTAAAGGTTCAATTTTAGTAACGTCGTGGAATTTGGTAATATCTGTATCCCATAATGCTTCACCGTACTTAGCTACAAAAGCTTCACGGGTATCTACATCGGGTGCTTTGTAAGTCTTTAAATCTAAATTATATAGGTCCTTAGCTTTAGCAACTAATTCTAAAGTTTCTTTGAAGTGATACAGAGTATCTAAGAAGATAACGGGAACTGGATGCTTGAGTACAGTATAAAGAATGTGGGTGAGGATGATGTCATCAACGTTAAATGCGCTGGTTTGTACTAAACCTGTGGGTATGTTTTCCACAGACCAAGCTAAAATTTCTGTAGGGGTAGCGGTTTCAAATTTCTGATTTAAGCTATCTAAATCAAAAGCTACTGCGGTTGTCATGATAATTCTCTAGAAAGGTATTTTTACTTTGATTTAAGATTTATCCTACCTTATTAAGACACCTATTCCTGTCGATATTGTCGATATTTAGGTAATTATTTTGTACGGGTATTACTACACAGGATATTTTTGAATCTATTTAAAAACGCAAATACACGCAGATTAACGCAGATGATATATATAATATGATACATCTTTTATTGCCATTTTTCACTACCAGGTAATTTAATAATAACTGCTGTAATAGCTTTTGGTAAGTCTTTTACAGAATGTATATAAGTCAATTCTAGAAAATTCAAAGCAGTGGAAATTATGTTATTTCTATCTACCATTTCTGCTAGTTGAAATTCAGTGTAGATACCATTTAAAACTTCTAAGCTTGCATCACCTATTGCTAGTTCTATTTCTTCTTCTAAATAACTATCCCATTCATCTTTATTGATGTAATAGGATTTTTTGTTTTCTTGAAGATTTATTTTTTTGATTTCTACTAAAGCGTTACGAATAGATACAACCCAAGAGTTTGTTAATCTTTGTTCGATTTGGTTTTTGATCAAATGTATTAACAACACCCTTAAAAATGATTGAATATTCCTTAAAATTGCTTGTTTACTCATCCCCTCTAATTCATCTACAATTGCTAACGCATCCGCATACCGTCCAGATAAAATACTATTTCTCAAGTCTATTAATTCCTGTGTCATATTGATTAACCTCAAAGGCTAACTACCTTATATTAATATAACAAAAACTCAGAAACTAGATCCCCAATTTCTTAAAGAATTCGGGGATCTGAAGGTTATTTACTTGTTATGGTCTAATAAGGCCATTTCCAGTCTCTAATTTCTGGCATATCTTCGCCGTGTTTCTCGATATAATGCTTATGTTCAATCAAGGTATCTTGTAATTTTTGCTTCACATAAGCTGCTTTAGAACCTAATTTTGGTACACGGTCAATGACATCCATTACTAAATGGAATCTATCTAAATCATTCATCACCACCATATCAAAAGGTGTGGTTGTTGTTCCTTCTTCTTTGTAACCACGAACATGAAGATTTTTGTGGTTTGTATGCCGATAGGTGAGACGATGAATTAACCAAGGATAACCATGAAAAGCAAAGATGATTGGTTTATCAGTTGTGAAAATTGTATCAAAATCTTTGCTGCTTAAACCGTGAGGATGTTCACTTTGTGGTTGTAGTTTCATCAAATTAACTACGTTCACTACCCGCACTTTTAAATCTGGGAAATGCTGACGCAAAATATCCACTGCTGCTAAAGTTTCCAAAGTAGGAATATCACCAGCACAAGCCATAACTACATCAGGTTCACCATCTTTATCAGTGCTTGCCCATTCCCAAATTCCTAAACCTTTGGTACAGTGTTTAATGGCTGCATCCATGTCTAAATATTGTAATGCTGGTTGTTTTCCAGCCACTATCACATTGACATAATGACGACTTCTTAAACAGTGGTCGGTTACAGATAGCAAAGTGTTAGCATCGGGGGGAAGATAAACACGAATAATCTCTGATTTTTTGTTCATGACATGATCAATAAAACCAGGATCTTGGTGAGAAAAACCGTTATGATCTTGTCGCCAAACGTGGGAAGTGAGAAGATAATTTAATGATGCAATTGGTCTTCTCCAGGGAATTTCACGAGTCGTTTTTAACCATTTGGCGTGTTGGTTAAACATGGAATCAATGATATGAATAAATGCTTCATAACAAGAGAAAAAACCATGTCTTCCTGTTAGCAAATATCCTTCTAACCATCCTTGACAGTTGGTTTCACTCAGCATTTCCATGACCCGACCATTAGGTGATAAATGATCATCTTCGGGGAGAGTTTCCGCTACCCAAGTCCGGTTAGTGACTTCTAATACTGGATCAATGCGGTTGGATGCGGTTTCATCGGGTCCAAAAACTCGGAAGTTCTTGCTTTCCAGGTTTTCCTTCATCACATCCCGCAGGAATTTTCCGCTAACTTTGGTTGCTTCTGCGTTGACTGTTCCGGGTTTGGGGACTTCTACTGCATAGTTGCAAAAATCTGGCATGATTAAATCACGCAGCAAGATACCACCGTTTGCGTGGGGGTTGTCTCCCATGCGACGCTGACCTTTGGGTGCGAGTTCTGCAAGTTCGGGAAGAAGCTTACCGTTTGCGTCAAAGAGTTCTTCTGGTTTGTAACTCTGCATCCAGGTTTCCAATAGTCGCAGATGTTCTGGTTTACCAGCTATATCACCAAAGGGGACTTGGTGCGATCGCCAATAATCTTCTGTTTTCTTCCCGTCTACTTCCTTGGGTCCAGTCCAACCTTTAGGAGTGCGTAATATAATCATCGGCCATTGCGGTCGTTCTTTGAAACCATGTACCCGCGCTTCTCGTTGGATACCTTGAATTTCGGCAACGATGGTATCTAATGTTGCCGCCATTTTTTGGTGAACTTCGGCGGGATCAGCACCTTCCACAAAGTAAGGTTTATAGCCATAGCCGATAAACAAGCTTTCTAGTTGATCATGGGGCATCCGTGCTAATACGGTAGGGTTAGCAATTTTATAACCGTTCAAATGTAAGATCGGTAGAACTGCACCATCAGTAACGGGGTTGAGGAATTTGTTAGAATGCCAACTGGTAGCTAGTGCGCCGGTTTCTGCTTCTCCATCACCGACAACCGCAGCGACAATTAAATCAGGGTTGTCAAAAGCAGCACCAAAGGCATGAACTAAAGCATAACCGAGTTCTCCCCCTTCGTGAATAGAACCTGGTGTTTCGGGTGCTACATGGCTAGGAATACCACCAGGGAAGGAGAACTGTTTGAAAAGTTTTTGCATCCCAGAAGCATCTTGGGTGATGTTGGGGTAATATTCGCTATATGTTCCTTCTAAGTAGGTGTTGGCGACAAGTCCAGGTCCACCATGTCCGGGTCCTGCGATGTAAATTGTGCTGAGGTCGTATTTTTTAATGACGCGGTTGAGGTGTACGTAAATGAAGTTAAGTCCGGGTGTGGTTCCCCAATGTCCTAATAGTCGGGGTTTGACGTGTTCTTGTTTAAGAGGTTCTTTCAGTAGGGGGTTGTCGAGGAGGTATATTTGTCCGACTGAAAGATAGTTGGCTGCACGCCAATATGCGTTGATTTTTTGTAATTCTGTATCTGATAATGGCTTAATTTGTGGAGTGCTGGCTAATGTCATTTTCAACTCCGGTAAGAGGTATTTGCACCAATTTTTAGTGTATTGGTTTGGTGTGTTGGTGTCATCTTACCTATGATTAGTTTTTCTGGGGGAATGTTACAGATTTTTTTTATGTGACACAGAGACGTTGTGTTTATTAGGCGTTTGTGTAGTCTGTCGTAATTATTCACCAGTTTTTATCTTAACTTATTGACTTTTATTCCTAAAACCTTTAAATTCATTTATAGAAATAGTTGAAATTAATTTGCAAAAATACTGGGAATATTTCTTAATGAAAAGTCAGAAAGTGAGTGTAAGCAAAAAAAGCTTATTGGGTGCTAGTGGGGCATTTGCAGCCCTAACAGGTTTATTTGTCAGCACCTTGGGGGGAATGCAAGCCACAGTGGCTAACCCCAATCTGAATCAACCAGCACCACGCTTACTTGCCCAAAATCTCAAAACTTTAACAATAGTTTTTCCTACTCGTTCTGATTCTACAGATTTGCAAACTAAAGCCGACGCGGTAGGTAGCTTTTTGTCAAAAGAATTGGGAATTCCTGTCAAAGCCCAGATCGGTGATGATACAGCAGCAGTGGAAGCATTGAGAGCAAATCGCGCTGATGTGGCTTTCTTGAGTAGTCGTCCTGCTTTGAAAGCTGAACAATTGGCAAATGCTCGTATGTACTTAGCTGAAGTTCGCGCCAATTATTCTGGTAGATTTACTTATAACTCGGTATTTGTTGTCCCCGCAAACAGCCAACTGAAAAGCAAGACTACCCCAAAAGCAACTTTAGAACAACTGCGGGGTAAAAAAATGGCCTTTACTTCTCCTACATCCGGTTCTGGGTTTATTTTCCCCGTGGGTGAGTTGGTGAAGCAGGGTTTTGTACCTAATAAAGACCGCATGGATGGTTTCTTTGGTCAAATTACTTACGGTGGTAATTACAGCAAAGCTTTAGATGCGGTAGTGCGCGGTCAAGCGGATGTGGCTGTTGTATCAGAATATGCTCTGTTCCCTCCCTATATCTCCGCTGAAGACAGAAGTAAGTTACGGGTTTTGCATAAAATTTCTGGTGTTCCTGCTCATGGTATTGCTATTGATGATGATGTTCCAGTAGTAATGCGAGAAAAAATTATTAACGCTCTCCTGAAATTAAACAAGCCAGAAAATAACGCCATGTTCAAGAGCTTGTATAATTCTACAGAATTGGTCAGAGTTGATCACAATCGTCACCTCAAACCTGTCCGCGAAGCCCTCAAAAATGTAGGTATGGAACCATAATTAAGAAGGGGTAAAGCGCAATGCTCAACCCCTACAATAATTACTCCCCACGTCAAATTACCAATTACTAATTAACTGATACCAGCGTGAAACTGATTGAATGTCATAATCTAGAGACAGCTTATACTGCATCTTTGAAGCGTCCCATCCTCAATGATATTAATCTTGATATACATCAAGGTGAGTTTGTGGTGTTATTGGGACTCAATGGTGCTGGTAAGTCTACATTATTGCGATCGCTGGTAGGTTTAGTCCCATTGGTAAAGGGAGAAATTCACATTAATAATCTACAAATGACCCCCCAAACATTGCCGAAAATTCGCCGAGAAATTGCTATGTTATTTCAAGGTGGTGGACTAATTCGCCAATTATCAGCAATTGAAAATGTTTTGTGTGGTCGTTTGGGTGTGAGAACAACTGCACAAACTTTGTTTGGTTTTCTGCAACGCGATCGCATTCTAGCCCAAGAATTATTAGAACAATTGGGTTTAAAAGATAAAACATATCAAAAAACCAGTCAACTAAGCGGTGGACAACAACAAAGAGTAGCGATCGCTCGTGCTTTAATTCAATCCCCACAAATACTGTTAGCAGATGAACCTATTACCGGTTTAGATGTAGTTGCATCCCAACAAGTGATGGAAACTTTATCTCAACTCAATACCCAGCAAGGCTTAACTATTATTGCAGTTTTACATGATTTAGGCATAGCCGCAGCATACGCTCACCGAGCTATAGTTTTAGATGCGGGACGTATTGTTTATGATGGAAATTGTGATCATCTCCAAGAAAAATTTGCCGAAGTTTTAAATTATTAGAAATATAGCCTTAGACATGGTGCTTAGGACATTAATTGATAATAGAACTCCCACTAAAAAAGCGTTTTACTCTTCACGAAAACCTTATGAAAAAATCTGTTAAATCACAATTATTACATAATTACTCTTGGTTAATTAATCTAGCCATTCTATTCTTAATAATAGGAGTTTATATTTGGGCTTTACAAGGTTTACAAGTTGATTTTAATCTACTAAAAGATAGCTGGCCTTATATAATTGATTTTATTGTCAGGTTATTTCCCCCAGATTGGAAAGTTGTAGATATAGCAATTAAAGCATTAATTGAAACTGTGCAAATGTCACTGTGGGGAACTTCTATTGGTGCTATTCTCTCTCTACCAATTGCGATCGCTAGTGCTAATAATATTGCTCCCCTCTGGTTACGCTGGTTAGCAAATTTACTGCAAAACGCTGTTCGTTCCGTTCCCTCCATTATCCTGGGTTTAATCTTCGTTGCCGCTACAGGCTTAGGCGCACCCGCAGGAACTTTAGCATTATCAATCTATACTATTGGCTACCTTGCTAAATTTTATCAACAAGCAATTGAAGCTGTAGATTCTCGTTCTTTAGAATCTTTACAAGTTGTTGGTGCATCGAGAATTCAAATAGCCCAATATGGAATATTACCCCAAGTATTACCCTTGGGATTAGGTTATACTTTTTGGATGTTTGAGTACAATATCCGTGCAGCTTCTGTACTTGGTGTAGTTGGTGCAGGTGGAATTGGTTTTCAGTTAAAAAGTTATATAGATGGTTTTGAGTATAATAAAGCCACAACTATGATGTTGGTGCTTTTAGTGGTGGTGACGGTAATTGATATTTTTAGTAGCAAATTACGTCGTTATTTGGATTCAATGTAGAGTTATCTTTAATATTTTTTTGGTGGGATGTTACAGATTTTTTTATGTCCTCTTTTTTCCATAGCTTCAGCTACTATTTCGTCAACAACTTCTGGAATATCGGCATATAATCCCATTAATGGGTCTTTTTGTTCCTGAATTTCTGCTAAACGTGAAATTACTGTTGTTATCAATTCTGATACTGTAGATTGATTGACTATTGCCAGGGTTTTAGCTCGTTCAAGTGTGAGTCTATCTAGTTCTAAGTTAATTTGTTCCATAATGAATTTGACCTCTATTTTATGATTTTATCTAATTGTATCATAATAAATAGTTTGGGAGTAATTAAACATCTTTCAAAAAGACAGATGGAGAAACATGAAAGAATTTAGCTAGTTTTTCTATGTGATTTACTGTCATTTGTTGTTTACCACTGAAAATATCAGATAAAACAGTTTCTTCTTCAAAAATTGGTATTAAATCTTGGGGTTGTAAATTTAATTCTTGTAGTAATACTTTTAATAATTCTACGCCATAAATATCAGCCACAGGATAATGTTCTTTTTCATATTCAGATACTACCAATCCTAATAAATGCAGATAATCTCGTTCGTCAGGCGTTAAATTTTCTTGATCTAATAAGGAATCAATGATATTTTGAGTGGTAGCTAGTTCTTCCTCTGATGTAATTTTGCGAGGAGGAAAAGCGGTAATCAATTCTAAATAGGTTTTAGGTGTACCAAGGGTCTTGTTTCCAATTTTGTTTGTCATATTCTGCATGGGTAAGGATATGGCGAATATAAACTTTTGCTAATAATGTGCATATCTAGACGTTAAGCAATTTTTTGATAAACAACATTAATTTTCGGTTGAGATGGTTCTGTTTCTTGAGTGTCAAATAAATTAGCGTCAACTTGAATACAATCATTCAAAATATGAACAGGTAATAATTCTGTTAAACCTAAAATATCTACAGAATAACCATCCCTGATAAAAATAGTAATAATTTCTTGAGTATTTTTAACTAAAGTCGCTTCTAACTCTATGACTTGTCCTTCTTCTTGCAAAAGTTGTAAAAAATCTGAAGCAGAAATAGTGATGTTTTCTTGATTATTCAAAATAGATGTTAAACGATTTCCTAATAATCCTGTAGCATCTATTTCAGTAATCAGCCATTGTGATTCAGGATATGTTTTAGCTAGATCATCAACAATAATATAAACGCGATTTTCTATTTTTTCTTCTGGTTGAATAACTAGGGTAAAAGCCGATTTTTGGAGGTTATTCATAGAGGTTGTGGTTGTTTACTACGGTTGGGAATACCACCTGTTATATTAGCAAGCCAAAGATGTTGATGAGGCGGTGGTAAATGATCTGGGCGGGGTGTACCATTAGGATATGTAGGACTGGTAAAATCAATATCTCGCACTGGTTGACCATTAGTATCAAATTCTCTAGCTTGATAAACTCTTTGATGATATTGATCCCATCTTAATCTGGAATGGGCTGCTTGTGCTAAAGGATCGGCTATAGGTTCACCAAATCTGGGAGGTCTTTGACTTTGATAAACTGGTGTTCCATCCGCATATCTGGAATGGATTTTTTCAGACACTAATTAGAGACTCCTGAAAATTATGTGTTTTATATTATTCATATTCCACATTTTGACCTAATTTAAACGCCCCAATTGTTTTAATAAATCATTGCGATTATTAATTGCTAGTTGAAAATCTGGTTGAATACTAATTGCCTTTTTGTATGATTTTAGTGCCTCTTCATATCTTTGTAATTGACGTAGAGCATTACCTCGGTTACACCAAGCTTCATAGTCGTCAGAATTGATCGCAATTGCCTTATCAAAGGATGCGATCGCTTCTCTGTAATTTTGTAAATTACATAGGGCAACACCTCTGTTATTCCAAGCATCAGGGTCATCAGGTTCAATGAAAATGGCTTTTTCGTAGGATGAAATAGCTTCTTCATACCTTTGTATGTCATCTAGAGCAAGACCCCGATTATTCCAAGCTTTATAGAAGTCAGGTTCAATGGCAATTGCTTTATCAAAAGATGCGATCGCTTCTCTATACCTTTGGAGATAAAGTAGGGTAAGACCTCGGTTATTCCAAGCTTCATGGAATTCAGGTTCGATAAAAATGGCTTTTTCGTAGGATGAAATAGCTTCTCTGTACATTTGTAATTCACACAGGGCAGCACCTCGGTTATTCCAAACATCATGATCGTCAGGGTTAATGGCAATTGCTTTATCGAAAGATGCGATCGCTTCTCTGTACATTTGTAATTCACACAGGGCAGCACCTCGGTTATTCCAAACATCATGATCGTCAGGGTTAATGGCAATTGCTTTATCGAAAGATGTGATCGCTTCTCTGTACCTTTCTAATTCGTCTAGTACAGTACCCCTGTGGAACCAAGCATCATGATCGTCAGGGTTAATGGCAATTGCTTTATCAAAAGATGAAATAGCTTCTTCATACCTTTCTAAATCAATTAATTTAACCCCCTGTTCAAACCAATATTCACTAGATTGATTTGGTGTTACTGGCTGTCTATTCTGTTGTTTAATAATTGGAAAAACCTGATTTAATTCTTCTAATGCTTCCTTTGCATTTTTATAACGTTGTCGCCAATCATAACGCACCATTTTAGTAATAAAATTTTCTAATTTATTACTAACTGAAACTAAATTACTCCAAATGATTTCCCCTGCCTCATCTTCTGATAATGTATTCAGAGAAATTCCAGTTAATCCTTCAATTGCTGTCATTCCCAAAGCATAAATATCACTACTCAATTTAGGCTTACCAAAACCCTGTTCTGGTGGCATATATCCATATGTTCAAATACCAACAGTCCGACTCGTAAAACCTGAGTTTAAAGCGATAGTATTATTAATTTTTTTCACAACACCAAAATCAATTAATACTAATTTTCCATCTTTCCGACGCATAATATTCGCAGGTTTAATATCCCGATGAATTACTTTATTCTCATGGACATAAACCAATATTTCTAAAACATCTCGTAACAGTTGAATTACATTACCTTCACTTAACTTTTTACCAGGTGTTATTTCTTGAATTAAATCATATCCATCAATCAATTCTTGAATTAAATAAAATTGTTGACCATCCTGAAAATAGGCATATAATTTAGGAATTTGATCGTGATTTTGTCCTAATTGATATAATATTTGTGCTTCTTGTTCAAATAAACGGATAATTTCTGGATCAATAGCTGTAGGTTGTAACCGCTTAACCACACAAACAGGTTTAGGAGTAACGGGAATATCTAAATCTTCTGCAAGGTAAGTTTCCCCAAACCCACCTGCACCTATTTGTTTAACAATCTTGTAACGTTGACGGAGGATAGTACCAATCATTATGATGATGCTTTTATACCACTGGCTGATTATATTATATGGCACTCAGCAATCAAATGTCACCTAATTAACCTAATCACCATCTAAATTATATCTGTATAACTGCAATTTCTAATCACCTGATTTTATAAAAATTTACTGATTATTATAAAACCTGAAGAATTACAAATTAACACATTACCAAAAAATCAGAAAATGCAAATTGTAAAACGCAATATTGAATTAAGAGTTGATGATAGTTTAATGCGGGTTTATGTCGCATCTCCTAAACCAGAGGGTAAATATCCAGGAATTGTTTTTTACAGTGATATTTATCAGTTAGGTGATGCCATAATTCGGTTAGTTAATTATTTAGCTGGGTTTGGTTATGTTGTCGCAGCACCGGAAATTTTTCACCGCATTGAACCTGTGGGTTCTGTAATTGAACCTAATGATATTGGGAGAATGCGCGGTAATGATGATGCACGACGCACATTAATTTCAGAATATGATGCTGATACTCGTGCTGTAATTGATTTTCTCAAACATGACAGTTCAGTTATTGCTAATAAAATCGGAACATTGGGTTTTTGTATTGGCGGACATTTAGCTTTTCGGGCTGCTTTTGAAAGTGAAATTGAAGCCGCCGTTTGTTGTTATCCTACAGGTATTCCTAGCGGTAAATTAGGTAAAGGTGTCGCAGATACTATTCACAGAGTTAATGAAATAAAAGAGGAAATGTTGTTAATTTTTGGAACTCAAGATCCGCATATTTCTGAACATGACAGACATACTATAATTAATGCTTTAGAAACTGCTAAAGTACCGCATCAATTTTTCTGTTATGAAGCGGAACATACTTTTATGAGGGATGACGGTTATCGTTATGATCCTGTTGCTGCTACTTCAGCTTGGGAACAAATAATTGCTTTTTTAGAACGGAAATTTAAAAGGTAATTGTTGATTTTCTCTATTCTGACTCCTGACTCCTTGCTTTTTAAGGCTGGGTAGGTCTTCGACTTTGACACCTACCAAGCTACCCAAACCAGTTTTAGGTTCAGATGCTGTCACCAACATCACAGGGAGAGGTCTGGACTATTCTTTGACACACCCAATGAATTCCCATCCGCCAGTTCTGGTAAAGAAGAGTGCTGGTTACACCACCGCAATTGTGATTGATTTTATTCTGTAAATCCTTCAATCATGATTCTGACAATGGAGATTATGGGAAACTTTCCCACGCTTGTGCAACCAACTGACTCAACCAGCGTCGTTGTTGTAAATTTAACATAGGATCATCCTCTAACACCTGGGCTGTTAAATCTTCCAAAGATTGACCTTGAGCGCGGACAAGCTTGACTACTCCGGCAATTACAGCAGCTACCAGTTCTTCATCAACTGGCTTTTGTCGGAGTGCAGCAATTTCTTGGGGACTGTCTGGGATAGGATAATTCATGGCATAAGTTCACAAAAGTTCCAACATGAATAATAAATTTAACAACCTATTAAAATTTCTTAATTAAATCTTCAAACAACTGATAGGGCGGAGTCTAACGTACTTTCTGCCTTGGTTAAATCATTCTTAGTGAGTAGATCGACAGGAGATGTCAACAGAACATGAAAGAAATTCTTTACTTAGAAATTCCTACGCCGGATAGTGGCGCTGTCCGCGACTGGCTACAAGTAGATTTTGCACCTGGATATGGAGAAAAATTGCTTACCGCAGACGGGTTTCGTTTGAGACAGCCAGTTGTATCCGTGACGGAAAGTTTACCAGATGAACTTTGTGTATTTGTTTGGTCGGTACAGCGTACTACTTACCTGAAAGTATTCCGTTGGGCGGATCAACCCTTTGCTAATGAGGGTCAAATTCTACAACGCCTAACAACAGGCATCCGCAACCGCTTTCCACATCATTACCCAGAACCACCAAGGATTGATGAGCAAAAGTCAATTTTTGCAGAGCTAGAACCTTATTATCCCCTAACTGTCAAGTATTTTCAGAAAATGCCCAATGGGGAATATGACCTCAAGCGTGCTTACTGGTGGGAGCAACGTTGGCGAGAAGGGGTGAAAAATCCTCAGCAGCCCCGTCAGGTGTTGTTTTATGAAGAAAATCAGCAAGAGGCAACAGGAAACATCTTCTATGACCTAATTTACATTGGTGGGGCTTTAGGCTCAATTCATGCCGCAGTCATGGCCAAATTAGGCTATAAAGTCCTCCTGGTGGAAAGATTACCCTTTGGACGCATGAACCGAGAATGGAATATTTCTCGTGATGAGATTCAAACTTTGGTAAATCTAGGTTTGCTGACAACCGCTGAGTTAGAAAGCATTATTGCTAGAGAGTATAAAGACGGCTTCAATAAATTTTTTGATGCTAATAATCCCAGGAAACTAAAAGCGCCCATTCTGCACACGCCAACGGTGCTAAATATTGCTTTAGATTCCGATAAATTATTACAATTATGTGGCGAAAAACTCAAAGCCGCTGGTGGTGAAATCTGGGATCAAACAGAATTTATCCGAGCTGATATCAGCAATACACAAGTTACCGTTACTCTCAAGCGTTTATCTACTGGTGATGAGCAGCAAGTGAGTGGAAGATTGCTGGTAGATGCAATGGGTACTGCTTCTCCTATCGCTTGGCAATTAAATGGCGGTCGGGCTTTTGATAGTGTTTGTCCAACCGTGGGAGCAGTGATTGATAAAGGATTTGCCCCTGGTGTCTGGGATGCTCAATATGGTGATGTTCTTTATAGTCACGGAGATATTTCTAGGGGAAGACAGTTAATTTGGGAATTATTTCCTGGGGTGGGTGAAGAACTAACAATTTATCTATTTCATTATCATGAAGTGAATGAGAAAAATCCCGGTTCTTTGTTGGAAATGTACGAGGACTTTTTCACGATTTTGCCAGAGTATCGGCGCTGCGATATGGACAAGCTGGTGTGGAAAAAACCGACATTTGGCTATATACCAGGGCATTTTAGTGTAAGTGATAGCGATCGCACCATTGCCTTTGATAGATTAATCGCTATGGGTGATGCGGCTTCTCTGCAATCTCCCCTTGTTTTCACTGGTTTTGGTTCCCTCGTTCGTAACTTAGAACGTTTAACCAATCTTTTAAACACCGCTCTCAAACACGACTTATTAAGTTTCCGCCACTTAAACAAAATTCGTGCTTACCAAAGCAACGTTTCCGTCACGTGGCTATTTTCCAAAGGGATGATGGTTCCCACAGGGAAATTTATCCCACCCCAACGGGTTAATGCCATGCTTAATACCTTCTTTGGCTTATTAGCAGATGAACCCCCAGAAGTAGCAGATAATTTCATTAAAGACCGCTGCGATTGGTTCACCTTTAACCGTCTAGCACTCAAAGCAGCGAGAAAAAATCCCGCCTTATTAATTTGGATTTGGCAACTAGCTGGGTTTAGGGATTTAGTAAGATGGTTGGGTAATTACTTCAACTTTGGTCGTCATGCCTTCGTCTGTGCTTTACTAGGTAAATGGTTCCCTCTATTTCTAAAGTGGAGCCAGTCTTGGCTAGAACCCCGCTATCCAGGATTGTGGTTCAACCTCTTGGTAGCTAATTACGCCATTTCTACAGGCAAACCACGATTGCGCCATCAAGTAAGTACCCTTAGCCCAAAAGCAGTAACTCAAACCAGTCATTAGTTACTAGTCATTGGTCAGTGGTATAGCAGGAGTCAGGAGTCAGGAGTAAAACCCTCTCATAGTGGAAGTTTCATTATCAATTGATGTCCTAACCACCCTGTCCACGGCTATAATTGATCATTTAGATTCTTCTCCGTTCACCTTTGATTGATGACTCTTGGGGCGAAAATTTGGTAGTTCCACCGATGCTAAAGACTTCCGTCCCTTGGGTGGACGCTGAGGATAAATCAACGGTGAAGGTGATTTCTGATCACAGTGATATTCACCTAATGGTTCTGGAATCAAATTATTGATTGGTAAATCTAACCAATAATCATTAGTTTCTAGAGTATTTGCCTCTTGATCTTTTTCTGGAGAAGAGGCATTTATTGGTGATTCATTGCTTGGTGAAAGCGCCAATTCTGCTGGATGGGAAACTTGGCTAGTTGTGGGGGAATTACTTTCCGTTACTAACGGCTGTTCTCTGATTATTTCCTGTGTTTCATTGTTCTCAATCTTTGGTGCTAAGGTTTCCCACATTAGCCCATCCGCTGCATGAATATTTGTATCATTGACTGTAAGTGGAGTTGATGGTGTAGCTTGGGAAGCAAAAAACATTTCGATCAGGTTTTCCAACTGTCGATCTAAATTTGATACCCCAGGAGAGGAAACATCTGCCACTGTATCAACAAATTCATTTAATTCTAATTGGTGACTTGGCTGTGTTGGGGTTTCAGCATAATCCACAGCTGACAAGTTTTCACCAGGTTCAGCAATGGGAGTATAGTAATTTTGTTTATCAGCGCATGGAGTTGAGGGTTCTAGCCAGGAATTATCTTCTTGTTGATGTAAACAGCCACAAGTATCAATGGCAGAATCAGCTTCTGCGGACCAGGGTTTAATTGGCTGTGCATTGGGAAACAACGACCGGGCTTTTCTCGAAAATCTTGTATTTCCACCAGTTACATCATAGGGATGATAGGCCGTGTCCTCTAAAGTTTCATAGCTCGGTACTGGAGTATCTAGACATTTTTCTAGTGCTGCTTTAAATTGCAAAGTCTGACGTTGTTGCCGAATGAGCCTAGTACGCAATTCCCGACAAGTATTTTCTGAGTGTAATAGCTGTTGGGATTGTTCACCATAGTTAGTTTGCAGCAGCGTGCATTCTCGTTCTAATTGGGCTATTCGTTGTTGACTCAGTTGTAACTGTGCTTTATGGGTGTCAATGAACATTTCCTGACTTTGAACAGTCTGGACAGCTGTTTCTAATTGCTGGAAAAGAGACTGAATTTGCTCTTGAGCGGCTGCTAGTTCCTGAGTTTGTTGATTCAGCATGGAGTCAGTGACACTGGATCGTTTTTTTTGCCATTGCAAAATCTTTTCCGCTTCAGCTAATTCTTGTTTTAGCTGCGTTACTTGGGCATACAAATCACTGTTAGCCGTTTGTAGATCTTCATTCAAATTCAGTAACTTCTGAAATTCTGTCTCTACCAGAGCTTGGTTTTCGCCGTCAGGTTCTGCAATCCAGTCTTTTTGGGTATGATCTTTCAAGTTGTCTGTACTTGGAGATTCACACTGTTGTAGGTTTAGCCCGTCGTAGACACCGGCTGCTGGGTTCAGGAGTGGTAAATTAGTCACAGCCATATTTTCATTATGCAAAACTGAGTAAAAGGGACAACTCGCCTGCTCTGATGGCGGCGAATTTGTAAAATTTAGGGGTTCAATCACAGTGCCGTTGTTTGAGGTGTCACCTATATTCATCACTCTTGACCCACCTGCTTAAAAATATTTAGCAATACTCGTGT
This sequence comes from Cyanobacteriota bacterium, assembly GCA_046045965.1. Taxonomy (GTDB): domain Bacteria; phylum Cyanobacteriota; class Cyanobacteriia; order Cyanobacteriales; family Nostocaceae; genus RDYJ01. The sequence goes on along the minus strand of JBJOKS010000009.1, from coordinate 143,057 downwards.
CAGCATGATTGACCAGAGCAACTGCATTCAATTTCGAGGTAATCAGGATTGCCGTTAATCAACCTCTAAAAGCCAAGTTTAACTCTCTTTCAGCATGACTGGCTAGTACAAGAAGGCAGCTAGGCTGGAGGCAATACCTAGAAAAGTTGAACGCTAACAGAATCTAATGCTTTTTTGCCTCTGATTTTTAGGTTCTTCTGCGTCAACCTTCTGTATGATGTAGTCTTTTTGCTTCCCAGGGGTAGAGGGTGTGAACCCACTTGACCTTTATTAAGAGTTATATTAGATTGCTGAAAAATATTATGATACCAATGCCATCCACTCAGCTACTGCAATTTGGTAGAGATGATCTCAAGGAAAAGTATTAAATTTGACAATGTTGAAGCAGGAGTCAGAAGGCAAAAGGTTTTTAATTTTTAATTGATTTCTCCCCTGCTCCCCAATTCACGGTAGCCAGTAGGGATGAAAGCCAACTAAAGGCAGTTGTTCTGGCTTGATTTCGGGGTTTGCTTGGTCAGCGATGGGTAAAAGAGGCATTAACCACAGACTACTAGTAGCTATCGGCTCTCCATTATCAGTTTTTAAGGTGTTGGTTGGTAATGGTGCCGTGGTGTTTCCTGCTGGTACTACTTGGTCTAACAATATAGCCAAACCATCGGGTGCTAAACTCATTTGCACATTTCTTTGAGCAGGGGGTAACATCAACAGTGCTTTCTGTTCCTTGGTTTTGAGGTTAATAGCTACTAAATAAGGCTGTTCTATATATTGTTCTTGTGATACTAGCTGTGTTAGCAAGCAGTAGAGGGAGGGTGAGGCAGGATCAAAACTGCAACCGAGAATTGAACCTGTTGTTTTTAATAGTTGTTTCTGCACACCTTGGTTTGTAACTAAGAATAAATCTCGCGTGTAGTCAGTATTAAATTTGACCATTGCCGCTTGTGAACCATCCTTAGAAAAAGCTTGGACTAAGCCAAATTGCGGGAGAAAATCTAAGGGTTTGCTTGTATCTCCTTGTAGGGATAAAATGGCTGTTCCTTGTCCTTGGGCAACTGCTACGGCTTTACTATCTGGTGTGATCAGAAAGTCTCCTCCAGGTTGGCTTTCCAAGCGTTGTGGGGTGGGTTTTTCTCCTGAACTATCCCTCATTGCTGACAAATGCCACAGCCCAAAGTCGCCTGGATTATCTCTTTTTCCCCTTTGGACAACAATTGTTTCTCCGTCAGGAGATAGGTCAAATTTGAGGTTTTGATAGTCTTTATTATCTAAAATCAGATCAAGTTTACCTGGTGGTTCTGATTGTTCACCAGCTTTGCCAGTAATGCCTGTGGTAACTGTATATAGTTGGGCTGAAAGCAAGTCGGGACTCTTAGAGGAGCGAGCAGAAAACAATATTCTCTCTCCATTGGGAAATGGCTCGAAGTCCATCACAATTAGGTCTTTGGGGGTAAGTACCTTTTTTTGTTCTTGGGTTAGGTTGTAGAGAACCAACTTTCCTTGTTCTTCTGGATTAGCTCCTATGTAAATTAAGGCACGATTGCGAGTGGAGAAGCTACCTGTAAAGGGTTGAATGAGTCTGTTTTTTCCTTGTGTTTGGGAAAATTTATCTCTAGCACCTTGCAAGATGACTTTATAATTTGTGCCATAGGGTGCTGGTGTTATGAGTGTGTAAACCATCCGTCTTCCTGCCCAGCTGATCTTACCTGGGAGAACTGGACAATTTTGAAAATTCTCTTCTTCGCTTTTGTTGTCCACCGGACAAACTTTAAAATTCTCCTCTACGCTTTTGGTATCCATTGGACGACTGAAGGTGAGGGTAAAAGCCAAGTCTTCTGCGCCAATTTGCTGATTCTGCCAGTTAAAATTGCGGACGACGGGTTTGACTGCATCACCTCTCCAGATCATCAGCCCAATCAGCAGACTCAATAGCAGCATCATGGCGATCGCTACACGATCCAGTGGTTGAATAGATTTATAGGATTTTGTCATTAGTTATTGGTCATTAGTTATTGGTCATTAGTTATTCTCCCCCTGCTCCCCTGCTCCCTGCTCCCTGCTCCCTGCTCCCGTGCTTCTTTACTGTCACCTGTCACCTGTACCCTAATAACTATATGGATTCTTGGGTTGGGGAATTTTTTTTAAGGAGGTAGCTTTAATGGTTAGTCGGCGTTTATTAGCAATGTTTTCTGTGATCATCTGTCCTTCTACTTCTAGCCAAGTATCTGGTGGGTACTGATCGCGGTTATCTGGAACTAGAACAGGTAATCCTGCTGGATAAGCATCTGCGGCGCAACAAGTAATCACAAATCGCGCTAATATTAAATGCTCTTTATCTAGTTCTGGGGGATGGATGACAAATCCTTGGACTTTGACTTTTTGTCCTGTATAAGCATCTGGTTCTGGATAAACGTTAAGTGTGCGTACCCAGTCTATAAGGTTTCTATCCTCTGGACGCACGGTAGCACGAAAGGCTTGGGGCTGGGCGCGTGTTGCTCCCAATAATTCGGTTACACCCCTCTCCAGTGCTGTTTGAGAGGTAAATACTTGAGGAGTAATTATAAATCCTAAAATTGCTGTTGTTAATAGCAAAGCACCACTCCAACCAGGAGGAAATAGATTTATATGCTGCTGGTTATTGGGTACTTCATGGCGACGGGGTTGTTTCCACAGTTGTAAACCCTTGGCAAAACCAATTATTATCAAACCAATAGCACCCAAAATTACTAACCAAAAGAAATCTGGGTGAATTAATAAGTTCAGTTTGCCTGTGAACCAGTATTTCAGCATTAAAATTCCCCAGGCTGTAATTGCTAGGACATCTAGCCAAGGGAGTAACTGATTTTGAATTTTGGGTTGGGGATTTTGGATGGAAGTCATTATTTATTGGTTCATTATGTCATTTGTAAGTTGTCAGAAATCACTGAGAATTTACAAAAATTACATGATGTGCAGATTCAAAAACAAGGTAAATAAAAATGTCAATTGTCCGGCTAAAGCAAATAGATAAAATAGAGCTTTAGGTTTAAAAATTGATAACATCAAACCTACACCTTTGATGTCAATCATTGGACCAAATACTAGAAATGCTAACAAAGAACCACTGGTAAATGTTGAGGCGAAAGATAGGGCAAAGAAAGAATCAACGGTGGAACATATTGATACTACTGCTGCTAGTACCAACATGGCAAGAATTGAGGTAATTGGACCTGCACCCAAACTCAGGATCAGTTCACGGGGGGCTAAGACTTGAATTGCAGCGGCTATTGCACTTCCTACTACCATCACTCCCCCTAATTCTCGTAATTCCTGGATGATATTATCTAATACTAGACGGAGTTTATTTGTAAAAGGTTTGTTTTGGTTGGCAGTTGTGATATTTGTCTGGTTTAAATTTACACCTAGTTTTGTGGATATACCTGCTTTACCACCGAGAATATAAGTTCCTGATTGTAAAAGAGGATTAACAGATGCTGCTTCTTCTTGTAACTGGTAACGTCTTCCCTTGCGTTTGGGTTCTGGTTCGGGTGGATTAAATTTCAGATAACGAGCGATCGCAGGTTGCAGGAAAGGACTTAAATCTTCTTGAAAGCTGAACACAAAACCGATAGTTGTAGCGATCGCTAAGGACAATAAAATTCTTAACACTACTATTTCTGGTTGATCTCGAAATGCTGTCCAAGTTGCCCAAATTACAATGGGGTTAATTGTCGGTGCTGCTAGTAAAAAGCCAATTGCTACTGATGTAGGTACTCCTTGCATCAATAACCGCCGCGCCACTGGCACGTTACCACACTCGCACACGGGAAACAAAAACCCAATCATACTGCCAACGAAAGCCCCTAGTAGGGGATTTTTGGGCATTATTTTTACCAATTTGCGCTCTTCAATAAAAAATAACAGCACACTGGAAAATAAAACCCCTAGCAGCAAAAAAGGCAATGCCTCGACTAGCAGACTTAGAAATATGGTAAAACCATTGTTTAGTTTATTTATCATCATGTCGCAGTCAAAAGCGGTTGTGAATTTGAGGGTTATGTCTAGTCATTTTATCCAAATTGCATATCAAATGGGGATCAACCGGGGATCAACCGCAAAGGGGCAAAAGTAAATATCATTATGCCTCAGATAAACTGACTTTCACAGATAGTTCCGATTGCCTAACTCAATCATTCACCTGTAGGATGATAAATTACTTCACTTTCTCGTCTTTTTAACAGTATTTACATTTATTTCAACATTTGGGGATCACTCTTGGTTGCTTTAATCATTGATTTTGCTTGCTTCTGTTTGGACTGGGTATTTACCTTGGTTGCTTTTTTACTACAAAAATCCTAAAACTGCAAGCCTATTTTCAGCAGCAGTCACCTATCTTGGGGGAGAATTTTTAGTAAATCATCGTGCAGTATTGGAAAGTACCCTGTCTTCACCACACTCTGTCTTGACAGAAAGTATGTATCTCAGATTACATTTAAAAGAGTTTTCAACTTGGTTATTCGTATACAAAAAATCATCAATATTTTACGGATGCTTACCCCAGTAGATGTATTAACTATCATCCACTAGGAAACAGTATAAACTCTATGTCGAATTATAATCAAGCAGTTGCTCCCGATGTCAACCACTTAGCAGCTATCAATAATATAGGCTTCATCAAATACGAACAAGGAGACAAGGAAACAGCAATTAAACAATGGCAACAAGCCATAAAAATTAATAATCAATCTGCTGAATCTATGTTAGCCTTAGCTGTGGCTTTATATGGTCAAGGAGAAAAACCACAGGCTTATGAATTAGCAGAAACCGCATTAAAGTTAAACAAAAACTTTGCAGATTTTCACTTTATGAAAAAGCATTTTTGGGGTGAAAGCATCATTAATGATGCTCAAAAATTCCTATCTACTCCTCAGATGAAAAATTTGTTATCTCAGTTGCGGTAATATCAATAAATCTCTCATATCCCCGACTTCTACAAATAGTCAGGGATATAAGCTATCACCCTCTATTTTGACTTCTTTGCACCTGTTCCAACAACTCTTCTACACTCCCAGGTGCGGGAAGACATTTCAACCCTTGACACACTAAACCCACACTTTCATTTGGTAAATCTGATACCGTTGCAAAAACCGTAGTTGGTAGATATTTAGGCATCAATGACGTTATTTGCTCAATATTACTACGAATTAAAGTAGAATTCTGATACCAATCTAAAGCCGTAAATAAACTAGGACAAGCTTGGGGAGATTCGCTCATTACCCCTTTAAAAGCTTTCAAGCCTGATTCAGCTAAATCAAGATAATGTAGATTATCAGTCAGCAAAGACAAACGCACCAAATTAGCGATCGCAATTCCATTGGCTGAAGGTGTAGCATTATCCATATAACTACGCTCCCGCACAATTAAATCTTGACTATTATCGCTAGATGTGTTAAAATATCCGCCTAATTCCACACTCCACAGAAATTCATTAAACTCCTCTTGGAGAGCGATCGCTCTTTCTAACCAATCAGCATTTTCCAAATCAGCTTGGTGTAAATCCAATAATGCTTTAATAAAAAAAGCGTAATCTTCAGATTGAGCTAATACCGTCGCTTCACCTTCATAATTGAGTCGGTGAAAACGTCCATCCACAAATTGATGATCCCAGATAAACTTAGCTGCTTGATCTGCTAACTCCAGATAACTTGGTTGTTGGAAAACCTCAGCCGCCCTAGCCAAACCGGAAATCATCAGACTATTCCAGGCTACAATCATTTTAGTATCTGTCACCGCCGGAATGCGACCAGGCCAGTTAGTCGTTTTTGCTTCCTGATTATCTCGCGCTGGGGGAAAAGTTGCTAGTGACTCAAGTGCAGCACCATAACGCGCAGTAAACAACTTACCCAAAGCAACTTCTAGCGTTTGACTCAGTTCACCGGGATGCAATCTTTGTAAAACATTGTTACCTTCAAAATTACCATTAACAGTAACAGAAAACTGCTGTTGTAATTCTGTTAGTTCTTCCGTTGTTAACAGTTGTTGTAATTCCCTGTAACTCCAGACATAAAAAGCACCTTCCTCCGGTTCTGCTGCTGTAGAGTTAGTAAAACTATCCGCATCTTGAGCAGCATAAAAATAACCCGTAGGTGCAGTCATTTCCCGTTGTAACCATTTTACAGTTCCAGCCACCGCCCTTTCAAAAGCTGGTTCTTCAATTCCTGCACTCCACAAATCAGCCAGATATTCTACAATCTGACCATTATCGTACAGCATCTTTTCAAAATGGGGGACAGTCCAAGTAGGGTCAACAGTGTAGCGATGAAAACCACCAGCTACATGATCATAAATCCCACCCAAAGCTAAATCTAGTCCGCGTTGAGTAGAAAGTTGTTGTGCATTATAGCGAGATAGAAAATTAAACCGAGTTCCCCGCAAAACCAACTCACCATAGGGGATCATGGGAAAACTATTACCAACTTGCTTAGGAGTAATGATCCCCGTAGAAGTTTCCCAACCTTGTTGTAATAATTGATGATCTGCAACTTGCTGACTAGCACTATTTTGTAAAACCGCAGATGTCAGCAAAGCTTCAACAATTACGGCTTTCCGTTGGCGTAACTCCTCTTTTTGCGTATCATAGTAATTGCGTAAAGCTTGTAAAACCTGCAAAAATCCCGGACGACCATAGCGGGGATCAACAGGGAAATAAGTCCCAGCGTAAAACGGGACCAAATCATCTGGAGACAGAAAAATATTTAATGGCCAACCCCCTTGACCACTCATGATTTGTAAACTCTGCATATAGATACTATCCAGGTCTGGTCTTTCTTCTCGGTCCACCTTGATCGGGAGAAAATTAGCGTTCATATATTGAGCGATCGCCAAATCAGAAAACGCCTCCCCTTCCATCACCGTACACCAGTGACAGCTAGAGTAACCAATAGAAAGAAAAATCGGTTTATTTTCTACCCTTGCAGTTTCCAGTGCTTCGTCGCACCAAGGCCACCAATCAATCGGATTTTCAGCGTGTTTGCGGAGATAAAGGCTTTTTGTTACAGCAAGACGATTAGTCATAATAATAGTTTTCCACTATTTTATGACCAGTCTAGCGTTTTATCAGGAGGCAGGAGGCAGAAGGCAGGGGAAGCAGGGGAAGCAGGGGGAGAATTATATATAACCCCAGTCCCCAGTAAAGAGTCCCCAGTAAAGAGTCCCTATTATTTAGAAAAGCGAATAGTTGAACCTAGAACCGGGGCTGACATTTCCGATACAGGTGATACAGACTTGCGAGGAATTTGGGTACTAGGGTTTACTCCTGCGATCAGGTGCAGTAAAAAAGTGATTAAAGCAGCTTGCATAAGTCTTTCCAGCATAGCACTCCTCGCTTTTGATCAATAGCATTTCAAATAAGATTGGTTAATCTAAATACACCACATAGTCCCGGTTTACCGGATTTGGAAAATATGTCCGGAAAATTAACCAGAGGAAAGTTAAAAATTGTGAAAAAAGTTACTAATACCTGAAAAAGAAGTGCGACTAATATATAGAGTTGCCAAATCAAGCACAGCCCAATTTATTGGCCAATAGTTAGAGTGATGTGAGTCATCCGATTTTGGATTGATCTTCTTTTCACATCACCATAATTACTTAGACTGCTATCAGCCTGAAAAAGTGCCTGGAAAAAAATTTTGATTTGAAATATCCGATTTTAGACTTTATCCCACAGATGAATCTGCTTGTTCAGAACCGATTATCAAGTTATGTTGGGGAGATAAAGAATAACCTTCTACCTCCTGCCTCCCAACTAACTGCTAACGCTGCTAACGTTAGATAGAATAAAATACAAATAGATACAAATAAGCTCAATGATTCCTATCGTTATTGAACAATCGGGTCGTGGCGAACGCGCCTTTGATATCTACTCACGGCTGTTACGTGAGCGCATCATTTTTTTGGGACAACAAGTAGATAGCAGTTTAGCTAACCTAATTGTTGCCCAATTACTGTTTTTAGATTCTGAAGACCCGGAGAAAGACATTTATATGTACATCAATTCTCCTGGTGGTTCAGTGACGGCGGGGATGGGCATCTTTGACACAATGAAGAATATCCGCCCCGATGTTTGTACTATCTGTACCGGACTAGCAGCAAGTATGGGCGCTTTTCTATTAAGTGCAGGTACTAAAGGTAAACGGATGAGTCTGCCTCATTCACGGATTATGATTCACCAACCTTTAGGCGGCGCTCAAGGACAAGCAACTGATATTGAAATTCAGGCACGGGAAATTTTATACCACAAGCGCAAGCTGAATGGATATTTAGCCGAACACACTGGTCAACCACTAGAGCGTATAGCTGAAGATACTGAACGTGACTTTTTCATGTCTCCAGAAGAAGCCAGGGAATATGGCTTAATTGACCAAGTAATTGATCGTCATTCCGCCGGTAGCCGTCCAATGGCTGTAGTATAGGGGACTGGGGACTGGGGACTGGGGACTGGGGACTGGGGACTGGGTTATTCATCTTCCCCTGCTCCCTGCACCCTGCTCCTCTGCACCCTGCTCCCCTACACCCTGTCACCTTCTTAAAACCCAGCTATGGGATCAGGTTGAGATTTGAGATAGTTGAGAAAATCTAGTAACTCTTCCTCACTGAGTAAAGAACGCCCTAATTTACCGTAGGTTTTCTTAAGATGTTCTCTACCCTGTTCTTTACTCCAGCCCAAGCGTTCTATTTGGACATCGGTTTGAGCAATAACATCAGATAAATTTACTGGTTCACTTTTCCTCTTGCTTTTTGCTATCCCTGAGCGCAAGCCCACATCTTCTGGAGGAGAATAACTGCGAGGGGTAAATGGGGTAACGTTACTAGCAGTAATTTCTCGTAAGGGTTGAGGTTCAGGGTCTGGACTAGATAGGATTTCCAGGTTGGCCGTTGAGGTATCAAATTCTTCTTCTATGGGAGTAGTTCCCGAAAAACTCTGATCTAAAGCTTGCTGATAGGTATCGTTTTTAGTGTTGCTGGACTGTGACCATTGACTACTGATAACATCACCAGAGCTAGGGGCAGACTCATTTAAGACTGTTGTGGTTTTGACGCTGGGATTTACCGTTACTGGGGAAATGGGTTTTGGGGAAAATACCGCAGTTTCCGCAGTTGCATTTGTGATTCCCAAAACCGTCAACGCCCGACTTCGGGCTTGATCCTCGGCAGCTTCTACAGTGTCTGATCCTGCCATACCAGTGGCACGGGTGACACCTTCAATTTGTAGACTGACTCGGACAATATATTTACCTTGAAAAATCTGTAGTAATTCGGAAATAATACTGCCGTTGGGATACAATCTCTGGAATTGAGCCAACATAATATTGCCAACCATCTGAATCTGTTTAACTTTATTTGTACTTTGTAGAACTTGCAGGTACTTTTTGCGTTATGATCATCAGTCACGATTGTAGCAGCAGCTGATTTTTGCATCATTGGCATAAACTTTTAGCTACTGCTGACTGAATCAGGGTGTTCTTCCTCTCAATGCTATACTAATTACCCAACTTGATATCTAGAAGTATTTTCTGGAAGTGCGCTCTAAATCTACAATAATAAAGATAAGGTTCGCCCTCATTGCTTGTTAAGCTGCTTACCCGATTGTTCCCGATTCTACAGATGGGAAAATTGGGTTGATCAGCAGTTTCTCCTAGTTAAAACTCAGATTCTCATGGTAGTACCTATTGAAATCTAGACAATCAAACACCTGTTCCTTGCCTTGTGTAGCAACTTGTGGGTGATGTGGAGAGTTCTCCAAACCAAACCTCTCAAGAACCCATTGCGTAATTACCAGGTGGAAATCGAGTATCAGGAGTGCTGTATAAGATTGGTTAGATGAAGAAAGTTGAACCCAGGTTAATTCTGAGAGTGTCGTGCAGTGAGAAGTCCCAGCAGTGAGAAGTTCAAGCAGAGCATGACTCTGGTGAGAACTTCGGCAGCCTTGTCTTCTCTACGAGAGGTCACTCTAGGGTAATTCGTTGGCAACAATGTAGGCTGTGAGGATATACAGGGAAGAACCAGATTACGCAAAAAATGATGTTTTGACCAAAGGTCGGTTCACTGCATGGAATTTTCAATCGCTACACTCCTTGCCAATTTTACTGATGATAAATTGGTAGCTCGGAAGGTTCTGGAAAAAAAACTGGGTTGTGAAGATGAAGATAGTTTAGAAAAACTTCATATTGCTTTGGAGGTGCTGGAAAAAGTTGGACTGTTAATCAAGGAACGGGGTAAGTATCGTCGTGTATCAGAAGAGGGGCTAATAGAAGCCAAACTCCGCTGTTCTAGTAAGGGGTTTTGTTTTGCAATTCAGGATGTGGAAGGCTCGGAGGATATTTATATCCGGGAAAGCCATCTCAGTAATGCCTGGAATGGCGATCGCGTTTTGGTGAGAGTGCTAAAGGAAGGTAGTCGTCGCCGTTCTCCTGAAGGTGAGGTAAAGTTGATTCTGGAGCGTTCTAATCACACTTTACTAGCACGGATCAAGCAAGTAGAAGGGGGTTTCCGTGCTGTACCTTTGGATGATCGTTTGTTGTTTGAATTGAAACTGCTCACCAATGGGATCAAATTAGAAGAAGCTATCGATCACCTGGCTCATGTCGAAGTCCTGCGTTATCCTTTAGCTCAGTATCCACCTTTGGGGCGGGTGGTACAAATCCTGGGTAGTGATGCGGAAGCCGCTGCTGATATAGATTTAGTAACTTGTAAACACGATTTATCTCGAACTTTTTCAGAAAATGTTTTGGATGCAGCAGCAAAATTACCCAAAAAGTTGCTGAAAGCAGATTTGAAAGATCGCGTAGATTTACGTAATTTGTTTACTTTGACACTGGAAGGGGTAAACGGTGAGGATAGGGTAATAGAAAATGCTTTTAGCTTGGAAAAAAACCCCAGTGGACCCTGGCGATTGATTGTTCATATCACTGATTTATCTCACTTTATTCAGGCTGACGAGATATTAGACCGAGAAGCACTCAAGCGGGGGAGATCCGTGTATCTTGGAGACTTGATTTTGCCCATGTTACCTGATGCTGTAGGGGAACGTTGTTCATTAATACCGGGTAGCGATCGCCTAGCTCTCTCCTTTGTGATCACTATTGATCCCCAATTGGGAGAAGTTTTAGAGTGGGAAATTCAACCCAGTGTCATTAATGTCGATACATCTGTGAGTAAGAACCAAGCAGAAACAATACTCATCGGTGAATCAACAAAAGCATCGGATCAGAGTATAGAGATATTAAGTGATTTAGCAACGTTAGCCAAAGCAGCCAAACAAGCTCGCTTATCTCGCGGTAGCTTACAGTTGAATCTACCACCTAGCCAAAATCCTTACCATGATGAGGGGAGTATGGGGGCTGTAGTAGTTCATGACTCACCAGTGCGATCGCTGTTAACAGAGTTTGTACTGATGGTAAATGAACTGATGGCGGATCACCTCAGCGCCTTGGGAGTTCCGGCTATTTGGCGCGTCCAAGGTACACCCGATCCTGAAGATGTTCAGGAAATGCTGAAACTAGCAATTAATTTAGGCGTGGAGTTAACACTCGATCCAGAGTTGGAAATTCAACCTCTAGATTATCAACACTTAACTGGGGCTTTTTCTGAATCACCATCTGAGCAAGTTCTTACCTACCTGCTGCAAGATACTCTCAAACCTGCGCTGTACAGCACTACTAAAGGAGCGCACTTCGGTTTAGCTCTGACACAGTATATTCACTTTAGTTCACCCTTGCGACGTTACCCAGACTTACTGATGCAAAGGGTATATCATGCTTTACTGGAATACGGGCGCGATCGCCGCAATACCCGTGTCAAAGAGCGTGTTAACCTGCGTCACTCCGCCTCCCATCTGGAAATTAACTGGAACGTTCTCCCTCCAGAACTACAACAAGAACTGCAAAGCGATTTAACCAGAGTCCTTGTCCAGATTAATGACCGCGAAAAAGAAGTTCAAGAAGCTGAAGCCGATTTAGCCGGACTGCAAAAAGCCCAACTGATGAAACAGCGGATCAGTCAAATCTTTCCCGGTGTAATTACAGGGGTTCAATCCTACGGCTTCTTTGTCGAAATCGAAGTTCCAGCCACAGAATTAGAAATTGGCTCCAAGCTGAGTAAACCTTTACGGGTAGAAGGATTGGTACACGTCAGTTCCCTTAAAGATGATTGGTATGAATATCGTGCTAGACAACAAGCATTATTTGGGCGGAAAAATCGTGCTTCCTATAGATTAGGCGATCGCGTATCCGTACAAGTCAAGAGTGTCGATTATTATCGTCAGCAAATTGATTTAGTGACTGTGGGCGCTGATGGTATGGTCAAAGGATCAGCAGTTGGTATTGGCAATGAAGATACAACAGATATTTACTTACCAAATCACATCAAATCTTTTGACTTAGATCCCTATAGTGAAGATGAATGAAGAGGAGTCAGAATTCAGAATTCAGCGGTCAGAATACCCCATGCCTGTTCGTCGTAGGCTTGCCGTAGGCATAGTCAGGGGTAACAACCGCGCGAAAATTTTTTCTTTTCGTCACGGATAAATCGGGGGGCTAGTCACGGCTTTAAACCCTGATTCATCCACCAGTTGCACAGAATTCATTCTGACTCCTGACTCCTGACTCCTGAATTCTTCTTTGGTAAATTTCCTGAGTAATTTCGTGTCCAATAACAGTAAACCACTGATTTTAGGCGTATCAGGTGCATCCGGCCTGATTTACGCCACTCGCGCTCTTAAATTTCTCTTAGAAGCTGAGTATAAAATTGAACTCGTTGCCTCTAAATCAACTTACATGGTTTGGCAAGCAGAGCAAAATATCCGAATGCCAGCAGATCCCGAAGCACAAGAGCAATTTTGGCGAACTCAAGCCGGAGTAACCTTATCTGGTCAACTACGCTGTCATCCTTGGAGTGATGTTGGTGCTGGTATTGCCAGTGGTTCCTTTAAAACTTTGGGGATGATCATCATGCCATGTAGCATGAGTACAGTAGCTAAACTGGCTGTAGGTTTAAGTTCAGACTTACTAGAACGGGCAGCAGATGTACAGATGAAAGAAGGGCGTAAACTGGTGATTGTTCCTAGAGAAACTCCTTTTAGCCTGATTCACCTGCGGAACTTAACAACTTTAGCAGAAACAGGAGTTAGAGTTGTTCCCGCCATTCCCGCTTGGTATCACAACCCCCAAACCATTGAAGATTTAGTTGATTTTGTAGTAGCCCGTGCGTTAGATCAACTAGATATTGACTGTATTCCTATTCAACGCTGGGAAGGTCATCTTTAAGGGGACTGGGGACTCTTGACTGGGGACTGGGAAGAAAGTAACCAATAACTAATGACTAATGACTAATAACAACTAATAGAAATGGCTGGAATTCGTTTAATTTTGTTAGTGGTGGTACTGGGAGGACTAACGCTGTTGTTAGTCCAGAACTTTTCTCCTGCTCTCCCCCTCGTATTTCTGGGAATGCGGACTCAACCATTACCATTGGCTTTATGGATTTTATTTAGCATTACTGCTGGTGGTTTGACATCCTTTTTTATCGCCACCTTGTTTAAATTTACTAATTATTTTACTCCACAGGTATCCTCATCCAAATCAACGACTACAGCACCGCGTGTCAAGACGAGTTCCAGGGAAGAAACTATACCACCTCCCAGCAGTCCACGCAGACCAGTTAATAAAGCCGATTACGCTACCAGTAAAGAATTTGATGATTGGGAAACAGATGCTAATCAAGGTGATGATTGGGATGTTGAAGAACCACAACAGACACCAAGCCCGAAAACCTACCCAGATGAGCAAGCCCGTAAACAAGGCTCTAAAAATGGTTCTCAGTCTGATTCAGTGTACTCCTACAGTTCCCAGGAACCCAAAAATACTGGTGTGGGAAAAACTGAATCAATTTACGATGCAGATTACCGAGTAATTATCCCTCCTTATCAACCCCCAATTACCAATCAAAGCGATCATCAAAGTGATGATGATTGGGATTTTTTTGAAGATGAGGATTTTGCAGATGAGAATGAACCTCGGCGGTAGATGATGGGAGAAAAATAGTTAATTCAGCCCTTGAGAGTCTTCTTTAAGCCAAACTGCTGTCGTGACTCTCGTGACTCCTGCTTTATTTGACCCATCATCGCTGCTTCCTGCAAAGCCATGAAGGCATTAAAATCCTCACAGTCATATCGGGTAGTTAACAGTTCTCGGAGTTGGTTTTCTGCTTCCACAGTTAAATAGCCAGTAGTTAAAGCTGTTTGTACAATGTCTCGAATTCGAGTCATAGCTGATAAATTATGCATATCACAGTTAATTGATGAAAGCTTTCTCAGTTGGAAAAAGCTGGTTTGTAAAAGATGAAAAATTCGGTAATTGTTTACACCTGGACAATAAAAACGAATTGATGATTGTTTGCTAACAGCCCACTTGAGAAGTAAGATCCTGTATTGCTGATAGCATCACAATGGGCAATTCACCTTTTTGTATTGACAGCATTTATTTCCTTAAAGTTTCAAACAAGTTATATGAAATTTCTGTTAAGGATAAGCATACCTAAGTAGTAAATGAAAATGCACCTAACAACAGTTATTAAATTCGTTATAACTTTACAGTTAGTTTATTCGGATTTTACGGAAGAAACGTTAGTATATCGCTAACGTAACTGTAAATAAATCGTTAACAATAATGTCTGTAGCAGGTTCGCAACCACCAGAAGAAGAATTTTTAGAAGCTCAAAAAAATTGGGATTTAGAAAAATTGTATGTGGATTTAGCTTCTGCAAAGAGAAAAGCCTTGACACTTGTAGAAAAGAAATTGCTGAGAGGTTTGCTTTGCGGTTGCAGTCCTGCGGAAATAGCCAAGAGAGTTTATCAAAGTCGCAATAGTGCTACTGTCAGAGTCTATCTATCTAATGGTTTATATAAATACATAGAAGATATGCTGAGTAGGCAATTGGGAGACTCAGTTAAGGTAAAAAACTGGAGTCATGTGACTTATTTATTAGAAAAAGCCGGGTATAAAAAAAACTTGTTTTATGTGAAACAAATAAACACGTTCATTAAAAATATCAGAGAGCAAGACACTAGTTTACTCAAAGTTGAATCTACGAAAATTCAAGATTGGGGTGAAGCGGTTGATGTTAGTGGTTTTTGTGGACGGGTAAGAGAACTAACCACAGTCTCCGAATGGATTGTACAACAGCACTGTCGGTTAGTTGTAGTGTTAGGTATGGGAGGAATCGGTAAAACTACTTTTTCTATTAAGTTAGCCCAGGAAATTCAAGATCAGTTTGAATGTGTAATTTGGCGATCGCTGCATCTATGTCCTCCGATAGATGCTATGTTAACCGATATTATGCAGACATTATCACCAACCGTACAGATAGACCAAACAGCAACTCTGAATACCAGAATTTCTCAATTGATTGATAGTTTACGCAAGGTGCGCTGTCTTTTGGTCTTAGATAAGATTGACTCAATTTTATGCAGCGGTGATCCTAATCAAGTAACAACCAGTAAACCTGAATTACTGTCACAGATTCAGTATCTTCCAAGTTATGAAGGTTACGGTGAGTTAATCAGAAGAGTAGGTGATTCTCAACATCAAAGCTGCTTATTCATCACCAGTCGGGAAAAACCACCAGAAATTGCTGCTATCGAAGGAGAAAAACTACCTGTTCGGTCTTTAAAATTGACTGGTTTAAACATGACAGAAAGCTTGGTTATCCTGGAAGCTAAAGGATTACCTGCATTAGACTATAGAGACACCAGCATATTGATAGACTGGTATGGTGGTAATCCGTTATTTTTGAAATTAGTTGCTACCACAATTCAAAATTTATTTGGTGGTAGTATATATCAGTTTTTGGCACAGGGTACTCTCGTTTTTGGTGATATCCGCAGAATTCTGGATCACCAGTTTAATCACTTGTCGGAGTTGGAAAAGTATATCATGTATTGGCTGGTATTAAATCCAGATTGTACTTCTGTGCTGACTTTAACCAGCCTTATTATACCCGGATGGTCGCCGAGATTAGGACAAAGATTAATTTTGGAAACTTTGGAATTACTCCAGCGTCGGTCATTCCTTGATATCCAAGCTGCTAATTTATCTCCCAGTTCAGTTTGGAAGGAATATATAATTGAACGCTTAAGAGAAAAAGATTTTCAATCTCCCACTGAAACGGAGACTAGCTTATTAATGAGTGATCCAATTTTAGCGGCACAGTTGAAAAACTATGTGAAAAAAAATCCATACAACAGCCAAATTTAGAGTACAGTGAGGATTTGGTAATTAGAAAATTTCAGAAGCAATGAGTAACTTATTAAAAGGAGTAAACCTGTATTTAATCGGTATGATGGGTGTTGGTAAAAGCACTGTTGGTCGCTTACTAGCACAGGAATTGGGTTATGGGTTTTTAGATACTGATGATGTTATAGTTAAAGCAGCTGGTAAATCTATCAATGACATATTTACCGTTGAAGGTGAAGCAGCGTTTCGACAGTTGGAAAGTGATGTTTTAGCTCAAGTTTGTGCTTATACAAAATTGACTATCGCTACTGGTGGGGGTATTGTCCTGCGACAAGAAAACTGGGGTTATCTTCGTCATGGTTTGATAGTATGGCTGGATGTACCAGTTGATATCTTGTTAAAGCGGTTAGCAGAAGATGAAACAAGACCACTTTTACAAGATCCTGATCCTGAAGCTAAATTGCGATCGCTCCTCGAACAACGTCAACCACTTTACTCCCAAGCTGACTTACATATTACCATCACTGAGGAGCAAACACCAGCAGAAATTGTTACCCGCATCCTAGCCGCAATTCCCAGTGTTCTCAAAACTCAAGTTTCACAACACCAAAATTGATCTGAGGATATTTTGTGATAGGAAGTTGTTTTCATGTTTTGATCATGTAAAAACCTTGTCTTCAAAATTGGAAGATCCTGAAAATGATCAACGATACCGAGTATATCAGGCAAACTGAAGCTAATCGCGTCGAAATCCTCAGCGAAGCACTACCTTACATTCAACAATTCGCAGGTCGTACCGTTGTTGTCAAATACGGAGGTGCAGCTATGAAAGATAGCACCCTCAAAGATAAAGTCATCCGTGACATTGTATTTTTATCCTGTGTTGGATTGCGACCAATTTTAGTACATGGTGGTGGACCAGAAATTAACAGTTGGTTAGGTAAACTAGGAATTGAAGCACAGTTTAAGAATGGTTTGCGCGTCACTGATGCACCAACAATGGATGTGGTCGAAATGGTATTAGTGGGTCGAGTCAATAAAGAAATTGTCTCCCTGATTAACCAAGCTGGTGGTATGGCTGTGGGACTTTGCGGTAAAGATGGTAATTTAATTACTGCTCGTCCCCAAGGTGATGAAGGTATCGGTTTTGTTGGAGAAGTCAGTAATGTTAACATCAAGATTTTAGAAACTCTTGCTAGTAATGGCTATATTCCCGTAGTTTCTAGCGTTGCGGCTGATGAGGACGGACAAGCTTACAATATTAATGCTGATACTGTAGCCGGGGAAATAGCTGCTGCTTTAGGAGCAGAAAAGTTGATTTTACTGACCGATACCAGGGGGATTTTAAAAGATTATAAAGATCCATCTACCTTAATTCCTAAAGTGGATATTCCTGAAGCTCGTCAATTGATTAACGATGGTGTAGTGAGTGGCGGTATGATTCCTAAAGTAACTTGTTGTGTGCGATCGCTCGCTCAAGGAGTTAAAGCCGCACACATCATTGATGGCCGCATCCCTCACGCTTTGTTGTTAGAAATCTTTACAGATGTAGGGATTGGAACCATGATTCTCGGTTCTCAATTTAAATGATAATTGGGTAATTGGGGATTGGGGACTGGTGATTGGTGATTGGGGACTGGGGACTGGGGACTGGGATTGGTGATTGGGAAAATTAACTAATGACCAATAACTAATGACTAATGACCAATAACTAATAACCAATAACTAATAACTAATAACTAATGACTAATGACTACAGAAAGTTTAGAACTTGCTAAAAATCGTTACATAGCTGGACAAGCAGCTTTTGAAAATGGACAATATCGGGAAGCGGTGGAAAATTTAGAAAAAGCCAGCGCCTTATTAGCTAGAAATACACGTTTTGGAGGAGAAGTAGATATTTGGTTAGTGAATGCTTATGAAGCTTCTGGACGTTCAGAAGATGCGATCGCACTTTGTCAACAACTCTCCCGTCATCCCCACTATGAAACTAGGTTACAAGCAAAACGGTTAGTTTATATTTTAAAAGCTCCCAAGTTAAAAAGACCAAAAGAATGGATGACGGAAATTCCCGATTTTGAGGCTATTTCTGATAATGAATCAAAAATAGTCGTTACTTCTAAACCCAAAAAATCAGCAGCAAAACCGAAATCTGTAGAACCAGAATATGTTGATTTAAGTACAGTTAATACTAAAGATAATCGTTTTATCTGGTTAGCGTTAATTGTTGCAGCTTTAACAATTTCCTCTTTAGTTTGGTTAAGTTTGTAAATTTTAAGATTAGGGAAAACCAAAATTATGAATATAGCTAATTTAGGAAAACAATGCAAGTTTATATTTACCAACATCATGAAAATCAAAATTAAAAAACCGATTTTTCCATTGTTGATAATATTTGTTTCTTTAATGTTATCTGGTTGTGTTAAATACGATTTAGGAATTAATTTTAATAATGCTAACAATGGGGAATTAGTACAACATATTAAATTATCAGAAAAATTAACCAGTTTTAGCGGTGATTATGTGTCTGAATGGTTAAATAGTTTAGCACGTCGCGCTAGAAAATTAGAAGGTTCAGCAAAACGCATTTCTCCAGAAGAAATCATTGTCAAAATTCCTTTTAGTAATGGTAGAGAATTACAAGAAAAATTTAGTGGTTTTTTCAATTACCGCACTGCTCAAAAATCTGATCCAATTAACACTGATGTAGAAATACCAAATATTTCTTCTAATTTAATGATTCAGGATAATAACTTTTTACTTTTATCGAGAAATCATTTAATTTATGATTTAGATTTGCGTTCTCTTTCTGTACTTACCAGCAAAGGAAAAGTCTTAACAGGTACTGGTTCAATTCTCAATTTAGACTTTAGTTTACAGACACCTTGGGGAGTTCAAAATATTCAACAAAACGAAGATTTCATTCAACCAGAAAAAAATGGAAATCAACTGATATGGAAACTCAAACCAGGTGAATTAAATCATGTAGAAGTTGTTTTTTGGCTTCCTAATTTATTGGGTATTGGTGCTGTGGTAATTATTCTGTTTGTTTGGGGTGGGTTTTATTTGAGATATACATTGTTAACATCAGGATTTCAGGATATCCAGGATTGAACGATTTACAGGATTTTTGCGATCGCCTACGGCAGTGCGCTCCGCGCAATCGACATTTTTCTACTTGACAATCTGGAAATAATTTTGTACACTTATGTTATGAGTAGAAATCTGTGGGCGCATATATATAGGGTTTTTGATTTTCTGGGTTGGAATTTTGGGAACGCGGATGAACGCAGATAGACGCAGATGGTGAGAATCACGATGTCCAGGATTTACAGGATTCCTTTTTTGCTTCTTTGCGTGACACCAGAGATAAAATTTGTCAGAATCAGGATAACCAGGATGAACAGGATGAACAGGATGAAAAGATTTTCATCATGTCCATTATTTCCATTAGTCTAGAAATCAAGAAAATATATTTGGTTTTATAAATCACCAACCATCATTAAATAACATCCTGTAAATCCTTAAATCCTGGATATCCTGATTTAGACAATATCACACCCTTGGATTTTCCTAAAATTTATCATAACACAACCCTGCCAGAAGTCAAGACCCTTGAAAATACGTTAAGTCATTCGCAACCATTCTCAATAATTTCGGGGTAAAAAAGGGTGTTGAAACTTTTTTGGGATTTTTAAGTTAAGAATTATTAAGGTGCTGACGTTAAGACGCTAAGAAATAAAACATCAGTGTTATGAAATTAGCGAGTATATTATTGTATATATTCTAAATATCAAAGTATCTACCCCAAACAATGAATCAGATATGTTGTCTGAACCCAGACTGTCATAATCCACCTGTACCAGATACGACAAAGTTTTGTCCTAATTGTGGTGTTCCTTTGGTTGTCCTGAGAAACCGTTATCGTCCTGTTAAACTTTTGGGTGGTGGTGGTTTTGGGAAGGGTTAGTTCCCTAGCTATCAGCCCGGATGGTAGGACTTTGGTGAGTGGGAGTGATGACAACCCTATCAAAATTTGGCGGTTGGAATAGTCTGAATCAGGATGTCCAGGATTTGAGGATGTACAGGATGGTTTTTGAAGATTGATCTAAATTTTCAGAAATTGTATTTTGTCAGAATCAGGATAACCAGGATTTTAGGATGTACAGGATAAAAACGCAGATAAACGCAGATGGTGACAATCAGGACAACTAACATTTATGGATGTAGAGGATGAAAACAGAAAATCTCTCTAAAACCTCTTACCTTCGCGTACTTTGCTTCCTACCCTGCGGGAACACTTTCGATGAACGTGGTTCATTATTCCAGAATTCGTACATAACCAACCATCATCAAATCACATCCTGTACATCCTCAAATCCTGAAAATCCTGATTCAGACCAAAAAAATCCTTAAAGAAAACCAACCATCATCAAATAACATCCTGTTCGCGTAGCGTGGCGTTAGCCATAAATCCTTAAATCCTGAAAATCCTGATTCAGACAACCAAAATCTTTAAATTACCTATCTTATATGCGCGCACATTTTCCACCCATAACCTAAGCATACCCAAAACTCAGAATTTTGTCAAGTCCTTTTTGGGTTTGGCAGAGAAACTTCTGTTACATTAAAATTGCGGCGTTGCTGATTTAGACATTGAAAATTCTGCAAATCCTAATTCAGATCACCTATAAATAAATCTATGATTCTACAAACGCAACCCATCCAAAAAACACCCATTGTCACCTGGGAAGCACTTCCCGCTGATTTTATTTTACCTGACGACCCAGTGGAAAATATTCAACAACCGCCTTTAGCTGCTGCACTCACCGACGCTTTAGGTGCAGCAGGACGCATTCTACCACAAATGCTGATTGGCTCTAATTTTGGGCTTGTAGCCACCTTAAACAAAAAAATCATCGTTAAAGCCCCCGACTGGTTTTATGTGCCACAGGTGCATCCTGTCGCTGCTGATGTGGTACGTCGCAGTTATACACCCAACCTCGAAGGGGAAGCTGTAGCTGTAGTGATGGAATTTCTTTCTGATACGGAATGTGGAGAATTATCAGTACGTTCCACACCACCTTACGGAAAGTTGTATTTTTACGAACACATTCTCCAAGTTCCCACTTATGTCACCTATGATCCCTACGAACCCAGTTTAGAAGTACGCTGTTTGCAAAATGGAGAATACAGCAAACAAAAAGCAGATCCTAATGGACGTTTTTGGATTCCTGAACTCTCGCTATTTTTAGGAATTTGGCCAGGTGAAAGATTATGTCAAACCATGAACTGGTTGCGGTGGTGGGATAGTGACGGAAATTTGCTGCTGTGGAGTAGTGAACAAGCAGAACAAGAACGTCAACGGGCTGAATTATTAGCAGCTAAGTTACGAGAACTAGGCATTGATCCTAACACTATCTCCTAAAATTGTGGTACGGGCATCTTGCCCGCTACAAAAAATTAAGGTGATAAACGCTCTATTTTCCAACTTCCATCATTTAAACGAGTATAAAGCAACCTGTCGTGTAAACGGCTAGAACGTCCCTGCCAAAACTCGATTTCTTGGGGAATAATCCGATAACCTCCCCAATGAGGTGGTCTAGGAACTTCCTGATTTTCATATTTACGCTGAAATTCCTGTAATTGTGCTTCTAAAACTTCCCTACCAGAAATCACCTCACTTTGATTAGAAGCCCATGCACCTAAACGACTATTATGGGGACGTACTTCAAAATAGCCATCAGACTCTGCTGAAGAAATCTTTTCTACAGTCCCGACAATTCTCACTTGACGTTCTAATTCAGCCCACCAAAATACTAATGCCGCATGGGGGTTTGTCGCTAGTTCTTGTCCTTTGTGACTATTATAGTTAGTAAATAAAACAAAACCTCGTTCATCAAAATCCTTTAATAATACCATTCTCGCTGAAGGTTTGCCATCTGGGGTAGATGTAGCCAGAGTCATGGCGTTAGGTTCAGGTAATTGTGCTGCTAGAGCCTGATCAAACCAGAATTTAAATTGTATAAAAGGATTAGGGTCAATTTCCTTTTCACTCAAATCTTGCAAAGTGTAGTCTTTGCGAAGGTCAGCTATGTTTTTATCCATCGTTTTTATGCCCTTATTTTTAGATAATCTTATACCAGTATGTGAGAAAAATATTTATGATGATTAACAGTGGTAATAGTTCCAAAAAGCATAGACACTTTTGACTTTTGACTTTTGACTTTTGACTTGATTTGCCTCCTGCCTATACATTAAATCAGATGCGCCGTTCAGCCTCTCTACAAAGTTTATTAATTTATGGTCTGAGTGGTCCGATTATCGCTCTCAATGTCTGGCTACTGTCTGTCTTGTTCCGTTATTTCCAGAACCCCATTACTATCTTGAGTATTGCGGCAATTTTGGCGTTTTTACTCAATTACCCGGTCAAGTTATTTGAGAAAGCCAGGATCACTCGCACGTACTCAGTAATAATTGTCTTACTCATCACCTTAACTTTGTTGATTATTTTGGGTGTTACCCTTGTCCCCATGCTAATTGACCAAACAATCCAGCTTTTAAATAATATTCCTGATTGGTTAGCCTCTAGTCAAGAGAACCTGGGGAAATTGCAAGTATTGGCACGTCAAAAACGTATAGAAATTGACATAAGTTTAGTAGCCAATCAAATCAATGCTGGTGTGCAGAACCTATTGCAACAGATAGCTTCCGGTGCTGTAGGATTGGCTGGAACTATATTGTCATTATTATTGAAGATTGTGTTAATTATTGTACTTGCTTTTTATATGCTGCTATATGGCGATCGCGTGTGGTATGGTCTGATTAATCTCCTCCCATCTCATTTTGGTATCCCCTTCAGCAAGTCCTTACAATTAAATTTTCAGAACTTTTTCCTGAGCCAATTGTTACTGGCACTTTTCATGGTGGTAGCCCTGACACCTATTTTCTTATTTCTCAGAGTACCATTTGCCCTGTTATTTGCCATTATCATTGGTATTTCTGAGCTGATCCCTTTTATCGGGGCTACTTTAGGTATAGGCTTGGTAACGTTGTTAGTTTTATTACAAAATTGGTTATTAGTATTTCCAGTGGCAATGGTGGCAATTATCATGCAGCAAATCAAAGATAACATCCTCGCACCCAAGTTACTTGGTAACTTTATCGGCCTCAATCCCCTATGGATTTTTGTAGCTATTTTGATGGGATTTGAAATTGCTGGTTTGTTGGGAACACTGGTTGCTGTACCCATTGCTGGTACTATCAAAGGCACTTTCGATGCGATTAAAAATAGTAAACATGGAAATTCTGTATATAGCTATACAGTGGTTAATGATGAAAAATATGGTGATAGTTGATAGTTGATTGGGTTAAATTCTCCTTGAAATCCTGACTTCTGACTCCTGACTCCTGACTCCTGATAAATTAATGGATGCCCAAAAGCTATTAGAAACAATTACACACCTGATTGAACAAGCCCAAAAGGGAGAAATAGACCCTTGGGATGTGCAGGTAATTGAGGTGATTGATCGCTACTTAGAATTAATGTCACCAGAGGCAACAGCCAGAGGTTATGAGGCTGACTTATCTCAATCTGGACAGGCTTTTTTGTCAGCATCCATGCTTGTACTATTTAAAGCTAATACCTTAATGCAATTGTCAACAGTAGATAATATTATAGATAATGTATCTGATGATTCAATGCTGCATGATGCAGATGGGGAACTATATCCCATCCAGCGTTTGCAACTAGAGCGACAGTTGCGTCGTCGTCCAGCAGCAATGCCACCACAAAAGCGTCGTGTGACTCTGCAAGAGTTAATCACGCAATTGCAGATTATGGCTAACCAGCTAAAACAGGTAGAGAAATCAAGCAAACCTCACCGTCCTAAGCGTCAGCCTAGTATGCAAACGATGCGGGAGGCATTAGAATTAGCTCACCAGGAAAATTTAACAGAGGTAGCTTTAGAACTCGAACAGGTGTTGCATCTTTTGGCAGGAGAACTAAATTTACAGGAACAATGTTTGAATTTAGAACAACTGGTGCAGTTGTGGACCAAGACAAAGCAACCAGAGAAAAATGCCTCTAAGCATGAAACAGAACATGGTGACATGGTGAGCGTTTTTTGGGCGTTACTGCTGCTGTCTGCACAATCTAAAGTTGAGCTATTTCAAGAAGAATTTTACCAGGAGATAAAAATACGTTTACCTACTCCAGCCAACAAATGCAACCCCATAAACTGAATTTTTGCGTCAGCAAAATCCAGAATCCGAGTACATTGAAAAGATAACCGACAGATGATTAAGTATCATTTGATAAAAGTAAACTGGCTTGTGGCTGAGGAATAGTTGAGGAATAATATTTTATGAAAGCGATGATTCTCGCAGCGGGTAAAGGTACTCGTGTACGTCCTATTACATATACCATTCCCAAACCGATGATTCCCATCCTGCAAAAGCCAGTGATGGAGTTTTTATTGGAGTTGTTACGTCAACATGGTTTTGACGAGATTATGGTCAATGTTAGCCATTTGGCTGAGGAAATTGAAAATTATTTCCGGGATGGTCAGCGGTTTGGCGTGCAGATTGCCTATTCTTTTGAGGGGAAAATTGATGATGATGGTAAACTGGTAGGGGAAGCGATTGGTTCGGCTGGAGGGATGCGGCGTATCCAGGACTTTTCACCTTTTTTTGATGATACGTTTGTGGTATTGTGCGGTGATGCTTTGATTGACTTAGATTTAACTGCGGCTGTGAAGTGGCATAAATCTAAGGGTTCAATTGCTACCATCATTACTAAATCTGTTCCCAAGGAAGAAGTTTCTAGCTATGGTGTGGTTGTCACCGATGAAGATAATCGCGTCAAGGCTTTCCAGGAAAAACCTGCAACCGAGGAAGCACTCAGTACCAATATCAATACGGGTATTTATATTTTTGAGCCAGAGGTGTTTAACTACATTCCCTCTGGGGTTGAGTATGACATCGGCGGCGATTTATTTCCGAAACTGGTGGAAATTAATGCGCCTTTTTACGCCATTCCGATGGATTTTGAATGGGTAGATATTGGTAAAGTACCAGATTATTGGCGAGCTATTCGCGGTGTGCTGCTGGGGGATATTAAAAATGTGCAAATTCCTGGTAATGAAGTTGCTCCTGGTATTTATACTGGGTTAAATGTAGCGGTAAATTGGGATAAGGTGGATATTACTGGACCAGTTTACATTGGTGGGATGACCAGAATTGAAGACGGTGCGAAAATTGTTGGACCGGCGATGATAGGTCCCAACTGCTGGATTTGTAATGGTGCAACTGTAGATAATAGTGTGATATTTGAATGGTCGCGCTTGAGTCCAGGAGTCCGCTTAGTGGATAAGCTGGTATTTGGTCGTTATTGTGTGGATAAGACTGGTGCTGCTATTGATGTGCAAGCAGCCGCTTTAGACTGGTTAATTACAGATGCTCGTCAAACCCCACCTTCGGAAATTCCTTTGGAACACCAAGCGATCGCAGAATTGTTAGGAACAAGTACAATTTAGGGATTGGTGATTGGGGAAAAGGTGATTGGGAAAAATAAAATTGATTACCCAGTCCCCAGTCCCCAGTCCCCAGTCCCCAGTCCCCAGTCCCCAGTCCCCAGTCCCCAGTCCTAACTATTATTCAAGTAAGTATATCTTTGGAGACTTTGCTCATAGGTTTGTAGCAGTCGTTGAGATTCGGCTAGGGTGATGCGATTTTCTTCCAAGGCTTGTTCACAACGCTGGCGGATGTTTTCTACCATGTCCTCAGAGTCGTATTGTACGTAACTCACTACCTCACTCATGGTATCACCCTTGACGACGTGTTCAATTTGGTAGCCTTTGGGTGTGAGTTGGATGTGAACGGCGTTGGTGTCACCAAACAGGTTATGTAAGTTACCCATGATTTCTTGGTAAGCTCCATTGAGGAACATTCCCAGATAATAGGGTTCGTCTGGTTTAAATTTATGCAGTTCTAAAACTGATTTAACATCACGCAAGTCAATAAAGCGGTCAATTTTACCATCACTATCACAGGTGAGGTCTGCTAAAATTCCTCTTTGGGTGGGTTCTTGATCTAGCTTATGTATGGGCATGATGGGGAATAGTTGATCAATAGCCCAACAATCTGGTGCTGATTGAAACACGGAAAGATTGATGTAGTAGATGGAAGCCATGATTTTTTCCAGGTCTTCCAATTCATCGGGTACGTATTCTTGTTGTCTGGTAATTTCCAGAATTTTTTGACAACAAGCCCAGTATAAACGCTCGGCTTTAGCGCGTTCTTTGAGGCGTAAAATACCTAAGTTAAAGCGGCTGATGGCTTCTTCTTTAAATTGGGCTGCGTCGTGGTAAAATTCTTGATAGTTCTCTTTGTTGATAGATTGGTAGGTTTCCCATAGATAATTAATAATTGGTGATTCTCCCTCTTGTGGTGGGTCTGGGAGATCGAGGGGGACACCACTGGTACTAAGAACGTCAAAGATGAGAACTGATTGATGAGAAGCGATCGCTCTCCCACTTTCGCTAATCAGTGTAGGTACGGGTATTTGCCGTTCTGAACAGGTATCTTTTAACTCGGCTACAATATCATTGGCATAGTTTTGCATATTGTAGTTTTTAGAGGCGTAGAAGTTGGTTTGAGAGCCGTCATAGTCTACACCTAAGCCTCCACCCACATCGAGATATTTCATATCTGCACCTAACATTGCCAATTCTACATAGATGCGGCTGGCTTCTTGGATGGCATCTTTAATGACATTGATAGCGGAGATTTGTGAACCGATATGGAAGTGTAGCAACTGCAAAGCATCAAGTAAATTAGCTTCTTTGAGCTTTTCCACTGCTTCCATAATTTCGGGGATAGTCAACCCAAACTTAGCGCGATCGCCTGTGGATGTTCCCCAGCGTCCCATGCCTTGGGTGCTTAATTTCGCTCTTACTCCTAAAATGGGTTTTATGCCTAACTGATGACTAGCAGCAATGGCTAAATCAACTTCTTCAATTTGTTCTAAAACGATAATCGGTGTTTGTCCGAGTTTTTGGGCTAACATGGCCGTTTCAATGTATTCTCGGTCTTTGTAGCCGTTGCAAACTAATAAAGCTCCTGGTGTATCTAACAAAGCCAGAGCAATCATTAATTCCGGCTTAGAACCGGCTTCTAGCCCAAATTGATGCGGTTTGCCAAATCGTACCAAATCTTCAATTAAGTGCCGTTCCTGGTTGCATTTAACGGGAAATACACCACGATAAACACCGGGATAGTTATAACGAGCGATCGCTTTGGCAAAACAGGCGTTTAACCGTTCTATCCGATCTTCTAAAATATCAGAAAAGCGAATTAACATAGGAAGTCCCAAATTTCGCTGCTTTAAGGCGTTGACTAATTCAAATAAGTCGAGAGAACCTCCGCGATCGCCTTTGGGAGATACCGTCACATGACCCGCTGCATTAATGGAAAAATAAGGTCTTCCCCAACCTTCTATGCGGTACAGGTCTTCACTATCCTCAATTTTCCAAGACCGAGGTAAATCTCCTGACGTTGTACTCGGTGGTAGCAGTTTCTTCGGCTTTTGGCTTTTCAATTCTGACTTATGACCATTGGTAGGCACTTTTACCATCTCATCGGTAGTTGACTCGACACCCATTTCTTCCTGACCTCTGTGTTTCACCCACGAACTAACAATTTAGCAAATTAGTTTAGTAACAGATATGCACCCAGCAAGATTTTTTCTTGGTTAAGAATGAGTTAAGGGTAATAGGTAATAGGTAATAGGTAATAGGTAATTGGGTTATTAACTTCCCTTTCCTCCCCTGCTTCCCCTGCTCCCCCTGCCTCCTTATTTATTCCTGGAACTACTAGACAAAAGACGCACATACAATTAACAATTAACGCAGAGAACCTTTCTTATGCTTTGGGAGACAGATTTGGAACGCACATTTTTAGCCATCAAGCCTGATGGAGTCCAACGCGGGTTGGTGGGTGAAATTATCCGTCGCTTTGAAACAAAAGGCTTTACCCTCGTAGGCTTGAAGTTTATGAAAGTCAGCAAAGAATTAGCTGAACAACATTATGATGTTCATAAGGAAAGACCTTTTTTTGCTGGGTTAGTTGAATTTATTACTTCCGCTCCTGTTGTGGCTATGGTTTGGGAAGGTGATGGAGTTGTTGCATCTGCAAGAAAAATTATTGGTGCAACCAATCCTTTAACATCAGAACCTGGTACTATTCGCGGTGATTTTGGGATTAATATTGGTCGTAACCTGATCCACGGTTCTGATGCGATCGAAACAGCACAACGGGAAATTGCCCTGTGGTTTAAGGATGAAGAATTAGTTAGCTGGCAACCTCATTTAACTCCTTGGGTAAAAGAGTAACTAGGGACCCTTTACTGGGGACTGGGGACTGGGGACTAGGGACTGGAAGCAACAGTTAGAATGTTAATTTCCCCATCACCTCATCACCCAGTTCCTTATTTTGTGATTTCGGATTTTTCGGATTTTTCGGATTTTTCGGATTTTTCGGTTTCTTCTGTTTTTAGTTCTACTTCTGTCCGTTTGGAAAATCCCCAGGTTAAGATAATGGCGATCGCACTGATCATCAGCCATTGAGGTGGGACTAAATCTTCGTTTATGACTCTTAATAGCAAGCGTAAACCCACAAAGGCTACAGTGATATAACCTGCGTCTTCTAAATTTGCATATTCATCTAACCAGCGAATAAATAACCCGGCCATAAATCGCAGGGTGATAATACCGATGGTTGTGCCGGTAATTACCAACCATATTTCTTGAGAAACGGCGATCGCTGTGGTGACGCTATCTAAGGAAAAGGCTAAATCTGTAAAAGCGATTACAGGTATTGCTTGCCACAGAGAATTAAACCTCGGTCCGTGATGGTGGTTGTCTTCGTCTTCTTGTGATGCAAAGTGTTGGAATACTAGCCACAGTAGGTAAGCAGCACCCAATAATTCAAATTGCCAGAATTTTTGTACCCAGGTCGCTGTCAGCAGTAGGGTAATTCGCAATACGTAAGCTATGACTAAACCGAAGTTGAGTGCTTGACGTTCTAGTTTTTTGTCTTCTAATCCTTGGGCGATGGCTGCGAGGGCGATCGCGTTATCCGCTGATAGCACAGCCTCTAGAAATACTAAGATTAACAGGACTATAGAGGCTTCTATGCTGAAATGAAAGTTTAGGTAGTTAAAAATTTGGTCTAGCATTCCAATTTCTCAAACAACGGGAAATTTTAAATTAACAGAAATAGATATTCTTATGATAGCTACTGTAATAAATTGCTACTTTTTTCTATCTTACCACAATTCTGGTAGATTTTGAGATTCTGAAATTACGAATTATCACATCCTGTAAATATCTTTAAATCCTGGATATCCTGTTTCTGACTATGATCTTTTTTTTAAGGAACCGCAGAGGACACAGAGGACACAGAGAAAAACTAAATCCTGTAAATCCTTAAATCCTGGATATCCTGATTCTGACAAATAAGATTTTCACTAGATTTTTATTTGATCAATCTGTGATATTAATCTATCTAAAGTTTCACTTTTTTCATTTGATAACTGATTTTCAGCATTTTTCACTAATAAACTCAATCAATTAAAATACAGCATCATATTGATCAGGAATTGCTAAAAGCTACTGCGGGATGAGTGAGAAGAAAGTGAAGTATGGAGACAGCAATAATGAAGCTAAGTAATGCTTTTCCATTAAATATGCAGCTGCCTCGTCATACAACATTTCTACATTATGGGAATTTATCAGTTAGGATATTAAAACAATTTATCCAGTAAACTATTTGCTAAATCAAGTAAATCAATATCACCAACATGAAGATGACGAGTTAAAATATCTCTCAGGGCAGATGTTTTGGCATCTTCTCTAGAAATCCTCAAACATTCTTCTAAATCTATTGCTAAATCAAACAGTGGTCTATCTTTCAAATTCTGCCTGATTTTCACTGCTACATCATCATTACTCACCAAAAATTCTTTAATAGAATCTAATAACGAATCACCTAATATTTGATCATCATTCCACTTTTCTAGCCAATCTCCATCCGCATCTTCAACATAAAGATGAACATAATTTACTCCATATTCTAGCCAGTCTTGTTGCATTCTGCGGGCTGCTGCTAAAATTTCAGCAAATTCATCTACTTGAGTAATGCTGTTCATTTCTTTTTGGTTAAGCATAAATGCTGTCGTAAGCAGGTAACGATGTAGGCAAGGACTCAGGTGTTCAATATCAACAATGTGATATCAGGAAAAGTTGACATACTTTCCTTGGGCAAGATGATCACTGTTATACAGCGCCACATTTACTAATTGGTTGATAAAATCATTCTCGGCGGGATTGTAACTTAAGAACAATCCTCTTTCTATTTCCCACATTTGCAGGGCATTTTGCCACTTTTCATATTTTTGGACATGAAATTCTTTGCTAACACTGGTAACTTGAATACAAAGGGGTTTGTGTTGATGATTACTGACGATTAAATCTGTTGCCATAGAAAGGTCGGCAATATAACGCTGCCAAACACTTCCATCACGACTAACAATATATTGGGCTATTGATTTAATAATATCATCATCCAACTGATTAAACTCCCCTGCCATCATTTTTTTCTTCCAAATATAAAATTTGGCATCTGTTGAGTTGATCCACTTAGGAAATAAATAACCATACCAATACCTTTCATTGGCTGTCATTTGGTCAAATTTTGCTTGTCGTGCTGCTTCGGTAGGTAATGATTGAATTATTAGCCAAATTGTAGAGTCCGTAATTACCTCTAGGAGAAAGCCAAGGACATAAGGTTTAGCAGTCAGAGAACCAGGACGAGTATATTTGACCCAACGATTGATCTCATTTAATCTCTTGGCTAACTGAGGATCTATCGTTGAGGCTTTCTCTGTCAATGACTTTAGTTTATCCTTGATTTCTTTTGCTTGCAAGCTACACCCTACTTTTCAGTAACTAAACTAAATAAACATTTTGTTTTCAATTTATACCTTTGAACAGGAGTATAAGAATCATGCTTTATTGTTAAAATTTGGTTTTAAAAAGAGATTTCATTGACATTTTCTCCCAAGTGTTGTCATCGCCAAACTTTGAGGATTTCACTACTCAGTTTTTTACCCAGTTAGTTGGTGAAAAATACCTATTAACTGAGTAATTCACTGTTATCTTACCTTGTTGCAAGGTACAAGATGTACAGTTTTTGATTTCCTCAATCATACTTAATATTTTTTTCAGCTTTAATCTGTCCTCAACTGCTCATTCTTGCTTTCATTGTTGTCAAGCGGGTAACTCGGATATTTATAATGAGCTTAATGAAAATCTAGACAATGTTTGTCAAAACTCTGTTAACAATAGTGTTCAGTCACAATATCGTTTATACATGATCATGTCTCAACCAACTATAGAATCCATCCTACAGGAAAACCGTCTCTTTCATCCATCTAGTCATTTTTCCCAACAGGCTAATATCAAAAGTCTGGAAGAATATCAGCATCTTTATGATACCGCAAAAGCTGACCCTGAGAAATTTTGGGCGGATTTAGCCGAAACTGAGTTACATTGGTTTGAAACATGGGATACTGTGCTAGATTGGCAACCTCCTTTTGCGAAGTGGTTTGTTAATGGCAAGATTAATATTTCTTACAACTGTCTTGACAGACATTTAACGACTTGGCGTAAAAACAAAGCGGCTTTAATTTGGGAAGGTGAACCGGGTGATTCTCGCACGCTAACTTATGCCCAATTGCATCGAGAAGTATGTCAGTTTGCTAATGTTCTCAAACAGTTGGGTGTGAAAAAGGGCGATCGCGTGGGAATTTATATGCCCATGATACCGGAAGCTGCCATTGCTATGTTAGCTTGTGCCAGAATAGGCGCTCCCCATAGCGTTGTGTTTGGTGGGTTTAGTGCTGAAGCTTTGCGCGATCGCTTGAACGATGCAGAAGCTAAAGTAGTAGTCACAGCAGATGGTGGTTGGCGTAAAGATGCAATTGTACCCCTAAAAGAACAGGTAGATAAAGCTTTAGCTGATAACGCCGCACCCAGTGTAACAGATGTCTTAGTTGTCAAACGCACCGGTCAAAAAACCCATATCGAACCAGGAAGGGATCACTGGTGGCATGATTTACAACAAGGTGTATCCGCTGACTGTCCGGCTGAACCAATGGACAGCGAAGATATGCTATTTGTGCTTTATACCTCTGGGAGTACGGGTAAACCCAAGGGCGTAGTACACACCACAGGCGGTTATAACCTATACAGCCATATTACCACAAAATGGATTTTTGATCTTCAAGACACAGATGTATATTGGTGTACTGCTGACGTAGGTTGGATTACTGGACATAGCTATATAGTTTATGGTCCTCTTTCCAATGGTGCAACTACTGTTATGTATGAAGGTGCGCCCCGTGCTTCCAATCTTGGTTGTTTCTGGGATGTGATTGAAAAATATGGAGTGACGATTTTTTATACTGCTCCTACCGCCATCCGTGCTTTTATTAAAATGGGTGAACATTTACCCAATGCGCGTAATCTTTCTTCTTTGCGGTTACTGGGAACTGTCGGTGAACCTATCAATCCCGAAGCATGGATGTGGTATCATAAAATCATTGGTGGTGAACGTTGTCCTATCGTTGATACCTGGTGGCAAACGGAAACAGGCGGTA
The DNA here is from genome assembly GCA_046045965.1 of Cyanobacteriota bacterium. Classification (GTDB taxonomy): domain Bacteria; phylum Cyanobacteriota; class Cyanobacteriia; order Cyanobacteriales; family Nostocaceae; genus RDYJ01. The sequence continues at coordinate 110,075 of JBJOKS010000009.1, read as the reverse complement.
TTATGATTACACCGCTACCTGGTGCAATTCCCACTAAACCCGGTTCGGCAACTCGTCCTTTCCCCGGTATTATTGCGGATATCGTAGATTTAGAAGGTAACACAGTTCCCGAAAATGAAGGTGGTTATTTAGCGGTACGCTATCCTTGGCCGGGAATGATGCGGACTGTGTACGGTGATCCTGAGCGTTTCCGTCGCACTTATTGGGAACATATTCCCCCCAAAGATGGTAATTATACGTACTTTGCTGGTGATGGTGCGAGAAAGGATGAAGATGGCTATTTTTGGGTGATGGGGCGTGTTGATGACGTGTTGAATGTCTCTGGACACCGCTTGGGAACAATGGAAGTAGAATCTGCTTTGGTGTCTCATCCAGCGGTTGCTGAGGCTGCTGTGGTGGGTAAACCTGATGATTTGAAAGGTGAGGAAGTTGTAGCTTTTGTGACTTTAGAGGGGACTTTTCAACCGAGTGATGAGTTGAGTAAGGAACTGAAGAAGCACGTTGTTCAAGAAATAGGTGCGATCGCACGTCCTGGTGAGATTAGATTTACTGATGCTTTGCCAAAAACGCGATCGGGTAAAATTATGCGTCGTTTGTTGCGGAATTTGGCTGCGGGTCAGGAGGTGTCAGGGGATACTTCGACTCTTGAGGATCGCAGTGTTTTGGATAAGTTGCGGGAAGGGAATTAATTTAAGGTAAGGTAAGCTCACGCAAAGACGCAAAGACGCAAAGTGTTTTTTGTGTCTTTGCGTAAAGTTAAGTTAACAAATGGTAGGTTGGGTTAAGCGAAAACGCAACCCAACTAAAATTTTGATAATGTTGATTTTTAGGCTTAACTAAACTGTATTACCCCATAATTGATAACAAGAAGCCAGGAGAAAAATATATGCAAGTAAGACAAGAAATTTTTGATACCTATTGGCGATTTGCTGCTATGCGTCAAGAAGTTTTTTTCAACAAACTTAAAAATGTACCACCACCTTGGACGAGTGATCCTATTCTTAATACTTATAAATTTTGTAATGCTTATCGAGTCAGTGATCGGGTTTCTCAATATCTGATCAAAAATGTAATTTATGATGATAATAGAAGCCAAAACGAAGAAGAGGTGTTATTTAGAATCCTACTATTTAAAATATTTAATAAAATAGAAACTTGGGAATATTTAGAAACAAAAATAGGCGAATATATTACACTATCTAACTTTAATTTAGACATATATTCCAACATATTACAAGAGGCTATGGATTTGGGATATGTGATTTATACAAGTGCATATATGTCATGTGCGAGTAAAGAGTTTGGTTATGATAAAAAACACCAGAATCATTTGGCATTAATTGATAAAATGGTTGTCAAAGATAGGATAATTAGTCCCATAGTCAAAGCTAAAAATTTGGAAGAGATTTTTCATATTATCGAAGGATATCCATTGTTAGGTAAGTTTATGGCTTACCAATTAGCGACTGATATAAACTATAGTGAAGTTATAAATTTTGATGAAAACAGTTTTACTATAGCGGGTCCAGGAGCAGAACGCGGTATTAATAAGTGTTTTCTTGATACCCAGGGGAAAAATTATGCTGATGTAATTCATTGGATGACAGAAAATCAAGAAAATGAATTTCAACGTTTGGGGTTAAATTTTCAATCTCTCTGGGGTCGTCCATTACAAGCTATAGACTGTCAAAATCTTTTTTGTGAAACTGATAAGTATTGTAGAGCAGCATTTCCTGATTTAAAAAGTAATCGCAAAAAGATAAAAGCTAAATTTTCTCCAACTCCTCAACCAATTGATTATTTTTATCCACCTAAATGGGATATTAATGATAAAGTTCAAGAAACTTTAGCTCAGAGATTACCAACAGTAGAAATTCCTAATTTGCAAGATAATTGTCAGCAGTTATCTTTAGAATTAGATTCTCTGGTAAAAACAACTTCTGAAATTCCGAATTGTATATCAAAACAACATAAAAAAAATGGGCAAAAAACTCCGCTAAAAAAATCAAGCCTTTTGCAAAATACAGACGCAGCAGAATCTCAACAGTTATGTCTATTTTAGTGTCTTCAACTATTAATAAATCAACATTTATTCAGGGTAAAACAGATGGAAATAAAAGGATATGCTAAGTTCGACGATAAAAACAATAGAAAATATCGCTATTTACTACGGCGTAAATGGGATGAAAATTTGCCGCAAGTTACCTTTGTAATGCTTAATCCAAGTACGGCTGATCATAAGAAACCTGATCCCACTATCACTAAATGTATTGAATTGGCTAGGTCATGGAATTATGGTTCTCTTGAAGTAGTTAATTTATTCGCTTATATTACTCCAAAACGCGAAAAGCTTTTAGACGAAGACGATCCTGTAGGACCCAAAAATAATCTTTATATTCAATCAGCAGCACAACGCGCTGAATCAATTATTGTGGCGTGGGGTGGAGGTAAGTTTCCTAAAATAATGAGACGGAATGAAGCAGTGTTAAGCCTAATTTCTTGCAAGACACTTTACTGTCTTGTTGATGGTATTAGTAGTGATTTAACAAAAGATGGACATCCACGCCACCCGAAACCACGCCGTAAACCTATTACAGGACGAACGCTTTTTATCTAAAAATGGGACTTCCAAAAAATAAATTATCAAATATTTAAGGAATTAGATTATGAATTTTTCTGAATATCAAAAACAAGCCCTAAATACAGATCAAATTCCTGCTGTAGAAGGTACTGAATTAATCATACCGCTACTAGGTTTAGTTGGTGAAGTTGGTTCACTGATGACAGAATATAAAAAACATTTACGCGATGGCGAAGCACACAAATTATTTAAAGAAGGAATTGCAGAAGAATTGGGAGATATGCTTTGGTATATTTCCAATATAGCCAGTAAATTTAACCTTAATTTAGAAGAAATTGCAGAAAATAATCTGAAAAAGTGTAATGACCGTTGGGGATGGAGAGATTCTACAGAACTAGATAATAAAAATACAAGTTACATATTTGATAATGACTTTCCTGAACATGAAAGTTTACCACGACAGTTTGAAGTAGAAATTACAGAGGTAAGTAAAGATAATTCAGTTAAAATGAAGGCTTTTATCAATGGAGAACAGATAGGAAATGACCTCACTGATAATTCTTATAAAAGTGATGGCTACCGCTTTCATGATGTTTTTCATTTTGCCTATGCCGCAGTTTTAGGTTGGTCTGTAGTTACTCGTAGTATCCTTAAACGTAAGCGCAAAAGTAATCCTCTTATTGACGAAGTTGAAGATGGAGGTCGTGCAGTAGCTATTGAAGAAGGTATATCAGCACTTGTATTTAGCTATGCTAAAGATCATGGTTTTTTAGAAGGTGTTTCAACATTAGATTATCAACTATTGAAGACTATCAAAAATATGACATCTCATTTAGAAGTTTCTTGTTGTTCGCTAGGAGATTGGGAAAAGGCTATTTTAATGGGTTATGATGTCTGGCGACAGGTAGAGAAAAATCGGGGAGGAACGGTATTTGTTAATCTTGATGCAGGTTTAATAACCTATCAAATAGGAATCAGCAAGGAAGTTTTTTAATAGGAATTGTCCGTGAAAATGCTAGAATAAATAATAAATAAATAAATTAATAAATTAATAAATAAAATCCTTGCTATGCAACAAGGATTGAAGTTTTCTAAATCCCTTCCCCTCTATGTAATTGTTCTTCATGCTTAGTAATTACCCAAAGTGCATGAATACTACCGGGAAGCCAACCGAGAAGAGTAAGCAAAATGTTAATGATCAAAGCTGGACTAACACCAACTGTCAGAAATACTCCCACAGGAGGTAAGAATAAACCAAGCAGCAAACGAGTTAATTTCATGATATTCTTGCTATTCTTTCAAAATTACATTGATTTAAGATTCAGTGGTAACATTAGTATTGCTTTGTAAGCCCATATTCTTTTCTGCAAAGTATTTGCTAATGAATGTATTAGCCAAAGATAGGACTACTGGAGCGAGAATAAAAGCAATAATTCCCTGTACTCTAAACCCAGGAACTAAAACTGATGCTAACCAAAAACAAATTCCATTCACGACTAAAGAAAATCCACCTAAAGTTACATAAGTCAATGGTAAAGATAGGGTGGAAATAATTGGTTTCACTGAACCATTAATCAAACCAATCACTAAACCTGCAATTAAAGCTGCGGGGAAATTGGCAATTCTAACACCCGGAAAAATGATATCAACAATTAACAAGCTTAATGCTGTAGCGAGTGCGGTTAAAAATGTCGCCCACATTATTTTTACCTCTGTAACTGCTACCTCCATATTTAAATAAAATTGCAGTTTTCACCTCTATTAATAGATAGGGATTGAGGTATATCAAAAGGAGTATTTTTTAGTTATTCAGGTTTATAATATAGAGAAGATTTATATAAAAGTTGTTCTTGGTGGGTTTCTAATACACAATCAGATAAGGGATATGTTACACAAGTAACAACATAACCAGCTTCAATTTCCTGGGGACGAAGAAATTTTTGCTCACTTTGATCAATTTCACCACTAATAAGTTTAGCGACACAAGCGGAACATTCTCCTTGTTTACAACCTGATGGTAAACGAATACCCGCTTCTTCTGCTATATCAATTATATATTGATCATCTGGTATTTGAATTGTTCGATCTAATCCTAGTTTGTCATTAATGAATCTAACTTGATAAACTGTCATATCAATTTTGGGTTGTGTATTTTTTTTCACACAGAGACGCAGAGATAATTCCTTTTCTTTGCGTCTTTGCGTGAGCTTTTCTTCTATTGCTTAACTGCTTTCATTGATAAGCCAATGCGTTTTAATTTCTCGTTGATTTCTAATACTTGAACTTTTACAACTTGTCCAACTTTGACTATTTTATTAGGATCATCAACAAATCTATCTGCTAGTTGGGAAATATGAACTAAGCCATCTTGATGTACACCAATATCAACAAATGCACCGAAATTAGCAACGTTGGTGACAATTCCTTCTAGTTCCATTCCTACGGTTAAATCTCTAATTTCTTTTATTCCCTCTTTAAATGTCGCATACTTAAATTCTGCGCGGGGATCTCTTCCTGGTTTTTCTAATTCGCTGAGAATGTCGCGCAGTGTAGGTTCACCAATTGTATCGGTGACGTATTTTTTGATGTTGGTTTTTTTGAGTTTTTCGGCTATTTGTGTAACTTGATTTAATGGTACTTGTAAATCAGTCGCTATAGATTGTATAATTGGGTAAGTTTCTGGGTGAACTGCGGTGTTATCTAAGGGGTTTTCTCCATCTCTAATTCTTAAAAAACCTGCTGCTTGTTCAAAGGCTTTGGGTCCTAATTTCGCTACTTTTAAGAGTTGTTTACGATTTTTGAAAGCACCATTTTGGTTGCGATAGGCGATAATGTTGTTAGCAACTGTGGGGGTAATTCCTGAAACAAATGTCAGCAGTTCTTTGGAAGCGGTGTTTAAATCTACTCCCACATAGTTAACACAACTTTCTACTGTTTCATCAAGTTTCTTTTTCAGCAATTTTTGATCTACGTCGTGTTGATATTGTCCCACACCAATTGATTTGGGATCGATTTTTACTAATTCCGCTAAGGGATCTTGTAATCTTCTCCCGATGCTAATTGCACCTCTGACAGTAACATCTAATTCAGGAAACTCTTCTAATGCAACTTTGCTGGCTGAATATATGGAAGCACCAGATTCATTGACCATGACTTTTACTGGTTTTCGTTCGCAATTTGCTAATACTTCTGTGACAAATTCATCTGTTTCACGGGATGCTGTTCCGTTACCAATGGCTATTAATTCAATTTTGTATTTTTCGATGAGGTTTTTGATGGTTTGTGCTGCTTTTTTCCGTTGTTCTGCTGCTTGGTGCGGAAATACGGCTTGATATTCTAAAAATTGCCCTGTTTGATCCAAAACTGCAACTTTACAACCAGTTCTAAAACCTGGATCTACTGCTAATGTTGGTTTCATTCCCGCAGGTGCAGATAGCAATAATTCCCGCAAGTTTGTTTCAAAGGTTTTGATGGATTCAATATCAGAATAAGTTTTCTTTTCGGAAATTACTTCACTGATCAAAGAGGTTTTCATCAATCGATTAAAAGCATCTTTTAACATTCCTTGATAAAAATCTCTGATGTTTCTAACTTTGGTTTTAATTTCTTGGGATTCTAAATAGGAAAGGACAAAATCTTCATCAAAACCAATTTCAAAGTTTAAGATTTTCTCAGCTTCTCCCCGACACAAAGCTAACATATTATGAGGAGCGATGTTTTTAACTTTGATTTGATAGTTGCGGTACATTTCAAATTTGGTTGTACCTTCGGGATGTTCATCTTTAATGCGGGAAATAAACAAGCCTTCTGCTAATAAATAATCCCGTAAATAGGCGCGTAATTCTGCTTTTTCGGCAACTTCTTCGGCTAAGATGTCTGATGCGCCTTTTAATGCTTCCTCTGGGGTTTTTACAGCTTTTTCTTCAGAAACATATTTCGCTGCTTCTGCTGCTAGGTCAGATGCTACACCATTTTTCACATTTAATGATTTAATAAATGCTGCTAAAGGTTCTAGTCCTTTCTCTCTAGCGATAGTTGCACGGGTACGACGTTTTGGTTTATATGGTAGATATAAATCCTCAAGTTCTGTTTTTTGCAGACAGGAGGCAATTTTATTTTGTAGTTCATCTGTGAGTTTATCTTGTTGGGCGATCGCATTTAAAATTACCTGCTTTCTTTCTTCTAATTCTGTTAAATATGTATACCTGTCAGATAAATCTCGCAACTGCACTTCATTCATCTCGTTAGTGCGTTCTTTGCGGTAACGTGCAATAAAGGGAATTGTTGCACCTTCAGCCAAAAGTTCCAGTGCGTTCTGCACCTGATGGGGTTTAAGTTCTAGTTCAGTTGCTAGTAGTTGAGAAATGTTCAACATTGAGTATTTCAGTTAAAAATGCTACTTAAAAAGGTAATATGCTGGATCAATATGCCAGTAAAAGCCAGGAAACTCAGATAATCTACCAGATTCCTTAATCTGAGCCGATTCATATCCTAAGTTTAAACAAAGTATTGTCAAGAAAACATACTTAAGTGTATAATCAATTCTTATTCCCAGTATAGGTTGAATTTATCGATTTCAACCATTGGGCTGTTAATTCAGGATTTTGTAAAATGCCTCTATTTTTTCTGATTCCATTATTTACTGGTGTAATGACTGGTTATTTTTTGAACAAGAAAAATAATGAGATTGCTTATATTGCCGGCGTGTTTACAGCTGTTACTTTGATTTTAAGTCTCATTTTAGCACCTTGGCAAATTCAGTTGGGTTTGTTAGTTTTTGTACTTTTCTTTTCTAATAAACTGTTGCAGAAATTTTATTAAAATCATATCTGTTTGGGCTGGTAATTGGTAATTGGTAATTGGTAATTGGGTTATTTACGTCCCCATCACCCTATTCCCTATTGCCTTATTTACGAATTATTAATTTCCCCTCTCACTAAAATTACTGTACTTTCAATACCAGAAGCAATAGTTTCGGGAATATTACCTTGAATTGCTTGTTGTAATAAACCCTCACGAGAAGCACCCAAAACAACAACATCATAACCTTCAGTTTTCACTAAATTAATTACTCCCTCGCAAACAGAATTAGCTTGTATAGGTTCAGCTATAACGTTACTCTGTAAGTTGCGATGACGCATTAATTGACGAGTAGATTCTTCTAAAACTTTCATATCTGGTTGTAATTCTGATGGTTTAAAAACTTGAGTGAGGCGAATTTCGGCATCATTTCCCAATGTGACTAAAGCCGGTAATAATTTAATTGCTATAGGTGCATTTGGTCCCCCTGCCATTGGTACTAACCAACGGTTAAAATGGTTAGAGTCGGAAATATTACCTAATTTTACCAAGACAACATCACAGGCAGCTTGACGAATTATGGTATCTACAACTGTGCCAAAAATCCTACCAGGGGTAGAAGTATTTCCTTTCCAACCCATGAAAATTAAATCTATGTGTCGTTCTTTGATTGTTTCTAAAATCGCTTGGGCAACATCATGAGCAACTCGGATTTGTGTATGAATGGGAATGTGAGATTTTTTGGCTAAAGCTTCCGCGTGTTTGAGTAAACGACGACTTTTTGTGGTTCTTACTTCTGTTTCTGATGGGGAACTATGACGGGATACTAAAATAATTTGTAAACACTCTAATTCATAATGGCGATCGCGAGCAATAGTAATAGCCATTTGTAATAAAGTATCTGCTGTTTCTGGGTTAGCTACTGTGACTAATAATCTCCCTCTACCAATATTAGGCGATCGCGTTTGGTATACTACATAAGAAGGTTCTGGTTGGGGTCCAGAAACTCCACTTTCACAATTAAGATGATCTGCTTCTGCTCGAATTATATCTGCACGGGTAATAATGCCAATTAGTTTTTGTCTTTCCACCACTGGTAAACGACTAATTTGATAGCGATCTAATAAATATAAAACATCACTTAATGTTTGCTTGGGTTTAACTGTCACCGGTTCGGGTGTCATAATTTCCCTTAAAGTAAAAAGGTTAGGTGAGTAACGATTTTGTAAATCTGATTGAGTGACAATTCCTACTAACTTGCTTTCTTCAACCACCGGAAAACCTCGATGATGAGAACGAGAAAAGGCTTGAATAACTTCATCTATAGACATTTCTGTATCTAGAGTTTCCACCCTTTGCTGCATCACATCCTGGGCTGTTAACTGAGTTAATATTCCTTCTATGGGAGCATTTTTTTGAATTTTAATCCCATTCAATTGTAAAAGTTTGTCATACAGTGAACCAGGTACTACCTTATCTGCTACTAAATAGGATGTGACAGAAACAATCATTAAAGGTAATACTAAATTGAAATCTGTCGTCATTTCAAACACAATCACAATAGCTGTAATTGGGACTTTAGAAACCGCGCTAAAAAATCCCCCCATTCCTGCTAAAGCGTAGGTAGTAGGAGAACCTAAACCCCAAAGTTGAAACTCACAGACTCCTACTATGTGACCTAAACAAGAACCTAAAATCAAACTAGGTGCAAATAATCCCCCAGGTGCGCCCGAACCAAAGGCAATTAAGGTTAAAATAAATTGGGAAATAAAAGTAATAATTGCCAAAAAAAGATTAGGTTGACTAGCAATCATATACTCCCGCAAACCAGCATTATCACGATAATATTCCGGGAGTAAAGCCACAATTAAACCAGAAACCAAGCCAGCTAAAGCTACTCGTAAAGGTAAGCTAATATGCAATTTTCGATAACTTTTAATACTTAAAATTAAGCCGCGATTAAATACAGCACCTAGCAACCCTGCCAAAATACCCAATATTAAAAAAATAGGAATTTCTAGCAGAGAGAACTGGCTAGAATAGTTCATTAATTCTAGGTTCAATTCCAAACTCCCACCGCCTAACAAACGGGAAATTACCCCACCAATAAAACAGGCGATAATGGCAGTTCCTAAAGTTAGTCCTGATACATCTTGTAGTAACTCTTCAATAATAAATAATACCCCGGCAATTGGGGCGTTAAAAGCAGCGGATAAACCAGCACCCGCACCCGCAGCGATCATTTGGCGACGATGATCTGGGGAAGTGGGAACCCAGCGACTCATTCCCGCTGCTAAACTCGCCCCGACTTGAACCGTGGGACCTTGTCTTCCTAATGTAATACCCGAACCCAAGGCAATGATCGCACTGAGTAATTTTATACCTGCTACCCGCCAGGATAACTTGATTGGTATATTGGCGAGACTGGCTTTAACTTGAGGAATACCACTACCTGCGGCTTCTGGTGCTAACCTCTGCACCAACCACCCAGCTAAAAACCCAAAACTCATGCCAATTAAGGGTAAGGTTAGCCAAGCTGGTAAAAATTGGGTACTATGAACTCGCCATGTACCCAACCATCCTGAACCTTGTTTGAGTAACACCGCCGATAAAGCGGCAACAATCCCAATCATACAAGCTTCGGCGTTAGGGTTGCCTATCAAGGATATCGCTAAACCTTTTTTAGACTGCCATAAGTTGCGAAACCGCTGGGTTAGTATGTCCGGGGAAATCATAAATTTTAAATTCTAATTCTATCAAGATTGAGGATGATTTTTTAAGTAATCTTTTAGCCAAGTGTAGCTTTGTGTAAGTAAATTATCGACATTTAAATTCCATAAACTCAAACTACCTTTTTCACTTCCAGTTACAAGGGTTTGACTATCTGGACTGAAACTGATACTTGTTATTGCGTATTTAGTATTAAGAGTCAATATTAGTGTACCATCGGTTTTCCAGAGGTTAATTGTTCCATCAATACTGCTAGATGCAAGTATTGTACCATTGGCATTGAAACTAACACTGGTGACTTTATTGTTGTTATGTCCAGATAACATTATGCTTGTGCTGTCTTTTTGCCAAATTTTAACTTTACCATCAATACTACCAGAAGCAATAGTTTGACCATCTGGACTAAAACTCACGCTGGTTACTTCGCTGTTATGTCCAGGTAAAGTCTTGATGATCTTGCCATCATTTTGCCAAAGTTTAATTGTCCCATTACTACTACCAGAAACTAAAGTTTTGGCATCTGAACTAAGACTGATACTGGTTATTTCACTTTGAAGATCAACAATATTTTTCATCAAAGTTTTCATCCCTGTACCATCTAGTTGAAATTGTTTAATAATACCATTATTACTATCCAAAATAAATAAGGTTTTACCATCAGGGCTAAACTTGAGATAATTGATAATTATCTGAGGATCTATAGCTGTAATTAGTCTGCCATTCTTTGTCCAAAATTTGACTTTACCATCTGCACTTCCAGAAGCAATTATTTTTCCATCAGGACTAAAATTAATACTGGTTATCCAATCTTTATGCGCGGGAATATGAGTTATTGGTAAATCTTGAAGTTGCCAAAGTTTGATAGTTTTATCTAAGCTCCCAGAAGCCAGCATTTTTCCATTTTGACTAAAATTGACATTCCAAATTGAATCTTGATGTCCACTCAAAGTTTTAATTAATGTACCATCTAATTTCCAAAGTTTAACTGTTTTGTCTCCACTTCCTGAAGCAATGATTTTTCCATCGGGACTAAAATTAACTGTATTTACTGTTTCTTTATGTCCTGTAAATGTTTTAATTAGTTTACCATCTAGTTGCCAAAGTTTAACTGTTTTGTCCTTATTACCAGAAGCAATGGTTTTACCGTCTGGACTAAAACTAACAGCATAAATGGGATTTTTATCATTCTTAATAGTTGTAATAATTGTACCATCGAGATTCCAGATTTTTATTGTATGATCTGCACTACCAGAAACAATCTTTTCACCATCGGGACTAAAACTAACTGCATACACTGAACGTTGATGTCCAGTAAATGTTTTAATAAGTTTACCATCGAGTCCCCACAGTTTAATTGTATTGTCATTACTTCCAGAAGCAATCATTTTTCCATTGGGACTAAAACTGATGCTATAAACTGTATTTTTATCGAGAGAATTATTAGTATAATTGAACGTTTTAATCAGCTTACCATCACGTTGCCAAATCTTGATAGTGCCATTATCATAACCAGCAGCAATCATTTTTCCATTGGGACTAAAGCTGATACTATTAACTTTATTTTTATCTTCAGTCAGATTTTTAATGAATGTCCCATCACGTTGCCAAAGTTTAATTGTACCATCATCACTAGCAGAAGCAATTATTTGATTATCTGGACTAAAAGCAACGCTTCTTACTGGTTCTTGATGTCCTATTAATTGATTTTTTTCCCTAATTTGGTTGAGAATATTAAACAGTGCTGAAATGGGAGTAGTCGCAGGATAATTTGCTAATGATTTATGATCATTATTTACCAATTTCTTTAAATCTTCAGTTGCTTGAATGGCTGAAATTAAACCATCTAATTGGTTAGATTCAAACTGTTGTAAAGCATTTACTCCGGCTTTTTCTATGCGGATAGTTTCTGTAGAGATTTTCAGTTGTAGCTGTGTGTAGATAGTAGTTATAAGTGCTAAAATAATTGATAGCATAGAAGTAATACCAAGTGTGATACCTCCTCTCAATATCATCCGCTTGGCTTGTTTATTCGCATCTACTAAAACCTGATTTATTTTTCTATCTTGTTCGGCTTGACTAGCAGCTAAAAATTGATAATCTTCATCACTCAATCTTTTATTAATTGCCCATTTTTGAGCATCAGTTAATGCAGTACCTTCTAATAATAAAAATGGCTGACGTTGAGATTTTAACCATTTGTTAATTGCTTGACTATAAGGACGGAGAGAGTTTAATTGATCTTGAATCCAATTTTGATTAAATACTGCTTGATAGATGGGATTATATACTTGTAAATGATTATTTTTATTAACTACCAACCCTGAAAGTTTTAACTCTGTTTGTTCTTGACTATGATCAGCATAAATAACTCCTATGTCATGTTGATAACTTTGATTTGAAGAAAGTAAAATTTGCTGATATAATCCTAATAATCGAATAGCTTTATTTTCATCAAATAGCAAGCGATCGCGAATAGTAATTAAATGTTCTGGTTCATCTTGAGATTCCCAATTTTCAATAATAGAGTCTTTAACTAATTGTTCAATATTCAATGTTTGACTTTCAGGATGTTGAACAATTAAACTACACAATTTTTGAGTTAAAAAAGGTTGTCCTCCTGTCCAATATAAAACTTGTTTTAAAATCTCTTCAGGATTGGCTACTTTTCCTTGTAATCCCGGAATTAAAGCATCTTTAGCTTCAGCAAAAGTAAATCCCGTTAATTCAATTAAACGACCGATATTAAAAGGAGTACGTCTTTTATCTGGAATTAAATCAGCAGGTGTAGATACTCCTAATAAACAAAAACTCAATCGTTTGTAGGCTGAATTTTCAGCCCGGAGGTTATAACAACCACGAATAAAAGCAAAGAAATCATCTTTAAAAGGTATTTTAATAATGCTGTCAATTTCATCGAGAAAAATTACTATATTTTGGGATAGTTTAACAAAAATTACCGATTCCATTAAATGTTTTAACCGTTGGATTTCTGTTAAATATTCGTGCTGTTTCCACCAAGTAGTAAAATCTAATTCTGTATCTAATTCTAACCCATCTAATATTTGATATGCTATACCTTTATACCATTGTTCTTTAGTGACATGAGTACCAATGAGAGTCATATCAATGAAGGTACATTTAACGCCTTGGGAACGGAGTTTTTTACCAGTTTTAACTCGTAAACTCGATTTTCCCATTTGTCGGGAGTTTAAAATAAAACAATATTCACCTGCGTTTAAAAGTTCAAATAGTTGTTTATCAGCTTCACGTACAACATAGGTGCGATTAGCATAAGTTAAACTTCCACCTATTTGATAATAATTATTTGTTGACATATTATTGTCTGAATCAGGATTTCCAGGATTTAAGGATTTGCAGGATTAAGATGACGATTTTATCATCAATTATTAACATCTGTAGGGGTTTCGCATTGCTAAACCCCTAAAAAACTCCTATAGAGGATAGCAATAAAACCCTCTCATTGCATAGGGAAAGTAAATCAATTTTGTACTTGCTTAACTCGCAACTTACGTTATTATAATTAGTGAGGCTATATTGAGGAAAATTGTATGCCTATTAGAAATATCAAGCAAGAAGCACAACGCTTAATTCAGCAACTTCCAGAAAATTCAACTTGGGATGACCTAATGTATCAAATTTATGTCAGACAAGCAATAGAAGCAGGTTTAGCAGATAGTGAAGCTGGTAAGGTCAAAACAGTTGAAGAAGTACGGGAGAAATTCGGATTATTACCATGAAGATTTTTTGGACTGATACAGCAATTGAGCATCTTTCAGCAATTTATATTTATATTGGTCAAAATTCTTCCCAATATGCTCAAAGAATAGTTGATAGGATTACAAGACGTTCTCAACAAATTTCTCAATTTCCTTTTTCGGGTCGCATTGCTCCAGAATTTGATAACAAACAAATTAGAGAAGTTATTGAAGGAGCTTATCGCATTATCTATTATATTAAATCTGAGCAAATTGATATTCTTGCTGTTATACATGGATCACAGCTAGTTGAACAATGTGATGAAGATTAAAGAATTTTGATTGTCATGATTCCTCTTTATGTAATATCGGTCCCATCTGTCTCATTAAACCAGTTGTGGCGTATTTTTTACCTTTAACTTCTATCCATTTTATTTGATTAAAACTCTCCTTTAACGCAAAGATTTCTTTGATAGATAATATCATTTTTGGCGGTTGATTTAAAACCAATCCTCCAAAGGTAAATTTAATCTCCCAATTGTTCCGTCCTTTGTGAAAATAAACAATCCCTACATCGTCATTAAATTGAATTGATAAACTTGCAGATAATCTATCTAGTTCTTTTTGAGCTTCTAATATTTCCGTTTCTAGTTGATTTTGCAAGTTTTCACTAAGCAGAATTTCATCTCCAATAATTTGCATCTCATTTGTGTTAAAATCTAGCTGTGAATCTGAGTTATTTTCTAGTTGTTGAATGGTGTTTATAGGAGGAGAAATAGCTGTTGATAATTGTGAATTGACAGAGAATAAAAATGTGTTAATTACCAACAGCGATAAACAAAATTTTTTCATTTGCAAAAAAGAGGGAATAAATATTTTTTTGTTACTCCTTTTCTATAGGAGCGTTACGCAGAAACTCATCCATATTGACTTGATAGTAAATTTGAGGAGTCCCAGAACTATTTTTAACTGGACCTACACCACGACCATTAAGAGTGTCTTTTAAGTCGTTCAGCATTTGGATAGGATTGTCTTTTTGACGCAATGTCATTAACACAGTTTGACAAGAATCTCCATATTCCCGAACTGCACAAATTACAGGTTGACCATTCACTTTACCATTAGTAATCATCTGTAAAGTCCCATTATCATAAGCTTCTTGAAACCGGGGAGCTACTGACTTACAACGTTCTTCAGGAGAATATTTACCAAAGTTTTTTTCCCAGCGAACAATGGCGGTTTTACCTCTGCTAGTCCAAGCAAAGGTTGTCGGTAAACGTTTATTTTTATTAGCTGTCTGTCGGTCATAACTTTTTCCGCAGATAAACTTAACATCAGATTCGGCTTTGCTTTCAGAAATGGGAAATATCGCTCCCATAACTACAAAAGATGCGGTAATTAAAGCAGTTGTAAGCAGTTTTTTATTCATGATGTTTTTAATTCCTGAACTAAGCTTTAGTTGTATCTTAATAGCTTTTATGGTGATGTTTGCAAAGTTGAGAAAATTTTCACAAGTTTATTATCAAGTTCCTCAAAAGGTGATTTTTTTCTCACACTTATCTGATTAATCAGCATGGGTAGGGGTAAAGCAATGCTAAAGAAGAATTTAGCCCCCCTTTGTAAGGGGGGTTGGGGGGATCTTGATTAATTCTGATACTTTTAAAACATCCTCTTACAATCCATTTAACAATTGCTGTACTTCTTCAGCCTCGAATATATTTCCCTGTTGTAGATATAATTCTTTAGCTTTTTGTAAATCTTGAATGGCTTTTGGATTTCCTATTATGGCGTAAATAAAACCCCGATTGTGATAAGCAATTGCAGATTTAGGATCAATTTCAATAGCTCGCTTGAAATCAGTGATTGCTTCTGTATATTTTCTTTGCTCTTTATAAACCTCTCCCCGACTAATGTAAGCCAGTGCATCATTTTTATCAATCTGAAGAGCTTGGTTATATTCAGCAATTGCTTCTGGATATTTTTTTTGTAAAAAATAAACTA
This sequence comes from Cyanobacteriota bacterium, assembly GCA_046045965.1. Taxonomy (GTDB): domain Bacteria; phylum Cyanobacteriota; class Cyanobacteriia; order Cyanobacteriales; family Nostocaceae; genus RDYJ01. The sequence continues at coordinate 94,247 of JBJOKS010000009.1, read as the reverse complement.
ATCCTCGACCAGTATAGGCTTCAAGATAGTTTTTATCAATTTTAATAGCTTGATTGAAATCAGCAAGAGCTTCTGAAAATTTTCGTTGTGCTATATAAGCTGACCCACGACCATCGTAAGCGAATGTAGAGTTGGGCTTAAACTTAATAGCTTGAGTGTAATCAGAAATTGCTTCTGGATATTTGTTTTGTGAGGAATAAGCTAACCCACGACGAATGTAAGCTTCTGGATAGTTAGACTTAATCTGAATAGCTTGAGTGTATTCACTAATGGCTTGTGTATATTTATTTTGATGAGAGTAAACATTACCCCGTAAGTAGTAAGCTAGTGCGTAGTTTTTATCAATCTTTATAGCTAGATCATATTCAGCAATTGCTTCTGCATCTTTGTCTTGTAAAAAGTAAACAATTCCCCGATTTAAGTAAGCTTCTTTTAATTTAGGATCAAATTTAATAGCTTTATTAAAATTAGCCATCGCTTCTGCATATTTTCCTTGTCGTATGTAAGTAACTCCACGACCATTGTAAGCTCGTGCATAATTTTCATCAATCTGAATAGCTCGATTATGTTCAACTATTGCTTCTACATATTTTTTTAGATTAGTGTAAACATTACCCCGACCTACATAAGCCTCTGCTAAGTTGGGATTAATTTTCAGAGCTTTATTAAACTCAGCAAGAGCTTCTGGATATTTCTCTTGTTTATTGTATACATTACCCCGTCCTACATAGGCTTGGGCATAGTTTTTATCAATACTGATAGCTTGGTTAAAATCAGCAAGAGCTTCTGGATATTTCTCTTGTTTATAGTAAGCATCTCCGCGATTATAATAACCTTCTGCACTTTGATTAGAGATAATTTTCACTGGAGTTTCTGCTTTCATCAGGGGGATAATAGATATTAATCCTACACCTGTGATAGTTGCTGTTATTAAAACAGTGGCAATGGCTTTTTTGTTCATGGTTCTAAATCCTGTATTTTGTAGAAAGTATGAAATTTTCAAATGGACTATTTTCGAGAATACCACCCACTTACTTAGATCCCCCCTAGCCCCCCTTAATAAGGGGGGAATCAGAATCAAAGTCCCCCTTTTTAATGGAGTAATTAGAATCAAAATCCCCTTTTAAGGGTGGAATTAGAATTAAAGTCCCCCTTTTTAATGGAGTAATTAGAATCAAAGTCTCCTTATTAATGGAGTAATTAAAATCAAAGTTACCCTTATTAATAGAGTAATTAAAACCAAAGTCCCCTTATTAATGGAGTAATTAGAATCAAAGTCCCCTTTTTAAGGGGGATTTAGGGGGATCAAAAAACCTACTTAATGATTGCTTGAATGCGCGGATGAGAGATTAATTTTTGTGCATCTGCAACTAAACGCTCACCCCACAGATTCTGTTTCAAAAATTCCACATTAGCAAAGTTTTTATCTAAACGCACCGCAGTTTCTGCCATATTTAAACCCTTTTCCTGTTCTCCTTGTAAATAGAAAATAATCGCCATTCCCATTAAAGTTAAAGGTTCTGCGGCTTTATTGTTAATGTTAAAAGCTTCTTGCCACTGTTTCAGTGCCGCTGGTTTATCTCCTTGTTCGTATTTGATTAAGCCAATATTAATATAAGCAGAGAAATTATTAGGATCAATCTTAATAATTGTGGTGTAATCAGCTATTGCTTCTGCATATTTTCCTTGTTCTTGGTAAGCTCTTACCCTACCGGAATAACCCTCTGGACTTTTAGGATTAATTTTAATTGCTTCAGTGTAAGCAGCAATAGCATCTTGATAATTTCCTAATTTTTCATACGTATAGCCTAGCTTTGTATGTAACCTAAATAATTTACAATTAATTTCTTTACAATTAATTTCAATAATTCTAATCGCTTGCTGATATGATTTCGCTGCCTCTGAGTATTTTTCTAAAACTGAAGTTGAATCACCATCCTTATTAAATGCTTGCTGCCAAAGTATATCACCACGACCGCGCCATGCTTGCCACAATTGCGGATCAATTTGAATAGCTTGCTCAAAAGCTTTTATTGCTTCTGGATATTTAAAATTAAACCTAAACGCCAAGCCTTTACCATAATAAGCTAGGGCATAATATTGTTTGTCAAAGTTTGGTTGTGCTTTAATAATTTCAATAGCTCTGTCAAAAGCTCTAATTGCTTCATCTGCCCTCTTTGAACGCCATAATTGATTACCATAATTCAGCCAAGCAAAAGCATCGGCATCTTTAGCTGGTTCTACTAAATTAAATAATTGATGTTTAATCAGTTCTTCTGCTTGTGTGTTCAAAAAATCGGGCCTTTCTGTTTCCACTTTTAACCACTCTGGTTTAATTTTTGTCTTTGTTTCTTGCCTTAAAAATTCTTTGATTGGTATTCCTAAACTAAACCCTGCACTAAACTCAACCACCTCTCCTTTTTGATTCGTAGGATACTCAGTTTCTGAGGCTGTATTAATACCAATTACCCACCCATTTGTATCTAGAATAGGTGCGCCACTCATACCGCGATAAGAAATATTTGTGTTCAATAACTCTTGACCTTGCGAAAAAGAAGATTGGTCTTTGATGGCTGATTCTCCTAAAAAATGATTTTCTCCAGCAGTTAATAGTCGCTGTGATAAGTTTTGTTTAGCTGGAAATCCAGAAACAAAAATCCAAGGTGATGCATAGAAATTATAATTACCTATAGTTGCAACTTGATAAGTTTGATTAGAAGTAAACTGCACCACTGCTAAATCTGCATTTTCTAAAAGCGTGATGTTGTTAGGTTGTAGTGAATATTTTTGATCATCAGGAGTAATAATTTGATATTTATCTTGATTTTCAACAACATGACGCGCAGTTAAAACATAATAAGTTTGCCCTTGTTTAGCAACAATTACCCCTGAACCATCATTATTATCTGAATCTGAATCTATTTTCACAGTAATTTGTTCAGCAATATTATCTACCTTTCCCACTATTCCTACATAATTACGTTTTTGTCGCGGTAAAGTAGTGGCTAATTGAGATGCGACTTTGAGGATAGTGGCAATGGGAACAGCAAAACTAGAATCTCTCAATTTAGCAATAGTAGTATCATTTGGTTTTGTTCCATCTTCATAAAGATAAGCATTATTTAAAATCGCATTTGCACCCATTCCTATCACACCAATTAACTTACCTTCCTGATTTAATAATGCACCACCACTCATGCCTTGAACAGTTGTATTGGTATAACCAATTTGATAACCACCTACCAAGGGTTTAGAAACAACTACCGATATTTTACCCGCAGTCAAATTCAAATTATCTTGATCAAAAGGAAATCCAGCCGTATAAACTTCTTCACCTTCTAATAATGCCGATGAGTTACCTAAAGCAGCAATACTATAGTTAGTCGATGATTGAAACTCCAATACTGCTAAATCATTTCCTTTTAATGAATCACCTTGATTTTTAATCACGGCTTGATGAAATTTACCATCTGGTGTTTGAATGCGATAGGATTTACTACGACTAACTACATGAGCATTAGTTAAAACCGTATAAGCTTGACCTTTTTTAGCAATTAAAACACCAGAACCGCGACTATCTCCAACATAGACTTTTACAGTGATTGCTTGGGCAATTTGACGCACGTTAGCTGATATGTTTTGGTTAGCAATTAAAGACGGGTTATTTTTTGATTTTGGTGTTGATAATTGAGCGGTGACTGTGGGGAGAAATAATAAAGAACCAACACAGGCAATGAGAGAAAGAAGAATTGGCTTTTTCATGGTAATTAAGAGTTGATTTAATGGTTTTGTGAACTGGATAATTTTCTCTCGTTCCCATACTCTGTATGGGAATGAATTCTAAAGGCTCTGCCTTTGGTAAAATCAGAGTCAGAGACTCTGTGATGACATTCCCAGTCGGAGACTGGGAACGAGATCAAAGATTTCTTATTTCTTCTCTACAGGAGCATTACGAAGAAACTCCTCAATATTGATTTTATAGTAAATTTGAGGAGTACCAGAACTATGTTTAACAGGACCTTCTTGACGACCGCTAAAAATTTGTTTAAACAAATTCAGAACTTGTAAAGAATTGTCTTCTGGTCGTAAAGTCATTAACAAAGTATCGCAAGCTGCACCATATTCACGAACAGTACAAATCACTGGTTGATTATTCATTCTGCCATTAGTAATCAAGTTGATAGTACCATTGTCATAAGCTTGTTGAAAACGGGGAGATACTTCCTCACAACGACGCTGGGGGGAATAATTGCGGAAATAATTTGTTTCCCATCTAATGAGGGCAGTTTTACCTTTAGAATGCCAAGCAAATGTTGTGGGTAAGTTGTTGTTTGCCTTTTGATCAAAACTTTGATTACAGATAAACTTAACGGGTGATTTATCTGTAGATTGAGCAATGGTAGATGTTAAAAAACCAATAGCAAAACTGCTGGTAAGTAAAAAAGTGAGAACTGATTTTTTATTCATGGTTCGATTGTGATTTGTTGGGTTTACAGATCCCCCTAAATCCCCCTTAAAAAGGGGGACTTTGAGAAAATTTGAGAAATTTAGCCCCCCTTTGTAAGGGGGGTTGGGGGGATCTAGGTATGAATATTATTTAAAAGTTGCCTTTAAGCTGTATTCACCTGATTCTCCTTGTTCAAAAGCATTAGCAATGACATAATAAGCCCCATCTTCTGGTAGAGTAACTACCAACCGAGCATTAAAATTGTTAGGGGAAATGTCATCATTATTGTCAATCAATTTATTCTGATTACTTGAAACTAAAAACAAAGCTGAATCTATTTGTTTACTATTCATTTCAATTGTCACTTGTTGACCAGCTTGACCTTTAAAGGCGTAAATTTGGAAATAAGTGTTATTGGGTAAAACATCATCACCTGCTTTTAGTTTTGCTGTGACAGTTTTGCCATCAATTGGTAATTCTTTAATGGCTACATTTTCATTATTGCGGGATTTTGGTTGACGAGCAATTAAAGATGTATCACCCTTGATGAGTGCTGTTAAAAAAGGTTGTACTTCTTCAACTGCGATCGCTATACTAATTCCTGTATTACTTTCATTATTGGGATTAATTAATAATGTATTCACCCCAATTACTTCAGCTTTGGAATTAAGCAGCGGACCACCAGAATTACCAGGATTAATGGCTGCATCGTGTTGTATCCAGTTTCTTTTTCTATCTATGCGACTTACCACACCACTGGTAAAGGTACGTTCTAACCCAAAGGGAAAACCAATTGCATATACTGATTGTCCCACACGCGTAGATCCTGGTTTTGCTAACTTCACAGTCGGTAAATTATTTTGATTACGAATTTTGACCGCTGCTAAATCTAAACCTTGTCCTTGAAACCCAATTACATCTGCTAAAACTTGTCTCCCATCTGCTAAAATCACTGTCACAGTAGATGGAGCATCTTCTAGCACGTGAGCATTTGTTAACACCAGTCCATTGCGAGTCACAATAAACCCACTACCTAAACTATCACCATGCTTAATTGTCACTACCGCAGGACTGGCTTTTTCATTGACTCGAATGCGAATTTCTTCTTCAGAACTTTGCGCGAGGATGAGCTTATATAGTGTTTCCTGTCCCGGAAAAGCTTGCTTTGGCGATGTTTCTCCCAGTCTAGAAGCAATTACTTTCGCTCCCCCACCCATGATGAGAAGCGTTAGAAATGCTGATGTTATCACCCGTGTAAATTTGCTGTTCATATCTTAGGTATAAGTAAAATCACTTTTAAGCTATACTTCTGAGTAGTATGTTAATTGTTTTTCCTCGGACTGCTAAAAATTTGAGTAATTTCTCACAAATTTCACAAAGTCAGTCCAAAATGTGAAAATTGTCTGAGTTGTATAACAGATGACAGGTTGATTTTATCGGTGGCAATTTCATATTATGTCACAAATGATGTAAAATTAGATAATGTGACACAAAAGATAAATCAGTTCCAAACGTTGCATTTGTAACTAAATCGCGTCCAAGTAATCTGTTTATTAAAAAATTTAATTTTTTACGATTTAATGCTGCAAATACAATTGAGATAAGTTGATGAATCAAGAAACTTTTAAAACAATTTATCCAGAAGAACTAACTCCTAAACAAAAACAAGTTTTATCTCTGTTTCTCCAAGGAATATCTGACCAAGAAATAGTTGATAAAATCGGTGCTAATGACCGAACTGGAGCTATTCACCATATCAAAAATATCTGCAAAAAGTTTGATATTAATCCTGTAGAAGATGCAGATTATAAAGAAAGTTTAGTGCGGTTATTTTTGCGGTTTCAGCCTCAATTAGTCAGTCCCATAGTTGCCGAAAAGTACGGCTATAGTTCCAGTCCCCATTTTCCTGAAGGTTCAGAACCGCTAAATTCACCCTATTATATTCAAGGTAATAATTGTCAATGTCTTTGGAATAATGAAATTCAAAAACCAGGGGCATTAATTCGGATTAAAGCCCCCAAACAAATGGGTAAAACTTCTTTGCTCAAAAGAATAATTGCTCAAGCCAAAAATAATAATTATTATGCGGTGGAACTAGATTTGAGCCAAATTGATACGCAACAATTAAGTAATATCTATAATTTTTTTAGAGGATTTTATGCTTATTTTCAAGTTGAGTTTTCAGCCGCACCTCCCCTAGATGAATGGGATCAGGATCTTTCTAGTACAATTCATTGTACTCGACAGTTTCAAAATGTCTTAAAAAAGTTAGATCGGGATTTAGTTTTAGTTCTGGATGAGGTAGATAGACTATTTGAATATCCTCAAATATATCAAAACTTTTTTCCCATGTTACGGGCTTGGCATGAAAAATCCAAAGAATCAGAAACTTGGGAGAAATTGCGGTTAGTTCTTGCCCATTCGACGGAAGATTATGGCAAAATAAGTATTAATGAATCTCCTTTTAGTAATGTGGGATTATCCATGCAATTAGAAGAATTTAATTTAGAAGAAGTGCAGAATTTAGCTTCTCGTCATTTGCTAAATAGGGAAAATGCTATACCTCTGATGTCAATGGTGGGAGGACATCCTTATTTAGTAAGATTAGCATTTTATCATTTATATCATCATCATATTAGTCTTAAACAATTGCTGGCAGATATGGGTAAGGACGGTGGAATTTATCAACACCATTTAATTAGATATTTGGAATATTTACAAAATAACCAAGAATTAGGAAATGTTTTTAAACATATTATTAATCACGAGTGTGTCAGAGCAGATCAAAAAACTATTCCCCTGAAAAGATTGGAAGGGATGGGGTTAATTAAACAGGAAGGTAATGATGTCAGAGTCAGATGTAAATTATATCAGATGTATTTTAGCGATCGCTTGCATTGAAGTTAGTTATCAAGTAGGAGTCAGGAGTCAGGATATCAAGGAGTCAGAAGTCAAGAGTCAGAATTTTTTTTAATTAACCTATTCCCTATTCCCTTCTTACTGTCACCTGTCACCTGTCACCTGTCACCTTAAATTAACTATTTTTCCCAGTCGTAGAAAGTCCTTCTACTATTAATGAAGGAGTATAACAAGAACCATTCCAATCTGCATCTCCACCCAGTTTTACTATTTGTTTCAGGGCTGTGTAAACATTACCAGCAACCATTGTATCCTTAACTCGGCCAATTATTTGACCTTTTTTTACCAGATACCCCAAATCAATATTGATAGAAAAATCACCGGAAATTCCACCACTTTCTCCTAATATTTGATCGACAATTAAACCTTCATCCATCTCTTGAATTAATTCTTGTAGGGATGCAGTACCAGGTTGGATCAGGAAGTTAAATAAACCAGGGGTGGGATAACTACCCAAACCAGGACGAAAACCGTTCCCGGTACTACCAATACCTAATTGTCTTCCAGTGGTGCGATCGCTATAAAAATTCTTTAAAATTCCGTTTTCAATAAATATCAAAGATTTGGTAGGATTGCCCTCATCATCAAAAGGACAACTATAAGGACCAGCTTGTGGATCTTGGTAAAGGGTGAGAGTAGGTGCAACAATAGGTTGACCTAACCTTTCCGCCCAAGGAGAAGCTCTTTCTAAAACTTGTTTACCATTTACAGCAGCTTGGACAGTTCCCCAAAGCATATCCGCTGCTTTAGAAGTAAATAAAATGGGAACTCGGCCGCTGGGAGTAGAAACGTTTTCTTGCGCCCAATTTAATCGCTGTAAAATTTGATATGCTACTCTGGCGGGATCAAGTTCTCCCCTTTGGGTTTGTCCATCTGCAACACTTAAAAAATCATCACCTCTCACCCATTCTGCGGACATATAGCAACTCAGGGTTGTGTCACTGTAGTGACAATCCAAGCCTTTGCTGTTAATTAACCGAGTATTTTCAACATCACATTCCCAATCACTGTTACAGAGAACATCAGGATAGAATTCACGAATGAGAGCGATCGCATTTTTGCCCCAGTCTATCAGTTTTTCTACTGACACAGCTTCCCCCAGATCAGGGTAGTCTTTTTCAGAATTACTACTGAGTTCTACTGATTCCGGCTGATTTAGTTGACTCAGGGCGGTGGATTTTTCCACCATTGCTTGAGGATCTACAGAACCATAGGCCACTGTAAGTCCCGGACGACCGTTTCGCCATAGCCGCAATGCTGTACCTTCAGATTGACTGGTTTCTAGTTGTTTCAGGCGGTTAGCCTCAAAAAACACAGGACGAGAAAGCGATCGCGACTGATACACTTCCGCAGCCTCTGCGCCAGATTTTAAGGCAAGTTCTAGCAGCTGTTCCGCTAGTGTATCTCGTGACAAGTTTGCAGAACCCATTTTCCTTGATCAATTGTGGATTTCGGATGTTCAAGCCTAGATAGACCTAGCCATTATCCCATCAGCGCGACTCAACAGTTGTAATTTTCGTGGTAATTGGAGGCAGGAGGCAGAAGGCAGGAGGCAGGAGGCAGAAGGCAGAAGGCAGGAGGCAGAAGGCAGGAGGCAGAAGGCAGAAGGCAGGAGGCAGGAGGCAGAAGAAAGACAGATATTACCTGTTCCCTCTTCTTACAGATTCACCTCTTGTAAGAGCCAAAAACCTGCAAAAGACTGAGCTTGGGGATCGGACTGTACACCAATAAAATGCACACCATTGGCTTGTTGCTTTGTTGCTTCAAAACCTTGAGCTTCTTTCAGAAGTTGGGGAGTTCTGATATTTGCCACAACCCAGCTTTCCGTTGCGCCGGTTTCTAAAATCAGTCTGTCTCCTTGCTTGGTGTCAAAGTGTAAGTAAGCCATTTCCAAACCAGACATCCACCCAGCAATAGGTAAAGCTCTAGGTGAAAAAATCAAAATCCCCGGAATGCGAGTTTCTGGGGTTAATTGGGCTAAATCTAAGGGAAAAGCTTCACCAAAGCCAATTTCCCACTCTGGCATATCCGCAAAATCCCTGGCTTCTAAAGTCACAAATGCCCATTGTTTACCTTCCAAAGCATCTGGTAAACGTTGGGGTAAGGGTCTATCTAAACGCACCGAAGGATTAGCACCCCCTTGATATCCTGGTTCTTGGGGATAAACTTCCTCCATTCGTTGTTGTAGCCATTGGTTGAGAACCAAAGTGCGCCGACTTGGTAAAGCCGGAATACCCGCATCCTGACAGGCTTTGGTAATCATATTATTCATTTGCCGACGGAAAAAGCGGATTTTGATGGGCGCTTCTCCTGCTTTCTCAATAGCTTCCTGTAACGCTGTACGCAACCAAACCGAATTTACTTGGGTACTAGGGCAATATTGAGCATAGCGAAACAAGGAATCTGTTTTGGTGCGGACATCCACAGGACTTTCACACACTAAGATTTCCCAAACTTTTTTTTGATTTGCGTCCAAAATCGGACGAGAGTAAAAATCGAGTTCCCAAATACTGCCCATGTTATGCGGTGAAATCTGGCGAGTTTATCTTTTGTTATGTTTCCACTCTACCAATCTACAGGAGCATTGACCGTGGCAATTTGAGATTTTGGATTTTGGATTTTGGGTTGGGAATATGATCCATCACTCGTTACTCATGACCGCCTCTAACCTTCCGGCTTCAGCAGGTAAATGTTTTTCCATCCAATTATTCAAATCATTCAGCACTTCACAATAATTAATGTCACAATGTAAATCGTGGTAGGCTCCTGGATATTCAATGCGGAGCTTATCTGGGTAAGTCACACGCTGATAAAAAATTTTACTGCCTCCAGGTAAAACCACTCTGTCAGCACCACCATGTAAAATTAATAGTGGTATTTTCCATTCCGCAGCATGGTCATTGATCCAAGTTATTGTAGTAAAGAACTCTGTGGAAAAACGGGCTGTAGCACGAGTATGGCGTAAAGGATCTTGAGTGTAGGAAGCTACAATTTGCGGATCTCGTGAACCAGCATCTGCGTCCAGTCCAGTATTTAAGGAAAAACGTGGCCACACCCGCGAAAGCATTTTTCCTAACAGCACACGCACAGGTGATACTCCCACTTCTCCAATACTCGGTGCAACAGTAATTACTCCTTGTAATGCAGATGTATCTTCTGGATAACGTAAAACATATTCTAAAACAATCATTCCGCCCATGCTATGCCCAAAAAGGAAAATTGGGCATCCTGGTTGCTGCTTTTGAATCATTTGTAAGAAGGTTCGCACGTCATCACGAAACTCAGCCCAAGTATTGATGTAACCTCTTTGACCTGGTGACTGTCCATGACCACGTAAATCTAAACCATAAACAGCATATTGCTGAGGTAACAAATGCTGGATTATATTTTGGTAAAGTCCGCTGTGTCCTCCAAGTCCATGCACCAATGCTAATATCGCCTTAATTTTACCCCCTGGATTCCAGCTTTGATAATACAGGTCAATCCCCCCAACACCTTTAAACGTGCCTACGCTGTGGTAAATTTTCATGGTTAATTTTTTACCTACTTTCCCAGCAAGCTATTAGCCTATCAACGTACATTGTAGGGAAAATAGCTTCTAACTGTGGGAGGAATTACAGAAATTTTGGTGATTGGGGACTGGGGACTGGGTACTGGGGACTGGGGACTGGGTTGTTAAAGTATATTCTCAAGATGGAAAATAATAACGAGTTGGAGAATTTACCGCCTTTAACTGAGGCTGCTATTAAGCGGGTATGGGAAGGTGTGGCTGCGGCGAGCGATGCCTTCGGCGGGCGTAGCCATCGCTCTATTCGTCATACTATAGACACTACTCTCAATGGGCTATCTGCTATTACTCAGGGATATTCGGAACCGCGAGTTAATGCTAAAATTAGACGTTGGGTAGTGCGATCGCTCATTCATTCCCTATTCAGTGTCAAAGTCGAAAACATCGAAAATATCCCACCCACACCAGCCATTTTAGCTGCTAACCATCTTCATCACATCGACCCCTTAGTTTTACTCGCAGAAATACCTACCCAGCCACACTATTATATTCTCGGTGATGCCCGCACTCTCTATAACAAATGGTGGAAACGCTGGATTTTAGGTTTTGCAGGTGGTGTCATCCCTTTAGAACGCATTTGGGGTGAAGAACAAGCTGTGATTGCTGCTGCTCAAGCCGGACGAGATGATTTAACAGAACTTGCTCAAGTTATTAAAGATACTGTTAATTCTGGTGGAGATATCCACACAATACGCCGCATAGATCGCATTGTTGCCGCAATTTTAGCCCGTGGGGATGGGTTGATGATTTTTCCCGAAGGACGACTGGGAACTGCTGAGGGTCATTTGCATCCCCTAAAACGAGGAACTGTAATTTATGCGTTGCGGGCTGGAGTGCCAATTGTACCCATAGCATTAATTGGTACTCATGACCTGTTTTTGAGAAAAAAGTTAACAATTCGGGTGGCTGAACCTTTATATTTTTCCCCAACTACAAGACCAAAGCGTCAGGAAATAGATGCCGCGTTGGAAAATTTACAGCAAGCAATACGGGATTTGTTACCTACAGATTATCATGAGCCGGAGGGGATCAAGTTGTTACAACATTTTTTGAATCGGATGTTGTGGTGAAATGGAAAATTTTCAAACGCAGATAAACGCAGATAAACGCAGATGAAATTTTATTGTGAAGTTGGATATCTGGGTATGATAACTAACGATGACCAAATCGTTGTAGTCTATAAGTAAATTCACTAATTCATAACTGACTCAAGATGCAAATAGACTTTCATCATGGTGTCACCTACGTAGTAGCGCGACTAGCGGGTTTTAACCACGAAGATGCTAGTATAGTGGCTTACTGCGCTCAATATGTAGATGATGCAATTAATAGCGGTTTAATAAAATTCGATAATGGTGCGATGTTTACCCGCATCAGTTCCGCTCATAAAATGCTAGATTATCGCAACTTTCAGGAATTAGCAAATTATCATGTTTGGATTCCTTTTCATTTTTTACCAGGAAATGGCGGTAAAAAAGCAGGTGAAGACCCAGAAGGAAAGTTTATTGAAAAATTGATTTGTCGTCCTAATAGTGATGTTGCACAGCAGATGGTCAAGGAGTGTATCAACCGTCGTGAAACTGCTTATAGTTTACATCGTTTGGGTATTACAATGCACGTTTATGTTGATACTTGGGCGCATCAAGGTTTTGCTGGTGTGAACCATCGGGTAAATGAAGCGAAAAAATTACTTGATGAAAATGACAAACCTGATAAAAATTTAATGGATAGATTAAAAAATTATTTTGTTAGTGAAGCTTTACCTTTAGGACATGGTGCGGTTCTCACTCATCCTGATCAGCCTTATTTACGTTGGGGTTATATTAATGGTAGAGGTGAAAAAATTAGACGCAATAATCCTCAAGATTTTCTGGAAGCTGCTGATAATATGTGTAAGGTTATGCAGCGTTATTTAAAAGGTGATCCTGATGCTATTGTACCAGGATTACCAGAATCAGATAAAGGTTTAATTGCTTGGATGTTGGAAAATATTACAGATGTTAAAGGCCATGTTCGTCATCAAAAATGGTTAGATGCTATTTCCCAAGGTAAATTTAGTTTTGGTACAGCTAATATTAACTATATTCCTAAAGGTAAAGGTTCCTGGAAATACCAAGCTTTGGGAACTGAAAACACGGTTGATAGAGGAAATGAAATTTTTCCCTATCATCCCAGTTTCTTGGTCAGCAATTGGAAATTATTTCACGACGCTTTAGAAGCACATCAATTTTACATCATTCACGACTTACTACCCCAATATGGAATTTGTGTAGCTTAATTTATAAATTCCTAGATCCCCGACTTCTTTGAAAAATTATGTTTATTTAGATGTAACATTCTGGTAGAAGTCGGGGATATGAAGATAACTAAACTTGCAACAACCCTTTAAAGAAATAAATCATATTCATAAATATCATTTCTATCCAAAGCATTATATGATCCAACCATGCTAAAATCTCCTCTAAGGGATGCTTTTCATACCCTATAAATGTTGCAGTTGTTTCTATCCAATCTGGTTGTAATTGATATTGTTGTTTTTCTGGTTCTCTCTCATTTTCAACACTGTATTGAGTATTTCCTTTAGTTGATTTTTGACGTTTAAATAAACGCTGTTCTGATTTGGGTAATAATTCTTTTTGGTGATCTTCTGTAAATGAATTAGTCGTTAAACCTAGATTTCCATCATCAGAATTTATGTCTACATTCCCAAATAAATCACCCCAAGTTAACCAAGAATCTGCAATTAAATTTGATGTTTGTAACTGACTATTTTGATAAACTTTATTGACGGGTTTGGCAGGTAGTTTCTGGAAAGTTTCGTTTTCTGCAAACTTGGGAATTTTTCTCCCACCAAAAAAGTGATTTATCGCAGCTTCAATTAATGCGGAAATATTCAAAGTTTGATTTTCCAAACCATCAGCATTAACGGAAATTTCTCCTCTGGCTTCTACTTGTTCTTTTCCATAAATAAATATATCCAATTGCGTTTGAGCTATTTGAATAATTTCCTGACTGCGTTGTTTTACAGGTACAATAGTTTTAGCTTCCAATTTCGCTAAGGCTGTATCTAGAAATGCTAAAATTTTGCCAGGATAAGCAGATTGTATATTTACGTTAAAATTATTGCTTTCAGGTAAATCAGTTGTGCTATTATTATTAATAGTTAACTTGGTCAAAATGCGATCAATTTCTGGTAATAATTCCTGCTCTTTCCTGACTGCGGCTAACTTTAAAGAATGCCAATATTCAGCTACTTCACTATTAATGCTATCGGCTAATTTTCCTTGTTGTTGAATTGTCAAAACATCTAGCACTTTGTTATTTTCGCTCACAAGCACCAAATGGCGATTTTCCAATTTCACAGCAATTCCCTGTACCGTTGGTATATGGTATTGTAAAGTATTTTCTGGCTGTGGAATTTGCGGAGGATGAGATTTTGACCACCCTAGACGGGTAGCGACTTTCCCCAGGGTATCACCCAAGAAAGCTAAAGGTTTGACATTTTGTGAAGTTTGTGTTTCCGAAGCGGCCGCAGATGGTAGATTTTTAACTAACTCTAACACTTGCTGAATTGGAGCATCAGCAGGTGGGGGAGTTTCTGCTTGTAACTGTGGTTGGGGTTGTTTCGGTTTGGTTTGTAGCCTTTTTCCCGTCAGTTCATCTGGCTGAAACATCTGGTAAAGTGGGTAAAGTAGCGCCTCCACACTCCATTTAGTAGCAACTTGCAAATTTCGGATCGTGTTTTCCCACTGTTGACTCAACCGCTGAGAATGCTGGTTGATAAAGTTAAATACTTTACTTTGATAACGACTAGAGGAACCAGAAGACATGATAGATATTGGTTGGTTTGAATGTTCTTGAGTTTTGAGACTCCCACAAAACTGTTAGTTATCGTCAGTCAATGCCATTATCATAACGGAAAATCAGATCAAGTAAGTTTAATTTAGACAATCCCCATCCTCATCGGAATTTTTACATTAATTGTTAATTTCTTATGACTTTTTCTCTATCTCCGTCTGAAAATAAATCTATATCAGAAGCAATAGAAAAATTACGCTCTTGCTGTCAAGTTGATGTTCAATTTTCTTGGTTCTATCAGCAAGTTGACTGGGAAATTGCTGAGGTGATAAAATCAAACTTATCTAACTGGCAACCTGTTGAGCTAAATGAAAAATCTCATATTGCTTGGACAGGTGGAAAGCAGGTAATTTGGTTAGCGCAAAAGTTCGTTGTTCCCGAAAATTTGCAAGGTTATCCTTTATCTGGTTTGTCTTTGCGGTTGGCTTTGGTTTGGTGGGCTGATGCTGCTGAAGTTTATGTTAATGGTAATCTGGTATTAACAGGTGATTTATTTGATTCTTCACCAAGGGTGCTTCTAAGTCAAGGGGTCAATCCTGGAGATACTTTTTTTGTTGCGGTGCGGTTGGTGAGTCCAGGACATTGTGACGGGGCGTTAATGCGATCGCTTTTAATTTTTGAGTCTTTGGATTACAATGATGTAGATGCTGGTTTTGTTGCTGATGAGTTGGCGATCGCTCAAATTATTTTAGAAAGGTTTTCACCACAGGGTTTAGTTGGTTTGGTTGCAGGTATTGAAGAGGTAACGAACCGCAGAGACGCAGAGGACGCAGAGGAAGAGAAGGAAGAAGTTTGGAAAAGTTTTCTGCTGAAAATACGAGAAGTCTATCTGCGTTCATCTGCGTTTATCGGCGTTCAAAATTATAAAATATATTTGTTGGGTCATGCTCATTTAGATTTAGCATGGTTATGGCCTGTTGCGGAAACTTGGAAGGCAGCAGAAAATACTTTTGCTTCTGTGTTACAATTACAGGGAGATTTTCCAGAGTTGATTTTTTGTCATACTACACCGGCTTTATATGCTTGGGTTGAAAAAAATCGTCCTCAGTTATTTGCAGAAATTCAAAATCAGGTAAAATCAGGAAGATGGGAAGTTTTGGGGGGTTTTTGGGTTGAACCTGATTTAAATTTGATTTCTGGTGAGTCTATTGTTAGACAATTATTATATGGTCAGCGTTATTTTTTGCAGAAGTTCGGGAAAATATCTCCCATAGTTTGGGTTCCTGATACTTTTGGTTTTTGTGCAACTTTACCCCAGTTTTTAACTCAAGCAGGAATTGAGTTTTTTGTCACCCAAAAGCTACGCTGGAATGATACGACTAAGTTTGATTATGGTTTATTTTGGTGGCGATCGCTCGATGGTAGTCAAATATTAAGTTATATGTCTGCACCTATCGGCGAAACTATCAACCCTGTTAAAATGGCTAATTATCTGTGTGAGTGGAAAACTCAAACGGGTTTAAATGATGCGCTTTGGCTTCCTGGTGTCGGTGATCATGGTGGTGGTCCAACTCGTGATATGCTAGAAGTAGCACGACGCTGGGAACATTCTCCCATTTTTCCTAAGTTGGAATTTACAACTGCGGAAAATTATTTACAACAAATAAAATCTCAGTCGGAAAATCTGCCCCAAAATCTGCCAGTATGGGAAGATGAGTTATATCTAGAATTTCATCGCGGATGTTATACTACCCACGCAGACCAAAAACGCTTCAATCGTAAATCTGAACATCTATTATATCAAGCTGAGTTATTCGCAACTCTCGCAACTGTTACCTGTAGTCTCCCATATCCAAAAGCAGAAATAGAAACAGCTTGGAAACAAGTTTTGTTTAACCAGTTTCACGATATTCTCCCCGGTTCTTCCATTACTCAAGTTTACCAGGATGCGTTACCGGAATGGGAAGCAGTGGAAAAAGTGGGAAGGAAAATATTAGATGAATCTTTAAGAGCGATCACATCTCACATCAATTTACCACAACCACCCCAACCCAATAGCATACCTGTCATAATTTTTAACTCTCTCAACTGGGAACGCTCGGAAGTCGTCAGCGTTACACTACCCAACATCATAACAGAATCCCAGTCCGCGCAGGTGGACTTTGTTTGTGTAGCTCCAGAATTCCATTCTGAGGGTTACATTAACCCAACCTGGGAAATTTACGACTTTGAGGGAAACAAACTTCCATCCCAACAAAGCGAAAACTCTCTCTTATTTCTCGCAACCGTTCCATCAATAGGATATCAAATATATTGGCTTTCTCCCACATCTGAAAATTCCCACATTGAAAAAAACGAACTTCCCAAAAACTGGAAATTGGAAAATGAATATCTGCGAGTTGAAGTCAACCCAGAAACCGGAGACTTAGAAAGCTTATTCGACAAAACCCAACAACGGGAAATTTTAAACGGTGCAGGAAACCAACTCCAAGCTTTTGCAGACAGTGGACAATATTGGGATGCTTGGAATATTGATCCAAATTATAACACCAAACCCCTACCTCCAACCGAATTAAAATCAATTCAATGGTTAGAACATGGAAAAATACAACAACGTTTGCGGGTAGTTCGTCAACTTGGGAAATCGGAATTTGCTCAAGATTACATTTTACAAACCGCTTCCCCAATTCTCAAAGTTAATAATACTGTAAATTGGCAGGAAAATCAAGTATTAGTTAAAACAGCTTTTCCTCTCAATCTTAACGCTGAATTTGCCACTTATGAAATTCCCTGCGGTGCTATTCGTCGTCCTACAAACCCCCAAACCCCCGCAGAACAAGCAAAATGGGAAGTCCCCGCTTTAAAATGGGCAGATTTAACCGCAGACACAGAAAGCGGAAAATACGGATTTAGTCTTCTGAATGATTGTAAATATGGTTACGATGCAAAAACCAATCAACTCCGTTTAACACTGCTCAGAAGTCCCAACTGGCCAGACCCTCAAGCTGATAGAGGAATACACGAATTTACTTATAGTTTATATCCTCATCTTGGTAGTTGGGAAGAAGCGGATACAGTGAAAAAAGGTTATGAATTAAATATACCATTAAATGTGTTAGTAAATCCAGAAATTCCAACATCTGAAATTAGCATTTATCAAAATCAAAGTTTTCTCAAGTTATCAGCAGATAATTTAATTGTAATGGCTTTAAAACCCAGTGAAGATGATAGTCAAAAATTGATTCTTCGTTTTTATGAATGTCACGGAAAAACAGCAGAGTTAGGTTTAGAAAGTGACTTTTTTGATTTCGGGGAAGCAGTTGATTTATTGGAAAGACCGATAAATCAAGAAATTGAAAAAATCGCACCTTGGAAAATAGCAAGTTTTGAAATAATGACAAAAAAAATCTTCAACTTCCCAACCAACAATCATTCAACAACATCCTGTAAATCCTAAAATCCTGGAAATCCTGATTCAGACAAAAATATTCTTGGGAAAACAAAACCTTATATATATGCGCGCACGGATTCCCACTATACTTAAACACTAACAGAAAACTTGAAAACTTGTCAAGAGTATTTTTAATAATTTTACTGTTTTTTTTACCCAAGATTCTTAGTAAAAATCCTCAAGCCATGTAAAATAAGATATCAAATAATGTACAGTAGGGTGGGCAATGCCCACCATCATATCACATTAAGCACCTTTCTAATCTTCGTGATCTTCAAAAGGATCGCCTAATTCCTTGCTTGGAGGACCAAAAGAAGTATAAATTGCCATACCAGTGATAGCAACAAGAATGGCACAGAAGGAAACACCAAGCACTAAACCGGGTTCTAAGTCCATAAATTTAGAGTTATATTATGAGAGCTATCTTCTAGAATATTACAAAACTTAACGTAAATACTATTTCCGCATTCAGCAAACTCAGGTAAACGACCCTACCCTGATAGTGGTATTATCGTCATAGTCAGAACATCCCAGACGTAAGGTAAAAATCCTGCTGAAATATTGCAGCACCCTACAGTGGGGAATAAGAAAATTAAAAAAAGCTTTGGCAACTGATCTTAGGTGAACTATGGCACAACGGACTAAGTTGGGAGATATCCTCAGACCCTTAAACGCTGAATATGGTAAAGTATCTCCAGGTTGGGGTACAACACCTTTAATGGGTGTTTTTATGGGCTTATTTTTCGTGTTTTTGCTAATTATTCTGCAAGTTTACAACAAGTCACTGTTAATTCAGGATGTACTTGTTGACTGGCGCAGTCTAGGCGGCTAATTGCTATACAGCCATTATAACTTGGATCACAAGTAACCATAGACCCGGCTTGTCCGGGTTTTTGAGTAATCAGTTATCAGCAATCAGCTAAGATTATCTATAAATACCTTATCCCTTGTAGGTAGAAATGAATATATTTGGTATCGGTCTGCCAGAAATGGCTGTAATTATGGTAGTGGCCTTATTAATCTTCGGACCCAAGAAGCTACCAGAAATTGGTCGGAGTTTGGGTAAAACCATTCGCAGTTTCCAAGAAGCTTCTAATGAATTTCAAAGTGAGTTTAAACGAGAAGCAGAACAATTGGAACAAACTGTAAAAACTACTGCTGAAATTGAACCTAAGCAAATTGAATCTGCTAAACAAGATAATGCGGGTTCATCTGCTACCAGCTAGGAAAATATTGTATAGCAAAAATGACAGAAGCTGTTACCCAAGCTGCTTTGGTAATTCCCCAGCTAATAGTCGGGTTGGGGAATCCAGAGCCTAAGTATGACCAAACGCGCCATAATATTGGCTTTGCGGCTATAGATAGTCTTGCTCGTGCTTGGCAAATTTCCCTGGCAGAAAATCGCAAGTTTCAAGGACAGTTTGGCGAAGGTACTGCACCAGGTGGCGGTAAAATTCGCCTCTTGAAACCCCTAACCTATATGAACCGTTCTGGACAGTCTATACAAGCGGTAACAAGTTGGTATAAATTGCCGACTGAATCAGTGCTGGTAATTTATGATGATATGGATTTACCTTTAGGAAAAACTCGTCTGCGTTTGTCTGGTTCGGCTGGCGGACATAACGGTATGAAAAGCACTATTTCCCATTTGAGCAGTCAAAATTTTCCCCGCTTACGCATCGGTATTGGTAAACCCAAAGGTGCTGCTAATGACGATAATGGTGACACTGTTTCTCATGTTTTGGGGCGGTTTTCGGCTACGGAAAATAAATTGATGTCTCAGGTGCTGGACTTTGTGGTTGACTGTGTGGAACTCAGTTTGAAGCAGGGTGTAGAAAAGGCGATGAATCGTTGTAATAGCTGCACTGTGGAATCCTGACTCCTGATAGCATAGCGTGGCGTAAGCCATATTCTGCTATCAGCAGCTTGTTTTTGGTTGATGGATAGCGATTTTCGCTTGTTCCATCTAACCAAGTTAACAGGCTGAAGCAGAAAGTTGAAAAATAATATTTAGACCATCAACAAGGGGTGCGTCACAGCTGGGGTAATTTTTCTAAGAATATGGCAAAGCAATTGTGCTTGTTGTAATTAATTTCTTCAAGCAACGCTAATACCAAACCGAATAGGTTTAAAAACGACGTTTTCGTCTAGCTGCGACTGCTTTACGTTTGCGCTTTTCCAGGGGGGTTTCAAAGTGACGACGATACTTTACGTCAGCCAAAATACCAGCTTTTGACACTTGGCGTTTAAACCGACGTAGGGCTGAATCTATACCTTCGTTTTCTCCTAGAACCACTTGGGTCATTCTCAGTCTGTCCTCAATTTCTCAATAATCTCCATTGTAATATTAGCCTCAAATTGAGCAAAACCATCTAGTTGAGAATGGTGTTTATAAAGCGTCAAATTCAATGGAAAGTGCTAATTGATATAGTAGACGACGGGACATTGATGTATCTTTTGCTAATTGTCTGCTGGCTTGGGAACGGGAAACCCCTTGTTTCATGATCTCTAATAATTCGGCTTTGAGTTCTGCTTCTGTGAGTTGGGGTTTACTGGGTAGTGTTCCTGCTACTAATAGGGTATATTCACCTTGGGGTTCTTTTTGCTGGTAATTTGCGATCGCTTCTGCTATTGTTCCCCGCCAAAATTCTTCATATAATTTGGTTAGTTCTCGTGCTATAACTATTTGGCGATCGCTCCCTAAAATATCTGCAAAATCTTGTAATGTATCCCGCAACCGATGGGGAGATTCATAAAACACTAATGTTCGTGTTTCTGTTAATAATGATTCTAAATATTCCCGTCGCTGTTGAGTTTTTGGCGGTAAAAAACCATCAAAAATAAATCTATCCGTTGGTAGTCCAGCCGCACTTAAAGCCGTAATTACAGCACTTGCACCAGGAATAGGTACAACTGGTATTCCTGCATCAACACAAGCTTTTATTAACTCATATCCAGGATCAGAAATTCCTGGCATTCCTGCATCACTAACAAGAGCGATCGCTTTTCCAAATTGCAAATATTTTAATAATTCGGGAATGCGACTACTGCGGTTATGTTCATGATAACTCATTTGCTGAGTTTTTACCTGAAAGTGTTGCAACAATTTTCCAGTATGTCTGGTATCTTCTGCTGCAATTATATCCACAGCTTGTAAAATGCGTACAGCCCGAAAAGTCATATCTTCTAAATTGCCAATCGGTGTAGCGACAACGTATAATGTTCCTGGTTTTGGTTCAGTTTGCATAAGATATTTTACAAAAAAGGGAACAGGGAACAGGGAACAGGGAACAGATAAGAAACAAAAGTTTCTGAGTTTAAAGATCAGTCAAAAAACAGTGTCATTATTTTAATCTCATGTTTTTAAACATGAGTTTTTTCGGTTAAGATTTTCCCGTTTCCTGTTCCCTCTGAAATCATAAAAAAAACAACATCTCTAATTTATAAATTAGGTTGATCAGTAGAAAAATCCAACAGAAACTAGGCGATCAACTCTTGTTTTTTCTTCAGATAACCTCATATTTAACTATTGGGTCATCAAAACTGAAACAACCGAATTACCAACAAGAAACTATTAATTAGTTGTTAATAAACTTCTCAAAAATCTCTCCGAAATCTTTACGTACATAAGTTTCATGGGCATACTTTAACCAATTAAAAGCATACCAATTAATTGCTTTAAACTGTTCTTCTGAAGTAGAGACATTTGTAGCACGTCCAACTGTGCTGGATGCTGTATTTAAACTAGTTTGACAATATTGATAATAGACGGCATTTTCACGTTGAATGGATGATATTTTGATTAAAGCCTTATACAAGTCTTTCAATGGTGCAATATGAATTTTTGCCACATCAATAGAATAGTATTGATCACCCATACTCAACTTGATTTCTATGTCCATATCTATGGTTCCTGCGGTTTCTAAACTCACATCTTTAATCATGTTCTGACTATAATTATAACGCTTGAGTAAGCGTTTTTTGCTCACCGCAGAACTTCCATCCAGATGAATTAAAGCTAGATTTGTAAAACAGTATTCATCTGTTTTTGATTTAATCAGAAAATAGATTTTCTCTCCTTCTTCATGGAGTACATAGTCATCACTATCAACCTTGTGATAATCTTCTGGTTTGATCACAGCACCAATATCACTCAAACCCAGTGCGTCCATTGCCATATTTTTGAACATAATTTATTGCTCTCCAAAAAACTGTTTTTACTATTATAATGTTTATTATATACCTGTGGGTAAAAATTCCTGTGTAAAGATTTCTGTTAAGCTGTAAGGACAAGTTTCAGGAAATGAAGACAAGCCAGTTTCTCGTTCGGAGATAATAGTAGTAAGTTGATAAATTTTTTCTAAGGAATCTGCTAAAAATGATTGCAGACTGGGGTTTTCTTGCAGAAGTTTTTCTAATCGCAAACGTTGTTCTTTAATAGTTAATTGCCAATTTCGAGAACGTAAGTTAGGCTGAAATTGCCATTTGAGTAAGTGCATAATTAATATTTCTAATCTGCTTTCCAACTCTCGTTTTTCAGAACGTCCCATGTCTTCTAGTTCTTCTGCAATGTGAGCAAAATCAATTTGATGAAATTGTTGATTTTTCAGCAGGTGTGCTTGTTCTTGTGTCCAAGCATAAAAATCATTGTCATGGGTAGTTTGATTCATAAAATATTCTATAATTCACCTAATCAGTTTCACCAATTACCAATTACTAATGACTAAATCTGCCTTATTTGTAGGTTTAATTACCTTAGACTTAATTTACCTTGCCCAATCACCGCCCAATAATAATCAAAAATTAGTTGCCACTGATTATACTGTAGCAGCAGGTGGTCCTGCAACCAACGCATCTGTTACATTTAGTTACTTAGGTAATAAATCGCAAATTTTAGGTGTGCTTGGTTCCCATCATATCACACAATTAATTACTACAGACTTAGCAAATTACCAAGTTGGAATTATTGACTTAGATACTAATAAACAAACATCACCACCAGTCTCTTCAATTATTGTCACCCAAAGTACCGGAGAAAGGGCTGTAATTTCTATCAATGCTGTGAAAACCCAAGCTAATATTACCTCTATTCCTACCGATATCTTAGACAATATTGATATTATTTTAATTGATGGACATCAAATTGCAGTAAGTAAAATTATTGCCCAAAATGCTAAAATTCTGAATATTCCTATTGTCATTGATGGAGGTAGTTGGAAACCGGGATTTGCAGAAATTTTACCTTTTGTAGATTATGCTATTTGTTCGGCTAACTTTTATCCTCCTGAATGCAAAAATCAAGAAGATGTTTTTAACTATCTACAAAGTTTTAATATTCCCCATATTGCCATTACTCAAGGAGAAAAACCGATAGAATATTTAAGTTATGAAAAGAGAGGTTTTATAAATGTACCAAAAATTAAAACTGTTGATACATTAGGAGCAGGAGATATTTTTCACGGTGCTTTTTGTCATTATATTTTACAATCAAATTTCACAGATGCTTTAGCATTAGCTAGTAATATTGCATCGGATGCTTGTAAACATTTTGGTACACGCCGCTGGATGGAAGGTTAAATGAGATTTAAATTAGATTTTAAATAATAAAAATACAAAGTAAAAATAAGTTTCTCGCATTAAAAAAGGTAACTGACTATTTAAACTTTGATAACGGGTAGTGGGTGTAGGAGATGGGTGTGCATCTAAACCTAAATTTCTAGCCATCAAAACCGCACGTTTTAAATGCAATGGATCACTAACAATGAGAAATTTTTTAAATGGGTAATTTGCAGCTAATTCAGAAGCATTTTGCAGATTTTGGTAAGTGGTGCGAGATGAAGTTTCCATGATCATATCAGCAGCTTTCACACCTTTGCTGATAGCATAGCGTTTACCAACGACCGCTTCAGCTAGTTCATCACCAGCACCCACTCCCCCAGTAAAAATGAGAGTGTGAACATAGCCATTTTTATACAGATTAATAGCATGGTTAATACGTTCTCGAAACACAGGAGATGGTTTTTCTACCCAAATTGCTGCACCGAGAATAATTGCCGCATCTGCCTGGATATGAGTATAATTGTTACCATA
This sequence comes from Cyanobacteriota bacterium, assembly GCA_046045965.1. Classification (GTDB taxonomy): domain Bacteria; phylum Cyanobacteriota; class Cyanobacteriia; order Cyanobacteriales; family Nostocaceae; genus RDYJ01. The sequence goes on along the minus strand of JBJOKS010000009.1, from coordinate 69,974 downwards.
AAAATATATACTAGTAGCTGTGGAGGCGATCGCCATAACCAAACTAGAAACTAAACTAATAAGAACCAAAAATAACTTTTTTTGTGTAAACTGATTGTACCTTTGCGTCTTTGCGTCTTGGCGTGAGCTTTTCATAAAGTCTATACTTTACTAAAACCAAAAGAATGACAAACTTACAAGAAATCCTAAAAATCACTCGTGAAGTAGGTTGGGGTGCAGCTAAATTACTGCGTTCCTATTATAACGGCACTGCCCAAAACCCAGACTTAGACGTACAATATAAGCAAAATGAGCCTGTTACTGTTGCTGATGTAGCCGTTAGTCATTATATATTAGCCAAGCTACAGGAAGCTTTCGGTGATGAAGAATTTGGTTATATCAGCGAAGAAACCTATAAATCTCAACAGGGTAAACATCCTGCTAAGTTGGTATGGATCATTGATCCTTTAGATGGGACAAGAGACTTTATTGATAAAACTGGGGAATATGCAATACATATTGCTTTAGTCCAAGATACAAGGCCAATTTTAGCAGTAGTAGCAATCCCCGAAGCCGAAAAGATATATTATGCTACAAAAGGTGGTGGTACTTTTGTGGAAACCGTTGATGGTTCTCATCCCTTAAAAGTCCCTGCTGATAAACCCATAGAAGATTTAACCATTGTTGTCAGTCGTTCCCATCGAAATGAAAGGTTAGAATATTTACTGAAAAATCTCCCCTGTCAAAAACAAAAAGCGATTGGGAGTGTAGGTTGTAAAGTCACTGCTATTGTGGAACAACAGGCGGATATTTACATTTCTTTGTCTGGAAAGTCTGCACCTAAAGATTGGGATATGGCTGCACCTGAGTTAATTTTAACAGAAGCTGGTGGTAAATTTACCCACTTTGATGGCACGCCGTTAGAGTATAACACTGGTGACATTAATCAATGGGGCGGTTTGCTGGCTAGTAGTTCTCAAGATCATGAGATTTTATGTCAAAAAGCAGAGCAAACCCTAGCTGAGTTTGCTCATCAGTAAATGATGGTTTTTTCTGGAAATGTTACTCATGGCGAGTTCATATTCAAAGGCTGTGCTATAATTGCGGAGATAAGGATTATTTTCGGTTGAGTTGATCGTTTTAATTTCATTTAAATGAGTCTCTCCGAATCTAAATCTCTACACTCTCTGGTCTGGGAGACCATCCATTTATGTCGATTTACGTTGGAAATTTGTCCTATCAAGTCACAGAAGAAGACCTGAAACAGGCTTTTGCTGAATACGGTAAAGTTAAAAGTGTGCAAGTACCTACTGATAGGGAAACAGGCCGGCCACGGGGTTTTGCTTTTGTGGAAATGGAGACTGAAGCCCAAGAAACAGCGGCAATTGAAGCACTGGATGGTGCTGAGTGGATGGGGAGAGATTTAAAAGTGAACAAGGCGAAACCCCGTGAAGAAAGAAGTCCTCGTGGTGGTGGTTATGGTGGCGGTGGTCGTGCCGGTGGTGGTCGTGGCGATCGCCGTTATTAATCCTGTTTTGAAAAATTTTTAAATCTAGAGACTCCAGCAGATAAAGCCAATAGTTTGACTTTGCTGAGATATTTTTTTACTCTAGTTTGTATGTGTTAACCAAAAAAAGGAGGAATTAGGAATGACACAAGTAGTTTTAGGGGAAAATGAAGGAATTGAATCAGCTTTGCGGAGATTTAAGCGTGAAGTTTCTAAAGCTGGAATTTTCCAAGATATGCGGAAGAATCGCCATTTTGAAACACCTTTAGAAAAAGAAAAGCGTAAAGCAATCGCTAGACACAAGCAACGTCGTCAACAACGTACTCGCTTCAAGTAAGATAGCAGGTGACAGGTGACAGTAATGTTTATTGCAACTGTAAAAACCAGTTAGCATCCCTTCATTATTCCGCTTAACTTCTGTTTTTTGTGGTGATACAATCTACCAGCCACAAGTAATTTGTAGAAATTCATAGAACCCCTGTTTGTAGTAGTGCTGTATTTGTTTTCGGCACTACTACAAGTTGTATTTAGGCTAGAAAATCTGCTAAATTTCCGCCAATGCGCGTTCAATCAAACGTCGAGCTAAAGTTTGGGTTCCAGTATGTTCATAGTAATTAGTTGACATATCTAGAAACGCCGCTACATAGTCTAATTTGTCATCACTAAATTCAAGAAAACCTTGGAAATTGCCAAGAACTTTCTGAGCAGTTAAAGCATTAGCACTAACTATACCATTCATCCAACCTTTAACAGAGTCAAGGCTTTGACCAATAAAGTCTAGTTTACCACCAGTACCGCTACCAGGAATTACATTGCTCATCGCTCTGAAAGTGGAGTTTTGGTCTAACTCTTGAGGATTCATCTGACTCATCATAGTTAAAGATTTTTGGATGAAATCAGGTCCAAGGGGAATGATACCATCAACGCAAATTAAAGCTGCCATGCGAATCATTGATTCGCCACTATATTCGCCTAAAGCGCCGACAAAATCACCAATACTATTACCGGGAATACCGTTAATTTGGCAAAAAGCGACTAATTCAGCCACTATTTTTAAGGTTAAGTCAATAGTTTGAGCTTTATCTGGTTTAGGAGTAAGAGAGTTTAAAAAACCGAATAAGGGAATTGATTGACCTACTTTATTAGCCAAAGCTGCTGCACCTAAAGCTTTATCAGTACCATCAACAGTTTGATAAAGCCATAAAGCTGTTTGATAACCTTGGGATTTATCATTAAAAAGATAAATTGCTCTTTCACCAATAGCCTGAATTAAACTCTCGTCATCTTCACCAGTGACGGTTTTAATAGTATTAACAAAACCAACAGTATTTTGCCATTCACCGGGAGCAATAAAATCCAAAGCGTTTAACATAGAAACAGTTAAACCACTGGTTGGCAATTCATCAACTAACTCGAAAATTGGTTTACTCACAAAAATCTCCTAATTGATCGTTTGTTATCCGAAATTTAGAGTCCAAGTTATTTCAACTTAGCTAGATCATCAAGATCAAATTTTTCGATCCAATCTTCCCTGTCGCTGGCGTTAAATAAAGGATCTTTAGAAATCACCTTCACTTGATACTTACCAACCAAAACAGAAGTTTGAGTTTTACCCGTTTCTACAGCCGGATAACCATCAATTTTCTTAGTGCTATTGGCATATTTTGAAGCTGATCCAGGAATGCTAGTGGTGTCAGAAATAGCCAATTGAGCGACAACTTTACCGTCTTTTTTCAAATTCGCTTCTGAAAAGCCTTTTTTCTCTTGGGTATAGACTCGATCATAACCATCTTCACTGTCAGGAAAGAAAGCGTTTAATTCACTACCCTGAGTTGCATTTTTAGCAACCGCCTGACCGCTTTTTTGTTTTGTGCTTTCCTGTTGTACCTGGTCAAAACGACTAGGTGCTTTTGTAGCACAAGCCGTAGTCAGCAATAAAACAGACAACAATAAACCAGCTAAAATCCTGCGTCCACGAAATAAACTCACGTTGGTTCTCCTTCAATGCTTGAGGCAATTATCTGCTCTAGTTTAGTCTTTGCACCAAAAAATTTACTATTTGATCATTATTGGTATTGAGCAATACTGAATTTTCCAGCATCTTTATGATTCATGGCGATAAGCTATCACCGCATAAAAGGGATCTCCACCAGGTAAACCCAACCACTGCAAGAAATTCGGCGCAGTTGATTGATTGACAATTACTTCAGGAGTAGTAAACCCCGGTACTGAAGCAAAGTAACGCTTAACTAACTTGACTCTAGACGCTTCTGAACCATCTCGCCAGACCTGAATCGCCTTTTGATAAAACATCCGGTTAGAAAAGCTGATCATAGCCACACCACCAGGTTTGAGAATGCGGTGAATTTCGGAAAATACGGCCTCTGGATATTGGATGTACTGAACAGAAACACAGTTGACAACAGCATCAAAATTTTGATCTGGCAAGGGTAGCTGAGGCTGTTCATTGATATTCTGTACAAAATAATGGTTAAATCGAGGATTACGTGCTAGTTCTTCAGCATTGAGTCCATGTCCCTCAACATGGTCAAAATCTATTTCTTCTGGTAGATGAGACACCCAACTACTCATCATATCAAAAATGCGCGTATTGGGTTGGAGTCGCTGACGATATAAAGCTGTTAATTGTTGAATAAAGCCTTCATCCACATGAGTGACAAAGCGGGGGTAGTCGTAAAATAACTTATCATCTGTGTCATCTATCTTCAGACGTTGATCTGGTCGCAACAGCATAAAAATTTGTTTGGTAAGTTTGTTTGAAAAAAAAATGCCTGATGTGAGTCAATTTGGTGAGTATTTTGATTTTAAATTGCGTATACTAACCGAAATAATTTTAGAAGAAAACCGTGCCATAATCTACATATCAGCTTTTTATTTGTATGAAATTATATGTTTTATAAATCACCTTTATTTGCCCATATTTGGCAGCAAATTCGTTTATTGGCAAAATCCCACCTTAGCATTTTGTTAATTTGGCTACTACCTTTATTGCTCTTTACATCTGGTGAAAATAGCCTGATGGCGCATGATGAAGCTCTTTATGCCAGGAGAGCGCGGTTGATGTTTGATTCTGGTGACTGGATAGCACCTTGGGAAAATGCCCATCATAAAACCCCTGGTTTTTATTGGTTAATTGCTATTTTTTATAAGTTATTTGGTGTCAGTGATACTACGGCACGAATACCTGGTATGATTTCTGGAATTTTGAGCATATTAGTTATATATGAAATAGCTAAAATATTACTGGGTAAAAAATTAGCTTACCTATCGTCTGCTATTTTGAGTGTGGAATTTCTTTGGCTGCAATATTGTCGCTTATCCGCACCTGATATTCCGATGATTTTATTGGTATGTTTAGCTATTTTGTGTTTATTACAAGCTGAATTAAATCCCAAATATCGACCTATTTATGGTTTTATTGTCGGTGTTAGTTTTGGTTTAGGCTTCTTAATGAGAAGCTTTATGATTTTTTTGCCGATGGTTGCATTATTACCTTATTTAATTGCAGAACATCGTCGTCATCATCATCTTAGCAACCCCATGTTATATGTAGGGTTTGTAGTTGGTTTAATTCCTACTTTGGCTTGGTTGTGGTTTAGCTGGCTACGTTATGGTGGTGATAGTCTTGGCCAGTTGTTGGGTTTTGTGGCAGAATTAGGTAGCAGTGAAAGACCTGGAAATGGAATACTTTTCTATTTTTGGAATATTCCGTTAAAATCTTTTCCTTGGTTCTTTTTTAGCCTTTTAGGGTTAGCTTTAGTAATTCGTCAACCCGTTCCTCGTTACCAATTTCTATTAGTAGGTTTTCCCCTCATCCTATTTACAGAACTGACTTTATTTTCTACTCGTTTATCACATTATACTCTCTGTCTTTATCCCTTTATTGCGATGTTTGCATCTGTCGGTTTAGACTGGTTAGGGAAAATTTACGAGCAAGGAAAATCGACTAAGATTAAATCATCTCTTCCTCGGAATATTAGCTATGCTTTTGGGTTTATAGGTATTATCTTTACTTTAGCTGGCGTAGTAACTTTAGTTGCTGATTTTGTTGATATTCATGTTGATATTCACAAGTATGCAATTCTGGCTTTGATTTCAGGGTTAGGATGTTTAATTGTGCCTTTAATTTGGATTGGACGTTATCATTTTCATCAAAAATTTCTCACGGCTCGTTACTGGGTGAGTGGTTGGTTAATTGCAAGTTGGTTATCTATAGCTACGGCTGGTAGTTTAGGCTTATTAGGAGACTTTAATCCTGAATTTAGAATGTTTTTCCAGCAAGAATCTATTGCGAATATTCTTCAAAATCATCCGGTAGATTTTGTAAAATCCGATGATAAAAATTCTGTTTTAATTAATTTTTATACTCCTATTCATGGTCAAAAAGTAGAGTCAATTTCTCAATTACAACCTTTGAGTTATGCTTGGATTTATACGCCTAAATCTGGGGATTTATCTAAAAATTATCGGGTTATTGGTAGGGTGAAGGATTATCAATTAATTCAAGTATTCCCAGTTGAAAATAAAAGTTCGTAGTCAGGATTTTTAGATCCCCCTAAATCCCCCTTAAAAAGGGGGACTTCGAGAAATTTATTTAACATTCGTCTGTTGCTGATGAGAGTCTTTATCTTTGAATAAATCAGCGGTTGCTAACAATAACTCTCTCAAACTTTGCTTTAACTGACGCTCTTTTTTCGCTATGGCTGCACCTGCTTCACTGAGTTTATTATCCAGTTGTGAATGTTTTTCTTTTACTTGTGTAGCCACATTTTCCGCTTGGGGACGGGCTTGATTATACCAGGTTTTGGCATCGTCTAAATATTCTTTTATTTCTACAGAACGTCCGCCATAACGTGCGGCTAAATTAGCACGGATAATGGCTAATTGTGCTTGCAATTGGGCGTAGCGTTTCTTCAATAAAGCAACTTCTTCACTGTTTTGGATAGCATTAATAGCTGATGCGATCGCATTTTTAATACTATCTGACTTTTCTTGACTTGTATCCTGAATTTCTGCCAACATTCCCTCAACTTCTTGCTGAAGTTGTTCTTCTTCATTATCTAATTTTGCCTGAATTTGTTTTAGTTCAGTTTGGGTTTGAATAATTGTTTCATGTCTTTTACTATTCACTGCTTCTAAAGCACCTTCAATAGAAGCTGTGACTTCTTCTTTGATTTCGCTACCTTTATCTTGGAGATTGTCAATTACTGTAGAAACAGCATCTTTAACTAAAGTGCGTAACTCACTAGAACCTTCTTTGACTTCAGCCGCAACTTGAGAAACTGCGGTTTTAACAATTTCTCTAATGTTATCTGTTCTTAATTGTCCAGTGGCTTTAGCTTCTTGTAAATCAGCTTGGATTTTTTCTTTAATGTTGTTAGTCATTGTTAACCCTTATAATAATCATAATGCTACATAGTCATTATGAAACAGGATTTTTTCTCTACACACCTCCTGGAGATAGAAAAAGCAGAATCAAAAGTTAGATTTGTGCAAAGTCACTTATTATGAGATGATGAATAACACTGGTAATTATCGGAAATTAACTATGTGGCGAGTAAATATCACTTGTGATGGGGAAGCATGGAAACGCTATGGTGCTGAATTTAAGACGATGGCGGGAAATTATCAAGGTGAATTGATATCTTCTAAAAAAATGCCAGATGGAACGCGCATCATGGCATATAAAATTGAGGATGTTAGCGATGCAGAGGAATTTCAAGAAAAATGCGCTACTTTTCCAGGCTTTACATCTGATTTTGAATCTTTATAAAAATGAAAAAACTAATGATTTTGATATTATTCACTTTTTGCTTGTGGATAATCAATTTTACCTTACCTGCTAACGCTTTAGATACCCAAAATGGTGCGGAAATTTTTAGCGTTCATTGTGCTGGATGTCATATCAATGGTGGTAATATTATTAGAAGAGGTAAGAATTTAAAAAAGAATGCACTGAAAAAATATGGTATGGATTCTTTAGAGGCAATTACAAATATTGTCACTAATGGTAAAAGTAATATGTCAGCATATAAAGAAAAGTTGACAACCGAAGAAATTGAAAATGTCGCAGCTTATGTTTTGGAACAAGCAGAAAACAACTGGAAATAATCAGAACAAGAACAACAATAACACAAACAATAACATCAAAAATATCATGTTACCTGAATCAAGTTATTTACAATTTACCCCTGATTTAAAGATTTGCCGAATTTTAAATGGAATGTGGCAGGTTTCTGGAGGACATGGAAGGATAAACCAGAAAGCTGCTATTGAGTCCATGTTTCAATATGTGGATGCTGGGTTTACGACTTGGGACTTAGCAGACCATTATGGACCTGCGGAAGATTTTATTGGTGAATTTCGTCGTCAGTTAATAGCAACTCGTGGAGAGGAAGCAGTTAATAATATTCAAGCTTTTACAAAATGGGTTCCGCGTCCGGGGAAGATGACGAAACAAATAGTAGAGGAAAATATTAATATTTCTCTGCGTAGAATGGATGTGAAATCATTAGATTTAATGCAGTTCCATTGGTGGGAATATCGAGATCCTAATTATTTAGATGCTCTCAAATATATGGCAGAATTGCAAACTGAGGGCAAAATTAAGCATTTAGCTTTAACTAATTTTGATACAGAACATTTGCAAATTATCACGGAAGCAGGAATTAAGATTGTTTCTAACCAGGTGCAGTATTCCTTGGTAGACAGAAGACCACAGGTAAATATGGCTAAGTTCTGTCAAGAACATGATATTAAATTGTTTACATACGGTAGTGTGTGCGGTGGTTTGTTATCAGAAAAATATTTAGGTCAAGCTGAACCACGGGGTTTTGATTTGAATACCACCAGCTTAAAGAAATACAAAAACATGATTGATGCTTGGGGTGGTTGGAGATTATTTCAAGAGTTACTTTCTAGCCTCAAACAAATAGCAGATAAACATCAAGTGAGTATGGCTAATGTGGCTGTAAATTACATTTTAAATCAGCCAGCAGTAGGGGGTGTTATTGTCGGTGCTAGGTTAGGAATTGCAGAACATATAGAAGATAATGCGCGGGTGTTTGGGTTTAGTTTGGATGGTGAGGATGTGGAAAAGATAGATGCGGTTTCGCAGCAGTCGCGGGATTTGTATCAGTTAATTGGTGACTGTGGGGATGAGTATCGAAGGTAGTTGAAAAATACAGTGGTAGGGTGGGTTAGCGATAGTATAACCCACCATTTACTTTTTTTAGGGTTTTAATTACTTGCTTAGTATTACTCTAATTGGCTATCGTCTATTTCTTCAATTTTATCAGAATAATTGAACATGAAGACAAATTTACTTTTAGGTAAAATTAATGTTGGAAGATAAAGTGGTTGCTCATCCCAACCTTTTTTCTTCTCACCTTTTGAATAGTAAAGTAAAAGAGTAGGAACATCTGGATACTCAGTTTTAGGTTTACTTAGCACCCTATTATTGAGAAAACCAACACCTAGCCATCCAGACGGTTCTTGTCGTGTCAAATCTAGTCCCTCACCCTTTTTTCCACGAAAAACATTGAGCCTTCCCTTTGAGATGTCTCTTGTCTTCATTTGAACAAGCAAGTCTTTAACTCTGTCATCTTTCCAGGAGTATCCAGGACAATAGCGGCTTTGTATATAAGAAAGAATTTTGATAAGAAAGTCCACTTCTACTTCGTGATACTCTCCTTTCTCACCTATACTCTCATAATTAGCCAATAGCCTATTTAACTCTTCCACATTTCTGCTAACTTCTGATGCTTTCCACAAAGGGTCACGAGGAAAAATATGCGATCCTGGTATGAAAGCATTAATGTCTGCTAAATTCAAAACATTAGAACGGGTAGGTTGGAGTTTTCGACCCACCCATACTGGCGTAATTTTAATATTGTAGGGGTCGTCTCCAATCGCTTGACGCATCCCCTCGTCAGCTTCATGAATTGCTCGAAAATCTTCTAAAATATGTTCAGGAATAAAAAGGCGAGTAACATCTAATAATTCTTGACGATAACCAAACATTCTTGCGTGTTGATGTACTGTATCCATCATCTTTTGCTTGGCATCACGTCCATAATAAGTAATCATTAATCCCTCAATAGTTACACCACGCCCTAGTCTATTACCTCCAATGAGAATATTCATACCAGAATTGTACTTTGGTTCTTTATCAGGATTGCTGGCATCAATAACTTTTGGTATTGCATTTCTCAGTTTATGCTCCAACTGGATTACCAAATCACTTAATGGCGGTAAATTTGCTGTACTGCTTAATTCTTGATATGCTTCACTTAGCCATTTTAAAGCCTGTTCTCTTTTTGCTACAGATATTTTTCCTCTAATAGCCTTATCCATTTCTGTAACAAAACTGCGGATAACCTTTTCTAAAGTGCTATGAGTGATACGCTTATGGTCAATATGAGCAAGAAAAGAGTATTTAGCATCTGGATTATTTGCAGTTTGGCTCTTATATATTGAACCTAAGAAGAAACAGCAAAGAGCTAATCTCAAACCTGGGGGAATATCCCAATTATTCCCAGGATTTATCTTACCACCTTGTTTTTTTAGTTGATCTAGTTCTTCAAGATCAACTTTTGTACAACAATATTTACTATCATCTGCAAAAAATAAATCTCCGCCAATATAATTATTTCCAGGTTTAGGGAGAGCAGCACAAAAAACAGGCTTACAAGGATGATCTAAATTTTGTAGTAATAAGCTTTGAGGAGTAGCAGTAATTTGTACATAGACATGATTAGCTACTTCCTTACGAATGTTGCCTATTTTCTCAAAAACTGCACTATCTGGAACTACATCTTTTCCTTTTTTTGCTTGTTTAGCTTCGTTGGTATTTGGACTAGCATTATCAGCCTCATCATCAAATATAAGAGTAGGTACACTACTAGCACGAGAAGATTTGAGAACTTTCAGCAAATTATCTAAATGACGTACATTTTTGGTAGATACTAAAACAACGCCAGTATCTTGTATGTAGTCAATTAATTGATTATTAGCAAAGTTGTCTGGATCATTTCTCCATTGTTCCCAGTTAAAAACAACAGGACCACCTTCAAGTTGATTAGCAAAACGATCAGCAGTTTGTTTACCCAGCCAAGTATTATCTGATGTCAAAACAATAAAACAACGGAAATTATTAGCCTGAGCTAGTGACAATGTAGCAATGGTAGTATTAGTTTTACCGCTTTGAACTTTGCCGTAAATTAAGCCGGTAGTACCGTCAGCTATTTTTCCCTTATGAGACTTACTCACAAGACCTGTACCATCAGCACCAACATCACCAAATGCGAAAGTTTTTGAGTAGACATCAACACAATTCTGGACTACTTCAACAGCAGTTTGTTTTAATTGTTCTCCTGCTATATCGCCAATTTTATTTTTAATTCTCTGAATAAGTTGATTTATACAATATCCATCGGTTGCAATATCTATCTTAGTCATCGGGATTATCCTATTTGCAAAAAAGTACACGAGGCCAGTCATTCTGAGGAACTGTTTGTTCCATCTTCTGTCTACCAGGTCCACTGACATGATAACTACCATGTGGTTTGCGAGACACAGATATATGCTGACCAGCAATACCTGTATCTGTGTCCAATACACTCCAAAGGCGTTTTTGGGGTATGCAGCAGATACCATCTTTATGACAGATGAGAGCTAAAAAAAGTGAAATCCCATCATATTTACTGGGTAGAATCTCTAATGCTGATTCTTCTTGACTGCTTAAAGTGAAAGACCATGCAGATTTAGGTTTCTTAGAAACTTTAAAAAGAATAGCTGACTGACTGTTACCAGTGTCAACCAAGTAAATTGACGGGTGTATCCAGGATGCGTGAGTAATAGTTATTTGTTCCCCATGATCAATTAGTCGTAAAAACGCAGCACCATGAAGGAATTCCTGATCATTGATCATTGTCAAGTTTAGTCATAGTAAAAAACTTACCTCTTTAGTATAATATTAACGCAAAAATACTGATATTGATAGATAGAATAATTGACTTGGCTGATATTAGCTGATAATAAAAATAACCTCTTTGAGTAAAACCTATGGAAACCCTCACCTTAAACATACCTCCCGCAGTAGGTTTAACAGATGAGCAGTTTTATCAACTTTGCATTGCTAACGAACCCTGGAAATTAGAACTTACCCAAACACGAGAATTAATAATTACGCCCCCCACAGGTGGAGAAAACGGAATTATAAATGCTAATTTAAGTACAGATTTAGGTTTATGGAATCGTCAAACGAAATTAGGTAAAGTATTTGACTCTTCCACCGAATTTAAATTACCTAGTGGTGCTTATCGCTGTCCTGATGCAGCTTGGGTAAAATTATCACGATGGGAGGCTTTAAACCCAGAAGAGAAAAAACGTTTTCCTCCCCTTTGTCCTGATTTTGTAATTGAACTACGTTCGGAAACTGATACTTTAGAAAAACTACGCCCTAAAATGCGAGAATATAGAGATAATGGCGCACTTTTAGGATGGTTAATTGACCCACAAACACCCCTAGTAGAAATTTATCGTCCAGGAAAAAATGTAAAAATTATTAACTTTGATTTTCACAACCCACCAAAACTTTCTGGCGAAGATATCCTACCAGGTTTTATACTAGATTTACAGATAATTTTAAACCCATAAATTTTCTCTTCCCTCTGCGTACTCTGCGTCTGAAGCGGTTCGTTAAAAAATATGATTTCTCAAAAAACCATTCCCACCGGCTACCTACGCAAAGTCCATCATATCGCTTTAAACGTTGCCGATATGCAAGCATCACGCCATTTTTATGGACATATTTTAGGATTACACGAACTCACAGGAGAAGAAATTCCCGAAACATTAAAACAACTCGTTGCTGAGGGAAAAGTTGCTAATTTCATCACCCCAGATGGAACAATATTAGACTTATTTGGAGAACCAGAATTATTACCACCAGACCCTGATCCCAGTAAATCCTTTACTAGAGCATATCATTTAGCATTTGATATTGATCCAGAATTATTTGATCAAGCCGTGTCAGTTATCAGGGAAAATAATTTAGTCATAGCTTATGGACCCCTTACCCGTCCCACAGGTAGAGGAGTGTACTTTTATGACCCCGATGGGTTTATGATAGAAATTCGTTGTGATCCTCATTAGATACGAAAATGGAAAAAGTTTTAAAAGTTATTAATGACGTAATTACTAACCCACCTATTCCTCACGAACCTTATAAACAATCTTTAAAAAATTGGGCAATGTATTGTTTACGGGATAGAGGTTTTATTGTTGTTTATGCCCAAAAAGGTGATTTTGCTGTTGAAGTGAAAGGAGGTGAAAAGTTGTATTTTAAAGTTACGAATAATGCAGTTGATTTGGATGATAATATCAATTGGATAGTTTGGGATAGTGCAGCTAAAAAAGCTAGTTTGATTCCGCAAATGTTATAAGTTACAGTAGGTTGGGTTAAGCGACAGCGCAACCCAACAAATTATTTATATTTTTCATAAACTTCTTTTTAACGAACCACGAAGACACGAAGAAACGAAGGGAAGAAAGAGAAGAGAGAAAAGAGAGAGATTTTTTTTAATTATATCAAAACTCTTGCGTTCTTCCTCTGTTACTCTGCGTCTCTGTGTGAGATAAAAAAATCATGTTTTAGCAAAAACCAAAAAATGCTGCTGCGGTAATGTATTTTTCGTTTCTTGATAAACTAAACCCACCGCTTGCATTTCTTTTTTCACCTGTTTTTGTGTCATTTTGTGCAAACGTTTAATCATAATAAAGGGGTTTTCTCCCCGATATTCTACTAACACAACTCTCCCACCTGGTTTTAAAGCTTTAACAATTTCTGTCATCACTTCTTGTGGATATGCTAACTCGTGATAAGCATCTACAAAGATTGCTAAATCTATGCTTTCTGGTGGTAAGTTAGGATTAGTTAAAGTTGCTAAAATCGGTTCAACATTATTGATATTTTTCTCTTGTTTAAAATAGTCAATTATCTCCAACATTTGCGGTTGAACATCAACTGCTAAAACCTTACCTTGTGGTAATAAAGGTGCAATTAAAAAACTTAAATATCCCGTACCAGCACCAATATCTGCAACTACATCATCAGGTTTTAAGCTGAGAAGATTGACTATTTGACTGGGTTTTTCTTCCGTTTCCCTGCTGGGTCTTTCTAACCAACCTGCACCTGTATAACCCATGACTTGGGAAATTTCCCGCCCCATGTAGTATTTACCGATACCATCAGGGCTGTGATTTTGTCGCTGTTCGTAAACGGGTAATGCTGTTGCGGGAAGGTTGGAGAAAGTAAGTAATGTTCCCCAACTTAGCAACAGGATGAGTATTAAATTACAATAGGATCTAATTGGCGATCGCACCATTTCCCCTCTATTCGCTCTGTAACTAATGGTGTAATAATAAACTTAGCCGGAAAACCTTCTTTCACATCCACCCGCAAGCAAGAATAAGGTTTTTTCCTCTCAGAACCGTAACCACTGCGTCCTACATACAGCAAAGACTCAGCGACTTTATGAGTAGAATCACCATTGCCATCGGTAAAGGTTTCTACTAATTCTGTTCCTTCTTGTCGTTGGCGACGGGGACGGCGACCACTGCCACCACAAACTATATAATTAATGTGAGAATCGGCATATCCTGTATCCACCGTCCGCAGATATTCCAAACAGTGCGCGTGGCCATTGAAAACCACATCCACAAGCGGTCTACCTTGATTTATATTACCCAAAGCCGCCGCAACTTGCTCAAATACCCCCCGCAAACGATGACGCACAGCTAAAGTTTGTCCTTGATGCCACTTGGTAGCTTCTGTCACATAAGGAGGATGATGGAAAAATATTACCCGTCCCCTCACTTCAGAATTATGCCAAGATTCAATTAGCCGATTTCGCAACCAATCAAGTTGTTCAAAATCAACATCAGCACTTGTGTGAATTTCTAATTGCTTTTCAATATCAATCTTGACTTCATTTAGTTGGTCTACTTTAGCACCCAAGTCAGCTAGTAGTTCTGATTCTTCAGGATTTTCTGAGTCAAGTTTATCACACTCTGCCAAAATTTGTAATTCTTCTTGTTCTAGCTGTTGACGACGCTGTAACAACTCCCGACGAATATCTCCAGCTTGCTTTTCAGGTAAAGGTTCCGGTGTATTAAAAGTATTAGAATCAAGGGCAAAAAAATCAATACCACCATAACGAAACGTATAATAACGATTAGGTAAGCGGGTAAATTGTCCTGGTTGGTAACGCAAACAACGACCTGTATTACTTTTAGCTGTGTAATATGTGTCTAAATGTTCTTCTAACTCGCTGGGAGAAATAGCAGCTAAATAATCAATAAAAGCTCTTGTATAAGCATCACCTTGGTTTGAACCATGCCAACCAATTTCAATATCTTTGTAACGCAACATCCGACGCAAAGGTAAAGTTGAACCCGTGATTAAGCGATACATCCAAGGCACATCATAATAGTCATGATTACCTAAAACGGGCAAAATTGGGAACTTAAAAACCATCTGGTCATAAGCAATATTTTTGGGGTTTTCTCCACCTACCAAAAATTCGCGGTAAGGTTCAATAAAATTAGGCGGATAATACTCACGAGAACCCACCACATAAACGACATCACCAGTATGCAAAATAAAACGGCAATTATCACTATGATTTAGCATCATTTCGGCAACTTGACGCTGAGGATGGGAACCGTAATGAGATTTAGTTCCAGTATCGCCAATTACCATAAACGAAAAATCTGGACTATCCTCTTTGCCATCATCTAAAATCATCGAGGTTTGGTCAATTCCTCGTTGCTGAATGCTAGGATGCTGCCATCGCACCCTTTGGTTCATTTTTTGGATTTTTACAGGAACCGATGGTTCAGAAATCAATTTCATAGCTGAAATTAGCTAACGTCTAAGCTGATTCTAACGAATAAGTCAATCTTTGATTATCAAGTATTATATCTTATTTTAGTAATTTTACTTAGCTATTTTCCAATTATCTTTGTTTTCAAATTACACTGTTGTCTGGTCGATTAAGATTTTTACCTATGTCTACAGTATGATTTAAAGATATCCGAATGGGTTCCTAATCAAGATATCCAAATTATTATCATCCATTTGATATAAATTTGATATAATATTTAGACTCGCAGAAATTACGAACAAGTTTGTAAGCTTGATCTTCTGGGTATAAGTAAGTTTCCCAGTCATGGTGTGAAGTAGACTCGTTTTAGCAAAAGTTATAAACAACTTAGGCAAATTTTGCATAGTTGTAAAATATTTGCGTGGCTTCTGAATTTATTGTATCAGTCTGTTTGCAGAAAATGAATCAATCAATCATTACTCAGTTTTTATCACCTCAACTACAGAAAATCTATGAGCAAATTATTACACCTTACCGAAAATGGGTAATATTTGTTTGTTTATTAATGGTAATTGATATCTTCTTATTAATTATTCTCCCACAAACTTGGCTTAAATATGTAGAGATTCCCTTGGGGATATCAATAGCCATTATGGTTGGTGTTTTAACTTCCCGTTTGTTTGATAAATTCTTCAATTATTATGTGCTAGAGTCAGCGATTAAGCAAAAAATGAACGGTGAAATATTAGTAGTATCTAATATTATAGCCAAAGGTCTAATTTTTATCATCATCTTCTGCATTTTTGCTCAAGCTCATCAAATCAATCTCTTAGGGTTATTAACAAGTTTAGGAATTGGAGGAGTAGCTTTGGCTTTTGCAGCTAAACAAACCTTGCAACAGTTATTAGGTGGAATAGTCATTTATATTGATAGACCTTTTGTAGTTGATGACTATATTGGTTTACCGGATGGGACATTTGGTAAAGTAGAATCAATAGGTTTACGTTCTACTAAAATTAGAAATTCCGGTAAAGGAACTGTAACTATAGTTCCCAACGATTCACTAATTCAATTAAATATTGAAAACTTCACAGGAGGTAGAAAAGTTGTTTCCTTAATTTATTTGAAGTTCTATCAAAAAATCAACGAAAATGAAAGAGCTTTAATTCGTCAGGTTATCTTAGAAAGTACCAAGGATTTATTTGGTATTGATTCCCGTAATACTGAAGTAAAGTTTAAAGATATATATCAAGATGAAAAAACTCATACTACCCAGGCACAAATTAGCTTTTTTATTCTCGGTGCTGGGGAAATAGGTATGGATATGCGTCATCAATTACTAGATATAGCCAAACAAAATATTACCATGCAACTTCAAGGATTTGGTATTGATTTTGAGGTTGCAGAGGAAGCAGTGAATATTGATGCTCCCATCACAATTTAAATAAGTTCGGTTCGGTAAAGTTCGGTAAATAAGTAAAATGCAGATTTTATTAGACATCCCAAATTGGTTGCTAATTGACGAAGAAACACGTAAACTTCTGATATCATTGGCAATTAATTTGGGAATTTTTGGGTTCTTTTTTCTCGGATCTTTGCTAGTTGGTAAATATACTCCGGGTGTGTTAACAATAATCGTTCATAAATTTACACCCCAACCAATAGTCAAGATTTATGAAAGTTTAATTGATCCTCTAGAAAATCTCCTGAAAATTACAGGGACTTTAGTTCTTGTTGCTGTATCTTTGAATTTGCTGCAACAATATACAGGCTTTTATCAATTCCTGAAATTTTTTCTAGATTTAGCAGTAATTAGTAGTTTTGCAGCTTTAGTATCCCGTTTGTTTCGTCAGGTTTTGCGCGTTTACGGAATTGATTTAATTCGCAAAGTAGGGTTAGAAGTTGATGAATTATTGCTAGTTGTGGAAACAGTCGCTAATGTCTTTATTGGTTTTATAGCAGCTTTAGCATTTGCTCAGAGTCAGAATGTTAATTTAATAGGTTTAATTGCTGGTTTGGGTATTGGGGGTATAGCCGTTGCTTTTGCTGCTCAAAGCACTCTGGAACAAATTTTTGGTACTGTTGTTTTATATCTAGATCGTCCTTTTGTTCCTGGGGAATACATTCGCGTTAATTTAAGTTCTCAAGGTATATTATTTGCGCGTGTGGAATCAATTGGTTTGCGTTCCACAAAGCTGAGAATTGCTGCTAAAAGTACCTTGGTAATTGTTCCTAATTCAGTAATGGCAAAAGTTGATATTGAAAATATCACTAGAGGGAAAAAGTTAATGGTTTTGCTTTATCTTGATTTTCCGAGAATCCTAGAAAAACCAGAAGAAGCATTACTAGAAAAAGTGATTAAGGAAAGTACCATTACTTTATTTGGAATTGATCCCAATAGTACCAAAATTAACTTATTTCCCCAAGAAGATCAAGAAGGAGTTCGCGCTAGGGTGAGTTTCTTTATTTTGGGTTCTCATGAAAATTCAATTGACTTCCGCAAGCGTTTATTAGAATTAGCAAATGAACATATTTCTAAAAAATTGCTTGGTTACGGTATAGAATTTAAGATGCAAGAACCAACTCTTTATGTTGAGTCACCCATGACAATTTAATGTAAGAATTCAGGAGTCAGAATATTTGCTTGCATCAGGAATTTTGATACTTTTTAAATATTCTCTCCTCTCCTTAGTCTACCAACTGAATTACCCCCCACTGTCCATTTGTCAACCACTTAGGATCAGCTATTGTTAATTCCTCCAAAACTTCAGCTTTTAAACCTGCGGCTACTTCTGATTTTAAAGTACGTAAAGCTACCATAGGAGCAGGTAAATAAGAAACTATCTCTGCGAATTTTGTGGTAAAATTCCAGTGTAAATCTCCCAACAAACGCCGATAATTAGCATCACCTTTAACAACTATTAAATTCGACTTCCCTAACTCTTCTTTGAGTGATTTTGGCATTTCCCAAAACGCTAAAGGTGAAGTCCAAAAATAATCTTCAGTTAAAACTAACCGACCGGAAGCTAGGTTTTCTGTTAGTATCTGTCCCAAAGATTGAACTTGAGAATGGCTACTTTTTTCTAAAAATTCCTTCGTTTCATGCACATCTTTGATCATCGCATCAGATACGAAAGTTGGATGGGGTTTTAAATGCAAATAAACCTGATTTGCAAAGCCACTACCCAAGAGAAAATCTACTAAACATAAATCACAAATTAACTCAAACCCAGCATTATCAATGACAAAATCAATGCGGTTATTCTGAGATTTACTTAAGAGCTTGGTAACGGCAAAGGAGTCATCTACTAAAATGTTACTTAATTGAGTTTGAATATCAAAACTACTCCTGTCATCTTCAAAAGCTGACCATAAACTTAAATCAACACGATTTCCCCATAATGCAAAATACAATAAAGCAATGAGAGACGATTTACTAGGTTTACCTGCTTTTATGGACTCATCCAACCATTGTTGTACTTGAGTACACAAAGAACTAATAGCATCAATTGATGCTTCTAAACCTTGGTTTTTTTGTAATAAAAATGGATCAACACTTTGCCATTTTCCTAATTGAAAGTAATTAGTAATGTTGAGAATCAGACGATAAAAATAAGTTTCTGCAACAAACCAAGGTACATCTACCCAACGCTGATTTTTATAGGGTTCTAGATATTTCTCCCAGTCGTGAAAATCGACACTAGAATCATTTGTTAAAGGTTGTAAATATCCGCTTGGTAGTTCTGATGCTAATTTTTCCAAGTTTTGATTTATCTCGGTGGAGAATTTATTTTCTGTGATTACACGACGTGCAATATCTGGCATTCTTTGGGTTACTGTAAACTCAGTAAAAGAACCAGCATCTGAGCCTATAAGGGGTGCTGGTAGGGGTAAATTGGGGATTTGAGGTTTATTCACCAAAAACTGTTATCTTTCGTTAATTTTTAGTTATTGTAACCTGATTTTATAAGTTTAGATACCCTGACTTATTAAAGAAGTCGAGGATATTGCATGGTTTAATTAGTCATTCATCACTGCTTTGTGTAAAATTTACCTGTTCAGATAAGTCACTAAAATCAATCTAAGAATCTATTGTTTTTGGATCAGATGGCTTTATTAAAATAACTTCACTCGCTCTTACTAGCCTTTACCAGCACAAAAAGTTGTGTTATTGACAGTAATAATGTAAAATTATAGTCGTTACGAGAAAATAATTATGTTTACGCAAGTTACACTTAAAAACTTTAAAACCCATAAGCTGACTACTCTAGAGCTTTATCCAGTTACCTTGTTGATTGGTAATAATAATTCAGGTAAGTCTAATCTTCTAGCAGGTATACAACACTTTTGTAGGCTTGTCAGAAGAGGTCGCCCTGGAAATGCTAAAAAAACAGTTAATGTCCACAGAGACTTATATGCTCATCGTTATAGACTAGCTGATGGCGAACCAATGGAATTTAAAATCGCTTGGAATAATTCCAAAGGCAGTATTATTTATGAAATAGAATTGCATGAGAATAAAAATTTTCCAGAGTTTGCTAGTTGCAAAGAAAAAATAACAATCAGACTAGATAATAATGAAAAGATAATTACAAGTGGATATGATCAGTCAACTAATTTAATTGCTTTAAGACAAAATATTGAAGATAATTCATCTTTGCAACCAGCAGAAAAAAAATTATGTAGAGAATTTTTTGGAGATTTTGCAAACACATATAGTTATCACTTCCAACCTGCTTTTTTAAAAGGTTTAGTTAAAGATGAGCAAATTCATGATGTTGATGATGCTCAGGATGAAATAGACAAGAGTGATTTTATTAAAATTCCTTCTGAATTAGGTAGTACAGGGCGTGGACTGCAAGCTGTTATTAAATATATCAAAGAAAAAGAAGAACGAACATTTACAAGATTTACTGCTTTAATGAGGCGATTTGAAAAGAACTTTCAAGGGGTTCGCTATAGTGATAAAATCTCCAAACTTGTATGGAATTTTGATCTTGGACAAAATACAATTGTACAAGAATTTCCACCAGATGCGGTTTCAGATGGATTCATGAAAGCAGCTGCTATTAGTCTTCTTGCTTCTCTTTACAGACCACCAAGTTTGATACTCTTAGAAGAAATTGAAAATGGTGTAAATCCTGGAAATATTCAAGAACTAATGCGTTGGATTTGGCAAATGACATCTCCAACTTCAGAAGGTTTCACATCTCAATTTATCATTACTTCCCATAGTCCATCTGTTTTGCGCGAGTTTCATAATCATTTAGATCATGTCTATACAGTGCGGTTAGAAAAACGTAATAGAACCAGTGATGTCAGAAATCTAAATACATCTCTGGAAACACTTGTAGGTATAGGCACTGTGGAAGGTGAAATTATAGAGGATGAAACTACAGGTAAAAAAATAGTAGAGATACCAAAATATCAGTTAGCAGAACTTTGGTATTCAGGAACAATTGGTTAATCAGGTGGGTAATCAGGGAAAATGTGATGCTGGCAAGAAATATAGGCATTGTTGGAGATGGAGCAACTGATATAGCAATTTTCAGAAAAATCTCTGAGTGTATTTTATCTGATGGAGAGCAAAATAATGTGACTCTTAATTATATCGAGTTAAGGAGGCAAACTATTCATGATGCTGTAGAAAAATATTGTCGAGAAGCCAATAAAATTACAGACGGTTGCTATTTAACAGGTAAACAGGCTTTAGATTTTAAAAATTCAGTTGCAAACACTCTTTATGGAGCTTTTGCAGATTTTAAAAGCGAAGTTGAACTAATTTGTAACCGAGATATTATATTACTTACTGCTGATAGTGAACATACATTTTCCAACCCTGATGACTATTTTAAAGATTGGAGATTTAGTATATCTAAAATATTAGTAGGAAGTATAGAAGAATTTTATCGAGCGAAAGCAAGAGAAGGGTATACTCATGAATATCTACCTGTAGTAATTCCAGTTGTTGTTTTTCCCTCTACAGAAATATTTATAGCTGCTGCTAAAATAGATACCAAAAAATTAATTAAGGACGCTTATGGCAAAAAACCAAGAGAATTAAAACAATTACTTTATGGTACGACTGAACTGCAAACAATCAGTGATGAAGAATTTAATCAAAAAGCATTAGATTTTATCAACTCAGAAAGTATAGGCAGAATTTTTCAGAATGTCCCCGAATCTCGTACTTTTATTCAAACTTTATCTCTTGGTAAATATATCATCTAAAAATCAAACCTATCTCTTCAAAAACTTCTGCCGCATCTTCACCACAAAACTATTAACCTCCGGTATTCTCATCATCCCCGCAATAACCGCAAACACACCAATTCCCACCGCACCAGAAACACACAACTCAATTATTAAAACAACTAAACCCTGATTCCCCAACACCTGCTGACAACCAACCAAAGTCCCATAACTTGCAATTCCCGCAACCACACTACCCGCAGTTAAACCGAAAATTGGTAAACTCCATTCCCGCAAAGGTAAACCATTTAATTTCCTATTTAACAACCACAACAACATTAAAATTGAACTGCAATTTACCCCAACTGTAGCTAACACCAAACCAGGCGCACCAAAGGGTTTAACTAAAATAAAATCTAAAACTGCATTCAATAAAATATTAAACGTACTAATTTTAAAAGGTGTTTGTCCATCACCTAAAGCATAAAATACCCTCACCAAAACATCACGCCCTAAATAAACAAACATCCCAATTCCATAGGCAATTAACAGAGAAGAAACTAACTCGGTAGCTTCTTGTTTAAATGCTCCCCGTTGATAAACTACCTGCACAATTGGTTCAGATAAAGCTATCATTAACGCCCCTAAAGGTAGCATCGTCACCGCAGTTAATAACAGTCCTTGACGAATGCGTAATTTTAAATCTGGCCAGTTTTCTGGTTCTGCTAATTTGGCAAATATTGGTAATAAAGGCAGTAAAATAATATTAGAAATAATCCCTAATGGTGTTTGTACTAATAAATTGGCATAGTTAAAACCTGCGGCTGCGCCTTTAATGGGACTGGCAAAATATAAATCTGTTGCCACATTTATCGGCATCATTCCCGAAGAAATTGTTGCCGGGGTCATGATTTTAATCACTTCTTGAACTGCGGGAGATTTAAAATCAAATCTCAGTTTTAATGTTCCTAAACCTAAACGCCACTGCACAATTAATTGTACTGACCATTGCAAAATCGCCCCCGCTAAAGTTCCCCAAGCTAATACCATGCCACCAATTAAAGCGAATTCTGGCTTGATGATATCTTTGCCATATTGCAAAGCCAAAATCCCAATACCTGCGACTACAGTAATACTGGATAATAAAGGACTAATAGAAAGTAACCAATATTGATTTGCTGCGTTGAGAGTACCGAAACCAATACCAATTAAACCGGAAAATAAAGCCATCGGAGCCATTATTTGCAGTTGACGAATGGCGATCGCTCTTGTGGCAGGTTCTAAACCATAACCAACTATATCAATTAAAGGTTCTGCCAAAAAAATCTGAGCAACTGTCACTATTAACAACAAACCACCAACTATGGTTGTGACTGTTTCTACTAAAGGTGCTGATTCTTCTTTTTTGCGCTTGGCTAAAACGCTAACAATGGCACTATGTAAGGGTCCATTGACACCACCTAATAAAATTAATAGAAAGCCAGGGATAATATAGGCGTAACTGTAAGCAGTAGCAGCAGCACCCACACCAAAAACAGCTGCGATCGCTTGCTGTCTAATTAAACCAAATACTTTACTAATTAATGTTGCTGCGGCAACAATACCAGCAATACCAGCAAAAGAACGAGAGGGTTTTTCTTGTTGTTGTTCAGTCACGAATAATACCTAGAAACTCTTGCAGAGTCAATATCTGAGAATATTTAACCTGAAATCTTAACATTTGTCAGGTAACTTTTGAAGAAATGGTTTATTACTCCACAAGTCTATCTTTTTTTCATACCTCACTACTTTTACTGACATCTCAGGTGTATAATAGATTGTAAATTATAAAAATCCAACGAAAATCAAATCATGTCTAAAGAATTAATCAAGCAAAAGCTTATTGAATATTTAATGCTTTATGGTTTTGAATATGCTTCGTTTCAAGATGAAACCGGTAATCGTGTATATTTTGTAGACTACGATGGAACACTAAGCTTTGATATTCCATCAAGATTTTATTCCATTGATAATAGGGATTGTTTTGGAGATTATGAATTACATATTCAAGAAGGTGATACTAGCAGTATATCAGAAATACGACTCGTTGTTTATCAGACTATTGAGAGAAGCCTTGATCACGAATCAATACAGTGTATTGAAAATGTCGATTTTCTCGAAGAAATCCCTTTCGCAATCAATAAAGTTTTATGCTCTCTTGCTTATTTTAATTTTAAATGTGAGGTTCACAGTGCTATGGTCGATGTAGTTAATTGTATAAATATGAAGTCTAAATCAAAAAATCCTAACATTGACTCCTTCGCTATAGATTTTATCAACGAAAAAATCAAGAAGTTTCTTCCATAGTGTAGTTAGTAGTAGATTCGATCTCGTTCCCAGTCTCAGACAATAAATGCCATTATGAAGACTCTACCTATACCTTTTCTTACCCCATACCCTACACCCTCTTCTTCACTGTCACCTGTCACCTGTCACCTACCTACACCCCAAACTATCCCGTGTAGAAATACCAGTTATAGGATTAACACCATCAGCCCTTTCACACAATAGCGAAACCTGATAACGGTCAATTAAAGCGTCTGTAAAATCAGCACCAGTAATATCCGCATCATAAAAACGGCTCCGGGTTAAAGTAGCTTCTGTGAAAATAGCGTTCTTTAGATTAGCACCATCTAGTGTCACGCGATCAACTAAAGCACCTGTTAAATTCGCATCTTGTAAATTTGCCTTTAGTAACACACCTTTCGTTAACATGGCGTTAGTTAAATTCGCACCTTGAAAATTTGTCCCCCGCATTTCTGCGGACACAAAATTAACTCCTGTTAAATCAGTATTAGAAAAGTCACGATTTTCTAAAGAGGCATTGTTATAATTAATGGTATTAACTTGAGCAAAAGCTGGTTTAGGATTAATAATTATCCACAACCAAGCTAGAAGCAAAATCAATATTAAACTAAAAAATCTCAACAAAATCTTCTTCATAAATTTATAGTTGGTTATTGGTCATTGGTCATTGGTTAATGTTTTAACTAATGACTAATGACTAATAACTAATGACTAATAACTATTTCCAATCTTTACCAATGCGAATTGTAAGGTCAGAACCTAAATCACCATTTGCGGAAACGTCAATTTGACCTAATCCTAAAACTTCTTGCAGTTCAACTCCTGGTTGTGGGTTTCCTTTCTGGACAATTATCTGAGTTTGGCGCTGGGTATCAGGCCAATCAGGAATTGTGTAAATATTGGTAAAACCTTTGGATTTGAGATATGTAATAACATTTTCCGTTAATTGAGGTTGATTGGAAGCGTTTTGAATAGCGATTTTGAGGCGAGAAACTGGACGGGAATCTGATTTTAAACCAGGTATATCCACCCCAACATAATTATTCAATAAGCTTTGTTGTCCAGTGAGATTCAACCAATAGCTATCCGGGTCTTTACTAAATTTACTAAACGTACCAGGTAGCATGGCCATTTGGAAATTATCCCGTTCTACATTCACGGAAAAATTCGCCAATGCCATCATTTCTTCCATTTTTAGGTTGGTGTCAAAATACTTTCGCATAATGCGAGTAATTTGGGGCAACCTGGGTAAAGTTGTCGGACTATTGAGACGTTGAACCAAAGCGGTTATTAGTGCCTGTTGTCGCTGCACTCTTGGTATATCCCCTACACTTGATTCTCGGAAACGCGCAAACTGTTCTGCTTGTTCACCGTTGAGGGTTTGCCAACCGCTAACTAAATTCACAGATAAACCACCGGAATTATCTTGATAATTCATCGCTTGGGGGACAAATACATCTACCCCACCCAACTGATCAACTAATTGCCGCAAGCCGCTAGTAGAAATGCGAATATAGCGATCTATGGGGGCATTGCTTAAAGTTCGACTAACTACCCGTGCAGCTAATACTGGACCACCTTTAGCATTTGCTTCAGACACCTTGGTTAATCCCTGTTCTGGGAGGGCGATCATCGTCCCTCTGGGAATGGAAAGCACGCGGATAGATTGATCACTAGGATTTAACCGGATCAATAACATCGTATCGCTGCTACCAGCAAAACTTTCTGGGGAACCGTCAACAGTACCCTTCACTGGTTCAATGCCCATGACTAAAATATTCATGGGTTTTGATAGTTGATACTGAGAAAGTTTATTCCATAAATCCCCTGGGACTTTTACCTGGTCTTTACTGGTAGGTCCAAAATCGTCATCTTTGACTTGATCTAAATTACTCCAGAGGGGAGTCCATAGCGCCAAAGTTGATACCAGTAACCCTGATAAAATGATGCCAACAACAAAAGTTAATATCCACAATAGCCAGCGAGGCATTGTCAACCCTAAGCGATTATAGAGTTCATCAGGGATAGCACCCACTGACTCGACAACGTTACGCGGATGATTTATTGACTGTGTTCCTGACTGTTTTGGTTTAACCTCTGTCCCTGATCCTGGTACTGGGGTAGGTATAACCTGATTTTCTGTCCGTTGAAATTGTTGCGGTTGTGCCTCTTGATCTAAAGCTGTTGTTTGCTGAGGTATGACCTGATTTTTGGACCATTGAACTTGTTTTATCACCATTATCTCCCCACTCAACCACTCCCTAAAGGTATGTTAATACAAGCTACAAATTCTTGTTGCTAGAGTTAGAGCTATCTGTGCAGATTTTAGATTTTAGATTGCTGATTTTTAGATTTTGTTTTTCTCATCACCCTCGCATTTTTAACTAACTCATAAATCCAAAATTCCCCAGCACTCAGATTGATCAGTGAAGATTATCCCAAATTAAATGAATGTACACTTAAGATTGTTCTGAAGTAAGTGTATATGACAACATGAATAATTCACTGATCCCTGTAATTCTGGCGGGCGGTAAAGGTGAGCGTTTTTGGCCTCTTAGTCGCAAAGACAGACCTAAGCAATTTTTAAGTCTCGATGGCAGTTCTAGAAGCCTACTACAAGCAACCGCTGATCGACTGCTAACACTCGCTGGCGGGTGGGATAACCTGTGGGTCATCACTTCTAGTCAAATAGCTCAAGGTGTACGAGAACAATTACCCGATCTGCCAGAGCAAAATTTGCTGATTGAATCAGAGGGTAGGGATACAGCCGCTGCCGTTGCTTGGACAAGTTTGGAAATTAACAAGCGTTACGGAGAAGAAGCTGTAATTGGCTTTTTCCCTGCTGACCACTGGATTGCTGATCAAGAGGTGTTTGCACATACCTTGAGTGCGGCTACCCAGTTAGCGACTAGCACAGCAGCGATTGTCACTTTGGGGATCAAGCCTACTTTTCCATCAACTGGTTACGGCTACATTGAACAAGGTGAAAAGATTGATAGCTTTAATGAGTTGCCAGCTTATCACGTCAACCGCTTTACTGAAAAGCCCAACCGGGAAACAGCCGAGCATTTTTTATCAACGGGACGGTTTAGCTGGAATAGTGGTATGTTCGTTTTTCGGGCTGGAGTGGTTCTAAAAGAACTGCGTACCCATGCCCCAGAAATTATCGAACCCTTAGAACAACAAGGACTTGATGTTTATCCCCAGTTGCCTAAAAAAAGTATAGATTATGCGCTGATGGAAAAGACAAGTCTAGCATACGTTTTGCCGGTGGAATTTGGTTGGGATGATCTAGGCGACTGGAATGCGATCGAACGTCTACTGAAAACAGAGGATAATCCTAATGTTGAATTAGCTACCCATGTAGGGTTAGATACTCAAGGGGCTATTGTTTATGCTTCTAATCCAGATGATGTAGTTGTTACTATTGGCTTGGAGGATGTGGTGATTGTGCGCGATCGCAATGTTACCCTGATAGTTAACAAGGAACGTACTCAAGAAATTAAGCAGATCCTCAAAACCCTCCAAAGCGATCCCCGATTTACTGAGTTGCTGTAAAAGTTAAAACCCTTGGTAGAGGCTGAATAGTCTTGTTTTCAATTATAACTGGTGACTGGTGATTGGGGACTGGGGACTGGGTAAGAAGCAGGGGAAGCAGGGGAGCAGGGGAAGCCGGGGAAGCCGGGGAGGCAGGGGAAGATTAATCACCCAATTACCAATTACCAATTACCAATTACCAATTACCAATTACCAATTACCAAAAATGTAAAAATGTTTTTAACCCAAACTGTGCCTCGACAACGGGAAATTATTGAAGTAGTCCTCCGCAACGGCTGGGACTATATGCGAAGGCTGTTGACTGGTGGTAAAACTGATGAGCCGCAACTACCCACACCTGCGGTATTAAAAAATATTTTGGTGGATTTGGGTCCGGTTTATGTCAAACTTGGTCAACTACTTTCTACCCGTCCAGATTTATTAAGCGCAGCTTACATTGAGGAACTGTCAACTCTACAAGATGAAGTACCCCCAGTTCCTTGGTCTGAGGTAGAAGTCGTGATCCGCAAACAGCTAAAACGCCCACTGGAAGAAACCTTTCGCACAATTAATCATATCCCAGTAGCAGCGGGATCAATTGCCCAAACCCATCGCGCTACTCTGGCAGATGGACGGGAAGTAGCTCTCAAGGTTCAACGTCCGGGGATCGATGTCACCATTGCTCAAGATATTGCCTTAATTCAAGGTATCGCGGATTTAGTAGCGCGGACTGATTTTGGGCAAACTTATGACATTAAAGCTATTGCTGAGGAATTTACTAAAGCTTTAGAAGCTGAATTAGATTTTACACGAGAAGCCGGACACACAGACCAACTGCGACGCAATTTATCCCAAGGTGGTTGGTATGATCCCACACAAATTGTAGTTGCAGAAATTTACTGGCATCTGACTACACAAAAATTACTTGTGATGCAGTGGTTGGATGGTGTTCCGCTTTTAACAGCAGATTTAAATCCCGAAAATGGTCAAGATTCTATTGTTAAACGGAACGGAATTACTACTTTATTATTTAGAGTCTTTTTTCAACAACTATATATTGATGGCTTCTTTCATGCTGATCCCCATCCCGGCAATTTATTTTATCTCACGGATGGACGTGTTGCTCTTTTAGACTGTGGGATGGTGGGTAGACTTGATCCCCGCACTCAGCAAATTTTAACAGAAATGTTGTTAGCGATTGTGGATTTAGATGCTCAAAGATGCGCTCAGTTAACTTTGCAACTTTCAGATTCTGCTCAACCAGTGATTTTATCTCGGTTAGAAAATGATTATGAGCGAATGCTGCGAAAGTATTATAATGTCAGCCTGACTGAGATCAATTTCAGTCAAATAATCTATGAAATTTTACAAATTGCCCGCAATAATAAAATCCGCTTACCCAGTAATATGGGTTTATATGCCAAAACATTAGCTAATTTAGAAGGAGTGGCGCGTACTTTTAATCCAGAAGTTAATTTATTTGATGAGATTAAACCACTAATTACAGATTTGTTTCGTCGTCAGTTATTGGGAGATAGTCCTGTTCGCTCCCTTTTACGCACTGCGTTAGATATCAAAAGTCTCTCTTTACAGTCTCCCCGCCAAATCGAACTTTTATTAGACCGTGTAACATCGGAAACTCTACAATGGAATTTATCATTAAGGGGTTTAGACGGGGTACGCCGGACAATGGACGATGCCGCCAATCGACTGTCTTTTAGCATCTTAGTAGGGTCATTGATCATGGGGGCAGCAATTATTTCTACCAGAGTTACAACATCTCAATTATCTTTTGTTAGCAGTGTGTTGTTTGCTGCTGCTAGTTTGTTAGGTTTATGGTTAATAATTAGTATTTTACGCTCAGGGCGTTTAAGGTAGCTAAATTAATTCAGCTAAGGTGAGCAGTGGCAAATTGCAATTGTTAACTTTTCTATCTAATTTTCACAAGGGGCTTACATAAGCTCAAATTACCTAGATAATTATACTTAAATAGTGCTTTTGAGTTGAGGATTGTAATATCATATCAATTTCAGTTGAAACATAAATATTCATGTTAAATCAACAAGGTATATTCCAGATGGAGGAAAATATCCCTTTACCTGGTGATCCACTGCCATCCAATTCCCGATTTTATATTGAACGT
This sequence comes from Cyanobacteriota bacterium, assembly GCA_046045965.1. Taxonomy (GTDB): domain Bacteria; phylum Cyanobacteriota; class Cyanobacteriia; order Cyanobacteriales; family Nostocaceae; genus RDYJ01. The sequence goes on along the minus strand of JBJOKS010000009.1, from coordinate 40,360 downwards.
CCTCCAATTGAAAGCGATGCTTACACAGAGTTGAGCAAACCAGGGGGGTTACTCCGCATTAAAGCATCCTCCCATATGGGCAAAAGTTCCTTGATGTTAAGGCTAATTCACCAAGCAACGCATCAAGGATACTCAATAGTTACTATAGATTTTAAACAGGCAGATAGCCAAATTTTTGTTAGTCTTAACAAATTTTTACGCTGGTTTTGTATTAATGTTGCTCGTCAGTTGTCCCTTATATCCAATCTAAACGATTATTGGGATGAGGAGATCGGGAGTAAAATTAGTGCTTCCATTTATTTTGAAGGGTATTTATTAGAACAAATTCAGAGTCCATTAGTTTTGGTGTTAAATGAAGTAAATTATATTTTTGAACATCCGCAAATTGCTCAGGATTTTTTGCCTTTATTAAGAAGTTGGCATGAACAAGCTAAACAAACTGAAATTTGGCAAAATTTGCGTCTGGTTGTAATTCATTCTACAGAAGTTTATATTCCTTTAAATGTCAATCAATCTCCCTTTAATGTGGGTTTAGCCTTAAAAATTCCCGAATTTAATAGGGAACAAGTAACAGAATTTGCTAGACGACACGAATTGAATTGGTTTGATAGTAGTGCTGTACAACAATTAATGCAGCTTGTAGGTGGACATCCTTATTTAATTCATATAGGTTTATATTATCTCCAGCAACAAAAAATTTCTTTTCCAGAACTCCTAGAAACAGCTATTAGTTATGACGGCATTTATAGCAATCATTTACGGTGTTTGTTGACGAGATTACACAGTAATTCAGAATTATCTAAAGCTTATGATCAAATTATAAATTCCCAACAATCTACCCATATATCGACAAATTTAATTTATAAATTAGATAGTTTAGGGCTGATTAAATTAGAAGGTGAAAACATTAAACCTGCTTGTGAAATGTATCGTTTATTTTTTCAAAAAGAGAATTTAATTGGAGATAAAAATAATAATCATTATATGCGGTTACAAGAGCTAGAAGAAGAAAATGAAAAATTGAAATTATTAGTAAATGTTGATACACTGACTCAAGTTGCTAACCGGAGGTATTTTGATAATCGCTTCCAATTAGAATGGACAAGGATGAAACAAATCCAAGAACCCATATCTTTAATATTAGCAGATATAGATAATTTTAAACTTTATAATGACAGTTACGGACATCAAGCTGGAGATGATTGTTTGCGTCAAGTTACTCAAGCTATGACTTCAATAATAAAACATCCACGTGATTTAGTTGCTCGTTATGGTGGTGAAGAATTTGCTGCAATTTTACCACAGACTGATGCAACAGGAGCAATAATCATTGCTGAAGAAATTAGAGAAACTGTAAAATCATTGAAAATTAAAATTCCTTTTTTAACTAAAAAAGTTCAACAAACAAACATAACTAGAGTCACAATTAGCTTAGGAATTGCCTGCATTATTCCTTCAGCAGATTTTTCTTTAAGGGAATTTTTTGAAGCGGGTGATCAAGCACTATATCAAGCCAAGCAATTGGGACGCGATCGCACTATTTTAAGTTCCAAATTTAAATTTGGCTATGCTGAAGAATAAATATTAATATTATGACTACTTATACCTATCAAGTTGGTGGTAGCCTGACAAATAATGCTCCTAGTTATGTAGAAAGAGAAGCGGATATAGAATTGTATCAAGCATTAAGACAGGGTGAATTTTGCTATGTTCTCAACTGTCGTCAGATGGGTAAATCATCTCTATTAGTGAGAACAAAACATCGTTTAGAACAGGAAGGATTTAAATGTACATCTGTTGATATGACTAATATTGGCAGTGAGAATATCACCCCAAGTCAATGGTATAAAGGTATAGTTGCCGATTTATGGAGAGGATTTAAACTATTAGGAAAATTAAATTTAAAATTATGGTGGCAAGCTGGAGATGATCTTTCTTTATTACAAAATTTAAGCAGGTTTTTTGAGGAGTTACTAATTCAGTTTCCCGAAGAAAAAATAATTATTTTTATAGATGAAATTGATAGTATTCTGAGTTTAAATTTTCAGGTAGATGATTTTTTTGCCCTAATTAGATACTGCTATAATGAAAGAGCCATAGATCCAGAATACAAGCGGCTAACATTTGCAATTTTTGGAGTTGCTACCCCATCGGATTTAATTCAAGATCCCAAAAGAACCCCTTTTAATATTGGTAAAGCTATTGAATTAAAAGGATTTAATCTAGAGGAAGTTGAATCTTTAATTAGGGGCTTAGAAACTTTATTTCCTACACCGGAATCTATAATCAAGAAAATTTTAATTTGGACAGAAGGACAGCCTTTTCTAACTCAAAAAATATGTAATTTAATTACTAGTTTTGAATTTAAGACCGATATTAAAACACACGATTTTACTAAATTTAGTGAAGAGTATTGGATAGAAAATATTATTAATGAATATATTATCAAAAATTGGGAATCCCAAGACGAACCTGAACATTTGAGAACTATACAAGATCGGCTACTTTATGATCAAAAACGTACAGGACAATTATTGGGAATTTATCAACAAATTTTGCAAGGTACAAAAGTAGCAAGTGATGACAGTAGAGAACAAATAGAATTATTACTCTCAGGATTAGTAATTAGAAAAAAAGGATTTTTGTCCATTAAAAACCGTATTTATGCTCAAGTATTTAACTTAGATTGGGTAGTAAAAAAATTAGCTAATTTACGTCCCTACTCTCAAACTTTTAATGCGTGGTTAGCTTCACAACAAACGGATGAATCTCGCTTATTAAGAGGACAAGCACTAGCAGATGCTCAAGTTTGGGCTTGGGATAAAAGCTTAACAAATTTAGATCATCAATTTTTAGCTAAAAGTGCAGAATTAGAAAGACGAGAACAACAACTGATTATAGCAGCAGAAAGAGCGAAAAGTGTGGAAATTCAACTGCTGGAGCAACAAAAAAATGCTCGATTGCAAAAATTTCTTTTAATTGTAATCAGTGCTGCTTTTTTAACTGCCGTGGGTTTAGGAGGGATAACGTTCTGGTTATATCGTCAATCGCTCCAAAACGAAAGATTAGCAAAAATTAGTGAAATTAAAGCTTTGGTTTCCTCTTCCCAAGCTCGGTTTAAATCTCATCAACAATTAGAGTCACTTGTGGATGCTATTAAAGCCAAAAGAGAATGGCAAAAATTAAGTTTAAATCAAAGTTTAAATCACAAATATCCTGAACTAGAAGAACTGACAGATAATGTTCTACGTCAAGCGAGTTATGGAGCGCAAGAAATAAATCGTTTATCAGGTGAAAATCTCAGTTTTATCTGGGATTTATCTTGGAGTCCTGATGGTAAAATGATAGTTATTCCTAATCGAGATCAAGTATGGTTATGGCAAAAAAATGGTAAATTACTACGTAAATTTTCAGGTCATACCTCGACAGTTTTAACAGTAGCTTTTAGTCCTGATGGTAAAATGATTGCTTCTGGAAGTATTGATAATACTGTCAAATTTTGGTCTATAGATGGTAAAAAATTAGCAACTATTCCTGTTAATGCTCAAGTACAAAGTATAGCTTTTAGTCCAGATGGTAAACTATTAGCAATTGGTATGAATGATGGTAGTTTGGGACTCTGGAATTTAGCAGAAAAGAAATTAAAGAAAATTAAAACTAATCAAACCAATATTTATAAAGTTATATTTACTCCTGATGGGGAAAAAATAGTGACGGGTAGTTTTGATGGAACTACTGTAGTTTGGCATAAAAACGGTAAAAAATTAGTAACCTTGAACCGGGGGAAAGATGCTGTTAGAGGTTTAGCAATTTCTCCTGATGGTAAACTTTTAGCTACGGGTGGTAATAACAAAAAAATTGAAATTTGGAGTATCGACGGTAAGAAAATCAGCACTTTTGCCGGACAATATTCAGTAATTGCTATTACATTTAATCCTGATGGTAAATCCATTGCTGCTGCCAGTTGGGATAAAGTAGTAAAAATGTGGAGTTTGGACGGTAAAGATTTAGGAACTTTGGAAGGACATGAAGCAGCAATTTGGGCGATCGCTTGGAATCCTGATGGTAAAATTCTAGCTACAGGTAGTTTAGATAGTAGCGTTAAATTTTGGCAGTTAAAAAATCCCCTACTCACAGTTTTAAGAGGTCATCAACTCAACTTAACACAAGCTGCTGTTAGTCCTAATGGTAAAATCATTGCCACCACAAGTTGGGATTATGCGATTAATCTTTGGCAACCTAATGGTACATTAATTAGAACTATAAAAGGACATGAAAATGGTATTACCTCCGTTGTCTTTAGTCCCGATGGCCAATATTTAGTAACTGCTAGTTATGATAAAACTATCAAAATCTGGAACATAGATGGTACTTTGATAGAAACTCTTCCAGGACACACTGCACCCATTGAAAATATTACCTTAAGTCCTGATGGTCAACTTTTAGCTTCTGTTGGTTTTGATCAAACTCTCCGTCTGTGGCAACGAGAACCCAAAAAATCTTTTAGTTTTCGGTTAAAAAAAACTATTCAAGCACATAAAGAACCTGTTGTGGGAGTTAGTTTTAGTCCTGATGGTCAAGTTTTAACAACTGCCAGTTATGATAAAACAGTACGTCTATGGACTAGGGAGGGTAAACTTCTTCACACTTTAACAGGACATAATGGCCAAGTCTTTGATGTTGCCTTTAGTCCTGATGGTAAATTAATTGCATCATTAAGTGATGATCGTACTATTAAATTATGGCAACGCAATGGTAAGTTATTAAAGACATTAGTCCAGTCAAAATCTAGATTAAATAGGCTCAAATTTAGTCCTGATGGTCAAATGATAGCTGTTGCTACTGAAGGTGAATATAATACAGTAAATCTCTGGAATCTTGATGGTAAACTCATAATTAAGCTATTTTTCCATCGTGGGCTGGTGTATTCCTTAACCTTTAGTCCTGATGGTAAAAGTATAGTTTCTGTTAGTGGCGATCGCACCGCAATTATCTGGGACTTACCCAAAATTTTTGCTCTCAATGAATTAGATTATGCTTGTAATTGGATCAAGGATTATTTACAGAATAATCAAGAATTAGTCAAAAATGACTCCTCTAGAGAGAAGCTTTCTGATCGCCATCTGTGTGATCCTTAGTAGTAATCAGGAACCAAATAGCAGAAGGCATAAGGTAGAAGGAAATAATTTTTTATGTCAATCATCATAGCAGAAAACCTCAGTAAATCTTATCCCGTTGCCATCAAAGAACCTGGTATTCGTGGAACTATCACCCATTTTTTCCGCCGTACATATCGCAATATCAATGCTGTTCAGGATGTTTCCTTTAGCATCGAACCAGGTGAAGTAGTGGGATTTTTAGGACCTAATGGTGCTGGTAAAACCACAACTTTAAAAATGCTCACAGGGTTAATTCATCCCTCAAGTGGAAAAGTCAAAGTTGCTGGACAAATTCCCTTTCGTCGTCAAGAAGCATTTTTGCAAAAAATTACCCTCATCATGGGACAAAAACAGCAATTAATTTGGGACTTACCAGCAATAGATTCCTTAAAAATCAACGCCGCAGTTTACAACATTTCTGATCAAGAATTTCATCGACGAGTAGGTGAATTAACAGAAATGCTATCTCTAGAAAGTAAGCTAAATCAACCAGTCAGAAAACTTTCATTAGGTGAAAGAATGAAAGCCGAACTGTTAGCTGCACTTTTACACCGTCCCCAAGTTTTATTTTTAGATGAACCAACTTTAGGACTAGATGTTAATGCTCAAGTAGGAGTAAGGGACTTTTTACGAGAATACAATCAACTTTATCAAGCCACAGTATTATTAACAAGTCATTACATGGCAGATATCACAGCTTTATGTGAACGTGTTCTCTTAATACACCAAGGAAAATTAATGTATGATGGTAGACTAGATGGACTCTTAGAAAACTTCGCACCTTACCGAGAAATTTATGTAGAATTAGCTCAACCATTACCCGCAGAAAAACTGATGTCCTATGGTGATATTCAACTTTTAGAAGGTCGTGCAGTAAGATTTATTGTCCAGAGAGAAGCACTAACTCGCACCGTATCCCAGATTTTAGCTGATTTGGATGTGGTAGATTTAACAGTCACTGAACCACCAGTAGAAGAAGTAATTGGTAGAGTTTTTCAATCTGGTATTGTATAGCAGCTGAAAGGTAACAGGTGACAGTTTAACGTTGAATAGGGAATAGTTAATAGGAAGATTTCAATAATTTATATTATGAAACAAATTTTCAAAAAAATCCTGACTTTACTAACAGTATATTATGCCTATATGCTGGAATATCGGTCAGAACTAATATTATGGGTTTTATGTGGTTCCTTACCAATTATTCTCATGGGTGTATGGATAAAAGCGTCAGAAGAGGGAGACTTTGGTTTTCAGACTGTAGATTTTGCTCGTTACTTTTTTGCTGTTTTTCTGGTGAGACAACTTACCGTTGTTTGGGTGATTTATGAGTTTGAAAAAGAGGTAGTAGAAGGTAAACTTTCACCCCGATTATTACAACCTATAGACCCAGTATTTCATCATCTAGCTACTCACATATCCGAAAGATTTGCGCGGATACCTTTTGTCTTTCTATTAATAGGATTCTTTTTTCTATTATATCCCCAAGCTTTTTGGATACCGAGTATATCTAATTTTTTCTTATTTATCTTAGCTGCATTGCTGGCTTTTGCGTTAAGATTTTTAATTCAGTATACCTTTGCTATGTTCGCTTTTTGGACAGAAAGAGCTACAGCATTAGAAAATTTTTGGTTATTGTTTTTTCTGTTTTTATCAGGTCTAATTGCACCTTTAGAAGTCTTTCCAGAAGCTGTGCGAAACGTGGTTATGTTTACACCATTTCCCTATTTAATTCATTTTCCTGCCAGTATTTTGGTCGGTTTACCAGTGGATTTAACCAGGGGATTTTTAGCCATTTTAGGTTGGTTACTCATATTTTTAGGTGCAAATCGCTTGTTATGGCGTGCAGGATTAAAGCAGTATTCAGGAATGGGAGCATGAATAATTCATCATTAAGAGTTTTCAGATTCAATGAGTTCATTTGGTGGTATTTGAATACTTTGAATTATTTCTTGGAATTCCTCTAGAGTATTTACAGTGAGAACGCCTTTTTGAATAGTTCTTAAAATCTCTAAATCAGAAATTTGTGCTATTTCTGGCATGAGTTCCAAACCTTCAGCACCGAATTTCACATCTAAAGCCAACTCAATTCCTGACAGCCTTTCTTTTAGCCGTCCTTCTTCTCTACCCTTGTGCATAATTTCTTGATAGAAGAAAGATTTTTCTAACACAATTATCCTCCACCTGATAGTTTATTTAAATCTAACTTCCTCATATTTTGCAACATCATCTTATTGCGAAAAGAAAAATTTATAACTATATTTTTTATGATGGGCATTGCCCACCATACCTGAAATTCCAGCAGTTTAATTTCTCTGCATAAATTCCCGCAATTCATCAATATTATTGACAGTCAGAATGCCCCTTTGAATAGTTTTCAACTGTTCTAAATCACTAATTTGTGATATTTCCGGCATTAGTTGTAAACCTTCTTGACCAAATTTTATCTCTAAACTTAGTTCAATGGCTGAAACTATACCCCGTTTTTCACCTCGTTTTTCACCTCGTTTTTCACCTTCTTTTAAAATCTGCTGATACCAGGGAGACTCGCGTAATACCACCATATCCCACCTCATGATTTGCTGAACTAAAACGCTATCTAATACGAAGGTAGCAAAAAAAGCCATCACTGTTTCTAATTGGCTTAATTGTTCATCTGCACGGAGCATTTGTAATGCTTGTCTGACTATCGCTTCTTCACCACCACCTTTGAGAATTGGTACAAAGGGAAGTAGTGAAGGAATAGGTTGACTCAAGGCTATTTCTACATCTACTTCCCAAAGATTGATCACCCGGTAGTCTTGACGCGCTTGTAAACCAGCAAATTCTGATTCGTAGCGGGTAGGAATTTCTGCTTCGCTTTCTTTGAGAATGTTAATTAATACGGGGTAAGTGGGAAGATGATATTTTTCCTCCGCTAGTGCTGCATAAGCCCGCATTCGTTTGGGAATTTCTGGCTTATATCTTAATTGTAACTCGTTTAGTACGAGAAATTCACCGTACTTTGGACTGGTGGCTTTAACTAATACATCGCTTTCTCGACTTATCCATTGAAATTCTGAATTGATGATTTCTCCCGTGATAATGTCGGGAATTTGTGTCACCCATTTTACCCAATTTTCGGGGGCTAGGCTGATTAATTTTTTGGTGCTAATATCTGCTTTTTTTACCATCAGGTTTATAAGATTTGTTTCACGCAAAGACGCAAAGAAGCAAAGAAAGCAAAGGAAGAGAGATATTATAAATTACTGGGAATGGTTTTAAATTTATCTGCTGAACCTAGTGAATAATCTTCTAATTTAAAATCAGCAAATGGCTTTTTTTCTAATCTATCTCTTAAGGCTTCATCTAATATTACTCCTTCAGCTTGTTTCTTAACTCCAATGATAATTATACTGCGTTGATAGGCGGTTGAATCTTGATTTGCTTGACAATCTTTTCTCTGAAATTGTCCCAGGTTTAATAAGCGATAACCTTTGACGCTAGTTGTGTTACTAAATATCTTTTTGGCTAAAAGTTGAATTTGCTTAGAACGTTCTAAAGCTCGATTTTGTTCGGCTGTTACATCACCTTCACAAGAAGCTGTTCCTACAGAAATAATCTCGCTAGGGTTTTCCATTATTCTCTGGATACCTTCTGCTTCTAATTTGGATTTTAAAGAGTCAAGGTTAATAATTTCATCATTATATTTAATTTGATAAGTGCTGCCTAATTGCCATTTATATTCTACTGATAAAACTGCTATATTAAATTCTGCAACTCTCCCTTGACTATCTTTCCCTTCTTCATACGGAAAATAGTCAACATTGCCTTTTTTCACCGGTGCTTGTCCATAGTCAGCAGGAACAACAGTAAATTTATTATTTCGGTTTGCTAGTGCTACTGTCCACAGGAATAACAAGGAAAATATTAAAGCAATAAACCAGGCTAATAATGGTAATTTTTCAGGTTGTTTTTGTGGTGGTTTAACAGTCTGGTTTGTGGTGGTTGTTTGGTTGAGTATTTCTGTTTGGAAACCACCAACTACATTTACTGTTGCTGCGTTACTTCCTGTTAATGGATTTTCTAATTCTGTCAATTTATCTAATATTTCTCTGGCATTTTCAGGACGTTTAGTAATTTCATTGGCCATTAACAAATCAATAAAATCTAATAATGCTGGTGAAACATGATTTGCTAAATGTCGCCATTTTAAAACATCCAGATGAGGATCATATAATTGTGTAGGTTGACATCCCGTTAATAAAAAGACAAAGGTGCGTCCTAATGCAAAAAAATCTGATTGGGGTAAGGCTTGAGCATTCATTTGTTCTCTGGGACTATAACCAGATGAGGAAATTGATGTCATGCTGCCATTATTAGCTATATAGGTTTTAGTAATTTCCCTGGCTGTGCCAAAATCAATTAATACTAATTGTCCATCTGGACGAATCATGATATTAGATGGTTTAATATCTCGATGTAGATATTGTTGGTTATGTACTAATAATAAAATTTCGGCTAATTGTTTTAACCAAGCTATCGCTTGTCCTTCAGAAATGGGGCGGTTTTGTTGTTGTTTTAACCATTGTTCTAAATTTGGTCCTTCAATTTTTTCCATCACCATACAATGCAGGGTTAAACCTGGTCTGGTTTGATATTGAAAGTACCCTTCAGCTTGAGGAATACCAGGATGATGTAATTGTGCTAAAACATTTACTTCTTGCTGAAATAATGAGACGGCTTTGCTATCGTTTGCTAATTCTTCTTTGAGTATTTTGAGAATTTTTGGTGTGTCTTGTTGGTAAGCTTCATAAACTTTGCTAAATCCAGTTTTATCACTCAACAAACGCAGCACCCGATAACGTCCTAATAATTCCAATTGAGAACCACAACTTTGACAAAAACGGTTTTCATCATTGTCGGGGTGGTTAGGTTGGGGACAAACTGGGTTAATACAAAGACTCATAATAGGTGACTGGGGACTGGGGACTGGGGACTGGGGACTGGGAACAGATAATAAGTAATAAGATAATTGTTAACTAATAACCAATGACTAATGACTAATGACTAATGATCAATTACCAAACTCATTTTTGTGCTGCTAAAAAATCAGCAACTGTCTGATTAAATGCTTCTGGTTTGGTTAAAAATGGCCAATGATTTCCAGGAACTTTCTTGAAAGTGAGGTTTTTCAGGTTGGTTTTGTAAGGTTGAATTTGCCAATCTTGGCGGTTTACTCCTTTTTCTGGTTGAATAAATAAAGCAGGAATATCAATTGGGGTGATAAAACCTGGTACTTCTAATACTGCATCAAAAATGCCATCACGAGCAGCTAGGGTAAATTTGCTACCCCAAGTTCCATCGGGTTTTTGTTCAATTCCTGCTTGAAAAACTTGCTGTTGTACAGAATTCCAATCTTGAAATTGACCGAGTTGTTTAATTTTTTGTTCTGCTTCTTCGTAACTGGTAAATGGTCCCATAGTTTTGAGGAAGGGTAAAACACGGTACAACAGAGGAAAGGTTAATTTGAGCAAACTTGGCATTTTCCAGATGAAAATTGGATCTACCAAAGTGATACTGTGTAAGCGTTCTGGGTTTTGTCTAGCCCAAATAGCGGCTAATTTACCTGTCCAAGAGTGACTGACAATATGAGCAGCAGACCATCCCAGTTTATCCATTAATGTTTCTAGGTCAGCGATCGCACTCTCAAAACTATAATCTTTCTGCGGTTTACTACTCTCTCCATGACCACGCATATCCGGGGCTACTATATGGTAATTATTCGCTAAATAATCTCCTAAGCTAGACCAAACTAAAGCATTATCCGCCATACCATGTAATAACAGTAATGGTTCTTGACCTTGGTTCCATTCCAAGTAAGAAATTTCCACATCCGCTGTTGTTAGGCTTTTACGTATAGGTATCATTTGGTAATTCATAATTGGTAATTGGTAATTGGTAAAACTTTCTTCTCCTTATTCCCAGTCCCCAGTCCCCTGCTCCCCAGTCCCCAACTCTTCCAAAGATTGTACTCACTAACACGAAATAATAAGGTAGATGAATGTCAAGATCAAAAAACAGAACTCCTTGAGGATATTAAAAATACTATGCCAGAAATACACCAATCAATTGCCCAGCATTACCACGAGCGTACTAAATACGACCCTGAGACGTTGGCCTCTAAAAGTCAGCAGCTAGACTGGGCTAAACAACCAGTACCTTTTAAAGAGTACAAAATTGGCTCTGATTTTGACCTTAAACCCTATCTGCAAGAAAAACCAGAGAGTTTTGTTCATAACCCAGATGGTAAATGGTGGCAGAGACTTTCGCAACTGCTATTTCACAGCTATGGACTAACTGCGAAAATGCCTTCTCTGGGTAGTGCTGTATATTTGCGCTCTGCTCCCAGTGCTGGAGGTTTATACCCATCTGAAGTATATCTAGTTTCCCGTGGTACACCGTTGTTACCTGCTGGACTCTACAATTATCAATGTCGGACTCATTCCCTGATGCAGTTTTGGGAAAATGATGTTTGGACAGCTTTGCAAGCAGCTTGTTTATGGCATCCTAGTTTAGAAAGTACGCAACTAGCTATTATTACTACTGCGGTTTTTTATCGTTCTGCATGGCGTTATGAAGATCGAGCTTATCGGCGGATTTTTCTCGATACAGGACATCTTTTAGGTAACATTGAGTTAGCTAGTGCAATTACTGATTATCGTCCTCATTTAATCGGTGGTTTTGTAGATGAAGCTGTCAATGATCTACTTTATATTGATCCAGAACAAGAAGGTGCTACTGTGGTGATGGCTTTGGCAGATTTATTAGATGTTAAACAAAATTTGCCTTTGGGAAAAACTGCTTTACCTTCTGCTACTGACACTAATTATCCCTCAATTCCTGATGGCGAACTCTTAAAATATTTTCATTTTCATACTCAAATTAAATCAGATGAAACAGGTAAAAAGAATTTAACAGTCACAAAACCAGAAACCACTTTAGAGGATAAATATAATTTTCCTTTTTGTGACAAAATTTCTACTGTTACTACACCAATTGACTGGGGTAAAAATCTTGCAGATTTAGAAAATACTATCTATAAACGTCGTTCTACTCGTGCTTATAGTGGCGATGATTTAACGTTTGATGAACTTAAAGCTTTACTCGATTTTACCTACCAATCACAAAATTATCTTGACCAAAATTTAGATACTGCTCCTGATTACTTTGATCTGAATTTAATTGAAACATTTATTGCTGTTTCTGGTGTCAAAGGACTTGATTCAGGTTGCTATTATTATGCTCCTAAAGCTCAGGAATTAAGACAAATTCGCTTTAAAAATTTTCGCCGTGAGTTACATTTTCTCTGTTTGGGACAGGAATTAGGAAGAGATGCAGGAGCGGTGATATTTCATACTGCCGATTTGAAAACAGCTATAGAACAATATGGGGACAGAGTTTACCGTTATTTACATCTTGATGCTGGTCATTTAGGACAAAGACTGAATTTAGCAGCCATCCGTTTGAATTTAGGGGTGAGTGGTATTGGTGGCTTCTTTGATGATCAAGTCAATGATGTTTTGGGTATTCCTGCTGATGAAGCTGTTCTCTATATCACGACATTGGGAAGACCAAGGTAGTTGTCAAGAGGCAGGAGGCAGGAGGCAGGAGGCAGGAGGCAGGAGGCAGGAGGCAGGAAGGAAGAATTACCACTTATTTCCCAGTCCCCAGTCCCCAGTCCTCAGTCCCCAGCTATACTTCTGGTTCAATACCTAAAGCACGCAATTGAGCAATTAAACGTTCATTTTTTAGGCGTTCCCGTTCCGCACGTTCTTCTCCACTTAACAACAAATTACCATCTAAATCCCACCAACGTAACCAAGGTAAATCTACATTTTGATATTCACCTTGCCAAATTCCTAACTCAACACCCAAAGCTGAAATCGGAAAATGTCCCCGTTCATTGGCTGGTAATAATTGGTATTTATTTTCAACTAAATGATAAACTTCTACACTGGCTTTATTCACTTCATAAATACCATAAAAAGCTGGATGTATCACCTGTTCATAAATCCAAAATTTCCCTTTCCACGGTGTTTGATCCCGTTCTTCTTCACCATTCCCAGACACAAACTCTAAAACAATTAATGGAGAAATATACTCTTGCCAAAGTACATAAGAATGGCGCATTTGACCATTTAGACTAGGTGGTACATTCGGCACATAAAACCAATCTGGTGCTTCTGCTCCTCGTTCTGGAGGGTCGGTAATACGCCAGTAAATCCCACTATCTTGACCTATACAATATTGTCCGTCAGGATGAACTTTTTGCAATACTGGTTTAATAGATTCTGTTAGTAGAATGCTTTGAGGATGTTCCTGAAAATTCTTCACAAATGTACCATCTGACTCTGGAAGTTGAGTATGATCTGGAAGAGTCATTCCAGATGTGGGAAGATTTGTGGTAGAGGTCATATTACCCCCGCGCTCGTGGTGTTTTTTTTAGTGTAGCAAAGAAATAATCTTATCTCATTTTCTCATTATCTCGTTCCCAGTTTATAACTGGGAATGTTATCATAGACGCTCTGCCTCACATCAGAATCTAAACCTCTGGTTGTAAATCTACATCATAGATTTTCTTACCCTCCAAATTATGAAAACTCACAGTTAAAACCTCTGTTTTTCCATCAATTTTCACAGTCCCAAAAAACTGTAATCCTGAACTTGGTGGTTGATTTAATTTAATCTCAGGTGATGCAGTTTTAAACCTCACCTCTGGACCAAAAGTATTATCTAATTGGTTGGGTCCAAAATTGCCAGCATTCAGAGGACCAGCGACAAATTCCCAAAAAGGTTTAAAGTCTGTAAACTGTGCCTTATTCGGATCATAATAATGGGCTGCTGCATAATGTACATCTGCTGTTAACCAAACCACATTTTTAATATTATGCTGTTTAATAAACCGCAATAAATCAGCTATTTCTAATTCTCTTCCTAATGGTTTTCCATCCCCATTAGCAGCATTTTCAAAATTGGTTTTACCATCACGTACTATTAAACCAATTGGCATATCACTAGCTATTACTTTCCAAGTAGCTTTTGAGTTTTTTAACTGACTCTTTAACCAACGTATTTGGGAATTACCTAAAAACGCAGTTTCCGCACTTGACACAGTTTGATTATTAGGCGAATTTTTACCACGATAACTGCGTTTATCCAACATGAAAATTTCTAGTAATTCACCATAATTAAAATTACGATAAATGCGTTTTGGATCTTGACGATCAAACCGAATAGGTGTATATTCTAAAAATGCTTGTCTTGCCCTCGATGCTAACAAATTAACATCCTTAATTTTGTATCTTTCATCATCTAATATTTGCCCTGGATACCAATTATTGACAACTTCGTGATCATCCCATTGTACTAATTGGGGAATTTGAGCATTAAAACGACGTACATTTTCATCTAAAAGATTGTAAATATAGTTACCGCGAAATTCTTTGAGTGTTTCTGCAACTTTGGATTTTTCCTCTGTGGTGATGTTTTTCCAGATACTACCATCATCTAGCATTACTTCCGATTTAATGGGATTGTCAGCGTAAATATAATCACCTGAATGAATGAAAAAATCAGGATTCAGTTTTCTAATAGATTCGTAAATTTTCATACCTCCCCATTCAGCATTAATTCCCCAACCTTGACCTGCTGTATCTCCAGACCAAGCAAACAATATATCTTTTCCCTTTCCTTGGGGTGCAGTTTTCAAATGTCCCATCACGGGTGCGCTATAAATGTTCGTATCCGCTATATCTTGGAAACTGACTCGGTAAAAAATATCTTGCTCATGTGGTAAATTACTTAAATAAGTTCGGGCTGTAAAATCAGTATTTTCCGTAGCAACTTGTCCAATAATTCGGCGACTATTGCGGAAATTATCGTTAGTAGCATATTCTATAATCATTCGAGATGGGCGATTACTGCGGCTCCAAATAACCGCGCTATTGCTGTTAATATCCCCACTAGCAACACCATAGGGTATGCTGGGACGATTTTTGTCTAATGTGATCAACGCTGGTGTCTGTGCTAAACCCGATTTTGACCAGAGGTTTGTCCCTACTATACCAGCAGCAGTTATAGCAGTTTGTATTAAAAATTGCCGACGTTTCAGTGGTGAATCAGTGTGTAATTGCATTAATTTAAATTAAATTTAAATCAAGTTAAACTTCAAATTTTCAGAAAGTGCTAACATTTACAGCTTTCTTTTTAACATTCTCCCCAAAAAGTAATTTGGACATTATTTAACAATTTGTTGCAAATACTGTCTACAGTCGCTGAAAAATGGGAAAAATATATTTTATGGTCTTTGGCATCTATTCTTGAACAACTTAAAGCAGTTATTTACATACTTATAAATTTTCTGCATAAAAGATAGACAAGTGTCAATCTCAATTTCAGAGATTACCGAAAAACTTAATTATTTCTTCAGAATGGGTTTACAAAACACTATTAATACAATCAAAGATGCAATTACCTCATAATGAACGCGAAAGGCTAAAAATACTATATGAATATCAAATTTTAGACACACCATCTGAAGACATTTTTGATGATTTAGCTCAACTAGCTGCGGACTTTTGTGAAACACCAGTTGCTTTAATTAGTTTAGTTGATGCTAACAGGGAATGGTTCAAGTCAAAAATTGGGATCACTATCACAGAAATTCCACGAAATTTGGCTTTTGGTAGTCATACTATTCTGGAAAATCAAATTTTTATTATTCCCGATACATTGCAGGATCAAAGATTTAGTGATCATCATCTTGTGACATCAGATCCCAATTTTCGATTTTATGCAGGAGTTCCTTTAATTAATTCCAGTGGATTTAGTTTAGGTTGTTTGAGTGTGATGGATTTTGTACCACGCAATTTGAGCATTAAAGAGCAGAAAGCCTTAAAAGGTATAGCAAAACAACTAATTAATTATTTAGATTTACATTTACAAAAACTTGCTGATAATAACAGAATTAGAGATAGGGATAGACGCAAAAATATTGAAAATCAGCTACAGGAACAAAATGATTTTTTACACAGCGTATTTCAAAGTATTCCTTTAATGATTGCGCTGAGTGATGTAAATGGTCAAGTGCAGTGGGTGAACAATAATTTAGAGGAAAATTTAGGCTGGAGTTTGCAAGAATTCCAAACTCAAAATGTTTTTGCAGAATTATATCCTGAACCCGAATATCGTCAAAGAGTGATTGATTTTATGCAGTCTGTACAACCAATTTGGCATGACTTTAAATGTCAGCTAAAAGATGGTAGTATACTGGATACATCTTGGACTAATATCAGACTTTCCAATGGTCAAAATCTTGGTATTGGTCAGGATATTACAACACGCAAAAAAACTGAACAAGCATTTAAAATGCAAGCAGAACGGGAACAATTAATGCGGACTGTTTCTCAGCGTATTCGTCAATCTCTAAATCTCCAAGATATTCTCAATGCAACCGTTAAAGAAGTACAAGATTTGTTGCAGGTTGATAGAGTTGTAGTCTATCAGTTTGCATCAGATATGAGTGGTAAAATTATGGCAGAAGCTGTAACACCAGGATGGACAGTTTCTTTAGGTGCAGAAATTGAAGATACTTGTTTTCAATTAGGTGCAGGATTAGAGTATCATCAAGGACGTAAACGAGCCATTTCTAATATTTATACCGCAGGACTTACAGATTGTCATCTGAAATTATTGGAAAGATTTGAAGTTAAAGCTAACTTAATTGTGCCAATTCTCATAGAAAAAAGTGGAGAAAATTCTGTTTCTTGTTTGTGGGGTTTACTCATTGCTCACCAATGTTCAACACCCCGGAATTGGGAAGAAAATCAATTAGATTTACTTGAGCAACTAACCGTACAAATTGCGATCGCTATTCAACAATCTAGCATATTTGAACAAGCTCAAATTGAACTTGCTCACCGACAAAAAGCAGAAATAAAACTCAGAAGTGCATTAGCTGAAAAAGAAGTCCTCTTAAAAGAAGTTCATCATCGAGTTAAAAATAATCTACAAATAGTTTCTAGTTTGTTGCAACTCCAAGCTCAAACACTCAAAGATCCGGAAATTATTAGAGCTATCCGCGAAAGCCAAAATCGCATTGAGTCAATATCTCTGATTCACAAAAACTTATATACTTCTCCTAATATTGGGCAACTTGATATTGTTGAATATATTAATAATCTATCTACTGGTCTGCTCATTTCCTATCAGATAGTTCCTGGAACAATTAATCTCCGCACTAATATAGATTCCGTTAGTTTAAATGTTGATGAAGCTATTGCCTGTGGATTAGTGATTAATGAACTCACATCTAATGCTATCAAGCACGCTTTTCCTAATAACCAAAAGGGAGAGATTCATATTAGTTTACATAATAGCAATAATAATATTGAAATGACTGTTCAAGATAATGGTATAGGGTTGCCAGATGGTTTAGATTGGAGAAATACTAATTCTTTAGGTCTTTCCTTAGTTTATGACTTGGTGACGGAACAATTAGAGGGTAATATTACGGTAGAACGTAATCAAGGAACATCATTTCACATTCAATTTCCACAGTTAACTCTGCACAACTCAATAGCAAATGGGGCAAGCTAAAATTTTAGTGGTTGAAGATGAAGTAATTGTAGCTAGAACTATTGCGAGTCAATTACATCAATTAGGGTACATTGTTACGGGTACAGCTTCTTCTGGAAAAACTGCCATTACTAAGGCGTTAGATACTAAACCAGAATTAGTCTTAATGGATATTATCCTCAAAGGTGAAATGGATGGAATTACTGCTGCTAGTGAAATTCGTCGGCAGTTAGATATACCTGTGATTTTTCTCACAGCTTATGGCGATGAGCATACTTTAGAACGTGCTAAAATTACCCACCCCTTCGGTTATGTGGTTAAACCATTTACTATTAAAGATTTACGCATATCCGTTGAAATAGGTCTATCACAACATAAATTAGAACGTGAATTAAGAGAAAATCGAGATCAATTAGCAACCCTGTTAAACTGCATGAGTGATGCTGTAATTTCTACAAATAAGCAGGGAATAGTCACATTTATGAATCCCGCAGCCGAGAAAATAACTGGCTGGCAGCAAGCAGAAGCTTTAGGAAAAGATGTATCAGAAATCCTGTATATTATTGATGAAACCACAGAGCAGGTAATAGAAAACCCTGTGGCTAAAGTGTTGCGGGAAAAACAGGTTATTTATTTAGAAGAATTTACATCTTTAATTACCAAAGATGGTAGAAGAATACCAATAGGTGATAGTGCTTCACCATTACGACTAGGACCCAATGAAATTAGCGGTGCTGTAGTGGTTTTTTGGGATCTCAGCGAACGCCGTCAAAAAGAGGATCTAGAGCAAGCTTTGAAAAAAGAGCAAGAATTAAATCGTCTTAAATCTTTATTTATCTCCACTGTTTCCCATGAATTTCGTAATCCTTTGGCGATGATTCAAACAGCAGTAGAACTCATAGATATTCAAGGAACTAAGTTAACAGAAGCCAAAAGAAACACCTATTTAACTCGAATTTATGGTGCTGTACAATCAATGGAAAAACTCATGGAAGATGTCCTTTTCATGGGTAAAGCTGAAGCAGGATATCTAGTTTATAGTCCAGCATCAATTAAGTTAGAGCAATTTTGTCGAGAGCTAATTGAAGAATTTTCTCTGATTAAAAATAGCAATCATCAAATTGTTTTTACTTGTCATAGTCAGAATACCGATGCAATAATGGATGAAAAACTATTACATTATTTATTCAGAAATTTACTTTCTAACGCCGCTAAGTATTCTCATCCCGGTACTGAAATTAAGTTTGAACTCAATTGTAATTTAGCAGATGGAGTAGCAATTTTCCAGGTTCAAGATCAAGGAATCGGTATTCCCACCGCAGATCAAAATCGCATTTTTGATTCTTTTTATCGAGCTTCAAATGTGCAATCAATTCATGGTAACGGATTAGGTTTAGTAATTGTGAAAAAGTGTGTTGATGCCCATAATGGGAAAATTGCAATCAACAGTCAACTTGGTTTAGGCACAACATTTACTGTTACTTTACCTTTAAATCTTTAGTCATTAGTCATTAGTTGACAATTATTATCTGTTCCCTGCTCCCTGTTCCCTGTCACTTGTCACCTGTCACCTGTCACCTAATTATCTTGTCGCACACCACCTACAACTGGCTTAACTTCCCCTCCAGAAAATGGATCAGTGCCACCGGTCCAGTTAAAGTCACTAATGCGGATAGTAAAACCACCTAATTCCAAAACTGGATTGTAACGCAAGGTAATACCATAGGTGCGGCGGCTATATTCCACAGTATAATCTGTGCTACTTTCTTGACCTGTATCTAGGTTAACTGATGTTTGTAAGCCTAAGCGAAATGGTCCATATATTTGCTGTGAAATACCAGCACTCAGGACTTTGTTATCAACAGAGCGATCAAACAAAAATGGTGATAATCCACTGTTGAAGCCTTGGGAATAAC
Source organism: Cyanobacteriota bacterium (assembly GCA_046045965.1). GTDB lineage: Bacteria > Cyanobacteriota > Cyanobacteriia > Cyanobacteriales > Nostocaceae > RDYJ01. The sequence continues at coordinate 20,670 of JBJOKS010000009.1, read as the reverse complement.
TAATATTAAAGGCTGTATAATCCAAAAATGGTCGAGAAAAATGACCAATTTGCCCGATTAACCCGATTGTACCAATCAAGGTACTTTGATTATCGCCACTGGTGTAATAGCTGGTAGTTCCAGTCACACCTGCGATCGCTTGCAAGTAAGGTACTACAGGATTAGCTGTATATTTTAATCCTTCTGTGGCAGTTGGTGGTAATGGTTTTCCCTGCCATAACAAGAAACCAGTCCCAAGAGCAACACTACCTTGTAAACGACCTAAAGAAATGCGGTCATTTTCCCGTTGTGGCTCCAGTAAATCTGCTCGATCTGTATTAGCATTAATATACTGAGCGCCTCCTTGATAACTAAGATTAATACCACTTTTCCCCAGGGGAATGATCGGAGAAGTGATCACACCACCTAGACTACTCTGCACAGTTTGAAAACCAAGAGTACCATTGTAAAGGCGATCGCGGTAGCTATATTCTAGATTTAATGTATGAGGATTTACATCACCCAAATCCTGACGTAACCGTAAACTCCCTCGTAACTCATCTTCTATTTGATTGACATCAAGACTTGTTAATTCTCCCTTACCTTCCACTGTAGTTTTTGGACCTAAAACAGTATTCAGTTGAGTTTTTACACCAAATAAATCTGCAACATTACTACTGTCTTCAAAAGCTTGCTGTACAAAAAATTGAGGTGTGACAGTCCAGCGTGTTTGATCATTATTTATCGCTGTAAAATTGCGCTCCACAAACAAACCACCCCGTCTACCATTATCAAAACCTGGAGAGACAATAAATGGATTCACTTGCCTTTCCCGACGGTCAATTTTTTGGTTATCAATAGGGATAGGTATACTAACATTTTGGTCAAATACCAAACGTTGACGCTCAGTAGTAATACTATCTACCAAAGGCGCTTCTCGCGTCACTGTCACTTTAGATGCTCTTAATTCTAATTCTGGTGGTGAAAAAGGATCATTAGTAATCCTCACATCCTCAGCTTGCCAACCACGGGGATAAAAATCAATACGTTGGGCTTCAAATCGCAACCGCTTAACAACACCACCTGTTTTTGGTGCGGGAATATTTCTCGCGTTTGGTTGTCCACCAATGGTAACATCAATACCTCCGGGACTGCCTACACCAGTAATAGGTTGATTAGCGCGAATGCGATCGCTCAATGGGCGACTGGGTACACCACCTGCGGTAATATCTGTAGTTGGGGAGGGAGAAAAAGCAAAATCAGTTTGAGTTGAAGGGATGTAAATTTCGCCTCTGCCATTTTCCAGATCCCCGCTATCTTGGATAAAATTATAAGTAAAGCGTTCCCCCCGTAATACCTGATCACCCCTAGTTAAAGCAACATTACCTTCCCCTACAGCAATTAAATTATCCAAATTTACTTGCAATCTATCCGCATCTACCACCGATCCATCAAACCTTACCACCACATTACCTTCAGCCGTGACAATTCGCCTTTGCTCATCATACTCCTGACGATCAGCTATTACCTCTACAATTCGTTGCCTTGCTTGTGGAATATTCCCAGATGGTTGATTTGTGGGTGAAACTGGTTCTGGGTTTGGCGGAAATTCTACAGTCGTAGAAGTTGCCGGTTGGTTATTGGAATTACGTGGCTTGAATTCAATAATATTTTGGACTGGCAAAGAACTGGGGATATTTTCAACTGTTTCTATCTCTCCAGAAAGATTAATTTTATCCCCAGATTTGTATAAATTTACAGTATTTTTATTATTTTGTACTGGGACTGATGTTTTGAGCATCACTGGTGAATCAGACAACCATAAGTTATCTGTATTGGCAACTTCGCCAGAAATGTCTGGAAATTGAGCGGGTGATGTGTTCTCAGCATCAGCAATTTCCGGCACAGAACCAACCACCAAGGACTTTCCTAAATCAGCATCAGCATTATTTTTCGGCACAGAACTACTAACCGCCAAGGGTTTTCCTAAAACTGCCGCACTTCTAGAAGCAGTCAGGGGGGAAAATTCGGGAGGTAAAGTTTCTGGAACAGGATATGAAAATAAGCTTTTGGCAACCACCGAGTCATTATGATTGGTCTTGGTGGGAGTTGCCAGATCATTAGCAGTCTCAATACTTCCTGGATTTTCCAGTTCCTGCGTTCCAATTTCATCCTCTACAGCAGCAGCATAAGAGTTATGATTAGCAGGTTTTATATATTCTTGAACAGGAGGTGAGTCAGGTGGCAAAGCTGGATGAAGCATATCTGTTGGAAAATCGAGCTAAAAAAAGCCAGCTATTAAAAGCCAAACATTAAGCCGGAAGGATTCATAACACGTGCCTTCCGACTTTCGCCTTTTGCTGACTTGCAGCAATCCGTCAAGAGGATGACACAGTATCATTCTGCCAGATTTGTGCCAGGTTTCGGGCATTTAGTGTCTTCCACCTTCCAGCAGTTGCAGATGATTTGTTGTCTTCTTATTCTAAATCCCGACGACCAGGGTTACGTGCAGGATCATTTGACAAAAATCCAAACACAAAAATTCCGACGAAGAAAGCAACAACAATATAAACAGCGATTTTTAAAGTCACCATAGAAATATCTCCCAGGGGTAAGACAAAAAAGTTCTCAGCAATCTGCTATGCAGAAAATATAGCTCCTCTATCTTAACCACATCTGGTTACTTTTTGGAGCTATCTCTAAAGAAACAAGGAGTTATGGGGACTGGGGACTGGGGACTGGGGACTGGGGACTGGGGACTGGGTAATCAGTTTTATTTTTCCCAATTACCAATTACCAATTACCAATTACCCATTACCCATTACCCTAATTTTGAGCAGATTGCACCAATTCCTTGACATTTCGGCTTTTAATCACTCTTGCGGGTATACCCACAGCAACGGAATAAGGAGGAATATCTTTAGTGACTACTGCTCCTGCACCAATGACGCTACCTTTACCAATAGTCACGCCATCTAAAACAGTTACTCCATGTCCTATCCAGCAGTCATCCTCAATCACAATTCCCTGACGAGTAATACCTTGCTGTCTAATAGGTAACAACGGATCTGTAAAAATATGATTATTGGCATAGATCCCAGAGTGAGATGCTATCATACATTGTTTACCAATTCTAATGTCTCCAGGTCCGGCAATACAAACATTAGGAGCAATGAAAGTTTCTTCATCAATGTGTATGCAAGTATTTTCCATACAGCCTATATCTACATTGCGTTCAATTGCCACTCCATTTCCTAAAACAATTTTATTGTTTGGGTGTCCTTGAGCATCTAAACGCACATTTTTAAAGATGTGTACTCCGTTACCAATTTCAATAGAAGCAGTACAGAGAAACTCCGCACCATGCTGAATGTACACCCCATTACCCATAGCCGCAAAAAGACGGGGATATACTAACCTTCTTAATTGGGGACCCAAAAAGATTGCCGGAATATCACCCAAGAAGGTAGTTGCTATAAGTTCTTGTAATCGCTGTAATTTGGCTGAATATTGTTTAATCATGGTTGCAAATATCTCCAATAAATTTTGTTTGAGAAGTTTGAAGTTTTTTCAAAATCCTATTTTCATCTCTAGTATTTCTACTAGGATGTGATGAGTTAGTAACTATTGTTTATTTCAGCAGTCAGCTACAGCCTGAGAAAACCTGATTTCCCTGCTTGATTTTTAGGTAAAAATCTTATTCTCACGACAGTTTATAGCTCGATACAGTTCAGTTGGAGCCAATAGAGATAAAAGATTAACCTACAACTATGCTGAAATACACCGTATTGGCTGATACCCAACGGCTGAAATATAGGTTATTTCCAACAAAATTACATTCATCTATTCATCAAGGTTTGATGGAAAGCATTACCTTTGTATTCAGCAGATCATGTAATTTTTATTGAATGATAGTTAGGAATTTTTAGTAATAAAATTATGGTGGATTATCACCAACTTCTGCCATGACGTTGAAGTTGACCATGGGTGCAAACAAGTAAGCACTTCCCCGACTGCTATGACGGCTGTCTGGTAATGAATTTGTAGAGTATTCTGCTCTCATCATGCTGCACACAAAGATTGATAGGCTAACAAAATCACGCTTTTAATAACATTACCGACTTTGAATGACAATTGATAATTACAATAACATATTTTTTTAAAAATGGCCAGTTTTAAACACAAAATCTGTTTATTACAGCAGAATATGGCTTACACCACGCTACGCTATCAAGAGTCAGGAGTCAGGAGTCAGGAGTCAGGAGTAAAACTGGCGAATGTGTATAGGTCTCAATTTAGATTCTGTACCTCATTGATCTGCAATCTGCTATATCTATGATTTGTATCTGTAAAAATTGCAATATGGCAGATTTTATACGGTTCCAAATTGTAATTTATTACTCAAATTTTATTTTTCATGGCTGGCTTTGTGTAGCCTTATTTACTGCTATTAATTCATAATTGATAAACTCGTTAGCACTTGGCTACTGCTTAACACCTGACTCCTGAATTATGAGGACAAAATGCCACTTCCAGAGTCAAGTATGCCTTTTAAGTGACACAGATGGTTAAATCATGATTACAATTCAAGAAATTGTGTAGCCAGCTTTAACTACTGGTTAGAGACTTGCAAATAACCCTGATAAAATAGCTGGGGAAATGGCTTTTGCTGCGGCTATAGCTCTAACTATGACACATAATACCTATGAGCAGCCTTCTGTCGGGATATAAATGATTACCTGATTCATTTTTTTCTTAACATAAGTAAGTCGGCACGATAAAAGCGATGTATGTTGAGTTTTCTAAACCCCGTTAAATGACCTGTTGATAAGGCATTGATTGAATTTACATTTTGTTACATGGTTATAAATTTTCCCGTCGATTTACTTATTTGTTAACATAATATTAATTTTTGCCAAGCTGGGTACAATCGCAGTTGTTAGCACTTTTGGTCAAACTTGGTGGTGATAATTTCTTGATTATCTGTTATAGTGATCCGATTTGATTCATGAATTTTTCGTGGAGGCAGGCAACAGGGAACTCTTAACAGGAAAGAAGGCTGTCAGTATGTACTGAGTTCTGTATGGCTTACGCCACGCTACGCTATCAAAAATCAAATAGAAGTCCTATATTTTAGACAAATTTAGATAAATTTGAGTTTTTTCTGTGGAAATAAACCAGGAATTACCCATGAAGTACACAAATTCTTCCTGTGGGTTACTGCAATACTTAAATTATTAAGATATAATTAAAATTTATCCGCTTGGTTGATAAAAGTAGTTATAATTCCCGCACCAAAAATTTGCTAAATCTAAATGGTAACTATAAATTTTTTCAACTGTATGGATGATACTAAGTAACAACAAGAAATAAAATTTTATGTTAATTAGGATATTAAGTCATGAAAACCCATAGACTAAGAACATTTTTTGGTGTAAATTCTAGCAAAGTATGAGAAAATTATTCTCAATGCTTAACAAAGTCATCAGAAATTCACAAACATAGTATAAAGAATTGGCAAGATTAGGTAAAAACAGTAAACAATAACCATAGCCAAATTTGAACTCGTCTCACAATATGCAGCCAATTCGCACATTTAACGTTTCTCCTTCCCTACCGCAACGACTAGAACCACTGCGGCAATTAGCATACAATCTACACTTTGATTGGAATGTTGAGAGCAAAGACTTATTTCGTCGTCTAGACCCAGATTTGTGGGAATCTAGCCGTCATAACCCAGTGTTGATGCTGGGTACTATCAGCCAAGGGCGGCTATTGGAAGTTGTGGAAGATGAAGGCTTCCTAGCACAAATGGATCGTGCTGCGCGTCAATTAGACGATTATTTGCAAGAGCGCACCTGGTATCACAAACAGCGTGGTCAGACACCCAAGGAATGCTACGCTTATTTTTCAGCAGAATTTGGACTGGTAGATTGTTTGCCTGTCTATTCCGGTGGTTTGGGTGTTTTGGCGGGGGATCACCTCAAATCTGCTAGTGATTTGGGATTACCGCTAGTTGGTGTAGGCTTACTATATCAACAAGGTTACTTTGCCCAGTATCTTAATGCTGATGGTTGGCAACAAGAACGCTACCCCATCAACGATTTCTATAATATGCCTTTGCACTTGGAACGTAATCCTGATGGCTCAGAGCTACGGATTGCGGTAGATTATCCAGGACGTAAGGTATACGCTAGGGTGTGGCGTGTCCAAGTGGGAACTGTTCCCCTGTATATGCTGGATACCAACATTGAACCTAACAAAGCCTATGACCACGATATCACCGATCAGTTGTATGGTGGTGACATTGATATGCGTATCCACCAGGAAATTATGCTGGGGATCGGTGGTGTGCAGATGTTGAAAGCTTTGGGTTACAAGGTGACAGCTTACCACATGAATGAAGGTCATGCGGCTTTCTCGGCTTTGGAACGAATTCGGATTTTGATTCAGGAAGAAGGTTTGAGTTATGCTCAAGCTCGACAGGTGGTGTCTTCCAGTAATATTTTTACTACCCACACCCCTGTACCAGCAGGGATTGATTTGTTTGCTCCCGATAAAGTTTTGTATTATCTGGGATATTATGCAGATATCTTTGGTTTACCAAAGGAACAATTTTTAGGATTGGGTCGCGAAAATACTGGTGATTTATCTGCTCCTTTTAGTATGGCAGTTTTGGCATTGAAAATGGCGACATTTTCTAATGGGGTGGCGCAGTTGCACGGTGTTGTATCGCGGCAAATGTTCCAAGGTTTGTGGAAGAAAGTCCCGGTTGATGAAGTGCCAATTACCGCAATTACCAATGGCGTTCATGCTCGCAGTTGTGTGTCTAAATCAACTCAGGAGTTATACGATCGCTATCTTGGTCCAAACTGGTCATCAGCAGCACCGGATAGCCCTATGTGGGAACGGATGGACGCGATCCCAGATGAAGAGTTATGGCGTAATCACGAACGCTGTCGCTTGGATATGATTTTGTATGTGCGGGAGCATTTGGTGAAGCATTTACGCGATCGCGGTGCTTCTGCTTCTGATATTGCCCAAGCTCAAGAAGTTCTCGATCCCAATGTTCTGACTATTGGTTTTGCTCGTCGTTTTGCTACCTACAAACGCGCAACTTTATGGATGCGTGATTTGGAAAGGATTAAGCGGATTTTGGTGGGACATAAACACCGCAAGGTACAGTTTGTCATTGCTGGAAAAGCTCACCCCAAAGATATTCCTGGTAAAGAATTAATTCGCGATATCAATCACTTTATCCGCGAACATCATTTAGAAAAACAGGTGGTGTTTGTTCCCAACTATGATATTCACATTGCGCGGTTGATGGTGGCAGGTTGTGATATCTGGTTAAATACTCCCCGTCGTCCCCGTGAAGCTTCCGGTACTAGCGGTATGAAAGCTGCTATGAACGGACTACCTAATTTAAGTGTACTCGATGGTTGGTGGGATGAAGCTGATTATGTCCGCACTGGTTGGGCTATTGGACATGGTGAGAATTACGAAGATCCTAATTATCAAGATGAGATAGAAGCTAACGCTCTCTACGAGTTGTTAGAAAAGGAAGTTGTACCTCTATTTTATGATCACCGTGATGGCGATGGTTTACCTCGTCAATGGGTAGCGAAAATGAAGGATGCAATTCGGTTAAATTGTCCGTTCTTTAATACTGCGCGAATGGTACGGGAATATGCACAACGAGCTTATTTTCCTGCCAGCGATCGCTATCATAATCTCACCACAGATAATTACGCACCAGCTAAGGAATTAGCAGCTTGGAAAGCAAAACTCGGTGAACATTGGTTTAACATCAGAATCAAAGATATTGATGTCTCCGCAGCTTCGGAAATAGAAGTTAATCAAACTGTGGCTGTAAAAGCTAAGGTTGATTTAGCCACTTTAACAAATAAAGATGTGCAGGTTGAATTATATCAAGGTGCAATTGATGCTAACGGCGATATTGTCAACGCTGTACCTGTGGTGATGGATTATCAAGGACAAGATAACCAAGGTTTAAGTATTTACACGGCAGATATTACCTACACTACCTCTGGTTTGCAAGGTTTATCTTTGCGTGTTTTACCACAAAATCAATACCTTTCTAGTCCTTATGAACCCAGGTTAATTGCTTGGGCTGAATAGTTTTTGAATCTTTAATATTAGGCGTTGCTGATGAAATTGGCAACGCTTTTTATTATTTAATTGTCAGAATCAGGATTTTCAGGATAATGATTTTTTTGTCTGCATCAAAATCTCCCAAAGATATTGACAAATTTAGCCCCCCTTTTTAAGAGGGGTTGGGGGGATCTGCTTGTAGGTGATTTAATAGTGTTTAATATTGGTGGTAATAAATATCGCTTGATTACTTCTATTCACTTTAATTGCCAAAAAGTTTATATTCGTTATATCTTAACTCATTCAGAGTACGACAAAAATATATGGAAAAATTAACTACTCTTCCCCCAGATATTAATACCCATTGGAGTGCTATTTCTCCTTTACTAACAATTCGTAATGAAGAAGAATATGAACAAGCAATTACAAGATTAAATGATTTACTTGATGAAATCGGTACTAATCAACAACATCCTCTTTATCATTTGTTAGATACCTTGGGAACGGTAATTGAGGCTTATGAAACAGAACATTATCCTCTCCCTAATTGTCATGGAAGTGATGTTTTAGCTTATTTAATGGAAGAACACAAACTGACTTTATCAGATTTACATGAAATTGGTTCGTCTGAAACCATAAAATCTATTTTAAACAAAGAAAAAACATTAACTTTCACTCAAATTCAACAATTAGCAGAACGTTTTCATGTAAATATTAAAGTATTTCTGAATTAGTATCCAATCTTTCCGGTACAACAATATAACCTGTGTTTGCATCTCCTAAAACTAGGTTTTTTTCTGTTCCCCAAAACCACCAATAAGCACCAACATAAGCGCAAATTAAACTATCTAGTTTATCTTCTGTTTCTTTGAGTTGTCTTCCTGTGTTGGGTATTTCTGAAGGAAACGAACCGCAGAGACGCAGAGAACGCAGAGGAGGAGAAATTGCAGGGAGAATATTGAGGATGTAGTTATATAGTTTGGTTAGTTCTAAACGGCGTTCTTGGATTTTTCCTTTTTTATATTTGAGGATGCGTTCTAATTGAAATAAGTTAACTATTGCTGGGTGTGGGAAAACTTCAATTTGATATCTTCCTGGTTTTTGGGGTTCAATACTGGGTGCATGAACAAAACCACGGGATTCTAATTCTAAGCCAAAGTTAATTGTACGTTCTGCAAAGGCTAGGTTTTGATTTGCTGGGTAGCATCCAGCATGATATTTACCAAAGTATTTATGACTCAGTTTGTCTGGTAAGCGACTACCTGTAGGGTTGGGGATCAATGTTGGTGCATCTACAGCAATAATGGCTGGTTCTTCTGGTTGTACAATTTTCTCTATCCAAGTTAAGATATCTGCGATCGCATCTTGGCGATCTAAATCTAGTAGTTGCAGTTTTCCATCTTTTAATTCTAAACAACATAGTCCACTTGGTTGTGATTTCCAACCTAAATCAATGCCAATAAATTTCATAATTGGTAATTGGTAATTGGTAATTGGGAAAAATAAAATTGATTACCCAGTCCCCAGTCCCCAGTCACCTTCTTCTTACTTTTGTTAACAATTCATCTTTAATGCGGTTCAAAATTGATGTTTCATCCAAGGTTGACAAAATGCGGCTAACTACTGCTTTTGGTCCTTCTGGTCCCCAAGTCGCTCCATTCGCTAAATAGGCTTTGGTGACTTGTCCGATACCATAGGAAGATACACCAGCTACTCCCGCTTGGGTTATGGCTACGGATAAATAAGGTGCAATTGTAACTCCAGCAGTAGCTGATGCAGAGATACCAAGTAAGGTTTTTAGACCACTTAAACCTAAGTTTGCTAGTAGTTCACTAGCGCCAATTCCGCCCATACTCAGGGCGATTTTTTGTAACAGTTGTACAGCACCTTTTTCTGTCATTTGGATGCCGTAGAGCTTGGATAAACCCAAAATTAGGGCGATATCAATAACAATACTGCTGAGGATATCAACCACGGTAACAGGATTGAGGGCGATCGCTAATGCTTTGGTCATTACCGCTTTCCAAATTAACTCATTGGCGTTTTTTTCCCTAATTTCTAATTTTCTCTGGACAACTTGCTCATTTACCGTGTCAGCATAAAGCATGGTGTTCAAAGCCACTAAAGCCTTACCTTCCCGTTGCAAAATCTCTAAAATTTTCAGTTTTAGTTCATCTACTTGAGCATTACCTTGACGCAATTGTATACCCCTACTCCCATCAGCACGAACTACGGCAGTTTTGACCAAAGGTGAAGCCGCAGACATGACAATTTCATCAGGTGAAAGTAACTCTCTTACTCTGTCATCGCGGATTTTTTCGTAAATTGCGATCCGGTCTGTTTCTGGATATTGGTCAACTTTGTTAAATACTAAAATGATCGGTTTACCTACTTCTCGCAACTGGGAAAGCGCCAACTGTTCAATTTTGGTCATATCACCAGAAATCACAAACAGAATTAAATCGGCTTGTTTTGCTACCTGTTGAGCTAACGCAGCGCGGGTTTCTCCATCAACTTCATCTAAACCCGGAGTATCAACTAATTCTACTTGCGATTGACCAGTTGAGGGGAAGGTAGCTTTTAAAGTCCCGCTCGCTTCTTGACTAATACTCCAATTTACCTTTTGTTCTGCACGGGTAACACCATGTAAGGGTCCTGTTTCAAACACTGGTTGACCGACTAAAGCATTGAGTAAGGAAGACTTACCACGTCCCACCATCCCAAAGGCCGCTATTTGTACTACCATACTTTCTAGTTTCCCCAGCATGGTTTCTAAGTCGGCTATTTCCGCTTCTAAGCCGGATTTTTCCTGGGTGGTAAGATCAAGATTGTTAACTAAATTTCGCAGTGCTGTTTTTGCTTGTGTATAGTTGAGTTCCGCTTGAATATCTTCAAAGGTGAAAATGGCGCTATCTAGTTCTTCTTCCCATGTAGTTGAGTCATCGTGATCAGGTTTGGGTAATGATGTCATATTTTCGGCTCTTCTATTAACCTCTTTTTGATCGTAAGCATTTAGCTGTCAGTTAGGGAGGATTTGCACAAATTTCTATTGTTCCTAAGATTTAGAATTGCCATACCACTACACTCAGACATTAAAATCAACTCATAATCTAAATTATCACCAATAATTAAACTTTAGCGAATGAAGAAAATTTTGATCATTGAAGATGATTGCATCACGCGAGAACTAATTCAGCAAATTCTCGAAATTGAAGGATTCTCGACTATGACGGCAGAAAATGGCTGGTTGGGCTTACAGATGGTTGAACAATATCAACCGGATCTGATTATTTGTGATGTGATGATGCCACGTTTGGATGGCTACAGTCTCATTCAAACATTACGTCAAGATCCAGTCACTGCAACTATTCCTTTTATATTTCTGACTGCTAAAACTGAACGGTGTGATCTGCGTCAAGCAATGGAACTTGGTGCTGATGACTACTTAACTAAGCCTTTTGAAGCCTCTGAACTCCTCCAAGCAATTAAAACACAATTTAAAAAACGTCAAGTTGTTACTCAAGAATATATAAATCAAATTCAACGTTTAGAAAATGAATTTATATATTTAGCTCGTCATGATAGTTTAACAGGTTTACCTAACAAACTTTTTTTGGAGGAGCATTTTAATAAAATCCGTCTTCAAGTTTATAATCAATGTCAAACACTACCTCTGTTTCTGATTGATATAGATATTCTTTACCGTAATAAATTATTTCTGGAAACTAGCTTGAAGCATTTATTTATCAAAGCTTTAGTTGTCAGATTAAACAATTTTAATTCCCAAAATAATTTCATTGAATTAATTGGGCATTTAAAAACTGAACAATTAGTTATGTTGTTGAAACCTACTCAAGATATTAAAATTGTTGCTGATATTGCTCAACAAATTTTAGACAATATCTCACAACCTTTATTTTTCAATAACCTTGAAGTATTTTTGAAGGCGAAAATTGGCATTGCTTGTTATCCCCTTGATGGACTACAACTCAGTCAGTTACTAACTTATGCTGAATTTGCGCTCGAACATTATCAACCAGAAGATACAAAATTATATCATTTCTATAATCAAGAAATATTAGATAATTTTTTCAGAAAGGTTATTTTAGAAACAGATTTACGTCAAGCTTTAGAAAGAAATGAATTTCAGCTTTATTATCAACCTCAAGTAAATGCTCAAACAGGAAAAGTAGTTTCTATAGAAGCATTAATCCGTTGGCAACATCCCGAATATGGTATGATTTCTCCGGCAGAATTTATTCCCATTGCTGAAGAGTCTGGTTTTATTATTATCTTGGGAGAATGGATCATTAAAACAGCTTGTACACAAATTAAAACTTTACAAGATCAAGGCTTTAATGATTTTAGTATAGCTGTTAATATATCTGCTTGTCAGTTGAAAACAGAAGATTTCAATGATACAATTATTGATATTATTACAAAAATAGGTATTACACCTAAATCATTAGAGTTGGAACTGACAGAAACGGTATTTATTCACGATATTGAATCAGTTAAGCAGAAATTGAATAAATTAAGCAATCAGGGAATTAAAATATCAATTGATGATTTTGGTACTGGTTATTCATCATTTAAATATCTCCAAGAATTTCCTTTTCATAATCTGAAAATAGATCGTTATTTTATCAGTAATATTGACAAGTTGACAACTAAACAGGTGCTTGTCAAAAGTATAATTCAGACTGCTAATAATCTTAATCTTAATATTATTGCTGAAGGGGTAGAAACAAAAAATGAGTTAGCTTGGTTAATGAAAAATGATTCTAATATTATAGTCCAAGGTTATTTTTATAGTCCTCCTTTACCACTAAAAGAATTGAAAGAGTTTTTATTATAGCAGGAGTCAGGAGTCAGGAGTCAGGAGTAAAACCCTATTGGGGAGAGAAGAGAGTTTCATGATTCATTGATGTTCTAACTACTCTGTCTATGGCTATAAAAAATAAGAAATAGAATTTGCAGGAGAAGTTTTTTGATGCTAAAAATTACTAGGAATAATGACTGTAAATGTTGTTCCCTGTCCTACTTCGCTATCTAATGTAATTTGCCCTTGGTGCAGATCAACACATCTTTTTACTATTACCAAACCCAAACCTGTACCAGAAATAGTACCCACGTTAGAACCTCGATAAAAGGATGAAAATAAATTTACTTGATCTTCTTTAGGAATACCAATACCAGCATCTTTGATTTTAAAGATTAATTGGTCATTTTCTATAATAAAACTAAAATTAACTACGCTATTTTCCGGAGAATATTTAATAGCATTACTGAGGAGATTAGTGAGAATTTGGCGGATAATTTTTGGATCAAATGTTACAATGAAAGTATCATCTAATATGGGATGGCTGGTTTTCAAGACAAATTCGATTTTATGTGTGCTGCTAGTACCTTCTATTTCATCTTTGAGACGACGACAGAAGGCAATTATATCTAATGCTTGCGGTTTAAATTCCATTTTCTCAGCTTCAGCACGGTTGATCATGAGAACATCATCTAGAAGCTGGACAATGTGCTTGATGGTTTTTTGGATAGTATCTAGGTGTCCCTGCTTTTTTTCTGCACTCAGACGATCGCTAAAGTTTTGTAAAATGCCTGTGGATGAGGAAATAATGGCTAATGGTGTGCGAAACTCATGGGATGCCATAGTAATGAAGCGCGATCGCATTTGGCTGATTTCTTTTTCTTTTGCTAGTGAGGTTTGTAGTTGATAAAATAAATCTGATTGTTGAATGGCGATCGCTAATTGGTTGGCTATTTGTTGCAATAATTGGGCTTCTGTTTCTTCCCAAATACGTTTTGTACTACAGGCATGAACAACTAACACACCCCATAGTTTATTATTAGGAGCATTTACCCAGCGTCCGATGATTTCATTGTCTCCCAGTTCCTGCAAGATGGGAGCGACAATTTTCGATTGGATATTTCCTTCTATGGAATATTCTACTAAGCAATCTGTCCAGATATCGTTCATCACATCAGGCACAATTCTGGGTTTTCCTTGCCAGTAATAGTCTAAAATATCTTGTGACCATGTTTCATCTTCCCATTGACGATCTTTCAATGCCACATAATCACTATTAACAACTTCTTCGACTATTTTACTTCTACCATCAGCAAACAGACGGAACACAATCACCCGATCAGCTTGCATTAATTCTTGCACTTTTTGGGTGACAGTGGCTAAAATCTGTTTTAAATCTAAGGTAGAGCGAATTTCTTGGGTAATTTCTCGAATAATTTTTTGCTGTTGTAGTTGCAATGCAATTGCTTTTTCAGCTTGCTTTCTAATAATTAGTTCTGACTGTAATTTTTCAAATAGATCTGCTTGTTGAATGGCGATCGCCAATTGGTTAGCTATTTGTTTAACAAGTTCAATTTCAAATTCTTGCCAATGACGGGTTTCAGAACATTGATGAATACACAGCAAACCCCATAAATTTTTTCCCTGTAGTAATGGAACGGTTAAATTAGCTCGCACCTGAAATTGTGCTAAAACATCACGATGACAGTCTGTAAGTCCGGCATTGTAAATATCATCTACTATTTGTATTCTCCCTTGTTGATAGTAGGGAGCATATTGTTCACCAAAACAATGGTCATGAATTTTAGCTTCTAGGACAGAATTAAAACCAGTAACTACAGATTCGGAAACAAATTCACCATCGTTAAAATTACTGTCAGGATCAAATTTAAAAATTCCTACTCGATCTGCATTTATTAATTGTCGTATTTCTTGAGTAGCCGTATTAAATATAGTTGCCAAATCAAGAGATTCACGAATACGTTGGGTTGTCTCTAGCAGTAAATGTTCTCTTTCTGCTTGTTGCTTAATTTTTTGTTCTGCTTGTTTGCGTTCTGTAATATCAATATTCACACCGATCATCCGTTCTGCTTCCCCTTGGGAATTGCGCTGAACGATGGAATAAGCTTGGATGATGCGGACTTTCCCATCTGGCAAGACTATTCTAAATTCAGGATCAAAGTCTTTTTCACCCCTAATTGCTTGCTGTAGCACTTCATTAGCATTGGCAGCATCATCTGGATGTAAACCCGCTTGCCAAGCTTCAACTGCACCAAGGAATTCTGATGCTTTGACTCCATAGAGTTTATACATTCGCTCATCCCAAATCATGCGATCATTGACTATATCCCAGTCCCAAATGCCAATTTTTGCGGATTTGACTGCTAGTTCTAATCGACTGGAAAGGTTACGCAGTTCGGCTGTGCGGCGCTGTACCCTGGCTTCTAGTTCTTGGTTAAGTTGATAAAGGTCTAATTCTGCTTGTTCTCGTTGCCTGAGTTCAATTTGTACCTGTTGGTAAGAGTTTGCCTGTTGAATAGCAATTGCAACTTGAATTGATAGTTGCCGCACCAGTTCAATTTCATCAAGTTCCCAATTGTGGGGAGCATCGCGGTAACTTGTTAACATCAATCCCCAAAGTTGATTTTCGACGACGATGGGAGCCATGAGTTTAGCACGAATATCAAACCCTATTAACATCTCTTGATGGCACGGAGTCATAAATTCGGAGTAGATATCATTAATTACCCGAATCTGACCTTGGCGGTAAGGTTCCAGCCATTCTGGGGTAATACAGGGATCATTAGGCTCGCTATGAAGAACAGAAATTCCACTTTTACCTATAGATTCGGCGATCACTGTACCACTAAAGTCTGGACGGAATTGATAAATGATCACGCGCTCGCATTTCAACAGTGATCTGATTTCTGTAACTGTCGTATTGAGAATTTCTTGTAAATCTAAAGATGAGCGAATTTGAGCTGCAACTTTAGTAATTAACTGTTCTCGTTCTACTTTTTTCCTGAGTGCAATAGTTCGCTCGTCTACTTGCTGTTCTAGTTCAACATTGCGATTTTCTAATAATTCTATTTTCTCAGCTTCTAATTGCAATACTTTTTTTTCTAATACTTCCGTTAATTTATATAATTCTAAGGGATTAAGAACTTGTAAAATGCTACTTTGGGTAACGATGCCTAACAATTCGCCTTTTGTTCCTGTCACCGCTAACCGCTGTATCAATCGTTGCTCCATGATCTGCTGTACAATCCATAGAGATTCATGAGCATTGACACAGAAAACAGGTGTACTCATCACATCTGCGGCTAGATAGGTTTCAAAGTTCAGGTTTAGAGCCTGAAACTGAACAATATCACGCTCTGTTACAATGCCAACGGGAATTGTTAATGATTCCTGTGTTTCCACGATCATCACAGAACTAATACGATTTTCTGCCATTAAGCGAGCGATCGCTAATATGGAAATATCAGGAGTAGCACAAATCACGTTTCTCGTCATGACTTCATTCACAAGCCGCAATCTCAATAAATCTACTGGCCGTGATTTTTGCCGCAAACTTTCATGAGTCAGTATTCCCACCAGTTGATTTTGCTCATCAACCACTGGTAAATGGCGAATGCGGTGGTGTTGGAGGAGATTAACGGCAAAAAAGAAGTCCGTAAATTCCGATTCCCGCAAGGTGAGGACAGGATGAGTCATGACATCGGACATGGTTAAATTGTCTAAATTTCGTTTTTGGGCGCTGAGTCGTACTACATCCCTTTCTGTAAAAATGCCTATGGGTTGATTATTTTCTACAACTATGACACAACTAGAACGCGCTTCTATTTGTAATTTATCCAGTTGGCTATCAGTGGTTTGGGAAACTGAACAAACTGATCGTACACCGCTCATTTGGGCGATCGCTGCCATAAACGTTATATCCGCTGTCACTACTAGCGGGTTACGAACGATAGCCGACTTTAATTCAGTTTGGCTCAAAGCAGTTGTCGGTAACAGCATTTTTACTTAAGTGTACTGATTTTAAGTTTATTTTTAGAAATTTATCTGATACATTAGTAATGGTAAGGCTAAAATTATGACGTAATTTTTAAATTTTCAAATACCTTAATTCTATCATAAATTATGGAAGAATTACAACCCATTAAAAATTCATATCCCCAAGACTTAGAACAGAGAAAAAACTGGTATTCACCTGTAGCTGCTGCTTATAACAAAGTTAGACCACATTATCCCCAAAAAATTATTAATGGTGCTATAGAAGTAGTTCAACTTAAACCTGAAAGTAAGATCCTTGAATTAGGATGTGGACCAGGAAATGCAACCGTGTCTTTTGCTCCATTAGGCTTTTCAATGGTATGTATAGAACCGAGTGCAGCAGCTTGTCAATTTGCTATAAAAAACTGTGCAGCATATCCAAATGTAGAAATTCAGCAAACTACTTTTGAAGAATGGAAATTAACACCAAAGAAATTTAACGCTGTTTTAGCAGCAACTTCTTTTCATTGGATGAACCCGCAAACAGCTTATATAAAAGCCGCTGATGCTTTACAGGATGACGGAGCTTTGATTTTGTTGTGGAATATGACACCGCAACCTGATTATGAAGTATACCAAAATTTACATGAGGTTTATCAAATTCATGCTCCATCTTCTGCTAGATATGAAGACAGCCGAACTCAAGAAAGAATAGTTCACTCCTTTGGAGAAAAAGCCGTTAATTCTGGTAAATTTAAAGATTTAGTTTCTGATTATGTTATATGTAAAGTAACTTATAATGTTGATGATTACTTGCTACTTTTGGGTACACTTTCTCCATATTTAAAACTGCAATCTGCAATTAGAAATGCGTTATTTAATGGTTTACGGGATAAAATTGATGAGCTTTATCGGGGAAGTATTGACCTGACATATATCTCAGCTTTTCAAGTCATGAGAAAGGTTTAGATTTCTTCGCGTTGTGGTGTAAAAAAGGATTTGGGTGTGTGGTGTAGGGATTTGTAAATAAATTTTTCTATTATTGATTGGGGTTCAATAAGACAATAAAATACAGTATAATATTACTTATTAGTCTTACTTAGCAAGATGACTTTTTATGGTAGAACTTTTACAGAACTTGAAAGTTTGGCTGCTAAATTTTAGCCTATAGAGCTTTCAGAACAAGAAGCAGAATTAAGTGTTATACCACTTCTTCTGGACACGCAAGATAAATTTACAAGTATTCTAAGCGTTCCTGTTAGTGATATTGAAAAATTATTTATAATTATTGAATCTTCAGATTTAAGTGCTAATTTATTTCTGAAACAATTAGTTATACTGTCCGATTTTGGTGGTGAAATGCTCAAGCGAGTAAGTAATGAGGTTATTAATTTATTTCCTGAAGGGTCACTAATATATTATTGGCAAGGTCAAAAGAAAAATTATGAATTTAAAACTTTTAACAAAAAAACGAAAAAACACAATCCAAAATTTAGCAATCAGTCTTTAAAAATACGTAGTGAAGACCTGGTTTTTCAAAACAATACCAACCAGGAAAATATCTCTATTAATAAATTAAGCGACTTACAAAAAGATGCTATAGCTTTACTATTATTTGGCAATAGTTATTACAGTAGCAGTGAAAATGATCAAGACACCGCTACAACATTAGCTAGATGCGAAGTTGGTTCCTTGTTGGGAAGACCTGAAGAATTAAATAAATTTATTAAACAACGTTATATTTACGTTAGTAGAATAACTGGTGGTGCAAAATCTAACACCCTGGGACAAATTGCCCAGAAATATGTAGCTGAATACATAAAGAATGAGATTACAGACAGTGACGCTGTAATTACAATAGGAGGGAGATTACCTCATGTAACTCATACAGATGAGGCTACAGGCAGACAAACTTCTTTTGATATAGTGGTGAATAAAAATACTCATTATGTTGCGATAGAGGTGAGTTTCCAGGTAACTACAAATAGTGTGATAGAAAGAAAAGGTGGTCAAGCAAAATCTAGATATGAGCAAATTGAATCTGCTGGACACAAAATTGCCTATGTAATAGACGGAGCAGGAAATTTTGAAAGACAAAGTGCAATTGTAAACATTTGTTCACATAGTCATTGTACTGTAGCATTTACTAAAAGTGAGTTAAATATTCTTTGTGAATTTATAAAATCTTTCTTGAATAGCTAATTTATTACTGTACTATTACTAAGTAGACATCAATCAATTAAAACTTTAAAAATGAACAAGATCCGTTTTATAGACTTATTTTCAGGTATTGGAGGTATCAGGTTAGCATTTGAACAAGCCGCACATTCTCTGAATTTAGAAACAGAATGTGTATTGAGTAGTGAAATCAACGCTGATGCTAGATTAGTATATAAAAAAACTTTTCAGAACTGCCTCAAGGTGATATTAAAGAAATATCAAAACTACCAGAACATGAAATGCTTCTTGCTGGTTTTCCTTGTCAGTCCTTTTCTTATGCAGGGAAGAAAGAAGGATTTGGGGATACTAGAGGAACATTGTTTTTTGAAATAACAAGACTGTTAGATACATATAAACCCAAGGCTTTTCTTTTTGAGAATGTTAGAGGTTTACAAACCCATGATAATGGCAAAACTTTAGAAACTCTCAAATATGAAATGCAGAGTAGAGGCTATAGCTTTGATATATTTCTGCTAAATAGTGCTAATTTTGGACTTCCGCAAAATCGAGTCAGAGTTTATTTAGTTGGGTGTTTAGCTAAAAAACCTAAGTTTAACTTAGTATCAGATTTGGGACCAAAAGATTCTCATACTTATGAATATCAACAACTTAGTCTCCTAAATCCCTTAACTCATCATTCAATAGTTGCTGATATTTTAGAGGATAATCCTGATTATAAATATGATTGTTCACCAGAATTTGTGGCCGCTTTAAAAAAAGTTGTGAATAATGATCTTAATCGGTTACACGGATATAGATTAATTGATTATAGAGGTGGTAACTCAATTCATTCATGGGAATTAGGATTGAGAGGAAGATGCACCCACGAAGAAATAGAATTGATGAATCTTTTTATATTAAAAAGGAGAAACAAAGAATTTGGCAACCATCAAGATGGTAAACTTTTAACTCAACAACAAATTGCCACATTTTTTGCACATCCCCACCTTGAAAGTATACTTGATTCTTTAGTATCTAAAAAATATCTAAAAATCATAGACGGCAAATATAAACCTGTATCTGGTAATTTTTCATTTGAAGTATATAAATTTTTAGATCCTCAAAAAATAGCAGTAACTCTAGTTGCGAGTGATGCAAATAGACTGGGAGTATATCATAAAAATCGTGTGAGGAGAATAACACCACGTGAAGCGGCAAGACTGCAAGGATTTCCTGATAGTTTTATACTTCATGAAAACGATGATAAAGCTTATTATCAACTGGGAAATTCTGTAAGTATCAATGTAGTAAAATCAGTAGCTACAGAAGTCTTATTAAACTTAGTTGGGGATAACCTAAATTTGGCAGAACAACCTAATTTTGTGTATTATTAAGAAATGTTAAACTTGTATCAATGATGATACATCCCAATCTTCCATCCCCACACAAATAAACTCTGTACCCTATAACCTGCGCTTATACACAAAACAAAAACACTTTCCTCTCCCGGTAGACAAGCAGTGTCCGAAAAAGTAGTAGAGTTAAAAATTGATCTAGTAGCGTTAGCATCTTGACAAAAACACCTGTGCGAAAAATCG
>JBJOKS010000008.1:0-164675 GCA_046045965.1 Cyanobacteriota bacterium | reverse complement strand
TAATGTTCCAGATTGCATTGCGCTGTCGAGGGTTTACTGATTTTTCTGATTGTCCGATACCTGTTGAGTAGATGACACTTTTTATCAATACACTATTTTCCTACTTTGTCAATGCGTAAGTCCTATATGCTTGTTTTCTTAGCTTGACCAAAAGAATGGGATACAAGCCCCGTCCTTCGATGACGGCTTTATGGTAAAATTTAGGTATAGTCGTCATAGGGCATTGGGAGACTTTAAACGGACATGGAGGGATGGTAAGACCATTTGTGGCGCAACCCAGCGAAGTGTCAAGGAATCCTCGCTCCTTTAGGAAGAGGAGGTATGTCAAATAGACCTACAATATGTCCACAATTTCCAAAGGGAGGAAAGGGAAGATGTTTCCTCAACTCCCCCAATTCCCCAGTCCCCAGTCCCCTGCTTAGACGGTTGTGATGTCTTTTTCCTTGTCTGCCAGCAATTCGTCGATTCTTGCCGTGTATTTGTTGGTCAGTTTTTGGAGTTTATCTTGCTGATCTCGTGATTCATCTTCGGATATTTCCGCAGCTTTTTCTTGTTTGCGAATTGAGTCGAGAGCATCACGGCGGATATTGCGAATCCCAACTCTACCTTCTTCAGCGTACTTGGCGGCAAGTTTGACAAATTCTTTACGGCGGTCAGATGTCAAAGGTGGGATGTTCAAACGAATTACAGAACCGTCATTACTGGGGGTTATACCTATATCTGACAGAGAAATTGCCTTTTCCACTATATTCAAGCTGCTCTTATCGTAAGGCTGAATTAGGATTGTTGAGGCATCTGGTGTGGTAATGTTTGCCAGTGATTTCAGGGGGGTAGGAGTCCCGTAATATTCGACCTGTACCTTATCTAGTAAGCTCGCATTGGCGCGGCCAGTGCGAATGGTGTTAAATGCTCGTTGAGTCGCCTCAACGGTTTTTTGCATCGTACTTTCAGCTTCAGCTAATTTCACAAGAACCTCCCACAAGAGTGCCAATAGATTCTCCCATGACTGCGCGGCGGATATTTCCACGTACCGTTAAGTCAAATACGAGAATGGGAATATTATTTTCTTTACATAAGGCAATTGCGGTACTATCCATGACTCGTAAATCGTGAGCTAAAACGTGGGAGTAAGTCAAGGTTGTGTAACGTTTGGCATCAGGATAAATTTCGGGGTCAGCGTCGTAGATTCCGTCTACTTTGGTAGCTTTAAAAATCACTTCCGCTTCTATTTCTGCTGCTCTTAAGGCCGCAGTGGTATCTGTGGTAAAGAAAGGATTTC
Organism: Cyanobacteriota bacterium; assembly: GCA_046045965.1. Taxonomy (GTDB): domain Bacteria; phylum Cyanobacteriota; class Cyanobacteriia; order Cyanobacteriales; family Nostocaceae; genus RDYJ01. The sequence goes on along the minus strand of JBJOKS010000008.1, from coordinate 163,396 downwards.
CCGAACCTGCACCAAAAATTACCACCCGTCCTTTTTCTAAATGACGGATGGCGCGACGACGAATATAAGGTTCTGCTAATTCTTGCATAGCGATCGCTGTTTGTACTCGCGTCTGTATCCCTATTCGTTCTAGCGAATCTTGTAGCGTCATGGCATTCATTACCGTGGCAATCATCCCTATGTAGTCAGCGGTTGCCCTGTCCATGCCGGAGGATGCCGCTTTCACGCCCCTAAAAATGTTGCCACCGCCAACTACGATAGCGACTTGAACGCCAGTGGCTACCACCTCTGCTAATTCTTCGGCTATTCCCTTGACTACTTCTGGATCAATGCCATAGCCTAAGTTGCCCATCAAGGCTTCACCGCTCAGTTTAAGTAAAACCCGTCGGTAATTCGTTCCCATGAAGTTACACTTTATCAAATAAGTTGCAATTGCCTCCAATTTAAGATAGCAGTACAGTGACAATCTGTGTCTAGTTCTGGTTTATTTTCGCCATACTAATGGCGTACCAAGCTGCTCTGTTTGTGCTGGCTGAATTTCTTGACCTTGAAATAAACAGGCGATCGCATTTCTTAAATAATCTACCCCGGTCGCTAATGGATCTTGGGGGTGATCATCAATTTGACCTTTATAGCGCAAAATCCCCTCATGATCAATTAAAAAAGCCGTAGGTGTACTAATCGTCCCCAAGCTACGAGTTACATCTTGTGTTGTGTCCCATAGGTAGGGGAAATTTAATTCATGGCGTTGGGCAAAAACTTTCATATCCTCAAAGTTTGATCCAGGGTTCAGGTCTTCCCCAGGGTTAACATCACTACCATTGAGTCCAATTAGTGTAAAGCTGCTCGGCGAGAATTCCGCTTGAATGTTTTTTATCCTGTCTATATACCCATGCACATAAGGACATTGGTTACACATACAAATTACACATACTGAGCGAAACTTCTCTAAATAACGGCTGAGATGGTGTACACGGCCATCAATTCCTGGCAACTCAAAATCTGGAGCATAACTGCCAACAGGAGTATCAATTGTTTCTAGTATGTTCATCGTCTTTTGCCAGAAGGAACTAGGAACAAAAACTTTTGCAAAATCAGCGTTAGTTTCTTAGGTGTAAAACTACGCCTGAGTATTTGTTTTATATCCAATTAATTTTATATACTAATTGAGTTGGCGTAAATTGTAAAACTACTGGAGCGATTATTAGTGTAAATTTCAGCATCGACCATCATAATTTTTAGGTAAATTTTCTTGAAAAATTATGTAAACCATCACATATTTGTTTAATTAAAACTCAGCGTACCGACCTCACAAATGAATTATAAATTATCAATTATCTATGACAACTTCTAAAAATGTATTTACCTCAAGCAAAACCTGGATTTGGCAAGGTTTCCCCATCTGTTACCAAACTCAAGGTACTCAAGGACCTGCTGTAATTCTGGTGCATGGCTTTGGTGCATCCTGGGGACACTGGTGCAAAAATATACCAGTTTTAGCAGAAACTTGTCGGGTCTATGCCATTGACTTGATTGGTTTTGGTGGTTCTGCTAAACCCCAACCTGGAGAGAAAATAACCTACACCCTAGAAACCTGGGGACAACAAATAGCAGATTTTTGTCGGCAAGTTGTGGAAGAACCTGCATTTTTAGTAGGTAATTCCATTGGTTGTATTGTCGCCATGCAAGCTGCGGTAAATAACCCAGATATAGCTTTGGGAACTGCTTTACTCAATTGTTCTTTGAGATTATTACACGATCGCAAACGGTTAACTCTACCTTGGACAAAACGTGTTGGAGCGCCAATTTTACAAAAGCTTTTATCAATTCCAGGAGTTGGTGAATTCTTTTTTAGTCAACTAGCAAAACCTAAAACCGTTAAAAAAATTCTTCTCCAAGCTTATGCCAATGGGGACACAGTGACAGATGAGTTGGTAGAGATGCTGATGAAACCAGCAAGTGATCCTGGTGCTGCGGGGGTATTTTTGGCTTTCACGGCTTATTCTAGTGGACCCTTACCTGAAGACCTTTTACCCTTACTACCTTGCCCAGCAATTATTTTATGGGGAAATGCTGACCCTTGGGAACCAATAGATTTAGGTAGAGAGTTAGCCAATTTTCCCCAGGTACAAAAATTTATTCCTCTGGAAGGAGTGGGACATTGTCCCCAAGATGAAGCTCCTGAATTGGTAAATCCGATTTTACAGGATTGGATTGGTGCGCTATCAGTTTGAGATTTTTGCCATGTTTGACAATACTTCTCAGATTAATACAAACAACCTTCCTTGGTATCGGAGAAAAGGTTAAGAGGTAAAGAGTAAGTAGCAAATCAAAACGTAAGGATTCAGGATACAGAATACAGGATAGCCTGCGGCACGGCTACGCCTACAGAATGAATCAGAGTTTTCGAGTTATTCTTGATAATTGATGGAAAAAACGTACTTCCGTATCTCTGTGCTACAAACAAATATTCTGACTCCTGACTCCTGACTCCTGAATTCTTACATCAAAACATTTTACTATTGCTCTTTTACCGCTCAACCCACAAGAATTGGAAGTCTATTTACTTTGTGGATTTGTCCAGGTCACTACCACCATCGTCCATGGCCATGATGGTGATGTCCTTTCCAGGGATGACCCCAACCTGGTCCACCGCCCCAGCGTCCCCAACCTGGTCCACCGCCCCAGCGTCCCCAACCTGGACTACCGCCCCAGCGTCCCCAACCTGGACTACCGCCCCAGCGTCCCCAACCTGGTCCACCGCCCCAGCGTCCCCAGTGACCACCAGATAGAAGTTCCTGTTCTTCAGTGGATATATCCTGAACTAAATCAGATTTAATGTTTTGATCTGACATAATTGTTGGCCTCAATTGGTTTACTAAGGTGGTTCATCTGTGCGATCAACCTAAACCCTACTTTTCTTATAAACTTAGTATTTATAAATGCAATTATTCTCTAGTTAGAAGCTAACATTTATAATTTCTATCTTTAGAAGTAAATAAATTAATGTAATTAAGGTGCAGGAGAAAAGTAACTGCTATAAATAGCCTTTACTTTTCTGTTATCTGCACTTTTGATTTAATCTCTGAAAAGAATAAAGGAGAATCCCGAAATATTCTCAAAATTTGATGCAATTTGTATTGAATAAATTCTCTAAGTTTTCTCCTTTATTTACTAATTCAAGAGTTTAAACTAGGGGGTGACTTAGCTTTGTGGACAGTGCCAACTTAAAAGTAACGCCCCTCTGTAAGCAGGACTAGGACTTCCTTAGCGTCCATAGCCAAGGCCCATGCAGCCTCCTTTCATCATGTCGCCACGTTCGCCCTCATCGTCGCCGCCACCATTACCGCCATTACCGCCATTACCGCCGTTACCGCCACCGTTACCGCCACCGATGCCGCCATCGTCATAAGGATTTTGTGGCTGAGGGACGATCACATTGATGAACTGAGTTTGCTTCTGGTTCTGACCCCTGCCCCTGCCCTTGTATCGACGGGATGGGTCCTGATAATTACCTCCGGACAGAAGTTCTTGTTCTTCTGTGGATATCTCCTGAAGTAAATCAGCTGCAATGTTTTGATTCAACATGATTTTTTTGCCTCACTTACTGGAATTATTTACCTTGTGATTAGAAAGAAAGAGGAAGTTGAAATATCAGGGTGATCTTTAGTAGTTCTCTTGCTATTATCTGGAAGTTTAATGTAATGCTTGAAGAGAACATTGACTCTACCCAAACTCTCTCAAAACTTAATTATTTTGAGATGGTTTATAATCTTTTTATTTCCTCTAGTAAATGCCAGATGGGAATTAAGTAGCTACCCAATTCCTGGATTTTTCCACTTAAAATCTTTGACATCTTCTATCGAAATTGACATCAACATTAAAAAAGCAACATCGATATGACCTTATCTACGGCCTCTACGTCCACCTCTACGTCCACCTCTTTGGAACCCGCCATCGCCAAAATCATCTAAGGGGATGCAGTCCAAGCAGCTCCATTCTTCACCACCACCACCACCAAAGCTGCCTCTACCTCCTCTTCTTCTCCTTCTTTGTCCTCCTGACAGAAGCTGTTGTTGGTCTGTGGATAACTCCACAAGTAAATCAGAAGTAATGCTTTGATTGGACATGATTTTTTAACCTCACTTTTTTCATAGGTGTTATACACCAATAATCTTTTTATAAACCTCTTTTTGCTAAAATTAATGATTCATTAGTTAGAACATAATTTTTATAAATTCAGCCTTTAGACCTAAACAAATTAATTGAAATTACTGCTCATATTTGATTTATAAAATTCGGATTATTTGTACTACACTACACCAGGAAATTCCCAACTTTTAAAGAAGTTAGGAATTTTTATATTTACGACTAATTTAGAATGGCTATAGGACTTATATTTTATTTTTGCAAAAATTCTGTCCGCAGGAAGTTCCATTCTTATCTATTCCCTATTCCCCGCCCTAAAGAGTCATTTGAGGAATCAAACCGGACTCCTATATATTGAATTAGCCTATCTAGAACTATTGCTAATAACCATCGGAATCATCAACACCTGGGTAGCTATCAGAGCAAGAACAGGATGTATATTCCTTGTAAGCTTTGTCTTCTCCACAGCATTTCTTGGGTTTATAACAAGGAGAATAACCGCAATTTCCCCCGGATATAACTTCCTGTTGCTCTGCGGTTAAATTCACAAATAAATCAGCTGTGATATTTTGCTTAGACATAACTATTTGCCTCACTTACTGCACTTGTTAGCATTGTTTACTTTTTGATAAAGACGAAGGAGGAAAGAGAAAGATCAGGGTTATCTCTAGTAGTTCTCTTGCTAGTATCTAGAAGTTTTATCTAGAAGTTTAATTTAATATTTCAAGAGAACATCTGAGAGTAGAAACACTCACTCAAAACTAATCATTTTGAGCTAGTTATATAAGCTTTCTCTTTCCTCTAGTAAATGCCAGATTGAAATTAGATTGAAATTAGATTGAAATTAAATGGCTACCCAATTTTTGGGTTTTGTCCACTTAAAATCCCCTCCTACGTCTTCTCTCGACATCAACATCGACATCAACATCGACATCTCCACCGCCACGACCGCCACGACCGCCACGACCTCTACCACCTCTAAAATAGGGTTCGTAGTCATAGCAGATTACTGGATACCTTTGTCCTCCTGACAGAAGCTGTTGTTGCTCTGTCGGTAACTCCACAAGTAAATCAGATGTCATATTTTCATTTGACATGATTGTTAGCCTCAATTTATGAATAGGTTCTAATCAACCTATGTTATTTTTATAATTGCAATTTTTTATAATTTAAATATCCTCTGGTAGTAAATGTATGGGAAATTTTTCTATCTTGCGATGTATGTAATATATCGGCAATTAATATGATTAATAGCGCAAGAGTATCTCAACCCAAATGAACCAAGCCTTATGATTGATAATTGCTCAATCTTATAGCTTATTTCATCTGAATTTTCTAAACAGGTTAGGCAAGATGCCTAACCCACAATATATATAATATATAAGATGTGTAATACCTGTTCTGGCAAATTGCTTTAATTAGGAAAATAATTTCCCCAAAAAAGTATTAAGTAAGTTATTCCATCCCTGTACACCTGAATTAATATCAGGAATAAAAAAGGTCATAGATGAACCTATTGTAATTTGAGATAAGCGATATTTTGTCCTTTGGTTATCAGAATCACCTCCTATATTTAAGTTTCTATCTGCCTCAGTTTCAATGTTAGTATTCTGAAAAAACAAATCAGTTTTACCGAGCATATTCTGAGATTGTCCAGCAGCTAGAGTTTCTTGCTCTGCTTCAGATAAGTTAAAGAACCAGTTTTCATGGTTGGCGGTAAAGTTTTCAGACACGCTTTTTACTCCTCACACTAGGGAAAAATTTATATGGTTAAGAATTTTAAATGCTCTCCTTTTTGAGACAGAAAAGTTTCTATACTACCTTGGAGTTTGACTTGGCCTTTATCCATTAACACTATCCAATCTGCTCGATTAACTACACTGGGACGATGGGTAATCAAAATTGTGGTTTGTCCTTTGCGAGATTCCAACAATCGATCTAAGACAAGAGTTTCACTAACTGGATCTAATCCTGCGGTGGCTTCATCTAAAATTAAAATAGGTGGATTGGTGAGTATTCCCCGTGCGATCGCTAATCTTTGTCTTTGTCCACCAGAAAGATTTGCACCAAATTCTCCTAACACAGTTTGATACTTATTAGGTAATTGACTAATAAAACCATCTGCATCGGCAATTTCACAAGCTTGAACAATTTGATCAAAAGGAATAGCAGGTGTTCCTAAACGAAAGTTTTCTAAAATTGAACGACTCCAAAAATGTGGTTCTTGGGGTACATAAACTACTTGTTGTCGCAAACAGTCAAGGGAAAGATCATGAATATTAAAAACCCCAATGCGGATATTACCTGAAGTTGGCTCATATAAACCTGCAATTAGTTTTGCTAAGGTACTTTTACCACAACCTGATTGACCAATTAAAGCAATTACCTTTCCACCGGGAAGCTTCAGAGAGAAATTCTCCAATAAATCAACTCTTCCTGCATGGTGAAATGTCAGATGAGAAAAATGAATATCCGCATCACCTGAGATTTGTACAATCGGCTTTTGACTACCTCCAACTACTTCCGGTGTGGCATCAATAACTTCTAGTAAACGAGAAATTGCGGTTTGAGAACGGAAATATTCATCTACTAATCCCACCAAAGTACCAATTAAAGCTAAGACATTCACTTGTAAGGCATTAAAAGCCAGCATTTGACCAATAGTTAATTTGTTGTTAATTACTAACATACTGCCTATACCCAGTAAAATTACACCTCCAAGAGTAGAGAGGAGTTTAGAAACAGTACCGTTAATAATTCCAATTTGAATTGTGCTGAAAGTGAGATTAGCTAGACGACCGAAACGGCTTTGAAATTCATCCCAAAATTGAGGAGCAGCATTAGTAGTTTTGATCACCTGAGCGCCTTTAAAAGTTTCTACTAATACACCTTGATTTTCTGCTCCTAAAACTAAAAGACTGCGGGTTTTTTGTTGCAGTATGGGTAAAAATGGCAGGGTCGATAGAGTCATTAAAGCAGCGAAAATCAACACTGCGATTGTTAATTGCCAACTATAAAATAGCATCAAGCAAAAGGAAATAATGGCAATAAAAACCTGGCTAGGTAATAGCACTACTACCTGAGAAATTAATTGATTAATTTCACCAATATCACCCAATCGGCTAGTAATTTCACCACTGCGACGAGATTCGTAATAACTCAAAGGTAATTGTAATATTCTCCGTCCAAAATCTAAGACTAATCCTAATTGTAATCGTTGCCCAAAATGAGCGATCATAGTAGCTTGTATGACTTGTAAACTACTACTAAATAAAGTCATGACCACAACAGCGGCTACTACTACTGTGAGTAGCTGAATATCTCCCCTGACTAAGACATCATCAGTGAGTATTTGAATTAAAACAGGAGATCCTAACGCCAAGATACCCAGAATAATATTGATCATCAAAACCTGAGTGAGCAATCCCCGATAGGGCAGAATTCGCATAAAAAAGCGTAACAAACCACCGTGGGGTTTTTCTTGGGGTTGTTGAGAAAAACGCTCTGCATCTGGCTCTAATAAGAGCATGACTCCGTTCCAAGCTGCTAATAATTCCTCGCGTTTGATATAGCGAATACCTACAGATGGATCAGCAATAACAAATTTTTTACCCTTTTTTCCATATAAAACCACCCAGTGATAACCGCGCCAATGAATAATAGCTGGTAGTTGGATTTCTGTGATTCTATCTACTAGTTCTGGAGAGGCTTTAACGGCTCTAGCATTGAATCCTAAATTATCAGATCCGCGTTTTAAACCTAATAAAGTTGTTCCTAGTTGTCCTGTTCCTACGGCTTCTCGGCTTTTATTTATGGTTAAGAAGCGTCCGTAATATTTGCAAATGGAAGCTAAACAAGCTGCACCACAGTCTTCTTCACTAGCTTGTAAAATAGATTGGTATTTTTTTCGATGTCTGAATATATTAAACATAAACAATTCAAGTTTCCAAAACAGAAAGATTGCGTAACTAAACTAATGACGAATGACTAATTAAAATCAGTAATTAATCTAGCTTTCCTGAGAATAAATTGTAGTACGGTTTCTTCACGGGAAATAATATCAGTACGTCCTTGCATTCCTGGTTGTAAATAACATTTATTTTCGCCTCTACCCACATATAATGTTTCTGGTTTAATAGTTACTTCGTAGCCATTAACCTGGGGAATATTTGCGGCTGAATTATTTTGAGGTTGGGTTTGTGCAACTGGTAAAATATCTGGAGCAACGTTTTTGACAATGCCTTTGAGAGTACCGTAATCTGGATAAGGACAAGCGGAAACTTGCATTTGGACTTTTTGACCTGGTTCTACTTTATTAATCTCTTGAGCAGGTACATAAGCCTTGATTTGTAAAGGAGCATTGAGAGGAGCGATTTGAGCAACAGCTTCACTGGGTTGTACTACTTGTCCAGGGTTACGAAGTTTTAATTGTAGTAATGTGCCAGTAATAGGTGCGCGAATTATGCTCTGATTCAAATCAGTTTCTGTTTGTAGTAAGTCTTGACGAGTGCGAATAAGTTGCTTTTGAATTTCCAGACGTTGTTGTAATAGAGTCTGGAGTTCTTTTTTTAAAGCGGATAAAGTAGATTCACCTCTAGCTTGTTCTTGTTTAATTCGTTCCGCTGCGATAATGACGGCAGAATTATTAGGATTGATAGCTGTTCTCGCTTTATATAGATTTGTTTGAGCAATTTCTAGAGCTTGTTGTTTTTCCTCCAGAAGAGTTTTAGCATTGTTTTTAGCTTGTTCTAACTTGGCTCTGGCAGATTTAACAGCTTGTTGTTTTTCTTCGAGCATAGTGTGAGATATTGCCCCAGAATCAGCGATCGCTTGCAATCTATCTCTTTGTAACTTAGCCAGATTTAAAGCTGTCTGTGCCTCTTCTATAGTTGTTTTTAACACTCCTTCTTGTTGCAAACGTGCAAGTTGTGAATTTGCAAATCTCAAAGCCAATTCTGCTTGTTGCATTTCTGCATTAGCTTTAATTTCTTGATCTTCAAAGTTGCGTTGAGTACCACCTAACTCAGCTTGTGCAGCTATAATTGTGCGGTTATTTAAATTTTCTTGTGCCAAAATCTGGGTATTGATTTCACCTAGTTGAGCATCAAGTTGTACCAGTTGTAATTGACCTTGTTGAATACTGCTTTGAAGTTGCCTCTTTTGTGTTTGTAGGCGAGAATCATCAACGTAAGCGATCGCATCTCCCTGATTCAATACCTGATTATCTTTCACTACAATCTTTTGCACCTGGCCGGAAATAGCCGACTCAACTAGCCGTAGTTCTCCTACTGGTCTAATAGTGGCGGGAACTTTTACTGTTACCTTATAAGTAAGTACAGTTGTCAAACCTACACCTGCCACAAAGATAGTCAGCATTACCCCCAAACCAATGCTAGTCCAGTTATGAATTTGGGGCAGAAACTCATTAACTTCAACTGAATGCAGATGTTCAGAACCAGGATCATGAGATCCATTCCAAACATAGTCTTCATAGCGGCGTAAAGAGTCCACGGTGTTGCACCTTTTGGATTGAAACATCAATAAAAATGAGGGTTATCTCATATCGAGTCTGATATCTAAGGGGCTTAAATAACTCCACATAACTTGATTGGAAATCCCAGAACACGGAAAAATAACTGTCTGAGGTAATATGTCTTCAGATAGTGGTAAAAAGTTGTTTTTTCGTTCTATTTTGTGAAACATCATCAACTAACTAGCCAAGTTCAGCATTTTCTAGTCCGGTGATTATTCCGCATCACATCTCAACAGATAACCTTCAAAAAAGGTATCTTTGTCTCTATCTTTTGGTGAAAATAAATCACATCCAAAGTATCAACTTTACCAAATACAGGATCATGAAAAGGGAGGAATCAACTAAACACAGCCAGAATAAAATATGTTGCTCAAAATAGTAAACATGATGGTGAAGAATCCTCTATAATCATTAGTGGGGGATAAGAAAAGAAAACGCTGACCATAGCCAAAACTTTTCTTTACATCTCTGACGTGGGCAACGCTGAGAAAAAACCGAGGAGAACGCTCAAACTCCCTCAAAGTCCTCACTTACGTTGAGCGAGTAGTCAGAATCTCCTCTCCCCCCTTCCTAATTACAAACAGAAGATTCCAGATAACTACTTGCAGATTGAGTTTTAAATTAACTGAATTAGCCAATAAAAATGAATTTTGTATAAAATTTGCTTTTTTAGCTTTGCCCATAGCAGTTTTTAAAGTAAAGTATGGGAAGCAAAAATAATCCCCAATTGCTGTTTTGCTAAAAATAACTGCATGATGGGACTTGATGTAATTAAAGTTTGTACCATAATTAATTGTTCATTAATTGTTCACATTTTTGTAAATCCCTTAAAACATTCCTAGTGGTCTGTTGACTGATATAGGAATGTTGGGTACTAAATTGTTACTCGATGTAAATGGACCAGCCTTGGGAGTATTAGATGACAACATAGATTGTGCGCCACTATTGACATCAGTAAAATCGGTATTAGTTTGAGAAACCTTGCCTAGTGGATTATTGCTGTTTGTCTCTGTTATATTTTCATCTTTTTGATAAAAATTGTTATTGCTGATTTGAGGTTGATTACCACCAGTTAATAGTTCTTGTTGCTGATCAGATAGCTCAAAAAAACATTCAGATGCAATTATTAGATACGACATGATTGTTAGCCTCACTAAACTCAAATTTTCAAATCGTCTCAATCATCTAATCTTCTCAAACCTGCCAAACCTGCCAAACTTGTTCTTGGTAGTGCTGGTAAGCTAGTAAGAACTGGCGCAGAACCCAGAGCAGGAACATCAGGTATAGATGGCGCACCCAGTCCTAATAAATCTTGGGCTGCGGTATTGACTTCTGAAATTTGACCAGAGGAATTTGAAAAACTGCCATTTGGACCAGAAGATACAGACCCCCTGAGTACGACCAATCTGTTAGCAAAATTGCTGCCAGATAACTCAAAATCTGTGCCGCCAATGATCTTTTCCTGTTGCTGTTCAGATAAATCTGCAAAAGAATTGGAGATGATGGTGTAATAAGACATGATTGTTAGCCTGACTTGCGTAATATCCCAAATAAAAGAATCTAAATCTCTATGCAGATTTGAGTGAGGGGTATGATTAAGAACCAGGGTATTTGGTTCTTTCATTACCCCCAAGTACCATTCTCAAATTTAGATGGATGAAACCATCTGGTGTCACAGTTGATGTTTTTAGTCACCTGTGGGAATGGTTAAAAGGTTCATTAAAGGCTTGATTTAGGCACCGAAGGGACCACCACCACCATTGAAGGGACCACTAGCACCACCACCACCATCGAGTGGAACATCAGGAACACCAGGACCTGTAGGTGCGGTTTGTCCATTAAGAACGGGTGCAGCACCCAAAGCAGCAACTTGAGGAACTATAGGTGTACCCAAGCCTAAGAAGTCTTGAGCTGCGGTGTTGACAGCAGAACTTGTACCGATGGAGTTACCAGTGCTACCATTAGGACCCGAAGCTGTCGTACCTTGCAGGTTTGCTAATCTATTAGCGAAGTTACTACCTGCTAATTCAAAATCAGCACCACCAGTTACAAACTCTTGTTGGTGATCAGATAGGACAATAAACAAATCGGACGCATTTATTTGATTGGACATAATTATTAGCCTCACTTACGAAATTAGGTGAATCACCACCTAACAACCCAACTATAAGCATTCTTGCTCAGTAATTCATAAATCTAGGGATAGAAATCAAATTTATTAGTTCTACTTCTCAAAGTAGATATAAAATCTTTTAATTTTTACAGATATAGTCATTCTCTGAGAGAGGGTATATTTAATATTTGATGTTTTTGAATTTATTTGCCACATCTATATATCTTTTTACGTTTTTTGAGGCTATAGCTAATATTATCAATACTAGGCTAGAGAGGATATAGCAATATACAACTTAGTAATTAGCTATTCAATTAAGCACCAGTATTTGAGTTAAGCCGTAAGCTAAAGCTGCACTACCGATAGGAACTGTTAAATTATCAATCCCCAAAAAGGAAAAAGCTTCTAAGGCTGTAGCTACTATGGCTATGATTATTGATATTAGCCATGTTTGCCAGGTGTTTCCTTGTGTTTGTAGTAAGATAAACAGACTAATCAGGAAACTAATAAAAGTCATTGTTAAAGAACCTTCCCAACTTTTGTTGGAGCCAAAAAGTTGATATTTATGTTGACCAAATCTTTGCCCAATTAAAGCTGCTAGTCCATCTCCCCAAGCCATTATTAGAATTCCTAATGCTGCATATTGGGGTTGTTGTAAATACCAAAAACAGCCAACTAAAATCCCAATACTCACAGCATAGAAGAAAGTTCCTAAACTTTGGCGGCCGACGCTATTAATTCCCGGCAAAATTGGGAAGATGTAGGATAATAGAGTAATGATACTGCCTAAAATTGAAGCTGTAATCCCAACGATAGCGGGGATATTTAGCCACCAAGCTAGTAAAATTACATTACCTGTGCCAATATGGACTATTTTACGGATGATTTCGGGTTCGCTGTTGGTAAAGCGACTGACTAACCAAGCGATGAGGATGACAAGTAATACCCAAGCCGCAGCTGTGGAAATTTGCAGCCACAATGGGAGAATAGATTCTAAACTGGGAAATGTAGTCAACAATGATGGAATTGAAGATTTTAGGACTTGGATACTACTTTAAATGATTTGGGCATGAAAATTTTATTGATTTGGTTAATTAAGGGTTATCGCTTGTTCATTTCTCCTCTGTTTCCCCCGACTTGTCGCTTTCAACCGACTTGTTCGATGTATGCTATCCAAGCTATTGAGCGGTTTGGGGTGTTTCGTGGTGGTTGGATGGCTATTTGGCGCATTTTACGCTGTCATCCGTTCCATCCTGGTGGTTATGATCCAGTACCAGAGGTCAAGGAAAAGTCTTGTTGCGAACATCGGGATTTATAGATTATTTATTTTATTCAGAATTACATTTTTGTAAAATTATGCGTCCATATCACAAAATACCCATTATTGAATGTGGTGAAGCTTTAGTTAATATTCCTCTAGAAATGTTTGCGGTGGAAACTCCCCATCCTTATGAAAAGTTAGGTGCTAACTATGGGGGATATTCACCTTATTTTCTGCGGGAAAGTGTGATCAAAAATTTAATTGCGGCACAAAATTATTTACAATTACTAAATCCTGGTTGGTATATTCAAATATTTGATGCTTATCGTCCGGTGGCTGTGCAGCAATTTATGGTAGATTATAGCTTTGCACAGGCTTTGCAGGAAAGGGGTTTAATTGAGGTTAATTTATCAGTTGCAGAAAGGGAAGAAGTTTGGCAAGCGGTTTATGAAATTTGGGCTTTACCAAGTTTAGATATGAATACTCCTCCTCCTCACAGTACGGGTGCTGCGGTGGATATTACTTTGGTAGATGAAAATGGGGAAGTTGTGAATATGGGTTCACCAATTGATGAAATGTCTGAGCGATCGCACCCTGATTATTATGTTAATAGAAATCCAGAATATCATCACCGTCGGCAATTGTTAAATGATATCATGTTAAAGGCAGGTTTCCAAAGAAACCCTAGAGAATGGTGGCATTTTTCTTTTGGTGATCAAATGTGGGCTTGGTTATGTAATCAACCAACAGCAATTTATGGACGTTTGGATAATACAATTATGAATTGCTCACACTGATTTTTTCCTGCCTTCTGCCTGCGTTAAGTTCCTGGACGAGAGCGAATATGATCAGGTATATGATAGCGATCGCCTAATATTTCTAACAAAGGACCATTAACATCAAATTTCACCTTACTTACTGATGCCACTAAAATATTTACTCGATAGCGATAGCATCCCAAATCAATTCCCAGTAAACTACAAAGGATAATCCGAATTGTGGCTTTATGACAAACTACTAAAACATTACCTTCCCGGTGTTTGTCTATAATTTCAGTAATTACAGGTACAGCACGGTTAGCGATCTCTACCGCAGTTTCTCCATTTAGTGGTGCATTCCAAGCGGGTTCTGACAACCATTTGATATAGTTTTCTGTGTAATTTTCTTGCACAAAAGATTTACTCTTGGTTTCCCATGCACCATAACTACCTTCTCTGAGTCCTTCCCGCACCTGCATATCTATCCCCACAGCATCACAAAATGGTTTTGCAGTAGCAATAGTGCGTTTCATGGGACTAACATAAACCGCTGACCATTTCAGTTTTTTATAAACATCAGCAAAACTCTCTGCCATCTGTATTCCTGCGGGTGTTAATTCTGCATCAGTTTCACCACAGAAATTACCATTTTGACTAAAAGTAGTTTCACCATGTCGCAGTAAATATAAATTGAGTGCCATAACTTGGATTGCAATTAGTAACAAGAAATTTGTGTAAAAATAAGTTACCATCAATCCTGCCAGGGAGTCTGTAACACCAAGACAAAGTAATTAACCACAAAAGTCAACAAATTACAAATCTCTATCTGATGCTGAAATATTTGGTGGTAATTATGTCTGGAGGTGGGGGTATAGAGTTAGTCGATGTAACTAAGATTGATAAATGGAAAATATGCCAAGTAACGAGCAGTAATTATTATGCACACCGAATCTGAAGTGCGATCGCATGACCACCAACAGTCAACCCTTGCACCTAAACTACAAGATATTGGTAAAACTATTCGTCTCACAGGTTGGCTCACTTTATGGGTACAATTGGCATTAGTGATCGTTTGCGGTTTAGCATTGTTGTTTGCTGCTACTGGTCGAGATTTTGCTCAACAACAAACTTCTAGTTTAGGAATTGGTATATTTTGGGGAGTTTGCGGAATTTTAGCACTTTTATTTAGTGTTTATTGGAATTATAATTACACACGTATTGGTAAACGTTTGCTAAACCCTAATGCTGCTTTACATCCTAGCAAGGCTGATACTGTTAGAGCTATTAGACTGGGAATAATGGTTGGTTTGGTGGGGATTTTAATTAGTATTTTAGGTGCTGGTGCAACAATTGGTGTGCTGGTTGCAAAATCTGTATCCCAGCCTCCAGGGGTGGCTATTACTGATCCTTTCCGAATTATTCGTGCTATGGATGTGTTTGTAGCGGTGGCGAATATTAATAGTATTGCGGCTCATTTTATCGGTACGGTGGCTTCTTTGTGGTTGTTAGAAAAAGTCCATCAGCATTAATTTATATTTGTCTGAGTCAGGTAGTTATCGAGCAAATTGTACTGAGCTTGTCGAAGTAAGTCGATATATCCAATCCAATACTGTTCGGTTAAGAGTTTTCGTAGGTTGGGTTGAACAAAGTGAAACCCAACAAACCCTTGTAAATGTTGGGTTTCCTATCGTCAACCCAACCTACATCATTATATTTTTTGGGCTTAACCGAAAAGTATTGATATCCAATCAGCAATTTGTTCTAGAGCAGTTAGTAATCTTGTTAAAGCACCATTTCTCTGTGTTCTCTGCGTCCTCTGCGGTATGCCTGACGGCACGCTCCGCGAACGATATTCCGTAAATCCTGCTTTTTGCCTTCTCTTAACTTGCTGCCTTCCAACCATTCATACTAGGTGGAAAACCTCGCACATTTTCATAACCCAAAAGATGTAATGACATAACTGCCATCGCCGAACGATAACCAGAAGAACAATAAACTACTACAGGCTGTTTTTTGGGAATCTTATCGAGATTTTCTACCAATGTTCGTAGGGGAATATTAATTGCATCACCGATATGACCTGTGGCATATTCAAAAGGTTCTCTTACATCCACCAAAAAAACATCTTCTTCTTTTAGCATCTGTTTTAACTGTGGCACTTTCCCCACAGTGTAATAATCTCCAGGAATGGATTTAAGATAACTATCCACAGCAGTAGAAACTACAGGAATTTCCGGTGTTGCTGATAAAGCTATTGCTTCATAGCCAACACTAAAAAAGCCATAAATAAATATGCACAGACTTGATAGAATTACAGTTGAAAAATGTCGAATTTTCATGAAAATTAATCCTTTTGAGTACAAGTTTCCAGCCCCAATTTTCGCCACTCCATCATCCCACCGCTAATATTGAAGACTTTTGTAAAACCTGCTTTAACCAAATATTCAGCAGCAATGGGACTGCGGTGAGAGGTCAAACAAATCAAAAAAATAGGTTTATCTTTGGATAAATTCCGAAACCATTGGGGATAAAGCCAGCGATTTAAACCCGGTATCATGCCTATTAAAAGCCGTGGTAAACTGAGGTTAATTGCTCCTGGTGCGTGAAACATCCCATACTCAAACTTGCTACGCACATCTATTAGCAAGGGATTTTCAGGTAAATTAGCAAATTCCGTAGGGGAAATATTGGTAACAAATGATTGAATAGAAGATGTAGATGCCATATTTGTAGTCATATTATCCAGTTCTGAATTAGTGTAGAAAAGAGAGAAAAACCGCAGATTTAACTCTCTATCACATCAAACTACTAAACCCACCAAGGTTTTTCACCAGTTCGGGGGTCAATTTCCGTCCAAGGAGAAATGCGGATATAGTCCTCTTCAACCTTCACACCCACCAGTTTGAGAGGAAGCGGTGCAGGACCCCGTACTACTCTCCCATCAGCATCATAGCGAGAACCATGACAGGGACATTGAAATTGATTATCGTTGGCATTCCAAGGAAAGGTACAACCCAAATGGGTACAGTTATCAACAATTCCCCAAGGATGCAAAGAACCATCTGACTGTACTGTTAGGTAGGTAGGTTCTGCGGCTAAACCTGCCACTAAAGCACGACTTCCCACCGGTTCAGCTAAAATCTGTTTCGCAGGAATGAGATTTCCATTAATATCTTTGGCGAGAATAGAACCATCTTCACTCGCTTCTGTAGGGGCAATAAAGAATTTAGCCGCAGGATACAGTAAGCTGCTGGCTGTGGTGGCCACAACTGCACCTGTAAGAAAGTTTAATAATTGTCGCCTCGACATGGAGGGAGTTTCTAAAGAAAGACTCTCTGACATAAATTTACACCTCTTAGCTTTAGTAAACATTCTTTACATTTCTATAATGTTACTATTTAGTAATTTAGTCAAATAGTAGTTTAATCTCTTTTCAAGAGCATAAATGTCGTAAATTCTCGATATATCAAAGGTATCCGCCCAAAAACCCCTATTGGCGATCGCTCAAATGAATTTTCGTCTTTTCCATTGTCATGAAGGTGAAAGTCAAGCCCAGTCAAGATTACACCCCGTTTATTACCCAGGGTGAAAAAATAATTTAAAAATAATATGAAAATCTACTTGACAAACTATATAACCATAAAGTTAAATAAGGACATAAGGTTAACTTGCCTTGAACAACGATTAACCTCGGAATTAAAAATTATGACTATTTCTTTGCAACAAAGCCAAAGTAACAATATTTGGGATAAATTTTGTAATTGGATTACCAGCACTAACAACCGGATGTATATTGGTTGGTTTGGTGTATTGATGATTCCTACACTTTTAACAGCAACCATTTGTTTTGTTATTGCTTTTATTGCTGCACCACCCGTAGACATAGATGGTATTCGTGAACCTGTAAGCGGTTCTTTACTCTATGGGAATAACATTATTACTGCTGCGGTTGTTCCTACTTCCAATGCTATTGGTTTACACTTTTATCCCATTTGGGAAGCCGCTACTTTAGATGAGTGGTTATATAATGGTGGACCTTACCAATTAATTATTTTCCACTTCTTAATAGGTATTTTCTGTTACTTAGGTCGCCAGTGGGAATTATCTTATCGTTTAGGGATGCGTCCTTGGATTGCGATCGCCTATAGCGCACCTGTTTCTGCTGCCACTGCGGTAATATTAGTCTACTCCATAGGTCAAGGTTCTTTCTCCGACGGTTTACCTTTAGGAATTAGCGGTACTTTTAACTTCATGTTTGTACTGCAAGCAGAACACAACGTTCTCATGCACCCATTCCATATGTTAGGAGTAATTGGGATCTTTGGTGGTGCTTTATTCTCTGCCATGCACGGTTCTTTAGTCACCTCCTCTTTAGTGCGAGAAACCAGCGAAAATGAATCCCAAAACCAAGGTTACAAATTCGGGCAAGAAGAAGAAACCTATAACATTGTTGCGGCTCATGGTTATTTTGGCAGATTAATTTTCCAATACGCATCTTTTAACAATAGTCGTGCTTTACACTTCTTCTTAGGTGCTTGGCCAGTAATTGGAATCTGGTGTGCTGCTTTGGGTGTCTCCTCTTTTGCCTTTAACCTCAATGGTTTGAACTTTCACCATTCCATTCTCGATTCTCAAGGTGCTGTAGTCAATACTTGGGCTGATGTTTTAAACCGCGCTAACTTGGGAATTGAAACAATGCACGAACGCAACGTTCACAACTTCCCCCTAGATTTAGCGGCTGGGGATATTCAACCTGTAGCTTTGTTTGCTCCTGCTATTCACGGCTAATTGACTTTCAATTCAGTTCATTCTAATTTTATCAAAAACAGTCTAGGCAACCCAGGTAAAAAATGCTTCGGGTTGCTTTTTCATGGTTACTTAATAACGTAAAATAGCAGTAGCCAACTAAAGTGACTGATACCATTTCTTTATGAGCTTTACGCTTACCGATTATTTCAGTAATAATGATTGGTTAATACTGGAGTTAGAGACTCTATGGCAATCGTTCATATCCAGATCAATTTATCATTTATGGACACAATAAACAAAAGAAGTCGGGGATCTTATCGCCTTACCTGAATTCTGACTAAGAAACGATAAATTTATCAAAGGTTTTAAAAATGATGATAGTTGTATTTAGTGGTGCTGGACTTTCGGCTGAAAGCGGTATTCCCACCTTCAGAGGTGCTGGGGGACTGTGGGAAGGGTATAAAATAGAAGAAGTAGCAACTCCTTTGGGTTGGATGCAAAATCAAAAGTTGGTCTTAGATTTTTATGCTCAAGGTTTTGAAAAAATGCAAAAATGTCAACCAAATGCTGCACATTTTGCTATTGCAGAATTAGCAAATCATTTCGATGTGGTTTGCATTACCCAAAATATTGATACTTTATTAGAAAAAGCAGGAGTAAAAGATGTTTGGCATATTCATGGGAGAATAGATTATCAAAAATGTGAATGGCATTTTGATATTCCCCCCATGTATGCAGAATGGCAATGTGATTATAAATCACCAATAAATAAACCTGTAGAATGGGGTGATTTATGTCCAAAATGTGGTAAACATTTACGTCCTGATGTGGTTTGGTTTGGGGAAGCGGTAGATATGCGAGTTGATGATTTGTATAAAATTCAAAATCAGGTAGATGTGTTTATTGTCGTGGGAACTTCTGCACAGGTTTATCCCGCTGCAAATTTATTAAAGTTTTTTCAAAATGTCCCAGTCAAATATTTTATCGATCCTCATCCCCATGCTGAATTATTAACTGGGTTTACCGTGCTTCCAGGTAAAGCTACAGAATATTTACCCGTGTTAGTAGAGTCTTTAAAGGAAAAACTTACTTAATTTCCGAAAATCTATCTAAAAAATGTCACCAAAGGCATTTGTGTTTTGGGAAATTACTAGATATTTTAGTGGAGTGCCAACGTACTACCTGATAAAATATCTATGACCATAGATGCAATTCATATTTTCTTCCCTGCTGCGGTTTCAGCCCCCATTAAAGAACCTGTACCCGTATTTTTGACAATTTTGGGGATTATGCTAATTGCACCTCTATTATTTGAAAAAATCCGCCTTCCAGGTATCGTAGGGTTAATTTTGGCGGGGGTGATAGTTGGTCCTCATGGTTTCGGACTGTTAGCAAGAGATAGCACTATTGTCCTCTTGGGAACTGTGGGTTTATTGTTTCTCATGTTTATGGCAGGTTTGGAAACCAGCCTAGATGACATGAAATACAACGCGGATAAGGCGTTAATTTTTGGTTTGTTAACATTTGCTATTCCGATGATATTGGGTACGGTAGCAATGTTAGGGATAGGATATGGTTTTTTACCTGCTATTTTGGTGGCTTCTTGTTTTGCTTCCCATACATTATTAGCTTTACCCATAGCGAGTAAATTGGGAATTATGCGATCGCAAGTTTTAACTACTACTCTCGGCGGTACTTTAATTACTAATATTTTAGCATTATTAGTATTAGCTGTTGTAGTGAGAGCGCATCAAGGTAATTTAACTTTGCAGTTTTGGTTATTTTTAATTCCTTCACTCATCATTTACACTTTCCTGACTCTTTGGGGTGTTCCCCGTTTAGGAAAGTGGTTTTTTAGAAAATTTGGCCATGATGAAAGTGCAGAATTTACTTTTGTTCTCGCTACTTTATTCGTAGTTTCCTATGGAGCAGATATAGTCCAAATTGAACCAATTATCGGCGCTTTTTTAGCAGGAGTTGCTATCACCCAATTAATTCCCCAACTTAGTCCGTTAATGAATCGAATTCAATTTATTGGTAATACCTTATTTGTGCCATTCTTCCTAATTTCTGTGGGAATGTTGGTAAATCCTGGGATTTTGATTCAAGAACCAAAATCATTAATAGTATCTGGTGTGATGGTGACAGTTGCCATTATTGCTAAATATCTACCTGCTTGGGGTGCGGGTAAATTATTTGCTTTTAACCCTAATCAAATTATGGTAATGTTTGGTTTATCGGTAGCACAAGCTGCTTCTACCTTAGCTGCAATTACTGTTGCTTATAATATCAAATTGGTAGATCAATTAACAGTAAATGGGACAATTGCTATGATTTTAGTTACCTGCATTGCTTCTCCTTGGGTGACAGCAAAGTGGGGACAAAAACTTAAACCTGAAGAAACTAATACCCAAAAAAGTGTAGTTGGAAAATTAGGCGATCGCGTTTTAGTTCCTGTTGCTAACCCCAATACAGAAGATAATCTTTTACAGTTAGCAATGATCTTAGCAAAATCTGCATCTGGTACTTTATTACCTCTACACATTTTAATTGAAGCAGGTGAACCAATTTCCCCAGCAGATAAAGCTAGACAAAATCAATTACTTTCTAACGCAGAAATGATCGCTCATGCTGCTGTCACCAAAGTTAAAACTATTGGGAGAATTGATGAATCCATTGATAAAGGAATTGCTAGAGTAGCAGAAGAAAAACAAGCAAGTGTCATAGTCTGTGGTTGGAAAGGTTATTCTACATACCAAGAAAACTTATTTGGTGGTGTGATTGATAAAATTGTGCAACGCAGTTCTGTACCTGTTTTAGTCAGTCGCTTTCCCTTACCTATTGAACATACATCCAGAGTATTTTTAGCTTTCACCACTCAACAAGCTAAAGCCAGTAACTTTGCACAAAGCATTAAATTAGCTCAAACTTTAGCAACAGAATTGAAAGCATCTTTACAACTTTTACAAGTCGTTCCCAGCAGAGGAGTAGATATTGATTTAACTGAGGGTATAATACCAGCAGATATATCTGTACAAAAAGTTCGGGGTAGTTTTGTGAGAGAAGTATCGCGGTTACTCAAACCTAATAATTTATTGTTGTTAAATGGGTCCGTCGCACAAAAAGGACAGATATTTTCCCTACTTGGTCATGTTCATGAAGCGATCGCTCATAATCATCCTCAAGTTGCTATGATGATTGTTTATTTTCCACAGTAGTCGGGGACTGGGGACTGGGGACTGGGGACTGGGGACTGGGGACTGGGGACTGGGGACTGGGGACTGGGTAATCAATTTTATCTTTCCCAATCACCTATTCCTTAATTAATAGGGGCTATTAATTGAGATCAAAATCCTATTTATGCAGATGAAAAATCAAAAACTAATCTGCGTTTATCTGCGTTCATCTGCGTTTTCTATTCTATATTAATAAATGCAACTAAAAAATCTACACCAACGGGTATTTTGAGTTTTTGGGTATATGAAACCCTTGGATTTTTCTAAAGACTATCATAACACAACCCTGTCAGAAGTCAAGACCCTTGAAATTGCGTTGAGTCATTCGCAAGCATTCTCAATAATTTGGGGTAAAAAATGGGTGTTGAAACTTTTTTGGAATTTTTGGTCAAAATCATGTAAAGAATTGTTAAGTAAAAACGCAGATAAACGCAGATAAACGCAGATGATAAGAAAGATTTGCGATATCGCTCACAATCACCCCAATGTTGCTATGATGATTCTTTATTTTCCAAAGTAGTTTACAGGTGACAGGTGACAGGTGACAGTTTTACTATTACAAATTACCTTTTCCCCAATCACCAATCACCAATCACCAATCACCAATTTATGCTTTATCCTATTGTCTGGCAAAATAACTCAGTTGTACTCATTGATCAAACTCGTTTACCAAATGAGTATGCTGTGATCGAAATTCACCGCAGCGAAGACATGGCCGAGGCTATTAGAACAATGATAGTCAGAGGTGCGCCAGCTATTGGTGTCGCTGCTGCTTACGGGATGTATTTGGGTGCGAGGGAAATTGAAACCAGCGATCGCACCGAATTTTTACACCAATTAGAAAAAGTTGCCCAATTATTGCGTTCTACCCGTCCCACAGCAGTAAACTTATTTTGGGCAATTGGGAGAATGATGCAAACTGCCTATGAAACTCTGGGAACAATCGCAGAAATTAAACAAATTCTCCTAGAAACTGCCCAAACTATCAACGCTGAAGATATTCAAACTTGTCAGCAAATAGGTGATCATGGTTTAGCAGCTTTACCCAAAACCCCCGAAAAATTAATTATATTAACTCACTGTAACGCCGGTGCTTTAGCAACTGCTGGTTATGGTACAGCTTTAGGAGTAGTGCGTTCTGCTTGGAGAGAAGGAAGGTTAACAAGAGTATTTGCAGATGAAACCCGTCCTCGTTTACAAGGTGCAAAACTCACTGCTTGGGAATGTGTGCAAGAAGGAATTCCCGTGACAGTTATAACTGATAATATGGCCGCTCATTGCATGAAACAAGGTTTAATTGATGCGGTTGTGGTTGGTGCTGATAGAATAGCTGCAAATGGAGATACTGCTAATAAAATCGGTACTTACAGTTTAGCAATTGTTGCTAAAGCTCATCATATTCCTTTCTTTGTTGCTGCACCTATTTCCACAATTGATTTTACCTTAGCTCATGGTAGTCAAATTCCCATAGAAGAACGTCATCCCTCAGAAGTTTACCAAGTTGGTGATACTGTTCTCACACCGACCGGAGTAGAATTTTATAATCCTGCTTTTGATGTCACTCCCGCAGAATTAATTACAGCCATTATTACAGAAAATGGTGCTTTTGCTCCTGGGGACTTGGTTAAGTGTCATACTATTTCTCAATGAATATTCATTGCGGAAATTTGAGTTCAGAGTCAACTTATGTACCCAAAATCAACTGTAAAAGATTCTGTAGTTCTTGACGGTCAATTTCCTGAAGTTTTCCTAACTTTTTAATTACCAATCCTTTTTCAATGGTAGTTAAAACTGGTTTGATAATCGAAGATTTGATCAAACCAGCATTTTTCCACTCAGTAATTGTCATTTCTCCAAAATCAGTTGTAGGATTAACTTGACTGGTGACAGCTATTAACACCAAATCGGAACGTTCCCTTTGATAATCTTTAGAACTAACAATCACTGCTGGACGTTTTTTAGTAGTAGTCTGATCAGTAAAAGGAAATGGTACTAAAACAACATCTCCAAACTCATAATGTGTCATATTCAGCATCATCGGGATTATCCCAAATCTTTTGTAGCACAGGTTCAGAAAGCTTTCCAGCAGCTAATGTCAAATTAAAGTCACCATTTTCATGTTCTAAAGAATCTATAAATTTTTCAACTAGAAATATTTGTTCGGGAACTAATTTGCGAATTTTTTCTAGTAACCTTTGTTCTAATACTTTGTCAGTTTGCATGATTGACATTCTCCTTGTTAGTCATACTTATATAGTAGGTTAAAATCTGTGTTTTTAGTATTGATCAACATTATACATATATATTATATAGTATCATATACTGGTACTCTCATCTAAGAAAATTTTAGCTACTCGTAAGATTTTGTAAAAAATTAATTGAGTTTTGACAAAACGTCATAAATTACCATCCATGAAAAAATTAATTTCCACAATATACCTAATTATTTCCTGCATTTCTCTGGTTAGTTGTAGTAATGCACCAAACAGTACAACCACAGAAACATCAACTAATAATACTGCTACTACTGCACAATCTCAACCGGAAAATTCCCCAGAAACGGAAATAGAAACTAAAGCAAAAACAGATACTCAAACTAAAACAAAATCTGCACCTCAAAGCATTAGCAATAACACCACAAAAAACAAATCCCCGCAAATTGGTACAGTCAAGGAATTAGTGAATGGTGATTTATTGTGTTATGTCACATTAGTAGATGATCAAGGTGTGGAAAACCGAGTTGGTGCAAGTTTTGAAATTTGTGCAGAAGAAAGAAAATTTCTGGATAAAAAAGTCCGTGCTATTTTCACAGTAGAATCAGTGAATGACTGTGAAAGTGCAGAACCTTGTGGAAAAACTCGTCAAGAGTCTATAATTACTAAAATAGAGGTTTTAGAAGATAAAACAACAGCAAAAACCGAAACAAAACCTCAAGCAAGTAAAACCCAAACCATCAGTAATGGAGAGTGGACAATTACAACAGGTAATCACGAATCTTGGACAGGAGTGAATAATACAGGAAACTTGACTTATAAAGGATGTGATGCAAAAGGTAAATGTTTAGAATTAACAGGGGGTAAAATTTCCTGTCGTGATGGAAAATGCGTGACAGGGTGGACAAATGGAGATTATGTCTACATATTAGAACAACCAATTACAGAAGATGGAAATGCTCCTCAAACCTTGATCGTGAGAAAAGGTGATACTGAAATTCTCAAAGCTACAGGATTAAAATAAGTTGTAGGTTGGGTTGACAAAAAGAACCCCAACATTACTCATTCTTTTACTTTGCGTACTTTGCGGTAAATTGATCCAAAATTTTGGAAACTACCCCGACAAAAGAGTATTAAAGGAAATGAGCTAAGTTTATGTTGGGTTGCGCTGTTGCTTAACCCAACCTACATTAAATTAGATTAAACAGGAAAAAATCTTTCCCCACTACCTGGATCAAAAATAAACAAATGATTTAAATCGAAATGCAAACTCAACTTTTCCCCAGGATGTAAACGTACACCCCCACCAACCTGGACATTTATAAACCCAGAAGAACCGGGTAAAGAGACACGAATTAAAGTTTCCCTACCCAAAGGTTCAACAACCTTCACCTCAACAACTAACCCTCCTAACTCCTCCTCTCTGCGTTCTCTGCGTCTCTGCGGTTCGTTAAGATTTCCAATACTAATATGTTCAGGACGAATACCCAAATTACAAATTTGTTCAGGATGAAAATTCAAAACAGATTTGATATTTTCAGGAATTGCTAATAATTGTCCACTAACATCAAAATTATCACCCTTATAGATAGCAGGTAAAATATTCATAGGTGGATTACCCAAAAAAGTTGCTACCATTTCATTAGCAGGTAAAGCATAAATACTTTGAGGATCACCAATTTGTTGAATACGTCCCCGATTTAACACCACAATTTTATCAGCTAAAGTCATCGCTTCAACTTGGTCATGGGTGACGTAAATTGTAGTAATGCCCAATTGTTGATGTAACTGTTTTAATTCTGCTCTGGTATCATCTCGTAATTGAGCATCTAAATTAGATAAAGGTTCATCAAGTAGAAATAGTTGTGGTTGACGTGCGATCGCTCTTCCTAATGCTACCCGTTGCTGTTGTCCTCCAGAAAGTTGTTTAGGTTTTCTGTCTAACAGATGTTCCAGAGAAAGCGATCGCGCAACCGTTAACACTCGTTCTTGAATAGTTTTTTTATCAACCTTTCGCATTTCCAAACCAAAAGCGATATTTTGGGCGACGGTTTTATGGGGATAAAGGGCATAATTTTGGAATACCATTGCTACATCACGCGCTCTGGCTGGGACATCATTAACCAAGCGATCGCCTATAAACAAATTACCAGATGTCGCTGTTTCCAAACCAGCAATAGTCCGCAGAATCGTAGACTTTCCGCACCCCGAAGGACCGACCAACACCCAAAACTCACCATCAGGAATCTCAAAGGTGATATCCTCAATAGCGGTGACATTGTTAAATGTACGTTTAATCTTATCTAAAAGGATTTTAGCCATATTAGTGATTGGTAATTGGTAATTGGTGATTGGTAATTGGTGATTGGTGATTGGTAAACTGTCACCTGTCACCTGTCACCTGTCACCTGTCACCTAACTCCACGCAGGATGAGATAATAGAGAAGCCATAACTCGCACCCCACGTAGTTGGTTAGAAAGGGGTAGATGACCTCTAGGGGCGCTTAAATCCCAGGTAAACTCGTTGGGGTAGCGAGTCCATTTATTACCGTCCTTCCAGCCAATTTTCGGCCATAAACCTTCCCAGTTCTTACCCACCCCCAACCAAATTTCTCGTTGTACAGAAAAACCAAATTTACCTTCCGAGTGAACTATCCAAAGATGGTTAATAGTTTGTAAATCTGGAGTTGGGAAATTTTCTACTTCAGTAAAGTACAACCATTTCCTTTGTACTGCTTGTGGTCCTGCTACTTCGCACATTGTTTGGATCGTCAACAGATCAGCAGCTTGGAACTCCTGACGGATGAGTAATTGTTGCAAAGAATTGTAACTGATCCCACAGTCTGATTTTAGAGGTACAATTCCTTCAGGAAAGTTATTTTCTAGAAATTCCTGAGCTGTAGGTGCATCAGAGTTGTAGACTACTTGGTAGGCTTTACCATCAATCCAAGTTGCTGGAGTGTCACGACGTTTCAACAAAAATTCCTGCAACACCTCTAATCCCTCATTACCCAAGTCAGCTAACTGTGGGATGATTTGTTGTTGGACTTTTTGTGACCCAGCGATTAACTTTTGGCGCAGGGAGTCGATGTCATTAGCAGTGCCTGATACAATCATTGGGTCTGTCATGCCATTACTCGTGTTAGCGTTTCAGTGAACAAACGAATCAGCTATTGGGCATTCTACAAAATGAAGCACAGATAGCGAAAAGTAGTTTACTATTTTTGACCGGACAAAGTAGCGCCGGTTTAACTGCAATCTACATCTGAGCTACCAATAATTTACCAGGTAAAGCAGGGGATGATCTGCACCTCAAAGAAAGGGTAGGGGAAGCAGGGGAAGCAGGGGAAGCAGGGGAAGCAGGGGAGGAAAAGATTTTTATCTGTCACCTGTCACCTGTCACCTGTCACCTGCCTTCTGCCTCCTGACTCCTGACTCCTGACTCCTTGAATTTATTCTATTTGGAATGTGTTAACTATGTACGAAAAGATTACTCCCCCGACAACTGGCGAAAAAATTACCTTCAAAAATGGTGAACCTGTTGTTCCTGAAAATCCTATTATTCCCTTCATTCGTGGTGATGGAACAGGTATAGATATTTGGCCAGCAACAGAAAAAGTGCTTGATGCTGCGGTTGCTAAAGCATACAAAAGTACAAGAAAGATTAGCTGGTTTAAGGTTTATGCTGGTGATGAAGCTTGTGATTTATACGGCACTTATCAGTATTTACCCCAGGATACTCTCACAGCTATTAAAGAATATGGCATTGCTATCAAAGGACCTTTGACTACTCCTGTAGGTGGAGGAATCCGGTCTTTGAATGTGGCATTACGTCAAATTTTTGACCTTTATGCCTGTGTGCGTCCTTGTCGTTACTACGCTGGTACGCCATCTCCACACAAAAATCCTGAAAAATTGGATGTAATTGTGTATCGGGAAAATACGGAAGATATTTATTTGGGGATTGAATGGAAACAGGGAAGTGAAATAGGCGATCGCTTAATTTCCATCCTCAACAATGAACTGATTCCCGCTACACCAGAACATGGTAAAAAACAAATTCCCCTGGATGCAGGTATAGGAATTAAACCCATCAGTAAAAGCGGTTCCCAACGTTTAGTTAGACGTGCCATTAAACACGCTTTACAACTGCCCAAAGCCAAGCAACAAGTGACTTTGGTGCATAAGGGTAACATCATGAAATACACCGAAGGCGCTTTTAGAGATTGGGGTTATGAACTAGCAACCACCGAATTTCGTAATGAATGCGTTACCGAAAGGGAATCTTGGATATTAGGAAATAAGGAGAAAAACGCCAACATTTCCTTAGAAGAAAACGCCAGAATGATCGACCCTGGTTTTGATGCTTTAACACCAGAGAAAAAAGCACAAATTGTCAAGGAAGTGGAAACAGTTCTTAATGATATTTGGGCAAGTCATGGAAATGGCAAATGGAAAGAGAAAATCATGGTCAATGATCGCATTGCCGATAGCATCTTTCAACAAATTCAAACCCGTCCAGATGAGTATTCTATTCTGGCGACAATGAACCTAAACGGTGATTATTTATCTGATGCTGCTGCGGCGATAGTTGGCGGTTTAGGCATGGGTCCAGGGGCAAATATTGGCGACTCCTGCGCGGTTTTTGAAGCTACTCATGGCACAGCACCAAAACACGCCGGTTTAGATAAAATTAACCCCGGTTCTGTAATACTTTCCGGTGTGATGATGCTGGAATTTATGGGATGGCAAGAAGCCGCAGATTTGGTTAAAAAAGGATTAAGTGCAGCCATAGCCAATGGTGAAGTTACTTATGACTTAGCGCGGATGATCGAACCACCTGTAGAACCTTTGAAGTGTTCTGAATTTGCTAACGCAATTATCAAACATTTCGGTTAATTTAGATTAACTGTAGGGGCGGGGAAACCCCGCCCTATCAATTGTCAGAATCAGGATTTACAGGATTAAAGGATGAACAGGATTGATAACTTGTATAAAAATCATGTTTGAGTCATAATATTAATATATCCTAGTCAGGAGAATAAAAATTTTTATGATTATCAGTCCTTTAAAACTAAACTTAGATACTGTTAATTTAAGCGATGAACAGTTTTATCAACTATGTCAAAAAAACAGTGATTTGCAATTTGAACGTACATCTACCAGAGAATTAATTATTATGCCACCAATGGGAGGAGAAAGCGGTAATAGAGAGGCAGATTTAATTACAGATTTAGGTATTTGGAATCGGCAAAAGAAACTTGGTTACACTTTTAGTTCTTCCACTATATTTAAACTACCAAATAGTGCTGACCGTTCTCCTGATGCAGCTTGGATTAAAAAAGAACGTTGGGAAGCATTAACTCCTGAACAAAGGCGAAAATTTCCCCCCATTGCACCAGATTTTGTGATTGAATTAAGGTCAGCAACGGATAATTTAGAAACTCTGCGTCAGAAAATGCAAGAATATATGGATGCAGGAGTAAAACTGGGATGGTTAATAAATCCTCAACAACAGCAGGTAGTCGAGTGGATTATAGCTCTTTTTATACCATCTTGAGTCCGGGCAAAGGTGACGGGTACACCTTTACTTTTACCACAGTAAAAGGTTGCGCTTCTTGCATAGCTAGGTTGGTTGCTAATTGCGGTTGTGGCTAATACTGTCAGGGAAGTTAGGGTGACAGTTCGCGTTACTCCTATCCACACCTGACTAAATAAGCTCTGTGTCATAAATTTAGGCAATTTTTCCGTTATTAAGTTCATACTGTCTGAAAATAAACCAATTATATCTAATACCTACGGTAATTACAGGGTCAGGTTTTGTCAAATTGGGTGCATAAAGTTGATAATGTGGAGAGGTAAAAATCATTATTCCCTAATCTCTTTTTGCAGTTATGATCTAAAACAGTGCAAAATGTGAGTAAATTTACTAAAACCTAACTGTAAACAGGCTTATGAGCTTCAATCGTCGTCATTTCTTAGTTTTACTGGGTGCTAGTGCGGGCGCTTTGATTTTAGATAATTATGCTTCCGCTGAAACTTCTCCCCCTGCAAACACAGCTATTCAACTACCCCCTTTACCCTACGCTTACGACGCACTAGAACCGCATATTGACGCTAGAACAATGGAGTTCCATCACGGAAAACACCATGCGGCCTATGTGAACAACCTAAATAAAGCATTAGACAAATACCCAAAACTGAAAAACAAATCTGTAGAAGCACTGTTGAAAAATCTTGATAATGTGCCGGCAGATATTAGAACTATAGTCCGAAATAATGGTGGTGGTCATGTTAACCACTCCATGTTTTGGAAAATCATGAAACCTAATGGTGGTGGTGAACCAACTGGAGAAATAGCAACCGCAATTAATAAAACTTTTGGTAGTTTTGCAAATTTCAAAAAACAGTTTAATGAAGCTGGTGCAGGTCGTTTTGGTAGCGGTT
This sequence comes from Cyanobacteriota bacterium, assembly GCA_046045965.1. Taxonomy (GTDB): domain Bacteria; phylum Cyanobacteriota; class Cyanobacteriia; order Cyanobacteriales; family Nostocaceae; genus RDYJ01. The sequence continues at coordinate 132,937 of JBJOKS010000008.1, read as the reverse complement.
GGGTTTGGTTAGTTCGCAACAAAAACGGTAAGTTAGAAATTACAACTACAGCAAATCAAGATAGTCCTTTAATGGCAGGAAAATATCCCATTTTTGGTAATGATGTATGGGAACACGCCTATTATCTCAAATATCAAAACCGTCGAACTGATTACTTGGAATCTTGGTGGAATGTGGTTAACTGGGATGAAATTAATCAACGGTTTGCAGATGCAAAGAAATTAAGGTAATTCATAACTCGTAAGAGGACAAAACACTCTGGGGTTCAACTTTCTGAAGTACAAAAATACCCCACCCGCGCTGTCGTGCATCTTCCCCTTTGTAAGAGGAGAGTTGGGAGGGGTGTACTTCATTTACCTGCAATATTCTGTAACTGTAGGAAACCCCGCCCCATCAAAATCAAGAAACGTGTCTAAGTAGGTTGGCGTTAAAAATTGTCTTTGGGGCAAGGGAACAGGGAACAGGAAGAGAGTTTTGGGTGATTTTACTTTTCTTCACATACCTTTAAATTTTTCTGTTCACCTACTTAAATGTAGTTAAAAAGGTTAAGTAGTAGATTCTCGGAGGAAAACCTCAGTACCTCAATCAATATTACTCCTTAAGGAGGATGTTTAAATTACGGAAAACTTATAAGCTAAAAATATATTTTACCCTGAGTGAAGTCTGGGCTTGGTTTCCCTTCCAAGCCTTTTTTGTATTTATTTATCAGTTATCAGTTGTCATTAATTATTCTCCCCAGTCCCCAGTCCCCAATACCCAGTCCCCAGTACCTAATTCCTCGGCATCAAACCCATTGCAGCAGCGGGGGGAATTTCAGTCAGTAACCGAAATGGGAACAGTCGAGTTGAGGCTATTTGAGCATAATCTGGAGTCAGAAACACCCTATATTTATCAGCTTCTGGAGTTAATTGCGCTGCCATAGCTAAAGTTACAGCTTTGACATATTTGCGAACATCCGCAGCTTTTTCACCCACTACTTCCCGACTAGAAATGGATGAGTTTGTTTTTCCTTCCTGATCATTAGTGAGGCTAGGATCTACCACACTCAAATGTGTAGCACCAACCGCAGCAGCTAACCATTTAGGAGAGGGAATTTTAGCAAAACTGGTTATGTGTTCACTTAAAGTTGGGGTGATGTCATCGGAAGAACCTGTCAATATTAGAGTTGGTACTTGCACTTTTGTTAAACCAGTTTCCCCAAATAATAAAGAAGTAGCAGGCTTCAAAGCTACTATCTGTTTAACTCTTTCATCTCGCAGTTGGTAGCTATCTTCTGGTAATTCTTTCGCTACACATAAAAAACCTTGTACTAAACTCAATTTACCCGCATTTTGCTGACAGGTTTGTTTAAGACTGCCAAGTTGAAACTCACCACCAGCTAATGCTAAAGCTGTAGTACCACCAAAAGAAAAACCAGCAACCATCACTTTATTAGTTGCCAGTTTTCCTTGTAATGGGTTATCAGCATTTTGGTTGAGTTTTTCTAATTCATCAAGCACAAAACTAATATCACGGGGTCGGTCTAGAAATTCCTGGGGTTTTAAAGAATTTGCGCCTTTGTTAGCTGTGAAATTACTACCAGGATGTTCTAAAGCCGCGACTACATAACCATGAGAAGCCAGATGTTCAGCTAAATAGCGTAAATCTGTGCGAACTAAGCCAAAACCATGAGATAAGACAATTACAGGCTTTTCAGTGTTGGCAGAATTTGACCAATAAACATCAACAGGAATTTTACGTTGACGCTTTTCGTCGTTTAAATTTAAATTTAATATTTCTACTTGGGCGCTTCCTGGTTGTGTAGGATCAAAAGAACTAGCAGCTTGTATTTTACTAGGATCAATTCGGGGAGTCATAGCCAACATAAATTGCTGAGTCCGCCAAAAAGCCATATTCAAAATTCTGGCTACTGACAAAGCTTGTGGTACATTAATTTCTAGGTTTTGGCTGGGATAGGCATTAATAAAACTGAGTATAGATAGACCTTGAGGTGAATTTGCACCTAAAATTAAACCGGCTCTAATTGCTTGCACTCCCGCTTGATCTTTGCGATTCAAAGCTGTGGAGATATCATTGAGAATTGTGTTCCCAAGTTGAGTATTGAGTAAACGATCAAGAGTGACAACATTCACAGGTACTCTAAGTTTTAATCCCCGCACTAGAAAATTGCGTTGTTGTTCGGTTAATCTTTTGGTATAAGTTCCTAAACTAGCAGGTAATTCTCCTGTTTCCGCAGCTTTTTTTAAGTCTGCAAGAGAAGCAGATTCTTCTAATGGTCCATAGCGCACAACAAGTTTATCTGCTGCTTGTGCGGAAGTGTTTACTAATACAAACTGTGTGAGTGCGATAGCTACGCTCACCGCAGGTATCGCACTAGAGACACCTGCAACTATCTTGATATTTTTCCAGCTTTTCTTTTTTAACATCTTTCTACTGCACCTCAACTTAGGGGATTGTAGCTGGTTTTAGTGTGTTTGACTACTTTGACACTCTGCGTCCTAAAGGAGCGCAGATTCTTGATTCAACGAGTCCACTTAGACTAGATACCTTGCAGTTTCTAACCCAGAGGTAGTTCTCTCCTCAAGCGTTACTTAGGGAATGCCCTTCCCTAGTGGATGATTCCAAATTGGTTTGAGTTTAAATTCTGTGTCGTCTAGCCCCCATGAAGATTTTACCTATTCCTGGCAAGGAACTAGAACTATGGAATAGAACCCCATATCTTCAATTGTCAAGGTACAGATTGCCGTTAGGCAGTTAGGTTTTTATACAGGTTGATTACCATTCCTGTTGAAAAAAATGTACCATGACTGCCCCTGAAGGGGCAAGCCGTTCGCCTACATCCACCGCCTCAAGTACAATAAAGTATCTTTGTCTTGCTACGATACTTTATTTCGGTGGTTTTGGCTCACTCGATTTCTTTATAAGTAAATGAACATACAATAGCTAAGAAGTGTCAGGATTCAGGGAACAGGGTTAAAAGTCTCTTGGGATAAGACTTTGTTCTTAATTTTTGTACTGACTTTACTGAAAATCTGTTGTAATTAAACATCAAACACTCAGGATATGGATCACCAAGTTGTTGAAGAATTTGGAGTTCTGAATCCATTTTCATACATCAGATAGGATTTTGATATGCGTCGTCCAATAATTTATGGTTTAATTTTTCTGTTTTCGTTACTACTTATTATTATTTGGTGGCCTGTAAATGATTCTAATTGCAGTCTGGTATCTTTACTAAGATTGAAAAAACAAAACTTCCAAGTGCAAGCAACTCAGGTTGTTGTTAAACCTTGGCTGGGTGAACATCATGTATATGGGATTTTTCAAGTTCCTGATGAATATAAAGAAAGCAGATTTTTCATGTTATCAGTTCCAGGCGATCGCAAATACTGTTCCCATCCCTTTGGACACAAGCAAAATTATGACGATGTGTTTGCCGAACCAGGAACATCTTTAATTAAGCACCATATTAGAAGTCGCATTGCTGTGAAAATGATATTCCAAGGTTTATATTTCCAACTAAATAATCCCCAAAACTGGACTTTAACTTTTCCTAAACTCAAGGTCAATTAAGTGGCTGGTGGAGTTGTGAAAAAGCCCGATTGCTCTAATATTCTAGTAGTAGAATTGACAATAATTTGCGCTGCACCTGTGAAAAATGAACGTTCAATATTTTTTGGTAAATCACTGGGTTGATGATAATTAGGACTACGCAAATTAGCTGTATCTGTCACCAAAACAGCACCCACTCCTTGATACCAAAAGGGAGCATGATCACTTCTTAAAGTGTCAGGTGTTAACAAACCTTTAAACGGTATGGGTAATGTCAAAACTGCGGGTAAATTTTGATTAGTGTTGCTAAAAGCATTCAATAAAGGTAAATGTTCTATATCACCAACCACAGCTAAAAAATCACCTTTGTCACTGGGAGGAGTTACAGGAAGTCCTGATGGATATTGCTGACAGCCAGCGGTATAACAAGCATAACCGACCATATCCATCACAATCACACCCCGGATATTTTGTAAACGTTTTGCTTGTTTCACAAAAGCTTGACTTCCTAAAAGTCCTGCTTCTTCTTTGTCAAAAAAAGCTAACTGCAATGTTTTAGGTGTGGGATAATTAGCGAAAAGTCTAGCAATTTCTAAGACCACAGCTACACCAGAGGCATTATCATCAGCACCAGGAGATGAATCAACAGTATCATAATGGGCAGCAATGAGAATAGCCCCAGCAGTTTTGTCTGTTCCTGGTTTTTGAGTAAAAATATTTACACCTGTAGGGAATTTTTCGATTTGGGGTTTCCATCCGTATTTTTGTAATTGATTTGTGATATATCTACGGGTTAGATATCTTTCTTTTGCTGTATATCGCTGAAAATTCAACTTTTGAATATGTGCTAAAAGTTGATCAGCAGATACTGTTGGAGTAGCAGTATTCTGAATATCAAGATTCTTATTTTCCGCTTCTGGTTGTAGTTGGGGTTGTTCTATGGGAGTATTGTCAACGATGGGTAAAATCTCAGGTTGCTGTAAAAAACCACTAATACCCATCACCGCTATTGCACTCAGCATGATCAATAATAGCCACAGCCATTTTTTCATGTTCAATAACCTTGTCTTTCCGACTTCAAGATAACGCAAACACCACGTTTTACAGGTTGTCTTTTGACAAAATCGCTAATTTAGCGTAAATTTGCCATCTAGAAAAGTTCTGACTTCTGCCTCAGAACTCATAACTCAGGACTCAGAACTTTACTTATGCTAGATTTATTGCTGATCACCATCCTGGGTTTTCTGGGGAGTTTTGGACATTGTTTTGGGATGTGTGGACCTCTAGCAGTGGCGTTTTCCCTTTCCCATCAAGAACAAACTCAGGGTTGGCAACAGCAATTAAAATTTCATACTCTGCTAAACTTAGGGCGGATGTTGAGCTATGCTCTAGTCGGTGCAGGTATTGGCGCTCTCGGTTCGGTATTAGTTGAAGGTGGACAATTAGCGGGAATTGGTAGTGATTTACGCCGCTGGATAGCTATAATTACTGGTATCATGTTAATTTGGTTTGGTTTAGGACAAGTTAAGCCAGACTTATTACCGCATATTCCCTTACTACATCCTCTCTTAAAAGGTAGTTTACATAACCGACTAAGTGCGGGCATGGTGAAACTATCCTTACATACAAAATGGTGGACACCAGCACTTTTGGGCATGACTTGGGGTTTAATGCCTTGCGGTTTTTTATACGCTGCTCAAATTAAAGCCGCAGCTACAGGTAATTTGTGGCATGGTGCAATTACTATGTTAGCCTTTGGCTTGGGAACTCTACCGACGATGTTGGGAGTAGGTGTTTCTATTTCCTTAATGAGTAAAGATCGCCGTAGTCAGTTATTTCGCTTGGGTGGTTGGGTGACACTGATCATTGGCGCAATTACTCTATTGCGAACTGGTGACACAATGGTAGACTACAGTGGACACGCTGCCCTGATCTGCTTAATTTTGGCGTTAGTTGCTCGTCCTCTCAGTGGTTTGTGGTCATCACCCATGCGCTACCGTCGGGCTTTCGGAGTAGGGGCTTTTGTCCTGTCCGTGGTACATACCATTCATAATATAGAACACTCTCTAGAATGGAATTTTGCCGCTTTTTGGTTCTTACCGCTAGAATTTCAATGGGGAATGGGTGCAGGAGTTGTGGCTTTGGTGTTGATGATTCCTGCGGCTTGTACAAGTTTCGATTTTCTGCAAAAGTCTTTAGGTAAGCTTTGGCGACAAATTCATCTTTTGAGCGTTCCCGCTTTGCTATTGACTGTTATTCATGTAGTATTGATTGGTTCTCATTACTTGGGTGCTTTAAGATTGACTTGGGGTAATAGATTAGCAACTTTGTTATTAGTAATAATTACCCTTGGTGTTTTATTATTGCGATCGCGCTTTTTGTGGTCAATTTTAAATATTGAAAAGTATTATATTCCCCCAAAGAAGACAGATAACAAATAAATTAAAAATTAAAAACTTCTGCCTCCTGCCTCCTGCCTTCAATTATGAATTACAAATTATTACCACTTTTATTATTTCTATCATTTACATCTCTTCCTGTTGCTTCTGCCCATACGGTCAAAATATCAGGTGATATTGGTGGTACTATTCACATTGAACCCAATGATAATCCCCGTGCTGGTGAAGCTGCCCAAACTTGGTTTGCTTTGACTCGTAAAGGTGGTAAAGTTTTACCCTTAAAAGAGTGTAATTGTCAATTGGCTATTTATGCCGAACCTCATACACCAGGAGAACCCGCACTGCTTGAACCTCCCTTAAAACCTGTTGATGCTGAACGGTATCAAGGCATACCAGGGGCAGAAATTACTTTTCCCAAACCAGGGGTTTATGAACTGCAACTGAGTGGTAAACCAGCAACAGATGCGAGTTTTCGACCTTTTGAATTAAAGTTTCAAGTCACCGTGGCCGCAGGTAAAGCAGTAGCAGCAACACAAGCAGGAGAAAATGTAACTGAGATAAATCAACAACAAACTGCGGCAAAAGCGTTAGCACAGCCTATAATTATCGTGGCAATTTTCCTGTTATCTATAGGCATTGTAGTTTTCTTAGTGCAAACTATGAGGGGTAATTCGTAATTCATAAATAAGGTAATAGGGAACAGAAAGCAAAAAGCAAAAGGTAAAAGTTAATATTCCTCCCCTGCTTCCCCTGCCTCCCCTGCCTCCCCTGCTTTCTTAAGAGTCCCCAGTTCCCAGTCCCTACTTATGTCGTTTTTGATGCCAGTTCCAAGCGTGAGTGACAATATCTTGAATACCAGGATATTGAGGTTGCCAATTTAATATTTTTCTAGCTTTTTCACTGCTACCAATAAGAGAAGGAGGATCACCGGGACGGCGATCGCACTCTTGTATAGGTATATTTATTCCTGTTATTTCCTGGGCGGCACTAATGACTTCTTTAACAGAAAAGCCATTACCATTACCTAAATTGAAAACTTCACTTTCACCACCTTGAAGTAGATATTCCAACCCTAAAATATGGGCATCTGCTAAATCAGAAACGTGAATATAATCACGAATACAAGTACCATCAGGGGTAGGATAATCAGTACCAAATACTGAAATTGATTCCCGTTTACCTAAAGCTGTTTGCAATACCAAAGGTATTAAATGAGTTTCTGGATCGTGATCCTCTCCTAATAAGCCACGAGGATCAGCACCAGCAGCATTAAAATAGCGGAAACACACAGATTTTAACCCATAGGCTACATCAAAATCCAAGAGAATCCTTTCTACCATCAACTTAGTAGCGCCATAGGGGTTAATAGGATGTTGGGGATGATCTTCGGTGATGGGGATAAATTGTGGCACTCCGTAAGTAGCACAGGTAGAAGAAAAGACAAATTTTTTAATAGACGCTGACAGCATCGCTTCCAATAACGTCAAAGTTGCAACAACGTTATTGCGGTAGTATTTAGCAGGATTGGTAACAGATTCACCCACATAGGCATAGGCAGAAAAGTGCATAACAGCTTCTATGTTGTGAGTTTGAAATAGATGATCCAACAGAGGGCGATCTTCTATATCACCTGCAATCAATTCTACCTGCAAAACCTGTTCTACCAGATCCCGATGCCCATAGACCAGATTATCAAGGATTTTCACCTGATAACCAGCTTGGACTAGAGCCAGCACTGCATGAGAACCAATATAACCTGCTCCCCCTGTTACCAAAATCGTGGGCTTTTGCGACGACATAGTTTTTCCTTTTAACGAGTTAACGACGACTACTCAATTAATTTAGTCCACTGGTGTTAGGTTAGTCTTTTGAAAAATTCCAAATAATACACTCAGGGTCAAAAAATTGCACTAAAATCACTACGACGGTAGTCTGTGTGCGTGAGCTTTGAGTTATTTTTAAGTCACTGAGAAATTGCAGTTTGACGATAAAATAAACCCATTTATAGCAGGAGTCAGGAGTCAGGAGGGACGAACGGCCGTTCACCCGTACAGGAGTCAGGAGTAAAACCCTGTTTTAGCCAGAGTTTCATTACCATACTGAAGTCCTAACCGCCTTGACTGTTGCTATACCTTATCCTCTAGACCAGCCGCACGAGAAAATTAGAGAGTTAATCTATGTTTCAATTACTAAGCCGGGTCTTACTGTGGCTGTTAATTGGCGTTATTGCCTATTCTTTGTTCCAAAGATTCTACCCAACAGTAAGCTTTGTGGGACGATTTGTATTAGGGCTTGTACTTGTTGTTTTAGCTTTGGCATTTCTGAATCCTTCTGAACCAGCGGTGGCTTCCCTGTGGCGGTTTATATCTTTTCCTCTCAAGCCTTTGGGAGCATCCGCTTTAATGTTGATGCTTGCTGCTCAAAAAATCAAAGGAGGTGGGATAGAGAAACCGGGAGGAAACTTACTAGCTTGGGCGCTGACAATTTTGTTATTGTCCAGTACACCAGCTATTGCTTACTTTTTAGTCAGATCACCCGTTGCAGCTATAGCGCCTTCTCCGACATTGGTAGCTTTTGGTCCTGCAAACACTACCTCAAATAACATCTCTGATGTCATAGGAAATGGCATCCTACCTGTGGGAGATATGAGAGTCCCATCCTATCTACTACAAAATCCTCAAGCTATCAGTACAAGAGGGTTGCGTGTAGAAGACTTTGTACCTAATGCGGAAACCCTGCAACTAACAACCCAAGTTTGGGAAAGTTATCTTAACCAGATTTATGTTTTCTTGCGTGGGCGCTCATGATCAGGAGTCGTAGGGGCGAACGGCCGTTCGCCCTTTCAGGAGTCAGGAGTTAGAAGAAATTAACCTCTTGCCTTTTGCCCTATGCCTTTTGCCAGTTAGGATGAGAAAGTTGTAAAATTGCTGGAATGGCACAATCTCGACGGCTTGCTAAACTCGGTAGTTACCTACGTCCCCATTGGCGGGAGACGGCTTTAGGCATTGTTGCTTTATTGTCTGTCAATGGGCTAGGCGTTTATATTCCTTTGCTTATTCGCTCTGGGGTAGATACACTTTCAACAACTTTTAGTTTGGATCAGGTACTACGTTATGTAATTATCATTATTGCGCTCAGTTCCGCAATGTTACTGATGCGTATGGCTTCCCGCATCTGGATTTTTGGTGTGGGTCGTCAGGTTGAATTTGAACTAAAACAGCGGATTTTTCAGCATTTACTGAAATTGGAACCGGCTTATTTTGCCAGTAATACTCCTGGTGATTTAATTAGTCGCGCTACCAGTGATGTAGAAAATATCAGACGGTTGTTAGGTTTTGCGGTATTGAGTTTAGCAAATACTTTTTTTGCTTATACTCTGACGCTGCCAGTGATGCTATCAATTAGTGTAGATTTGACTTTAGCTTCTCTGGCAGTTTATCCGTTTATGTTTCTGTTGGTGCATTTGTTTAGCGATCGCTTGCGAACACAACAAGCCTTTTTACAGGAACAATTATCGGAGATGAGTGAGTTAATTCAAGAAGATATTAGCGGTATTTCTTTGATTAAAATTTACGCTCAAGAAGAAAATGAGCGTCGAGCTTTTCAAAAGAAAAATCAGGATTTATTAACAGCTAATCTTTCATTAGCACGAACCCGAAATACTTTATTTCCCCTTATTGGTGGTTTAGCTAATATCAGTTCCCTAATTATTATTTGGTTGGGAACTATGCGGATATCTTCTGGTTCTTTAGCTGTGGGTGATTTTCTGGCTTTATTAATTTATGTAGAGCGTTTAGTTTTCCCCACGGCTTTACTAGGATTTACAATTACTACTTACCAAAGAGGTGAAGTCAGTATTGACCGCCTAGAATCAATTTTGAGTGTAACACCGAAAATCCAAGATCCACCAGATGCTATCTCTCTCCCAGAAAATGCAATTAAAGGGGAAGTAACAGCTAAAAATCTCAGTTACACTTATCCTGATGCTAATATCCCAGCTTTAGATAATATTAACTTTACTATTTCTCCTGGGGAAGTTGTGGCAATTGTCGGCGCTATTGGCTGCGGAAAATCAACTTTAGCTAATGCTTTACCCCGGTTGTTGGATATTGAAGCTGGACAATTATTTTTAGATGGGTTGGATATTACCAAAATAACTTTAAATGATTTAAGAGGTGCGATCGCTTATGTACCTCAAGATAGTTTTTTATTCAGCACCACCATTAAAAATAATATCCGTTATGGCGACCCCATCCGCGAACAAGAAAGCGTGGAAACAGTTGCTCGTCTTGCTCAAATAGAAGCTGAAATCAACAATTTTCCCCAGCAATATGAAACAATCGTTGGTGAAAGAGGAATTACCCTTTCCGGTGGTCAGCGACAACGTACAGCTTTAGCTAGAGCAATGTTAATTGATGCTCCAGTTTTAATTTTAGATGATGCCCTTTCCAGTGTCGATAATCAAACAGCTACAGACATCTTAAAAAATCTTTCCAGCGGTACTCAAAAGAAAACCGTGATTTTCATCACCCATCAACTTTCTGCTGCCGCTACTGCTGATAGAATTATGGTCATGGAAAGGGGTAAAATTGTCCAAATGGGAAAACATTCAGAACTTGTGGAACAACCGGGATTATATCAGAAATTGTGGAGTCAGCATCAAGTAGAAGAGTTACTAAGATAGGGTAATTGGTAATTGGTAATTGGTAATTGGTAATTGGTAATTCTCTCGTTCCTATGCTCTGCTTGCCTCTATATATACCTGGAGGTAGAACCTGCTAGATGGCATTCCCAGTCGGAGACTGGGAACGAGAGGATTTTGATCAGCATCCTTAGAAGTTCTAGAATTAAAATTAACTTTGTTCTCTAATTTAACTTAATCCGTGACTACTACACCCCTTTCCCCCAACTTCTCACCAACCGCTTCAGTACCTGATACACTAGGACGTTTTGGCCGCTTTGGTGGTAAATACGTTCCTGAAACTTTAATGCCAGCATTAGCTGAACTAGAAACAGCGTATCAGCAATATCGCCATGATCCTAGTTTTCAGGCAGAATTACAAGGTTTACTAAAAGATTACGTAGGACGTGCCACACCTTTATACTTTGCCGAACGGCTTACAGCCCATTATGCCCGTCCTGATGGCACTGGGGCGCAAATTTACTTAAAACGTGAAGATTTAAATCATACAGGCGCTCATAAAATTAATAATGCTCTTGGTCAAGTATTAATGGCCAAACGCATGGGTAAACAGCGCATCATTGCTGAAACAGGTGCAGGACAACATGGGGTAGCAACTGCGACAGTTTGCGCTCGTTTCGGTTTGGAATGTATTATTTACATGGGTGTTCACGATATGGAACGCCAAGCTTTAAACGTCTTTAGAATGCGGCTGATGGGGGCGGAAGTTCGTCCTGTGTCTGCGGGTACGGGAACTCTCAAAGATGCCACTTCTGAAGCCATCCGCGACTGGGTAACGAATGTAGAAACTACCCATTACATCCTGGGTTCTGTAGCTGGTCCCCATCCTTACCCGATGATGGTACGGGATTTTCATGCTATTATCGGTGAAGAAACTCGCGCTCAAGCAATGGAAAAATGGGGCGGTTTACCTGATATTCTCATAGCTTGTGTGGGTGGTGGTTCCAATGCAATGGGATTATTTCACGAGTTTGTCAAAGAACCATCTGTGCGGTTAATTGGTGTGGAAGCTGCTGGTGAAGGTGTGAATACTGGTAAACACGCGGCCACTCTTACAAAAGGACAGGTTGGTGTTTTGCATGGAGCCATGAGTTATCTTCTACAAGATGATGACGGACAGGTAATTGAGCCACACTCGATTAGTGCAGGTTTGGATTATCCTGGTGTTGGTCCAGAACACAGCTATATGAAAGATATTGGCCGGGCTGAATATTACAGTGTGACAGATGCTGAGGCTTTAGAGGCATTTCAACGCCTATCAAGGTTAGAGGGAATTATACCCGCATTGGAAACATCTCATGCGATCGCCTATCTAGAAACTTTGTGTCCTCAACTATCAGGCAGTCCCCGCATTGTGATTAACTGTTCTGGTAGAGGTGACAAAGATGTGCAAACAGCAGCTAAGTTTTTAATTCAGAGTTGATCATCAATCATGTTGAAAAATGCTCTTTCAGCTATTGGTGCAGGTTTGTTAGTTTTAGTCAGTGGTACGTTAGCTAGTTCTGCTCCTAGTTACTCTTTTGTACCAAATGAAAGCTACAAAGTGGCACAAAATACGGTTAATACTGCGGCCATAGAAGCCTCAGTTTTCAATCAAATTAACCAGTACCGTGCTTCCCAAAACTTACCCGCACTAACTCGTAATTCTAGTATTGATAATCAAGCTAGAATTCACAGTCAAAACATGGCTAGTGGTAAAGTTGCCTTTAGTCATGATGGATTTCAAGCGCGAGTTACAGCAATTGGTATTCCCTACAGTGGGGTTGCAGAAAATGTGGCTTATAACCAAGGATCTAGAGATCCTGCTACTACCGCTGTTCAAGGCTGGCTCAAGAGTTCAGGACATCTTACCAACATCAAAGGTAATTATAACCTCACTGGGATTGGTGTAGCGAGTAACAGCAAAGGACAAATTTATTTTACACAAATTTTCCTGCGCTCAAGATAGGTTTATTTGAGCAATAGAATAGCTGTTTAATAATTTTAGTATCCATGACATCTGTCAGTGGATACTATTTTTTTGAGATTTTTTTGATTAATAATGTAGTGACAATAACATTTAATGAGGTGAGGCATCTACCATAGGCATATACTGGATACTGCATTTTTTTAGTTATCAAATTGGTAGATTTTCAGGAAGAGAAAATGCCATTTTCAGGAAAGTGAACTCAGAGGTCTGAATTATAGCTATAGCAAGTGACAGGTGACAGTTTCAAAAGTCTTTTGGTATCTATATTTATTTGATCATCAGTTGATGATGAAACTTCTGTACGGGTTTAGCATTGATAAACCCCTACTGACTCCTGACTCCTGACTCCTGCTGTAATTCTTCAGTTCACGAATAGTTAACAGTATCCTGGTACTTATTCTGATCATCAGAAGATAGAGTATATGTCTGAAAAATCCATACACTACCTAATTCTCTATGTTCCGACAAACTGCTTTCGGCATGGCTTTAAGTACGCTTGTCCTTGCTAGTGGATTCATGACTGCTCCGGTTCCCGGTAATAATTTTACTAAAAAAATTGCTCACACCCAGTCATTGAATACTTCTAGTCAGGCAGCTATGTCGAATCTTGGTTCTGAAAATGCTACTTTAGAAAAATTAGTTTTTGAGCAAATTAATCAATATCGGGCTGCTCAAGGATTATCAAAGTTAACCTTAAATACAAGTATAACTGAGCAAGCAAGGATTCACAGTCAAAACATGGCTAATGGTACAGTTAAATTTAGTCATCATGGCTTTGAACAACGAGTGAAAGCTATCCCCCTTAAATATGACAATGCTTCCGAAAATGTGGCTTTTAACGTCGGATATAGTGAGCCGGCAAAACAGGCTGTGATAGGTTGGCTCAACAGTCCTGGACATTTGAAGAATATTCAAGGAAAATATAAGCTGACAGGGGTGGGAGTGGCAACTAATGCTAAAGGTGAAGTTTATCTCACACAAATATTTATCAACACCAGATAGAATTTATTACTGATTTTTTGCACAATTTGCACAATAATAATTTAGTGTCTGATACAGTGATTGAACTGATAGACACTATAATTTATTTGGAAACGATTGATGACATTACATGATTTTCAGGTGAGCGATCGCGATTTAGATGCAGCTACTCTCTCAGAGTATTTACAATCTGATGCGATCGCTGTGGACACTGAAACAATGGGATTATTACCACAGCGCGATCGCTTATGTCTTGTTCAGTTGTGCAACCCAGCGGGAAAAGTCACAGCTATCCGCATCGCTCAGGGACAAACAGAAGCTCCCAACTTAAAACAACTCTTGGAAGCAACCAAGGTTATCAAAGTCTTTCACTTTGCTCGATTTGATATTGCTACCTTACGTTACAATCTCAATATTCAGGTTCAGCCTGTTTTTTGTACCAAAATTGCCAGTAAGTTAGCTCGTACCTACACAAACCGTCACGGTTTAAAAGATGTGGTACAAGAATTAGAACAAGTAGAACTAGATAAAAGCTCTCAAAGTTCTGATTGGGGGAACGCGGTTCATTTATCCGCAGATCAATTAAGTTATGCTGCTAATGATGTCCGCTACTTACTAAGTGTACAAAAAAAACTCACTCAAATGTTGCAAAGAGAAGGACGTTGGCAACTAGCTCAAGAATGTTTTCAAGTTCTACCAACATTAGTTTCTTTGGATTTATTACAATTCAAAGATTTATTTGAACACTAATTTGGTAATTGGGAAAGAAGGGAACAGGGAACAGGGAACAGGGAACAGGGAACAGGGAACAGGCAGAATTTCCTTAATTTTGACTTTTGACTTTTGACTTTTGACTTAATTTATCCCCATCTCACCTGTCACTTCTGCTGATTTTCTAAATGATTTTGCATCCGAGAGACAACATTGTAGTCATCTGCACCGGCGGGAGTTCTTGATTCAATAATGCCTTCTGTTGGTCCACCAATGGCTTTCCATGCACCCAGACCACCTTTAAGTTCAGATACGTGATCAAATCCAGCCGAACGCAATTTTTGGGCAGCTTGAGCAGTTTGTCCCTCATTTGTACCGTAAACGTAAATATCACGGCTTTGATCTAAAGATGTAACTGCACGGTCTGTTAGTTCATCTATGGGCATAGGCATTGCTCCCATAATATGACCTTCGTTGTAGGTTGAGCGATCGCGCACATCTAAAATTGTAAATGCTGGTTCGCCCCATTCCAAACGAGATTTAACTACATGAACATCAGACTCTGCTTCTATGGGTGGTTGGGTTGGAATAATACCACCCATCATATTATTATTCATGGGTTTTTACGCTATTTTTTTAAATCAACAAACAATAAACTAAAATTAACAAAAAAATTAAGTTAATTGGTCTTGCTTGAGTATGAAAATATAAAAATTAGCGTGAATAAATTTTAATAAAATCTAACTTCTGTCCTATTCAATTGGAAAGAATTTAGGAGTCAGGAGTCAGAATAATTATCAAATCAGTTATCAACAGATTCGAGATGTTATAAAATTCATGGTAAAAATTGAGACTCATAAGGTTTTAACTCTGAATCCTTGCCTATCTCTCAGCAGTAACTTACATTTTATACCAATATTTTTCCAAAAAATACCAAAATCATACATTACCGATACATTTTAGAAAGACTATTATGAAGTTTGCTTAAACTTCAAGGAAAATTAAGTGTATACCAAGACTACGGCATTGTTCCTACTGATTTAACCAGGAGGCAATATACAGATACTCCTCAAAAACAACGTCTCAAACAACTTGTCGCCACAGAAAATCGCCAAATCAATCATCTAGACTGCATTGGACTATGGATAAGCTTCCCACGAATATTCCCAAAATCATGATTGTAGATGACGATTTCAGTGTGAGAAATCTCGTCTATCGGTTTCTAAGTCGAAAATACCAAATAGAATCGGCCTCAGATGGTAAGAGTGCTATGGCATTATTTGAGCAATTCAATCCGGCTTTGGTAATTCTGGATTGGAATTTGCCAGATGCTAATGGCTATAAACTTTGTCAAGAAATGCAAAGTCGTACCAATGTTTTAGTTTTGATACTCACTAGCCGGAATGATGAAGCTGATAAAATTAAAGTTCTGGCCGCAGGTGCAGATGATTTCATGACTAAACCATTTAGCCTAGCAGAAGTCGAAGTCAGAGTAGAAGCCCTTTTAAGGCGTATCCGTTACATTCACCCTACTCAATCACAACGTCTTATCTTTAAACAATTAGCAATTAACCCAGAAGGTAGAGAGGTGACACTGAATGATAAACCTTTGGCTTTAACTGCTTTAGAGTTTAATATTTTACATTTTTTAGCCAGCCATCCTGGTCAAGCTTGGAGTCGTCCCCAACTAATTCAAAAAATTTGGGGTTGTGACTATGTAGGAGACGGACGAGTGGTAGATGTGCATATTGGTCAGCTGCGTAAAAAAATGGAAGCTGATTCTAGTACACCAGAGTTTATTAAAACAGTGCGCGGCTATGGTTACAAGTTTGAAGCACCCGAAGGTAGCAAAGTTTAAGCTGTCGATAGCAAAAACGACTCATAAAAACATTAATCAGGTTCTCATTTAACAACTGGGTTGTACGTCTGAATTTACCAAAGAATTTGACTGAGGCTTGATCGCTTAGTTCGTGTGAGTTGGAATTATTAAAGCTAAAGTCGGTCAGGGAATTTGTATCTACTCAAGCCTCATACCAATTTGGGATTTTTGTTTAAGTCTTGCTCATTAAGTTATTGCAGAACTATAAAATATATAGTCACTATATATATTTTTCTCAAGATTGATTAAATTAAAGAAGTTAATGAAAATCACCGTCATGAGTTTTAACCTCCGTTACGACAAACCAGATCCGGGGGTGCATCAGTGGGAAAAGCGTGTAGGTGCGATCGCATCTCTCATTCAACACTATCAACCAGACTTACTGGGTACGCAGGAAGGTAAACCCCATCAATTAAGGGATTTACAAGCACTTATACCAGAATATAAATTTGTTGGGGGCGATCGCACGGGTACAGGACAAGGTGAACATTGTGCAGTTTTTTACAATTTCCAACGTCTAAAACTTCAACAAACCAAAGATTTTTACCTTAGCGATACTCCAGAAATTCCTGGTAGCATTACTTGGGAAACTCGTTTACCCCGGATGGCAACTTGGGCTAATTTTGTAGTTGGTAATCCTAGTATTTCCTTAACTATTGTCAATACTCATTTAGACCATGAAAGTGCTAAAGCTAGAGAGTTAGGTGCAGGTTTGGTGAGTTTACGTTTAATGGAATTTCCTGCTGAAGATTACCTACTGTTAACAGGAGATTTTAACGCTAATCCGAGAACTTTAGAACGAATCATATTAGCTGATAATCACAAAATACAAGATGCTTTAGCAACTTTTCCTTTAGAGGAACAAAAAACTTTTCACGAGTTTACAGGTGAAGCTGGGGATGCGATAGATACGATATATTGCGATCGCCGTTTGCAAATAGAACAAGTAATTATTGACCGTCAACAGTGGGAAGCTGTTTGGCCTTCTGATCATTTTCCTGTGATTGTTAAATTAAGCATTGGTAATGGGTAATGGGGAATTAGTAATAAAAAATCAAGCAGACTTAACGGTTACTGCTAACTGTAATCCCAAAGCATCTGATAATGTAGTTAAACAATAAAATTCAATTTCTCCTTGCTCAGATAATTTCTGGGCTAGGTTTTCATAACATTGCTGTACAGGTTTTGAAAGTTGATCAATTCCACCTTGAGCTTCAATTACATTTTTAAGTGCCTTATTTAGCATTTTAGGATCGCCTTCTTCTATAACAACTTCAATATAAGTAGCTGCTTCCAGTGGATCTTTTAAGTCTTGAATTAATTTTGCATGATAACTTGTACTTTTAGGCATCATCTCTACTCTGATAATCTTCCCACTCAAAAACTCATTTGTAGACATCTCCACTAACCTAAATTCTATACCTCTGCTTCACCAACTCCACTGCTAACTGTATCGCTGCTTTCATACTGGTTTCATCAGCAATACCCTTACCTGCAATATCAAATGCAGTTCCATGATCCGGGGAAGTTCTCACAAATGGTAAACCAATGGTAGTATTTACAGCCCGATCAAAAGCCATCAACTTCACAGGAATTAAACCCTGATCATGATAAAGTGCTAAGTAAGCATCAGCAGGATTTTTCACCGCAGAATTACCAAACCAAGCTTGACCAGGTTTCACCCACATTGTATCTGGTGGTATGGGTCCTTCTAATTGTAAATGCGGTCTTTTTTGTTGTTCTGCTTTCAACCAAGGGATTAACCAATCTATTTCTTCTGTTCCTAATTGTCCCATTTCTCCACTGTGGGGATTTAAACCTGCGATCGCAATTCTCCCATTTTTAATCCCAAAATCTCTTTGTAAACACTCTTCTAATAAATCCAGTTTCTTTGTTAATAATTGCGGTGTTAAGACTTGGGATACTTGACATAAAGGAATATGTGTGGTAGCAAGTAAAGCGCGGAGAGTCCAACCGGTAAAAGGCGATCGCGCTACAAATAACATTCCAAAACGCTCTACACCAGCTTTTTCGGCTAAAAGTTCGGTTTGTCCAGGATATTCATAACCAGCCGCTTTCCAAGCTGATTTAGCTATAGGTGCTGTAACAATACCATCAAACTCACCCGCTAAAGTTTGGGCTATGGCAGATTCCATATAAGCAAAACTCGCCGCACCACTAACAGCATTACCCAACCCGGTAATAATGTCACCTGAGTTTGGTACATCAATCACCGTCAACTCATCTGGATTTGCCAAAGCGGACAAATTTTCAGTATTGTATGTTAGATTTTTATAATTCCGAGTGAGTAAATCCCGACTACCCACTACGACAAGATCACTGTTTTGGCTAACTTCCGAATCTGCCAAAGCCTTTAAAATTACTTCTAGTCCAATTCCTGCGGGATCTCCCAGTGTCAGTGCTAAACGTGGACGTTGATTAGTATTTGTCATGAGTCAGGGAATAGAGAATAAGGAAAACTGTTAATTAAGCCACATCGCTGCTTACCCGATCCCAATTTCAATTAGCTGCTAAACTATTTTAGAATTATTGAGACAGGTCTAATCCTCAAGACAGTTGAAGACCTGATTTACCTGAATTACCAGACTAGCAAAAATGAGATTTGAGAGATCAAGTTAAGTTAAGCAGTCTCATAAACGGGAAACATCCACAAACCATTCACTTCACAAAGGAGAATCACAGAAAATGGGCGGCGAAATCTTAAATGCAGCTATGTTGTCTTTCGGCTTAATCTTCGTAGGCTGGGCTTTGGGCGCATTATTGCTGAAAATTCAAGGCGCAGAAGAATAAGCAGGGGAGCAGGGGTGCAGGGGAGCAGAGGGAGAAATATTAATTTCCCAGTCCCCAGTCCCCAGTCCCCAGTCCCCAGTCCCCATTCCCATTAAAAATATGTAAAGTTTTATTTCTATAACTAATTCTGTTAAGATTTTTATCATAAAACATTAAAATTTATAAAGACCCTCATGACATTATTAATCGTCGGTGCCACTGGCACCTTAGGAAGACAAGTGGCTCGTCGTGCTATCGATGAGGGGTACAAAGTACGCTGTCTGGTTAGAAGTCCTAAAAAAGCGGCATTTCTCAAAGAATGGGGTGCAGAACTGGTGAGAGGAGACTTGTGTTATCCCCAAACCCTGGAAGCAGCGTTAGCAGGTGTAACTCAAGTGATAGATGCTTCCACATCTCGCGCTACAGATTCATTAACTATTAAACAGGTAGACTGGGATGGCAAAGTAGCCTTAATTCAAGCTGCTAAAGCTGCTGGTGTAGAGCGTTTTGTCTTCTTTTCCATTCTCGATGCTGATAAATATCCCAATGTACCGCTGATGGAAATTAAGCGATGTACAGAATTATTTTTAGCTGAGTCCGGTTTAAACTATACAATTTTACGTTTAGCTGGGTTTATGCAAGGTTTAATTGGTCAATATGGCATACCCATTTTGGAAAATCAGCCAGTGTGGGTAACGGGTGCTTCTTCCCCGGTTGCTTATATGGATACTCAAGATATTGCTAAATTTGCGCTTCGCGCTTTGAGTGTACCAGAAACCGAAAAACAAACTTTCCCCGTGGTTGGTACTCGTGCTTGGAGTGCAGAGGAAATAATAAATATTTGTGAACGTTTATCAGGAAAAGATGCCAGAGTAACACGGATGCCAATTGGCTTACTGCGTGGTGTTCAAAGCTTACTGCGGTTTTTCCAGTGGGGATGGAATGTAGCTGATAGATTGGCTTTTTCAGAAGTATTAGCCAGTGGTAAAGCCTTAAATGCGCCAATGGACGAAGTATATACAGTTTTTGGCTTAGATAAACAACAAACAGCTACTGTAGAAACTTACTTGCAAGAGTATTTCAGCAGAATTATGAAAAAGCTGAAGGAGTTAGACTACGAAAAAAATAAGACCAAAAAGAAAAAAGATAAAAAAACCCCTTTTAAACAATCTTCAAAAGTTAATAGTCAATAAAATTCCAGATGAATGACTAGATCAGTCAAAAATATGTAACCATTACTAAAGATCAAGCATCGCCTAAACTTTGGATATCTGAATGTGCCGAAAGCAGGCATTATCTACAACGACGTTAAACCGGTAGCGGGTCGAGTCGCTACCGAACTGAAAGACCAGCTAACCGCTGCTGGTTGGGATGTATGTGTGACAGCAAGTATCGGTGGTATACTGGGCTACTCAAATCCTGATAGTCCTGTATGCCACACCCCAGTAGAAGCTCTTACACCCCCTGGTTTTGGCTCAGACATGGAGTTTGCAGTGGTATTAGGGGGAGACGGTACTGTTTTAGCAGCGTCCCGTCAAGTTGCCCCCTGTGGCATACCATTGTTAACTGTGAATACTGGTCACATGGGATTTTTGACGGAAGCTTATCTAAACCAACTTCCCCAAGCCATAGAACAGGTAATGGCAGGTCAGTATGAAATCGAAGAACGAGCCATGCTTAATGTCAAAGTGCTGCGGGGAGATGCGGTATTATGGGAAGCTCTGTGTTTAAATGAAATGGTGCTGCATCGAGAACCCTTAACTTCGATGTGCCATTTTGAGATTGAAATTGGTCATCATGCAGCCGTGGATATTGCGGCGGATGGTGTCATTGTTTCTACTCCCACGGGTTCAACTGCTTATTCATTAAGCGCCGGTGGACCAGTAATTACGCCTGGTGTACCTGTGTTGCAGCTAGTACCAATTTGTCCCCATTCTCTGGCTTCTAGGGCTTTGGTGTTTCCCGATAGCGAACCTGTTAATATCTATCCAGTTAACATCCCTCGGTTGGTGATGGTGGTAGATGGAAATGGTGGGTGTTATATTTTGCCAGAAGATCGGGTATATTTAGAGCGATCGCCATACAAGGCTAGGTTTATTCGCTTACAATCTCCAGAGTTTTTCCGCGTTTTACGAGAAAAATTAGGTTGGGGACTGCCACATATTGCTAAACCCAATTCTGTAGAATTGCCATAATTGTCAGTGGTCAGTGGTCAGCGGTAGTCAAAACTGGTTTTCTTCCAGAATTGGTGGTTAGCCAATTGTATTGAAAATCAGTAATGAAATTGCATCTTGGGACAGTCGATGTTTTATACCAGAACGTGTTAAAACATCATTGTTACCAATTTGTAACTGGTGGTATTTCGTGAGATTTATGCAACAACGTAATCGGTAATCTTTGAGGACATATAGCAGGAGTCAGGAGTCAGGAGTCAGGAGTCAGGAGTCAGGAGTAAAACTGTCTTTGTGTATAGGTTTCAATTTAGATTCTCTACCTCATTGATCTGCAATCTGCTGTAAGGTTTTTACCAATTACTAATTACCAACTACCAATTACCAACTGATATGATAACTGCTCAGAGTTCCTGTGTTCTGGTGATTGAACCCGATGATACCTTAGCCAATCAATTGGCTTTTGATTTGCAAGAAGCCGGCTATGATCCCATTGTGGCACATGATGCGGCCAGTGGTTTGCAACAATGGCGCGATGCCTCCAGCAATCCAAGCCATCGCCAACCTGCTTTAATTGTAGTAGACCGGATGCTGACTGGAGAATCTGGACTGTCTTTGTGCAGAAATCTCCGCACCATCGGCTATTGTTCCCCAGTATTGATTTTAATGGCCAGAGATACAGTTGATGATCGTGTTGCTTGTCTAGAAGCCGGTGCTGATGATTATATTCTCAAACCTTATCGTTCAGAAGATTTTCTGAAATTGATTCGTCTATATCTCAAACCTGATGTTGATACTAACGAACAGTTGCGCTTTGGGGATTTGGTGCTAGATATCGGTATCCGTCGCGCTATCTATAATAGTAGAACTATTGACTTAACAATGAAGGAATTTGAACTATTGAAGTTCTTTATGGAACATCCCCGCGAAGTATTAACCCGTGAACAAATCTTAGAAAATGTCTGGGGTTATGATTTTATGGGTGAGTCCAATGTGATTGAAGTATACATTCGCTACTTGCGGCTGAAAATTGAAGAAGAAGGACAAAAGCGTCTAATTCAAACGGTACGCGGTGTGGGATATGTGTTAAGAGAATCTTGATAGCAACAATTTCTAGAACGGAGCTAAGTCCAAACTCAGAGATTAAACTGTAAAATTAGCAACTTCACCTTAATTCATTGTAATTGAATTAATTTTGGTTGGAGGTTGCAAATTTGGCTTGTATAGCTACACAATTTGAGTAGGCAGATATTTATTGATTTTTGTATAGGTAAATCAGGTTTTAAGTTTCTTAAATTTATACTATAGAAATTGTCAATCAGGCTGGAAATAAGAAGCAAGAGCAAGTTAACAGTTAACAATAAACAACGATAACTGATGACTGTCCTATCTCGGTTAAACTCATGCTGCTTGGGTTAAATAGTTATTGGGGATGTAGAATGAAAAAATTAACTTTTTATATCGTTTTGTTACATAGTTTGTTTTTAGGGATGGGAACTGCTAACGCTGAGTCATTAGAGACAAAAGCAAAGGAAAATCTGGAAACTTCACCTCCAGGAACTTTACCATCATCGCAAGTATGGGTAATTAATCAAAATAAACAGGTACAAAAACAAGCTTTTATGTGGGTTGTTCCAGATCCAAAAAAAGCCAGACAGCAACCATTTTTGGAAATTGCTCAAACTCAAAATAAGCCCACAAAAAAACCTAGTTCAAGCACTAAACCAGCTAAAACAGATGATTTGGAAGCATTTGATGAAGTTGTCAAAGATAGTCAAAAACTAGAAGGGATATTTACTCTTTATCGCCACAAAGAAACTAATAAAATCTATTTAGAAATTCAACCAGAACAACTCCAGAAAAACTTCTTAGCGACAGCAACTTTAGAATCTGGTATTGGTGAACGAGGAATTTATAGTGGTTTACCATTGCAAGATTTTCTATTTTATTTCCAACGCATAGATAATAACTTACAATTTGTGGTTCGTAATGTGAATTTTCGGACTCGTGAAGGTGATCCCCAATCTCGCTCCCTTGCTCGCTCTTTTAGTGATTCTGTTCTCTACAATCTTAGTATTAAAAGTATTCATCCACAACGCAAAACAATACTCATTGATTTAGGTGATTTACTGCTGGCAGATTTGGCGGGATTATCTGCAAGTTTAGAATTAGCTGCTAATTTAGAACAATCATATTTTGGTAATGCCAAAGTTTTCCCCAACAATATAGAAATTGAATCAATTTTCAATTATTCTAACAGTAGTGGTAATAACCCAAATTTTGGTGTACTGGCTGACAGTCGTGGCTTTACTCTCAAGCTTCATTACAGTATTTCTCAACTACCTAATAATAATTATCAACCGCGCTTGGCAGATGATCGAGTGGGATATTTTATTACTGCATATCAAGATTTATCAATAAATGATCGCAATGATGCTTTTGTCCGTTACATTAATCGCTGGAATTTGGAAAAACAAGATCCTACCGCTGCAATTTCTCCACCGAAAAAGCCAATTGTTTTCTGGATTGATAACGCTGTACCTTGGGAATATCGTGATGCTATTAAAGAAGGGGTATTAATGTGGAATCAAGCTTTTTTGAAGGCGGGATTCAAGGATGCGATTGAAGTTAAACAAATGCCAGATAATGCTACATGGGATGCGGCAGATATTAGATATAATACCATTCGCTGGATTAATACTGTAGATGGTTATTTTGCTCTTGGTCCATCCCGTGTTAATCCTTTGAATGGGGAAATTTTGGATGCAGATATTCTGGTAGATGCTAGTTTTGTCAGAGCTTTAAAAAATGAGTATCGGCAAATTATTTTACCCCAGCAAACACAAACTCCAACTTCCCTATCTGCATTGATGCAAAATCGTCCCCTTTGTAGTAAAGGTGATAAAAATCAGAAGGGATTAATCGGCAATTTATCTAAATTAGCAGGAGAGTATGATTTATGCTATGGTATAGAATCTGCTAATCAATTTGCTTTTGGTTCTTTGGCAATGTCACTATTAGCAAATACTACTCCTAGCAAAGAGAAAATCAAAGATTATATTCATCAATATTTACGTTTAATTATTGCTCATGAAGTTGGTCATACTTTAGGGTTACGGCATAATTTTCGCGGTAGTAACCTCTTACAACCAGAGGAGATGAATAATCTAGAAATCAGTCGTACTAAAGGTTTGACAGCTTCAGTCATGGATTATGTTCCTCCCAATATAGCCCCTCGTGGTACAGTCCAGGGAGATTATTTTCCTAGTCAGTTGGGAAGTTATGATATGTGGGCAATACAGTATGGTTATACTCATTTTGGGGCAAAAAGTGCGATCGCAGAAAAACCTTTTTTAGCAGCAATAGCTAAACAATCAGAACAACCAGAGTTGAGTTATTCTCCTGATGAGGATACTTCTGAGATTGATCCGACATCTGCACCTTGGGATAATAGCCGTAATGTGCTAGTTTATTCTCGCTGGCAGTTGGATAATTCCCGTGTGATGTGGGAACGTTTAAATAATGGTTATTCCATATCTGGTGAAAATTACAGCGATTTAACTGAACAATTTAGCACCATTTTTGGTAATTATTTGCAGCAATTAAGTTATACTATTAAATACGTTGGTGGTCAGTCTTTTTACCGTGTTAATCCCAGTGAAAACAAAGGAAGATTACCATTTGTAGCAGTTCCGGTGGAACAACAAAGACAGGCATTAACGACATTACAAGAGTATGTATTTGCTGAAGATGCACTGAAATTTTCACCAGAACTACTGAATAAATTAGCACCTTCCCGCTGGCGACATTGGGGTAGTACACCTGTAACGGGGCGTTTAGATTTCCCTGTTCATGATTTGGTGTTGTTTGTGCAGAGTGCGGTTTTGAGCGATTTACTCTCCAGCGATCGCCTTTCGCGGATGAAGGATATTGAACTCAAAAGCGAACCCGGAAAAGCACTGACTATGCCTGAATTATTTACTACTTTACAAACCGGAATTTGGACAGAAGTTTTACAACCACAAGGTAAATTAGAAATTTCTAGTTTGCGTCGGGGTTTACAACGACAATATGTGAACTTTTTAACAGCGATGGTATTACGAAAAGTAGATGTTCCAGAAGATGCTCGCACTTTAGCATGGTATAAACTCAAACAATTAGACCAACAACTCAAACGGGTGAAGTCAGATAATGAATATACCAAAGCGCATTTACTAGAAACCCGCGATCGCATTGAAAAAGCTTTAAATGCTCCTTTGCAGGGAAATTAATGAACCGGGAACTGTGGAAGCGATGAAATCACCCATTAACTTATTTGAATATGAACAGTTAGCAAAAGCCCATCTACCAAAAATGGCTTTTGATTATTACAGTAGTGGTGCGTGGGATGAAATCACATTACAGGATAATCGGGCTGCTTTTACACGAGTTAAACTCCGTCCTAAAATGCTAGTTGATGTTAGTGATATCAACCTGACAACTAAAGTTTTAGGTACATCGTTGCAGTTACCTCTGCTCATTGCACCAATGGCTTTTCAGTGTCTCGCCCATCCAAATGGTGAAATTGCTACAGCTTCAGCAGCAGATTCAGTAGGTGTAGGCATGGTGCTGAGTACATTAGCTACTAAGAGTTTAGAAGAAGTAGCAACGGTTTCCAATGGTTTCCAATGGTTTCAGCTTTACATTCACAAAGATCGGGGTTTAACTCGTGCATTAGTAGAAAGAGCTTATGCAGCAGGTTACAAAGCACTATGTTTAACTGTGGATGCGCCAGTGTTGGGAAAAAGAGAGCGAGATCAACGCAATGAGTTTACCTTACCCCCTGGTTTGCATCCTGCTAATTTAACCAATATATCAGGGTTAGATATTCCCCAGGGACAGGGTGAGTCTGGGTTATTAACCTATTTTGCTCAACAAATAAATCCTGCACTGACTTGGAAAGATTTAGAATGGTTACAATCTCTGAGTCCGTTACCATTGGTATTGAAAGGGATTTTGCGGGGTGATGATGCGCTGCGGGCTGTAGAATCTGGCGCACAGGGGATTGTGGTTTCTAATCATGGTGGTAGACAATTAGATGGGGCGATCGCTTCTTTAGATGCTTTAACAGAAATAGTAGCAGCAGTTGACGGTAGAGTAGAAGTCTTGTTAGATGGTGGTATTCGTCGGGGTACAGATATCCTCAAAGCCTTAGCATTAGGAGCAAAAGCGGTGCTTATAGGTCGTCCTGTCCTATGGGGTTTAGCGGTATCTGGACAAGCTGGAGTAGTTGACGTTATCTCCCTTCTCAAAGAGGAACTAACCACAGCAATGGCTCTGGGCGGTTGTGCTAGTTTAGAAGATATTGATTCTAGCTTGGTTAGACAGTGCTAAAAAAAAATTTGTAAATAAATCAATAATCCTGGTTGCAAAATCAAAAAAATAGGTTATACTAATGAAGTGCCATCCACAAGGGCGGGTGGCGGAATTGGTAGACGCACCGCACTCAAAATGCGGCACCGAAAGGTATAGGAGTTCGATTCTCCTCCCGCCCACTGATAAATTTTTATTGTCTTAAAAGCCAGCGAATAAATTCCCTTGGTGGTTGTACTAAAACAGCCGCCAATATACTCACGGGTTTTCCAGCCAAAGGTTTAGGTGCTAATAGTTGAAGTCCTAAACTAATACCAATAGCATATTTTTCTACTAAATAGGGCTTGCTGAATAAGGCAAAAACCCCGATAAATTAAGAGATTCAGGGGATAGAAGGTGAAAAAGGTGCAAGAAAAAGAGTTAAAATAGGTAAAAACCCTTGCATCCGAAAGCATCAAAATGTATAGAAAAGAGAAAAAACAAAAAACGAAACTGAAAAGCTTTGAAATATCCAAGGAGTGCAAACTAGCGTCGGATAATCGTTGGGTAATCATCGAGAAAATGATACCTTGGTCAGAATTTGAAGCGGAATATGCAGCAATGTTTTCCTCAGAAATAGGCGCACCAGCTAAACCATTTCGGATGGCATTAAGAGCATTAATTATCAAAGAAAAGATAGGAACAAGTGATAGAGAAACAGTAGAGCAGATCAGGGAGAATCCTTTAAGATTATCCAAGCTTATATTTTATTTCATTATAAACAAAAAAAACTTATCTTGACATCTTGATTGAATAACTAAAGAATCCTGAGGTTGACTTTCCCCACTTTTTCAGCAAGCCCTACGTATTGAGCCGATATTGAGCCGATACGAGAAATTCATATTGGGTGCTCGTCAGCTTGCTGGGGTATGCTTTACTTGTATCACTCTCTAGGTGCTGTTTATTATCTATTCACAGCTTAATACTGAGAGAGCTTTTTTAGATACTTTCTGACTTTTCAAACATCCTCTCAAGTCCAGTGTTTAGGAGACTGTAACAAATGCTCAAGGAAAAAGATATTCCCACGCCACTTGTTGAAAAAAAGCAGCGAAAAAAAGTAGAAATAGTTGAGGAACTTAATAATCGTCGTTTTTCAATTGCTTATGTGATATGGCGATTTATAGTTTATTTTTTAGGCGTATCATTCCGCCGATTTATCAAAAAGCCGGATATGCAAAAAACGGCCAACGGGTTGCGAGAAATATTTGAAGAGTTAGGTGGTCTATGGGTTAAAACAGGCCAGTTACTAGCATTACGAACAGACCTGTTTCCTGAAGAAGTATGTAATCAATTACTACGCTTGCAATATGGGGCTATTGGATTTCCAATGGAGATAGTACGCTCAACTATTGAGTCGGAATTGGGTGTTCCCATGGATAAAATCTTTGCAGCTTTTGATGAGGAACCGATAGCAGCTGCCTCAATTGCTCAAATTCACAGAGCAGTTTTGTCTAAAAACAAAACCACCGTGGTGGTCAAAGTTCAACGTCCCGGTTTAGAGTCGGCTTTCCAGAGGGATTTAGAAGTCATTAAACTTTTCACTAATTTGTTGAGAGCGTTCAATATTGGCACTTATCTGCGTTTGGATGAAGCCATATTAGAAGTGGAGAGAATTTTTAATGAGGAGCTAGATTACCGCTATGAGGCATCCAATATGCGTCGGATGAAAAAGACTCTCAAAAAACATGGTGTTTACACTCCCTCAGTATATAGAAAATATTCCAAACGTCGGGTTTTGGTGATGGAGTATATTCCTGGTGTATTGATGTCTGACTACATCAAGGTTTTAAATAACGATCCTGCCAAAGTTAAGAAATGGGATGAAGAAAATAATGTAGACCGCGAAAAGGTGGGAGAAAAATTATCTTTGTCCTTATTTCGACAAATATATGAAGATAATTTATATCATGCAGATCTACATCCTGGTAACATATTTTTGTTGCGTGATAGCAAGTTTGTTTTGATTGACTTAGGAAGCGTTGGCTCCCTAGACAAAGATTTGAAGACTAATTACTCAAACTACACTGCGGCCATGGGAAAAGAGGATTTTCCGAAAGCAGCCGACTATCTGATTCGCTTTGCTGTAGGTATTCCTAAAGTCGATGTACCTAGACTACGCTCGGAAATGGCAAGTGCAGTTGGAAATTGGGCGGCTAAATCCCGGCTCGATGGGTTATCATTTAAGGAAAAATCCATAGGTGGAGCTAGTGCTGAACTTAGCAAGATAACTGCTAAATATCAAGTACCAAGCAACTGGTCATTTTTGAAGGTAACCAGATCTCTCCTGACATTGGATGGTTCGCTTCAGTACCTCACGCCAAATATGAATTCTATAGATCTTATTAACAAATATAGCAAACAGGCAGCGCGTCGTGCTTTAGCTCAGAATCTTAATTCTAAGAGTATTATGGCATCCATAAACGTGTTTTTGGAAACTGTGGATGAATATAATACTTTGATTCTTCCCAAAATACGGCAACAAACTATACCTTATGACGGTAGTATTAACAAATTTGCTATTTCCCTCGCATTCGTTTTACGTATGTTATCCTATGCAACACTGATTGGTGGATTTGTCTTAGCCTATGCTTTCCTTTTTCAGCATCATTTTGCCATCATTAAACTTATTCATAATCAGCTGTTGGATGAAATTGTCATACAGATCCCGCCAATACTATACATGGAATGGATTTTGATCTTTATAGCAATGACAATGATTTTCCAAACCTTATCAACTTGTTCAGATATTTTAGAGCAAAAGGAATATTAAGGAAAAAGCATTTTATAACGGTAGTGATCCGAAAGTAGTTAAAGAGTTCCCATTTTGGCAGAAGATGATAAAAAAAGCACCATTACTCACCTGCAAATATTAATCGTACCAGACTCGAATAATTCCGTAAAATAGATTATGAGCGATTCTAAATTTGAATTGACAAATATAATAAGCTGAGGCGCAATTAAATTTAATATTTTGTAGCCTAGAGTTATTGTGTAAGGCTTTTGAGTAAAAAAAATAAATGCGTAACAGCTTATTGGCAATCCATGAAATGTTTATACAATAGAGTTTTTACCTTGTAGAGGCGAAGCATTCGGACAGAAAATCAATGGTTTGAGCGAAAGTATATCACCTGAATGCTCTCAAACTATTGAAGTTCAGAGATCAGTGTATGTTTGAACTAACTCATCTAATAAAATCCTATTGCTCTTGTAGTCGGTTGCCAAAATCTTCAAAATATCTGAAGCAACCCGATACCAGCTATAATAAGTCTCACTCAGATAACGCCCTTTTCGACCCATTTCTTCAGTCAAATCTGGTCTAGATAGAAGGTAGTTGATTTGAGTAGCAAAAGCATGAGGATTTTCGTAATCGTTGATGAGGAGACCATTTCCGTCTGGAATAATTACCTCAGCATTACCACCCCTGGCAGTGGTAATAATTGATAGCCCGGTTGCCATTGCCTCATAGTGGACTCTAGCTAAAGGCTCCTGCCATTGAGAGGCACAAACAAATATATCCCCTAGAAGGAAGTAATCTGGAATATTAACTGGTGAGATGAAACCGCTGAAACGCACACAATCACCCAAGCTTTTTGCCTGCTCCTTGAGCTGACGAACGTAGGTGTCTTCTTCATTTTTTCCGTACCATTTACTGCCAACTAGGAAAAGTACTGCTGACGGATGTTGCTTAATTACTTCAGGGAAAGCAGATAGCAAAATATGAGGTCCTTTTTTCTTGGACAGCCGCCCCACACTTACCACCACTTTTCTGTCCTTCAATCCATGTGCGTCTAGCATATCTGCTCGTCGTTCAGCAGCATCTGAAGACCATCTTGGTTGGAATCGTTGTAGGTTTACCCCGGCATAAACTGGTTGTAACTTGTGCCGATATTCAGGAAAGAGATCAGCAATTCCATGAGCAATAAACTCACTAACCGTAACCACCCTCTCAACTAGCTGTAAGCAATGCCGAGCTAACTCAGGATCAATCTTGCCATCTCCGAACATTTCGTTGTGCATACTAAGCAGAAAACGACTATGAGGAGACGCTGCTGCGACCATGGGAAGATATTTAGGACGATTGTAAATAATAATCCAATCAAATATCTCCCCAGCCACAAAATTGGCTACCGCCTGATAGTACGCTTCAGTATCTCCTCCAGCCCGTTTGTAGCGTATTCCATCTCGAACTTCATGTTCAGGTAGATCTGGGTCAGTCACCGAGAAAACTGTGATTTTATGTTCTCGACTCAAATAAGGCAATATCTCATTGATGTAAGTCTGAATAGCCCCACCTCGAATAAAAGGTACAGGTAACTTTTCTGTACAGACTAATAATATTTTCACGTTATTAATTTGACCTCTTGACCTATGGACTAATGAATTTCTGCGCCTCTATTTATACTACACTTTGCTTAATTTTCTCACAGAAACTTTTTTTACTTAAAAATATCGTGCATGAAAAATACAGCAATCCCTAATTAGGGGTTGCTGAAAAAAAAACAAAAGAATTGCTAAATCAAGGGTTGCAGATTTTTATAGCTCAACAGAAAAATTACCGTTTGGACTATCAAAATTACCTATAGTCCAAACCGGAAATAAAAGGGAGTTAATAATTTGGAAAAACACTAAACCACCCTCGCAAATTGGCTAAGGTCTTGGTTTTGTAGTTATAGTTTTAAATTACCCAAATCACCCCTAGTCTAATATTCCCTTGTCAGATTTCTTTTGCTGAACAATGACAATCACTGGCTGCACACAATCCCCTAATTCCCCTGTTTCCTGCAGCTCGTCAATTGCGTTTTGTATTCTTTTGAAGAGCTTACCCTCACCTGCTCGAAGATCGCGGATATCATCCTTTTTCGCGCTGCTGAATTCAAGAATAATAGTATTTGCTTCTTGAATCCGATTGCTTTCAGCGGTATTTCCTGGCACTACCATGATTGACCTCGGTGTTTTCTTTGTATTCTTAGATAAATAACTAAACAATTCCTCAGTCGAAATATCGGATATAACTATCCTAGTTTTTACTGAGGGTTTTTATTGATTGACAATGTAGAATTTGAGGTTTTTTTACTCAACAGCACTAAAAATCAATTTTCCTGACTTATTCCTTGGATGAGGATGTTTTAAAAGTTACCTTGGCAGTTGTATCAAACTCCCAATGTTTTATTAGTATACTCACATACGTTGCTTTCCTGGCTATGAAAGCTAAAGAATCTTTTAAAACATCCTCTGTGCTGCCAATAGTCTGCTTAAGAGCAGTTGATTTACCATCTGTGTTGGAAATACTGCTTAAGGACAAAACTAAAATAGTTTCATACCTCCAGCCTTGGACAAGGCTTTGCTCAAATTCTTGGGATAATCACGAATCCAGCCATTTTTCTTCTTCTTATTCGATGCTGAGTGGCGATCTCGGTAATCTGTAGTGGCTTTGTCTAGACGTTTGGCCATAGCAAAGACCATCTTCTCCGTAGGACTCAGAAGTTTTGATTGCTTCTTTCTTTTCTTTTTCTTTCTTTTCCCTTGACTCTCACCGTAAATGGTGTCCGGCTCGCCACCAAACGAATCCTCACTACGTAGGACTACAACCCGTTTAAGACTATCTGTATTACCCATGGTCGTTCGTTTTTTTTGACAAAGTTAACTTTACGCTCCAAGTAAATAATAACATGATGACGGTAGGTTTGCTGATTAAAAAAAGTTGAAATTAAAGTTTCATGCCATAAATTATAATTGCGTTGTATTAGATTTAAACAAGAAAAATATAGTCAGATATAGTCAAATATTAACATCTGTGGCACAAAAATATCATTTTTGCCTAGATATGTGATGCAAGATGTGAATGTGATATATTACTCTTGGGTTCAAGAAGCGTAGATCCCTGGGAAGTGGTGAAAGTCCTGATCTGAGACTGCGGAGAGTTGGAATTAACCTAACCATAGCTCCTGTGTGACAGGAAATCCTATAAATCAGACAAAATAAAACATTCTCAAGAGTAGCTAGTCAAATCAGAACTGAAAAACGAGAACCCGGAAAAAAGTATTTTACGTAAAGTAGTCCCGACAGCGTTTAGTCTAGGGATAGGGGGCGTTGTAGTTCGGCCCGTCGGGGTTATTCCCGGCAAACAAAAGGCATGAGATATTTGTCTATGTTTTTTGGAACTATATTCAATACTGTAGCCAAAATAAGAGCCTTGATAATTTTTGGCAACCCTGGCAAAATAAGCACATATGAGCGTTTTAACAAAAGGTAGTTTGGAATCTAAAACGATTACCCTGCCTTTAATACATTAAAAAATCCTGGCGGGAAACCTTAAAGGAATTTTTAGAACTGATTGTTTTTGCCAAGCCTCAAATCAACGGAAGTTAATGGTTAAAGCGTCATCATCTCACCCTCGTAAATTGGCTACAGTATTGATATTGTCTAATTAAAACGTACCAATAGCAGCAATATGAGTAATTCCTTAGACCTATCGAACACAAACAATATTCAATTTGGCAAGATTGTTGTTAACTCTGACGAATGGACTTTAAGTAATAATGGATTTAAACAAGCACCAGACACGACAAATTTTGTCATCAACATTGCTAAATGGTTTACTGGGGGGCGTATTACAGGCAAATTTCATGCCTACTCCACTAACTTTGGCTTAACCGAATCCGTATTAGCACAGACAATGACTAAAGCAGGTTACACTTGGACTGTTGGTAACAATATTAAAATTGATTTGCCGACCTTGTTAACCTTTGATGGCATCTTTCTCTGTGGAGACTTGGCTGATAATCAGGTGTTAATTGATTATGTCAAAGCCGGGGGTAACGTTTATCTCGGTGCAGGAACAGGTGTGGGTGGACCTCAACAGGAAGCCGACCGTTGGAATACCTTTCTCGCTGCCTTTGGTTTCAAACTTGTGGGCGAATATAACGGTATTAGTGGGAATCAAACCATTAATAATACCCATCCAATTTTTGCGGGAGTGAAAGCGATTTATCTAAATAATGGTAACTGCATTGTTGATTTAGAACCAGCTTCTCCAGCTAATCAGGTTGTTCTTACCCATACAAACGGACAAGGGCTGATTGCTACTTTTGCGGGTAGCGAAAAGACAAATAAACTACAATGCGTACTATCATTTGATGGTAAAGACGATTATGTAGCCTTACCCGCAGCAAACACGGATTATTCTCAGGGATTCACCGTCGAAGCTTGGGCGCGGTACACCAGCTTTCAACAAAGTTGGTCAAGAATTATTGATTTCGGCAATGGAGCAGAAAAAAACTGCATTGTTTTGGGTCATCTGGGAACATCTAACACCCTGGCATTCCATCTATATTCCAGTGCGGGAAAAGACATCATTGAAGTCCCCAACGCGTTGGAAATGGGTAAGTGGATGCACTTAGTAATAACCATTGATAAATCAGGGGTAGCTAAACTTTATCAAAATGGTCAATTAATCCAAAGTAAACCATTCCATCTTCCAGATAACGTCAACCGGACGCTGAACTATATAGCGAAGAGTAACTGGTCAAATGATGGTTACTTTGAAGGTCAAATCGCAGAAGTAAGGGTGTGGAATATTGCCCGCAGCCAAGAAGAAATTCAAAAGCAGATGAGCAGCCGTCTGGTAGGGAATGAATCTGGTTTAGTGGGTTACTGGCCTTTAAATGATGGTTCTAAGACCACAGTTGCCGACAAGACGGGTAAAGGCAACAACGGTACTATTAATGGGGCTATTTGGCAGCAAGCAGAACTACCAATGCAAGCGGTAATATCTGGTGATCAGCCCATAATAGAGCCAAACTATTACTACCGATTAACCACTCAATGGCAAGGAGAACAAAAATCTCTAGATATCATCAACGATGGTACAAATAATAATGAACCTATCCTAGCTACTACGGGAAATTATAGTGGTCAATTCTGGAAACTTACTCCATTGGAAAATGGTTATTACCGATTAACCACTCAATGGCAAGGAGAACAAAAATCTCTAGATATCATTAACGATAGTACAAACAATAATAAACCTATCCTAGCTGCTACGGGAAATTATAGTGGTCAATTCTGGAAACTGACTCCATTGGAAAATGGTTATTACCGATTAACCACTCAATGGCAAGGAGAACAAAAATCTCTAGATATCATCAACGATGGTACAAACAATAATAAACCTATCCTGGCTGCTACGGGAAATTATAGTGGTCAATTCTGGAAATTCACAAAGCTAAAACCAGTCAGTGAAATTGTGAATTCAATCACAATAAACAATTCTGTCTTATTTTTTGACGGCATAGATGATAATCTTACCCTGACT
This sequence comes from Cyanobacteriota bacterium, assembly GCA_046045965.1. GTDB lineage: Bacteria > Cyanobacteriota > Cyanobacteriia > Cyanobacteriales > Nostocaceae > RDYJ01. Next base: position 98,078 of record JBJOKS010000008.1, on the reverse strand, counting down.
AAAGGATTTCCCGCAATTGATAAAGCAATTACTATCGAATTTTGGGCAAAAGGAGAAAATAGCCTTAGCCAACAAACTAGTGTAATTGAGGCTCACAATTCGCAAAATGCTCGCGTTTTAAATGTTCATTTTCCTTGGCAGCATGTGGCAGATTCACGCATTTTTTGGGATGCTGGTAACGAGAATGGGTATGATCGTATCGACAAAGGAGTGAAACTAGAAGAATACAATGTTTGGACACATTGGGCTTTTGTTAAAGATGCTGCCACCGGAAAAATGTACGTTTATCGCAATGGAGAAATCTGGCATCAAGGCGATGGAAATACCAAAAAATTAAGCGGAATTCAAAAATTTGTGATTGCTTCTTACGTCAATGGAGGTCACTATTGGAAAGGTTGTTTGACAGAATTTCGGATTTGGAATGCTGCCCGCACTCCAGAAGAAATTAAGCAAAATATGAACTTCCGTTTGACGGGTCAAGAGTCAGGATTAGTAGGTTATTATCCTCTGAATAGCGATGTTAATGATCAAACTAGCAATGCTAATAACGGCATAATTAATGGCGCTACTTGGAAGCAAGAAGAACCGCCAATTCAAGCCAATACAAACAATAGTGAAATATGTAAAAATCTGCAATCCGTGTTAATGTTTGATGGTAAGGATGATTATGTAGAAATTCCTTATAACCAGTCCCTTAATCCCGATTTATTTACTGTTTCTGGTTGGGTAAAAGTTGCCGGAGGACAAGGAAGCTTTCGTTCTGTGATTACCAGCCGTGATCACTTTAAAGGTTATATTATCTATGCAGGAGATAATAATAAATGGCAAACTTGGGTAGGTAACGGCAGTGCTTGGGAAGTTGTGAATAATAATGATATTCCTGTCGTTCTCAATGTTTGGACTCATGTAGCAAGTACCTTTGATGGTAAGCAACTAAAACTTTATATCAATGGCACAGAAGTTGGTAGCAAAAATGTGGGTTACACATTGAATAACCGATGCCCGCTGAGAATTGGTGCTGGTTATACCGAAGCAAAACCACAATATTTTTATCCTGGTCAAATTGCAGAAGTTAGTGTGTGGAATAAAGCCCTGACAGGGGCAGAAATTCAAGCAAAAATGAATCAGCGTCTGACTGGAAAGGAGGAGGGTTTAGTTGCTTATTTGCCCTTAAATGAAGGTTCTGGAAATCTAGTGACTGACCAGAAAGGTAACGGCAATAACGGTACAATTAATGGCGCGATTTGGCAGCAAGAGGAACTCCCTTTCAAATTAGAACCTGCAAAGGTTTCCCAACCTGTAGCCAAAAATATTCAATCCGTGCTAATGTTTGACGGCATAGATGATAATCTTACCCTGACTAAAGGTTTTCCCACAATTGATAAAGCAATCACTGTCGAATTTTGGGCAAAAGGAGAAAATAGCCTTAGCCAACAAACCAGTGTAATTGAGGCTCATAATTCCCAAAATACTCGCGTTTTAAATGTCCATTTTCCTTGGCAGCACGTGGCAAATTCCCGAATTTTTTGGGATGCTGGTAACGAGAATGGATATGATCGCATAGACAAAGAAGTTAAATTAGAAGAATATAATGTGTGGACGCATTGGGCATTTGTCAAAGATGCTACCACAGGAAAAATGTACATTTATCGCAATGGAGAAATCTGGCATCAAGGTGAGGGAAATACAAAAAAATTAAGTGGAATTCAAAAATTAGTTATTGCTTCTTACGTCAATGGTGGTCACTATTGGAAAGGCTCCTTGACGGAATTTCGGATTTGGAATATTGCCCGCACTCCAGAAGAAATTAAGCAAAATTTGAATTCTCGTCTCACGGGAGATGAAGCAGGATTAGTGGGTTATTATCCTTTAAATGGAGATGGTGATGATAAAACTGGTAACGGCAATAACGGTATAATTAAGGGCGCGATTTGGCAGCAAGAAGAACTACCAATTGAATCAGCAATATCTGATGGAATAGAGATCAATTTAATTACAGGTGGTAATAGTCTCACTAAATATGGGATTGCGGATTCAGCTACTAATTTCTACTTAGTAGATACTAACAATGCTATCAATGGCAATGGCGAATTAACTGAGTGGGCAATTTGTTCAGAAAAGACCTTACCTGTGCAACTAATTATTTACAGAAAAGAGGCAAATGTTTGGTCAGTTGTGGGGAAAAGTGAGCTTCAAACCCCTGTTGTGGGATTAAACCGTTTTTCACTTTCTACACCGCTTAAAGTTAACAACGGTGATTTTGTTGGTTTATACCATCCACAAGCAGGTTCTGTGAGTTTCTTTCTAGATGCTAAGAGTCCTTCGTCTTTGGGCAACTTAAGTGGGACAGTTTTGTATACAGCATCAGGCGCTGCCCCGACAGCATTTTCTAATTCAACTAATCGCATTTATTCATTAACAGTCAAGGGAAATTTAGTATCATTTACTTCACAAGAGCAAACAACTCAAGTCATTCCATCAGTAATTCCTGAAGACGATGAAACACAAATACTCTGGCAAATCGGCTACCCTGGTCAAATTGGCAAGGAATCTTCACAACTAGGTGGATGGAAAAAGGAGGTTAACTATGTCATCGGATCAGAGGAAGACTCGGTAAATAACTCTAAGATGCCCTTCTTGTTACTAAAACCAGGGTTAAAGAAGAAACCTAAGCTCAATGGGAAATCGCTTGCTGCAACCGATAAGCTAAATATTCGCTTCATGCTAGAGCGTAATTATGATGAAGGCGAACTGATACTCGGCTATGATTTTTTTGGCTCAGAAACAGATACTCTATCTCTGGATGGAAATAACCTGACCAATATTGTAGGAGCCGGTGAAGGGATACTCAAACAAAACCAAATCCCTTTAGGTGCGCTTGAACAGGGTGAACATACATTGACAATAACCACCGATGGAGGTGATGGTTTCCATTGGATTGATTATTTGCGGTTGCTATTTAAGAGCGGAAGTCAGCAACATCCTGAAATAGAAGCGACTGATGATGAAGAACTGACTGATGATGAAGAACTCACTGATGATGAAGAACTCACTGATGATGAAGAACTGACTGATGATGAAGAACTGACTGATGATGAAGAACTCACTGATGATGAAGAATCGACTGATGATGAAGAACTCACTGATGATGAAGAATCGACTGATGATGAAGAACTGACTGATGATGAAGAATCGACTGATGATGAAGAACTCACTGATGATGAAGAACTCACTGATGATGAAGAATCGACTGATGATGAAGAACTCACTGATGATGAAGAATCGACTGATGATGAAGAACTCACTGATGATGAAGAACTCACTGATGATGAAGAACTCACTGATGATGAAGAACCAACACCACCTTCAAGCTATACATTCCAACTGGTAGCCTTTCAGGTTCCTAACGGACAATATTTAGTAGCAGAAAATGGTGGCGGTAGTTCACTTTTAGCGAATAGTTCTCAAATTAGCGACTGGGAGTCCTTCAGGTTGATTACCTTGGAAAATGGTAAATTTGCCTTAAAAGCTCCCCTCCAAGAACAATACCTCAGCATAAATCCAGATGGTAACTTTACCTGGGTTGATGACATTCAAGAATGGGAAATGCTGGACTTGATTGAATTGGGAGACAACAAGGTAGCAATCAAGGGTTGTCACGGTAAATACATCTCTATTCAACAAGGTGGCGGTGGCATAATTCTTGCTAACGGGCTAGGAATTAATGAGTGGGAAATCCTAGAGTTAATCGACGTAGAATCCATTCAATCCGACCTGAACCCAGATAATGATCAAGAAATTAACAATCAAGAAAGTAGAGGGAAAAAAGCCAACACTATTATTCTTGAATTCGGCAGACAGAAAAAGGATTATATCCGCGATTTTGTACAAGGTGAGGGTCAACTTTGGAAAAAAGTAGCACAAACAATTTATGCTCTAAAGGAAGTAGGGGAAATAGATGATGATGTACAGCCAGTGATTGTGATTATCCGTCCCAAAAAATCTAGAAAGCGAAGACTTTTTGACTAGTAACGCCGGGCTGGAATTAAAGCCGTGTCGAGTTCTCTTATCCCCAGTGAGAAGTGATATTTGAGGTGATCCCGCTTTTGTCACTTTCCGCAAACAACAATCGAAGACAATTTTTAAAACTCTCACTGGGAATGGGTTTTTGGTTTTATTTTCTAATGTGATTTATCTAATCATTACTTAGGAATAAAACTATTGTGTTACCAGGGTTAAGTCACTTTATTTAGTTAGGAAAAGTGACAGAAGAGGGATATATTCTTAAAAAGTTTCCGCACTCAGAGTAAGGGGTTGAAATGAATCAAAATTCCCAACAAGATCAAGAGAATTTTTCTTCCAGTCAACAAGAAGTGGAAATACAAAAGCAACCAACCAACCAAACTGAAGAAACAGAGCAACACAAGAGTGAAGCGATTCCTACGGATCGCTTCGCTATCGCTATTATAGGTATTGGTTGTCGCTTTCCAGGAGCTAATAATTACGAGCAATTCTGGCTCAACCTGGAAGCAGGAGTCAATAGCATCACCGAAATTCCCCCCCAGAGGTGGGATGTGCAGAAGTATTATTCTCCCAATCCTCAAGAGCCACACAAAAGCATCAGTAAATGGGGAGGAATAATTGAAGGGGTAGACAAATTTGATGCCGAATTTTTCGGCATTTCCCCTAGAGAAGCGCAACGCATGGACCCTCAGCAAAGAATCATGCTGGAGTTGAGTTGGTCTTGTTTAGAAGACGCTGGATATTCGCCATTAGACCTGTCTGGTAGTCCTGTAGGTGTGTTTCTTGGAGTTTGTAACCATGACTACGATCAGTTACAGTACCAGGATGAAAAATTGATTGAAGGGCATACTGCAACAGGAACTTATACCACCATCATTGCCAATCGAATTTCCTACTTTTTCAATTTTCATGGTCCTAGTGTACCTGTAGACACAGCTTGCTCCAGTTCACTAGTAGCAATTCATCAAGCCATCAATTCTATCAAAGAATCCGAATGTGAGATGGCACTGGTGGGTGGAGTAAGTGTTTTGTGTACGCCTACAAGTTACATCTCCTTTAGTCAATTGGGGATGTTATCTCCCACCGAACAGTGCAAAACATTTGACAGTCAAGCAGATGGCTATGTTAGGGGAGAAGGCGCAGGGGTAATTTTATTAAAGCCTCTGATCAAAGCGATTGAGGACAACGATCACATCTACGGTGTAATCAAAGGCAGTGCTGTCAATCATGGTGGCAAGGCACGAACCCTAACTTCTCCAAATATTTATGCCCAATCCCAAGTGGTTCTGGCTGCGTATACTAAAGCTAATATCGCTCCTAATACAGTCTCTTATATTGAAACTCATGGTACTGGCACACCCTTGGGAGACCCAATTGAAATTAATGCCCTGAAACGAAGCTTTAGAAAGCTGCATCAGCAGTATGAGTTACCCAGCTTGCAAAAGCCCTATTGTGGACTAGGAGCAGTTAAAACAAATATTGGGCATTTGGAACCAGCATCTGGAATTGCTGGGGTGATTAAAGTCCTATTAGCAATGAAGCATAGGAAATTGCCCAAGATAACTAACTTTCAGCAATTAAATCCACGCATTGAGTTAGAGGGTAGCCCCTTTTATATAGTCTGTGAAACTCAAGAATGGCAGCAGTTAGAGACAGAAACAAAAGAGGTGATTCCACGGCGGGCTGGTATAAGTTCCTTCGGTTTTGGTGGAGTTAATGCTCATCTGGTTCTAGAAGAAGCACCAATTGAAATCAAAATTCAAACTTCAAAAATTAAACATGAGGATTCTTTAGAGCGTCCACATATATTAACGCTGTCAGCAAGAACAGAAAAAGCTCTTGATGAGTTAGTCAGTCTTTATCACAATCATCTGAAAACTCACAGACAAGATCCGATCACCAACATTTGTTACACTGCCAACACAGGGCGATCGCACTTTAACCATCGTTTAGCCGTGATCGCCTACAACCAACAGGAATTAGCCGAAAAACTGCTCAACTATGCTGCCGGAGAAGAAGTAGCCGGAGTCTTCTCAAAAGAACTCCCTAGCAGCACCAGTGTACCCAAAGTGGCATTCCTCTTCACCGGACAAGGGAGCCAATATCTAAACATGGGACGGCGACTGTATCAAACACAGCCAGTTTTCCGTCAAGCCCTAGACCAATGTGACCAAATCCTCCGAACGGAGTTAGAACATCCTCTACTAGAAGTTCTTTATCCTCACACTATAGATGAATCCAAATCAAAGCAACTAGACCAAACCGCTTATACCCAACCTGCGCTATTTGCCTTTGAATATGCCCTAGCTAAGTTATGGGAATCCTGGGGCATTAAGCCAGATGTCGTCATGGGTCACAGTGTCGGGGAATATGTAGCAGCTTGTGTGGCAGGAATTTTTAGTTTAGAAGACGCTCTGAAACTGATAGCGACAAGGGGGCGGTTAATGCAACAGTTGCCCCCAGGAGGAGAAATGGTTTCAGTGATGGCATCAGAATCGCTCTTAAGAGAGACTCTAGCAGACTATACTTCACAAGTAGCTATAGCTGCCATCAATGGTCCCAACAGCATCGTGATTTCAGGTGTGAGTCATGTCATCAGAGATATTTGTAGCAAGTTAGAAGCTATGGGACTGAAGACCAAACCCCTACAGGTCTCTCATGCTTTCCACTCCCCTCTGATGGAACCAATGCTGGCAGAGTTTGAAGCTGTAGCCAAACAAGTCACCTACAACAACCCTCGAATACCACTTATTTCTAATGTCACTGGCAAACAAGTGGATTCGGAAATGACTACTGCCGAATATTGGGTGAATCATGTCACGCAACCAGTGCGGTTTGCCGAGAGTATGAAAACTCTGCATGATCAAGGTTATAAACTGTTCTTGGAAATCGGACCCAAGCCCATTTTGCTGGGGATGGGGCATCAATGTCTACCAGAAGAAGTGGGAGTTTGGTTGCCTTCGCTGCGTCCTCCTCAAGAAGAATGGCAGCAGATGTTAGAAAGTTTAGGGCAGTTGTATGTGCAGGGAGTGAAGGTAAATTGGTCAGGGTTGGAGCAAGAGTATAGCTGTCAGAAGGTAGCATTGCCCACCTATCCCTTTCAGAGGGAAAGTTATTGGATCGATACTTCCAAAAGCAAATATGAGAACACTGTCAAAGAAAGCTCAAGTTTGGTTGTTAACTTACTGAATCAAGGTGATACAGAAGGATTAACTCAAGAACTGAAGTTATCGGCACAATTAACGGAAGACGAACAAAAATTGTTACCCAAGTTGCTCAGAATTTTAACTGAGCGGCATCAAAATTCTTCTCAATTTAAAGGCAATGTAGTTCATGATTACTATAATTCCTTTACAGAAGTTAGTAAAGCAAAGTTAAGCCAAGAAGAACAGACAGAAGGTAAATCACTACAATTCATCACCTTTGGGATATTACCAGAAATTATCCCTGGTTTTTGCTGGGTAAAAGTGTTTACCAACCCCCATCAAAACCCAACATATCAAACAGCTTTGCTAGAGTCACAGAAAGAGCTAAGAAACCTGTGTTTTGCACAAGTAGATTTCTCGTCCTGTCAGAAAGTATTAGATTTTGGTTGTGGATATGGCTCAGATTTAATCACATTAGGCAAAACTTACCCACACCTGCAACTGAATGGTTATACGATTTCCAGTGAACAAGCTAAATTTGCCACAAGCCAAATTCATGCCTATCAACTGCAAGAGCAGATCCAAGTTTTTAACCGAGATAGCTCCAAAGATGAATTTCCTGATCACTATAACCTAGTATTTGGATTTGAAGTAGCTCATCATATTAAAAATAAATCCCTGTTATTTTCTAATATAAGTAGGCATCTTCAGGAAGCAGGATTATTAGTCATGGCAGATTTTATTGCCAATGGAGACTTTGATATCGACCATGAAGAAACTTCCTCTTACTTTATTACCAAACAGCATTGGGTAGAGCAACTATCAACAAATCATCTGCAACTCATTCAAGCCATAGATATCAGTCAGGAAATAGCTAACTATTTGGAAGATCCTGAATTTGAAGATAATCTACATGAATTAGAGCAAAAAAGTCATGACGAGAATATTAAATCTGCTTTTCGCTCCTACAATCAGTTAGGAAAGCTGCTCAGAAAAGGATTAGCCAGCTATGTATTATTAACGGCTAAAAAACAAGAGGAAATTCCCAAACAGCAAATTTATCAGTTGAACCAACAAATTCTAAGTCAACTGTTATCTTACTCAGAAGTGGCAGTTAAACAATGGGTTTACGAATTGAAATGGAAAGTCACGCAATCTCCCCAGAAAAAGTCAATTTCACCAAAGGAGACAGGGAATTGGCTAATATTCGCTGCCGACGAACCAACCCAAGAGTTAAAAACAGTTTTAGAAGCACAGAATCAGAATTGTGTCATCGTCACTCCTGGATCTAGCTACAATCAGTTAGACAAGCAACACTATCAACTGAACCCCACCAATGCCCAAGAGTTTAAACAACTAATAAAAGAGTTGTTGACTACTCAAAATAAATTAGTAGGAGTCGTTCATTTATGGAGTATTAATACCTCAACAGAAGAGTTGGAAACTGCTCAAGAACTAGGGTGTGCAAGTGTACTACATTTAGTGCAAGCAATGGGATCAGATCCGAGATCAGTAGTACCTCTATGGTTAGTGACCCAAGAAACACAAAATGTAGAAGAAAATCAACAGCAAGTAAAAGTACAGCAAGCACCTTTATGGGGTTTGGGTCGGGTGATAGCATTAGAACACCCAGAGCTAAAATGTCGGCGAGTTGATGTAGACCAAACCCAAAGCTCAGAAACATTAGAAGCATTAGCCAAGGAAATATTAAATCCTGACGATGAAGACCAAATAGCCATCCGTGGAAAAGAGCGTTATGTAGCTAGATTAGTCAGGCGATCGCCAGATCAAATCTCAGAACAACAGCAACAAATAACACTAAAACCAGAAGCAAGTTATTTAGTGACTGGTGGTCTGGGAGCTTTGGGATTGGAAGTAGCTCAATGGATGATTAAACAGGGCGCGCGACATATAGTATTAACCGGACGTCGCCCCCCCTCAGCAAGAGTCCAGGAAACTATTCAGCAGTTGGAACAAACAGGAGCAAAAATATCAGTCAGACTAGGAGATATATCTGAGGAACAAGATGTCGCTAGTATCCTGAAGCTGATTGAGGAATCTCCAGCACCATTACGAGGTGTGATTCATGCAGCAGGAATCATAGATGATGGTGTTTTACAGCAGATGAACTGGGAGCGGTTTCGGAAAGTTATGGCTCCAAAATTACAAGGAGCTTGGCATTTACATCACTTAACTCAGAAACTACCACTAGACTTCTTTGTTTGTTTTTCCTCCATCACATCCTTACTTGGTTCAGCAGGTCAAGGAAACTATGCGGCGGCGAATGCCTTTATGGATGCTTTAGCTTACTATCGTCAGAGCATGGGATTACCAGGATTAACCATCAACTGGGGGGCTTGGGAGCAAGGGGGAATGGCAGCTCGTCTAGGAAGTCAACATCAAAATCGGCTACGTGCAACAGGAATGAGTTTTATAACTCAAGAAAAAGGATTACAGATATTAGGAGAGCTATTATCACAGCCAGTCAGTCAAGTAGGAGTATTTCCGATCAATTGGTCTAGATTTGCCGAACATTTGCCTGGTGGTGTAAAAATGCCATGCTTAGAAGCATTGGTTTCAAAACAACAGAAAGAAACCAAGAGTCAAGAAGTTTTGGAACAACTGAAAGCAGCAGTCGAGATTGAACGCCACCAAATTATGATTCATTATCTTCAAGTAAAAATAGGTAACTTATTAGGATTCTCGAAATCTCAACTTCCTCAGCCAGAATTAGGATTCTTTAGAATGGGAATGGATTCATTGATTGCTGTCGAATTGAGAAATCTGTTGAGTTCTACTTTTGGTTGTTCTATTAGTACGGCTACATTGTTTGAGACTTCTAATATCCAAGACTTGGCAGAATACTTAATTAAGGAAATTTTCCCAGAAGGTCAAGACCAAGAACTTGAACTTAAAAACAGTCAAAATCTGCCAAATGTACCTCCTCCCAATAGGGAAACGCCAGAGGAAATTGATATTGCGATCGCGGCAGAATTACAAGAAATCCAGGCTTTGCTAAAGGAGGAGAACTAAAATGGCTAGTGATATTTCTCAAACAACCCAACAAAATTTCTCATCTCAAGCAGTGCTTCAAGCTCTCAAAGAAATGCGAAGTAAGCTGGAAGCAGTAAATAAAGCCAAAACCGAACCAATCGCTATTGTTGGCATGGCCTGTCGATTTCCTGGTGGTGCTAATGACCTATCGACATACTGGAACTTATTACATGATGGCATAGATGCCATTACACCAGTGCCTCCTCAGCGTTGGGATGTTAATGCTTATTACGATCCAGACCCAGAAGTTGCTGGAAAAACCTACACCAAAGAGGGGGGATTTATTGATCAATTTGACCAGTTTGATCCCCTATTTTTTGGAATTTCTCCTCGGGAAGCAATTAGTTTAGATCCTCAGTACAGACTACTGTTGGAAGTGACATGGGAAGCACTGGAAAATGCCGGACAAACATGGGCTAACCTGAAGAATAGCAAGACAAGTGTTTTCATCGGCATCTCCACAGATGACTATTCTGCCTTGAGTATCATGCACCAAAATCAAAGTGCTGGTACTTACTCTGCTCTCGGTAAGAGTAGAAGTGTTGGTGTCGGTCGTATTTCTCATCTATTGGGTTTACAAGGCTCTAATATACAGATAGACACAGCTTGTTCAAGTTCTCTAGTTGCTATCCATCTGGCTTCTCAGAGCTTGCGTTCAGGAGAATCCAACTTAGCATTAGTAGGTGGAGTCAATCTGATCTTAGCGCCCACCAGCACGATAGGTCGCTGCCAATTAAAAGCACTATCTCCAGATGGTCGTTGCAAGACTTTTGATGCCTCTGCCAATGGTTATGGTCAGGGAGAAGGATGTGGTGTTGTAGTTTTAAAGCGTTTATCCGATGCTATTGCTGATGGTGATTTAATCTCAGCAGTGATTCGAGGGTCTGCTGTTAACCACGATGGACCAAGTAGTGCTTTCACAGTTCCCAATAGAATGGCTCAGAAACAGGTCATTCAAGAAGCACTGACAAATGCCAAGTTAGAACCCCATCAAATAACCTATGTCGAGGCTCACGGCACAGGAACTTCTTTAGGAGATCCCATAGAGATAGAAGCTCTAGCAGCAATATACGGCAAAAATCGTCCAGTGGATCAACCTTTGGTTGTTGGCTCAGTAAAGACTAATCTTGGGCATTTAGAAGCAGCAGCAGGTGTATCAGCTTTGATTAAGGTGGTTTTAGCACTTGGGCATCAGCAAATTCCACCTCATTTACACTTTAAACAACCTAACCCCCATGTAGATTGGGATAAATTACCGATAAAAATTCCTACCTCATTAATGCCTTGGTCTTGTCCAGGTCAAGCAAGAATAGCAGGGATTAGTTCTTTTGGCATGGGAGGCACTAATGCCCATATAGTTTTGGAAGAATTTCCTGAGCCAGTCAAAAATCAAAAATCCCCAGGCAAAAGTGAAGATAATTTAGAACGTCCACTCCATATATTAACCTTATCGGCAAAAACAGAAACAGCCCTTGAAGATTTAGTCAGTCGTTATCAACATCATTTAGAAACTCATCCAGAATTAGCAGTTGCAGATGTATGTTATACAGCCAATACTGGACGCGCCCACTTCAACCATCGTCTAGCCATTATCGCCTCTGACCAACAGGAACTAACAGAAAAACTTCTGCAACACAAAGCCGGGTCAGAAGCAGCAGGAATATCTTCAGAACAACTACCAAGTAGTAGCAGTGCGCCCAAAGTAGCCTTCCTATTCACAGGTCAAGGTAGCCAATATCTGAACATGGGGCGACAACTGTATGAAACTCAGCCGACTTTCCGCCAAGCTTTAGATCAATGTGAGCAAATCCTCAGTTCCTATCTGGAACATACACTTCTAGAAATTATTTATCCTAACACGCAGGAAGCGTCAAGCTCCTCTTTGCTAGACCAAACCGCGTATACTCAACCTGCCTTATTTGCCGTTGAATATGCCCTGGCTAAGTTATGGGAATCTTGGGGGATGAAACCAAATGGGGTGATGGGTCATAGTGTTGGGGAATATGTCGCAGCTTGTGTAGCAGGAGTATTTAGTTTAGAAGATGGACTCAAACTGATAGCCCATCGGGGACGGTTAATGCAGCAGTTACCTCACGGTGGTGAGATGTTAGCTGTGATGGCATCCCCAGAGAAAGTAAATCAACTGATTGCCCCATACACAGAAAAAGTGGCCATAGCTGCCATCAACGGACCTGTGAGCATTGTCATTTCTGGTGAAGCAGAAGCCATTGGAAAACTGAGGGAGAGCTTAGAAGCAGAAGGAATCAAGACCAAACAGCTACAAGTATCTCATGCTTTTCATTCACCCTTAATGGAACCGATGTTAGCGGAATTTGAAGCAGTAGCCAATCAAATAACCTACCATCAACCTCGGATTCCATTGATATCGAATGTCACAGGAGCAAGAGCCGACGAGAGTATTACCACAGCCAGCTACTGGGTAAATCATGTCTGCCAACCAGTGAAATTCGCCCAAAGCATGGAGACATTGCACCAAGAAGGTTATGAAATCTTCCTAGAAATAGGACCCAAACCAATATTGTTAGGGATGGGAAGACAGTGTTTGCCAGAAGGAGTTGGGGTTTGGTTGCCTTCTTTGCGTTCGGGTCAAGAAGACTGGCAACAAATACTACAGAGCTTGGGAGAATTATATGTGCGGGGAATGAAAGTAGATTGGTTAGGCTTTGAGCAAGATTATTCCCATAGTAAAGTGGTGTTGCCCACCTATCCCTTTCAACGGCAACGGTATTGGGAGACAGATAATAATCTGACGAATAAAACCCAATTTTTATCAAACCATGAGAATCTTCACCCTCTACTTGGTCAGAGATTGTATTTAGCTGGCTTAGAACAGCAAATTCGTTTTCAGTGCCTTCTCAGTGCTTCCCATCCGACTTACCTGCAACACCATTGTGTTTTTTCTAAACCCGTTTTTCCAGGAGCAGGTTATCTAGAAATAGCTTTAGCAGCAGGTGCAACTTTATTCAAATCAGAAAATTTAATCCTAGAAGATGTTGTTATTCAACAAGCACTGATTTTATCAGAAGATGAAATCAAAACGATTCAGGTTGTATTAACCCCACAAGAAGCGCAAACTTATAGTTTCGAGATTTTGAGTCTGGAGATGGATTCTCAGAAGTCAGAATCGAGGTGGATTCTACATGCACAAGGAAAATTGCTGGCAGGGGATCAGGATGATGAACTAGAAAAAACGGACTTAAAAGCCATTAAAGCCGAGTATCATCAACAAATATCACCTCAAGACTTCTACCAAGAGTATAGAGATAGAGGCATTGATTACGGTTCAAGTTTCCAAGCTGTTCAGCAACTGTGGCGCAGTCAAGGAAAAGCACTAGGTAAAATTCAGTTACCAGAAACCTTAGTCCCAGAAGCAACAAAATACCAACTGCACCCCGTGCTGTTAGATGCTAGTTTCCATCTGTTGGCTGCTGCTTTTGATGAAACTGAAAATCAGAGTACTTACTTACCAGTCAACATAAAACGGCTACAAGTTTATCGTCCTGCTAGTAATCATCTGTGGACGCAAGTAGAGATAGGTGCAATCAAAACCAATGAACGAACGTTGACAGGTGTTGTCCGGATATTGGATGAACAGGGAATAGTAGTAGCTCAAGTAGAAGGTTTAACCGTATTACGTACTTCTCGCCAAGCCTTACTAAATACTCTCAGACCAGATGTCAGTAATTGGTTATATCAAATCCATTGGCAACCGCAATCAACGTCACCGGCAAACCAATCCATTGACTTAACAAAACCAGGTAGCTGGCTACTGTTTTCCCCACCCACAGGTATAGGCAAACAACTGGCAGAATCCTTAGAAAAACAAGGTCAGCATTGTATCTTAGTGACACCAGGGGAGAATTATCAGCAGTTAGCATCCCATCATTATCAAATCAATCCGATTAATGTCAGTGAATTCCCGCGCCTATTGCAAGAGAGCTTAGAGCAGCAACCCCCATTACGAGGAATTGTCCATCTGTGGAGTTTACAAGCAACACTAACAACACCAACATCGGCACAGGAGTTGCAAAAGTCCCAAGAATTGGGTTGTGGCAGCGTACTTCACTTAGTACAAGCTATAGTCAAAAATCAACAAATAAAAAATCCCCCTGCATTGTGGCTAGTGACTCAAGGCGCTCAATCAGTGGGTAATAAGTCACATAATATACAGTTTCAACAAAGCCCACTGTGGGGACTGGGGCGAACAATTGCCCAGGAAAATGGGGAATTACAATGTCGGTGTTTAGACTTAGATCCTGCTGGAGAAGATTTCCAAGCAGTACCAACTTTGTTGCAGGAATTATTATCCCCTGGTGATGAAAACCAAATCGCTTACCGTCAACAGGTACGTCATGTTGCCAGGTTAACACGGCAACAAAAAGCTCTAAGATCCACACAAGGCAGATTAGAAATTTCCTCGCAACAACCATTCCAACTGAAGTTATCAGAATATGGGTTGTTAGACAATCTCAGCTTACAACCAATGGAACGTCGCTCCCCAGGTCCACAGGAAGTGGAAATAAGAGTGAAAACTGTAGGACTGAATTTCCGCGATGTACTGAATGCTTTAGGGCTGCTGAAAGATTACTATGCCCAACATCTCGGCATTACCAGTGCCGAACAACTGACTTTTGGGTTTGAATGTGCCGGCACAATTGTGGCAGTTGGAGAAGGGGTTTCTCATTTGCAAGTGGGGGATGAAGTGATGGCCAACCTTCTGCCTGGTGCTTTGAGTAGTTTTATCACCGCCAGAGCCGAGTTTGTAGTTCTTCAACCCAAACAGATGAACTCATTTGCAGCAGCAACCATTCCCTTAGTCTTCTCCACTGCTTATCATGGGTTACATAACCTAGCGAAAATTCAACCAGGAGACAGAGTATTAATTCATGCTGCGGCAGGAGGAGTGGGGCAAGCAGCAGTGCAGATAGCACAACAAGCGGGAGCAGAAATATTTGCGACGGCCAGCCCTTCCAAATGGGAATTTCTCAAATCTATGGGTGTGAAACATCTGATGAACTCCCGGACTTTAGATTTTGCCGCAGAAGTCATGCATCTTACCCAGGGACAGGGTGTGGATGTGGTACTCAATAGTCTGAATGGGGAATTTATTACCAAGAGCTTTGAGGTTTTAGCGCCCGGGGGGCGGTTCGTGGAAATTGGCAAAATTGGGATTTGGGATGAAGATCAGGTCAAACAGAAAAGACCAGATGCTCAGTATTTTCCCTTCGACTTAGGGGAAGTGGCTCAAGAAAATCCGGGTTTAATTACCCAAATCATGGACTGTTTGGGACAGCAATTTGCACAAGGTTATTTAAAGCCTTTACCTCATAAAGTCTTTGACATCGAACAGGTTGTGGAAGCTTTTCGCTATATGCAGCAAGGCAAACACATTGGCAAGGTCGTAGTATCGATGCCACAAGCTGATGAAACTGATGAAAAACCAGCTTCGATTCAACCCGAAGCCAGTTACTTAATTACCGGGGGTTTGGGCGCACTGGGGTTACATACAGCGAAGTGGATGGCAGAACAAGGAGCCAAACATTTAGTCCTTACTGGACGTAAACCGCCATCAGATTTGTCTCAACAAAGCATTGAAGAATTGCAAAAGGCAGGAGTACAGGTATTAGTTCTGTGTGGGGATATCTCCCAAGCAGAAGATGTGACTAAAATTCTGGAGTCAATCGAAACATCTTTACCACCGTTACGAGGTATAGTTCATGCAGCGGGGGTATTGGATGATGGTTTAATGCAACAGATGAGTTGGGAGCGATTTACACAAGTGATGGCACCGAAAGTCCAAGGGGCTTGGTATCTGCACACCTTGACTGAGCATCTACCGTTGGACTTTTTCATTTGTTTCTCTTCCATCGCTTCCGTGCTGGGGTCACCAGGTCAAGGGAATTATTCAGCCGCTAATGCTTTCATGGATGCCTTGGCTCACTATCGACGAGGAATGGGTTTACCGGGACTGAGTGTTAACTGGGGACCGTGGGCGGAAGGAGGAATGGCTGCACGTCTGGGAAGTCAGCATCAGCATCGAATATTGACTCAGGGACTCATTCCCATTTCTGCTGAAGGAGGTTTGCAGGTATTGGCTGACTTGTTGGCACAAGATGCTACTCAGGTGGGAGTCTTGTCAATCAACTGGTCTGATTTCTTGAAGCAGTTACCTATTGGGACTAAGATGCCGTTTTTGGAGGCTTTTACTTCCACGATGGGGCAGTCAAATATGGGGAAAGGGAAGTCCAATTTTATGCAGCGACTGGAAGTGACTCCAGTGGAAGAGCGTCGGGAGTTGTTAGTGATTCATGTTCAGGAGCAAGCCGCCAAAGTTTTGGGGGTAA
The DNA here is from genome assembly GCA_046045965.1 of Cyanobacteriota bacterium. Classification (GTDB taxonomy): domain Bacteria; phylum Cyanobacteriota; class Cyanobacteriia; order Cyanobacteriales; family Nostocaceae; genus RDYJ01. The sequence continues at coordinate 81,490 of JBJOKS010000008.1, read as the reverse complement.
CATTACCTAAGCAGATAGGGTTACGAGAATCGTTACTTGACTTGGGAATAGATTCTTTGATGGCGGTGGAGTTGAGAAATCATCTCCAATCCAGTTTAGGGAAATCCATCAGTTCTACAGTCCTGTTTGACTATCCTACATTGGAAAAGCTGGTGGATCATCTGGTGTCAGATGTTCTTTCTCTGGAGTTTTTTGTTTCATCTGATTCTAACTTAAAAGCCCCAGAGCCGGAGGCTGATTCCTTGGATCAATTCAAAGATCAATTACAAGAAATGTCTCAAGATGAAATTGCTAACCTATTTGCCCAAAAACTATCTAGCCTCAAAGGGGAAAACATAAAATGAAGCAAGAGCCAAGAAGTATAGACTATAAGTCTTTGCTGGCAGATGGTCTACTTCAACTAGAGAAGATGCAATCTAAGTTGGATGCTTTAGAATATGCCCAGACTGAACCAATTGCAATTATTGGTATGGGCTGCCGATTCCCAGGAGGAATTGATCATCCAGCAGTATTATGGCGGATCTTGCGCGATGGAGTCGATACCATTACCGAAGTGCCGAAAATTCGCTGGGATGCTGATGCCTACTATGACCCCGATCCCAATGCGATCGGCAAAATGTATACCCGTTACGGCAGTTTTGTCAATGACGTAGAGACTTTTGATGCGAGTTTCTTTAATATTTCACCTCGGGAAGCAATGAGTCTTGATCCCCAACAGCGCATATTGCTGGAAGTGAGTTGGCAAGCCCTAGAAGATTCTCATCAAGTCCCTGAAAAGTTATCTGACAGCCCCGCAGGAGTATTTATTGGTATTTGTAATAATGATTACGCTAGAAGACTTTCAGCAGCTAAGGAACTCAATGCTTATTTTGGCACTGGCAATGCTTACAGCACTGTTGCCGGCAGACTTTCATACTTTCTGGGATTAACTGGACCTTCTTTGGCTGTAGATACCGCTTGTTCTTCTTCCTTAGTCGCTGTACACTTAGCCTGTCAAAGCTTGCGTCAGCAGGAGTGTAGTCTGGCCTTAGCAGGTGGGGTAAACTTGCTGCTCTCACCAGAAGGCAGCATCGTCTTCTCACGGGCGAGAATGTTATCTCCTGATGGTAGTTGTAAAACCTTTGATGCCGACGCGGATGGTTATGTGCGGGGGGAAGGTTGTGGTGTGATTGTCCTCAAGCGACTCTCAGATGCGATCAAAAACCAAGATAATATTTTAGCATTGATTCGAGGCTCTGCCATTAACCATGATGGTTCTTCTGGCGGTTTGACAGTACCCAATGGACCATCCCAGCAAAAAGTCATTTCTCAGGCTTTAGAAAATGGCGGGGTTGAACCATCCCAGGTCAGTTATATTGAAGCCCACGGTACAGGTACATCTCTGGGAGACCCCATTGAAGTGGGGGCATTAGGGGCAGTATTTAGTGGGAATCATTGCCAAGAAAATCCCTTGATGATTGGTTCACTCAAGACCAATATGGGTCACTTAGAAGCGGCGGCGGGTATAGCAGGTCTGATCAAGGTCGTCCTACAATTGCAACATCAGGAAATTGTTCCCCATTTGCATCTGAAGAAGCCTAATCCTTACATCAACTGGGATCAACTACCAGTTAGTGTCCCAACTCAACTCACTCCTTGGTCAGTTAATTCGCAAACACGAATTGCGGGGGTTAGCTCTTTTGGTTTTAGTGGTACCAATGCTCATGTCGTTTTAGAAGAAGCCCCCGTTCCAGCGAAAATAGAGAATGCCAGCGAACGTCCACTTCATCTATTAACCTTGTCGGCGAAAACTCCACAAGCTCTGGAAGAGTTAGTCAGTCTTTACCGCAATCATCTGGAAAATCATCGGGAATTGGAACTAGCAGACATTTGTTATACAGCCAATACTGGACGCGCCCACTTTAACCATCGAATAGCTGCGATCGCCACTAACCAACAAGAATTAGCAGAAAAACTCCATCATTATTTACAAGCTGAACAGGTAAATGGACTATTTTCCGGGCAATTACCTAGCAATGCTAGTTCGCCGAAAGTAGCCTTCTTATTCACCGCTCAAGATTCCCAGTATGTACAAATGGGAAAGGATTTGTATCAAAAAACATTTGTATTTCGGCAAGCCATCGACCAATGTGATCAAATTCTCCGTGGTGATTTAGAATATCCCCTGCTTTCCGTTCTCTATCCTCCAACCATAGATAAGCAAAGTTCATCTCTACTAGACCAACCCGCTTATAGCCAACCAGCACTTTTTGCCATAGAATACGCTTTGGCTAAATTGTGGCAATCTTGGGGCATCAAACCAGATGTGGTGATGGGTGATAGTATAGGCGAATATGTAGCAGCAACTGTTGCTGGAGTATTCAGCTTAGAAGATGCACTGAAACTGATTACAACTAGAGCAAGGCTCGTAGAATCTAGATCAGGGGAATTTGAAGCGGTAGCTAAAGGAGTTACCTACAGCCAGCCTCAGATCCCGATCATATCTCATCTAACTGGAGAAAAAGCCACATCAGAAATTGCCACTCCTGAATATTGGATAGACCAGATCGGACAACCTGTGGATTTTACTCAGAGTATGCAAACTCTGCATCAGTCAGGATATAAACTATTTTTGGAAATTAGTCCGCAGCCAATACTCGTAGAAATAGGACAGCAATATTTATCAGAAGATTTGGGATTATGCTTGCCTTCATTAAATCCTGATCAAGAAGATTGGCAACAGATGCTTTCCAGTTTAGGGCAGTTGTATGTAAAAGGGGTGAAAGTGGACTGGTCCGGGTTTGACCGAGATGATCCGAGACACAAAGTAGCACTGCCTACTTATCCGTTTCAAAGACAACGCTATTGGCTGGAAACTTCTGAAAAAAGAAATCAACAAAATGGACATCAACAAGATATCCTGGACAATAGCCTAAATACAATTGCTGAATTACTAAATAAAATTAATACGGAGCAGTTAGCAGATGAGTTGAATTTCCAGGAACAACTGACAGAACAAGAGCAAAAATTGCTACCTAAACTCCTAAAAATTTTAACTACTCGGTTTCAAGAATATGATCAATCGCCAGCACAAGACTTAGGAATTTTCCAAAAACTGGAGAAAACTCCCCAGGGAGAACGCCAGCAGCTAATGATAAATTACCTGCAAGATTTGATTACTCAATTGTTAGGATTTGATGATACCCAAAGTCCAGATTCACAGTTAGGATTCTTTGATATGGGTATGAACTATTCGACGATGCTCGAACTCAGGAATCTATTAGAAACAAGTTTCAATTGTTCTATTTCAGTAACCACATTGTCTGAGCATTTTAATATTCAAAAGCTGGCCAAGTATTTAATAACAAAGATTTTCGGAGGGGAATTAGAGCAGAAATTGGAAATTGATAGCAATGAGAATCAACAACAGTTTGTTGATAGAGAACTCAAAGCATTAGATGAAGAAGCGATCGCCAAGGCCATTCAAGAGGAACTAATTGCGACTGCTCTTCAGGATGAACTTAAAGAAATTCAACTTTTACTTCACCAAGAAATATAAAATGACTAATAATTCAGAGACAGAACAACAAATTGTTTCCTCTCAACAAGTGCTTCAAACTATCAAAGAAATGCGAAATAGACTGGAAGCAGTCAACAAAGAAAAAACTGAACCTATTGCCATTATTGGTTTAGGTTGCAGATTTCCTGGTAATGCCAATGACTCTGCCTCATTCTGGCGTTTATTGCATGAAGGTATTGATGGTGTAACAGAAGTCCCACCTGGTCGCTGGGATGTTGATGCCTTCTATGATCCCAATCCCGATAAACCTGGGAAAACATACACCAAACAAGGTGGTTTTATCGAAAAAGTAGACCAGTTCGATCCTGTATTTTTTGGGATTTCTCCCAGAGAAGCAGTAAGTTTAGACCCTCAACAAAGACTGCTTTTAGAAGTTACTTGGGAAGCTCTAGAAAATGCCGGACAAACACCAACAAAACTCAGAAATAGCCAAACAGGTGTATATGTAGGTATTTGCACAGATGACTATGGCCAACGGAATGTGAGTCTGGAAAAGCTCCACTTATTTGATAGTCATTCTGGTACAGGTAACGCCCGCAGTATGGCTGTAGGTCGTATTTCTCACTTCCTTGGCTTACAAGGTCCGAATATTCAGCTAGATACTGCCTGTTCCTCTTCATTACTAACTGTCCATCTAGCTTGCCAGAGCTTGCGTTCCCAAGAATCTAATCTTGCCCTCGCCGGTGGAGTAAATCTGATTCTCTGGCCACTCAGCACTATTGCTCGTTGCCAATTGAAAGCCTTAGCTCCAGATGGTCGCTGCAAAACATTTGATGTTTCCGCAGATGGTTATGGACAGGGAGAAGGATGTGGAATGGTAGTTCTAAAACGTCTTTCCGATGCTATAGCTGATGGTGATAACGTTTTAGCGGTGATTCGAGGTTCGGCTGTCAACCATGACGGACCAAGTAGCGGTCTGACAGTTCCCAACAAAATGGCTCAGAAAGAAGTAATTCAGCAAGCACTACAAAATGCGAGAGTAGAGCCGCATCAAGTCAGCTATGTGGAAGCGCACGGCACTGGAACATCTCTGGGAGATCCGATTGAGTTAGAGTCTTTGGCAGCAGTTTATGGCAAAAATCGCCCCATAAATCAACCCTTGGTAGTAGGTTCAGTCAAAACCAATTTTGGGCATTTGGAAGCAGCAGCAGGAGTTTCTGGTTTGATTAAGGTGGTTTTATCGCTTCAGAATCAAGAAATACCACCCCATTTGCACTTAAACCAACCCAATCCCCATATTCCTTGGCATCAACTGCCTTTGGTAGTTCCTACTTCAGCAATTCCCTGGAATGTCGGTAATCAGCCCAGGATGGCGGGTATCAGTGCCTTCGGAATTAGTGGGACAAACGTGCATATAATTTTGGAAGAAGCACCAGCACAAGTTCCATCAGAAGAATCTTTAGAACGTAAATTAGATATATTATCTCTCTCAGCAAAAACTCCCAAGGCTCTGGAAGAATTAGTTCGTAGTTATGCCCAACATCTGGAAAATCATCCAGAATTAGAGCTAAAAGACATTTGTTACACCGCAAATACAGGGCGATCGCATTTTAATCATCGACTGGCAGTGATTACTGGTGATAAAGCTGAACTCGCTACAAAACTCAGCAATCTGTCCGCAGGTAAGGAAGTTACTGGACTATTTTCTGGTCAAATCTCAACTAGCACAAGTTCACCTAAAGTAGCTTTTCTGTTTACAGGTCAGGGTAGCCAGTATGTAAATATGGGTTGGGAACTATACCAAACTCAACCCACTTTTAGGCAAGTTTTGGAAGAATGTAATGAAATTCTGCGTCCTTACCTAGATCAGCCTTTGTTATCGGTGCTTTATCCACAATCAACAGCACTGGTAGAAAATTCCGCACTTTTAGATCAAACTGCATACACTCAACCTGCGCTTTTTGCCATAGAATACGCTTTGGCTAAATTGTGGCAATCTTGGGGCATCAAACCAGATGTAGTCATGGGTCATAGCGTAGGCGAATATGTAGCAGCAACTATAGCCGGCGTATTCAGCCTAGAAGATGGACTAAAACTGATTGCAGCTAGGGGCAGGTTAATGCAGCAGTTACCCAGCGGTGGAGAGATGGTATCCGTTTTGGCCTCAGAGTCGCAGGTAAAGGAAGCAATTGCCACTTATGCAGATAAAGTAGCAATCGCAGCTATCAATGGTCCAGACAGTATTGTGATTTCTGGTGTTGGTGAAGCCATAGAAGCAATTTGTCAGAATTTCGCAGACATGGGAATCAAGACCAAACCCCTACAAGTGTCTCATGCTTTCCACTCCCCGCTGATGGAACCAATGTTAGGGGAGTTTGCAGCTATTGCTCAAGAAATTACGTACAATCAACCGTGCATACCCATAATTTCTAATGTCACCGGAAAACAGGCAACAGCAGCCATCACCACCCCAGAATATTGGGTAAACCATGTCCGACAACCAGTACATTTTGCCCAGAGTATGCAAACTTTGCATCGGGAAGGATATAAAATCTTCATGGAAATTGGACCTAAACCCATACTCCTGGGAATGGGTCGTCAATGTTTACCAGAAGAAGTAGGTACTTGGTTGCCTTCATTACGTCCACCGCAAGAAGATTGGCAACAAATCCTCTCCAGTTTAGGGCAACTATACACAAAAGGAGTAGCAATAGATTGGTCAGGATTTGATAGTGATTATCCCCGTCGCAAAGTAACATTGCCAACTTATCCATTTCAACGGCAACGCTATTGGCAGGAAGTGGAACAAAACAATGATAAAACTGTTTCAACGCCAATTGTGCAATTGCTCAACCAAGGTGCAACAGAGGGGTTAGCTCAGGAATTAGAATTAGCTGGGGAACTGACCGCACAAGAGCGAGAATTACTGCCAAAATTACTGGGACTTTTGGTTAAAAGACAGCAAAATTATCTGGAATTTAAAGGTGGTGTCGTTCACGAATATTACAATGCTGTCGCAATTTTGGGTCAAGAACAAGCTGGAAATCAGGAAGATGCAAAATCAGACTCCGCATTCTTAACCTTTGGGTTATTCCCGGAAAAAGTACCTGATTTTTCTTGGATTAAATGTCTCACCGAACCGAATCAAGAAAAATCACGTCAGATGATTCTTGAGTCTCAAAAAGAGTTGAGAAAATTATTGTTTGCTCAAGTTGATTTTTCCGCTTGTCAAAAAGTTTTAGACTTTGGCTGTGGATACGCTTCCGATTTAATTCAGTTAGCCAAAAAACATGAACATCTGCAATTGAATGGCTACACAATTTCCAGTGAACAAGCCAAACTGGGTAGCACAAAAGCAGACGAAAATCAACTCCAAGAACGGGTAAAAATCTTTAATCGAGATAGTGCCAAAGATGAGTTTCCCGACAACTATGATTTAGTATTTGGGTTTGAAGTTGCCCACCACATTCTCGATAAAAAAGCATTATTTACCAATATCGGCAATCATTTGAATCAACAGGGATATTTGGTGTTAGCAGATTTCATCTCTAACAGCGAATTGTCCATTGATCACCAAGAAACATCTTCCTACTTTATTACTAAATCAGAGTGGGTAGAGTTACTATCTGAACATCATCTTCAATTGGTTGCAGCCATTGATGTGAGTCCAGAAATATCTAACTTTTTGTACGATGCAGACTTTGAGGAACGTTTGGAGCAGTTGTATCAAAGAAATCGTGATGATAACGTCAGGTCTGGTTTCAAATCTTACTATCAATTAGGTAAAGTTCTCAGCAAAGGCATAGCCAGCTATGTATTGCTAACGGCTCAAAAGCAACAACAGTTATCCAAGGAAAAAATAGCTGAGTGGAATCAACAAATACTGGCTCAACTATCATCTTATTCAGAGGTAACACCACAGCGTTGGCTTTATGAACTAGAATGGCAAGCCCAAAAACCCTCAACTCCTTCACAACAAACAACAGGAAACTGGTTAGTATTTACAGAACCAGGGACTTTGGCACAAGGGTTAGTGCAAAAATTGGGTACAGGATGTATTTTTGTATCGCCTGGTTTAAGTTATCAAAAGATAGACGCAAAACACTATCAACTTAATCCCACTGCTCCCGAAGAATTTAAACGTCTGTTAGGTGAAATCACTGCTCAAAACTCACAACTTCAGGGAATTGTTCATCTGTGGAATCTGTCAACAACTGATATTCAGTTAGAAACAGCCATAGAATCTGGTTGTTCGAGTCTGCTACATCTGGTACAAGCTTTGGTACAGACCAAACAGCAACAGGTAGCTCCTTTGTGGGTAGTCACCCAAGGAGCGATGAGTATGGGTACAGACGGCGAAGCAGTGCAAGTGCAACAAACACCAGTGTGGGGATTAGGTCGGGTGGTAGCTCTCGAACATCCAGAACTGCAATGTCGGTTACTTGACTTAGAAGCGAACACCACAGAAGCAGAACTGGTACAACAGCTACATCAAGAACTCTGCTCAACAACAGACGAAAATCAGATTGCTTACCGTCAGGGAGAACGTCGGGTAGCGCGACTGGTACGCCAAAAACAGGCAATTACTGAAGAACAGCCAGAAATTACCATTACTCCTGAAGGCAGTTATCTAATTACTGGTGGACTGGGGGCGTTAGGACTACAGTTGGCTAAGTGGCTGGCAGATAAGGGTGCTAAACATTTGGTATTGACAGGACGACGGCAACCCTCAGAAACAGCACAACAAACCATTACCGAAATAGAACAAACCGGAGTTCAAGTTTCAGTATTGTTGGCAGATATTGCGGTTAAACAAGATGCAGCCAGGATTGTAGAACAGATCAAGGCATCCCTACCACCATTGCGGGGTGTGATTCATGCCGCAGGAGTCTTGGATGATGGGGTTCTACAGCAGATGAACTGGGAACGGTTTACAAAAGTCATGGCTCCGAAAATTCAAGGGGGATGGCATCTGCACCAATTAACACAGGAGTTACCGTTGGACTTCTTTGTTGGTTTTTCCTCAGCAGCATCTTTGTTAGGTTCAACTGGTCAAGGTAATTATGCAGCCGCTAACGCTTTCCTGGATGGCTTGGCACAGCATCGGCGATCGCTAGGTTTACCAGGATTAAGTGTAAACTGGGGTGCTTGGGGAGAAAGCGGTATGGCAAGTCGGTTAGCAGATCAATTCCAAAGCCGAATTCGTTCTCTAGGTATGGGTAGCATTCCTCCAGAACAGGGGTTGCAACTTTTAGATCGGTTGTTGGGTCAATCTGCAACTTCAGTAGGGGTGTTTCCTGTGAACTGGCCTCAATTTGTCACACAATTGCCAGCAGGAATGAAGATGCCAGTATTGGAGGCATTTATTGATTCTCAATCTGTAGTCCAAGAAACTCAGACTAACGAGTTTTTGGCAGAACTAAAGGCAGCTAAAACGAGTGATCGCCTCCAAATAATGACGACTTATCTCCAAGGTGTTGTCGGTAAGTTACTAGGATTCCCTGACACTCAACTGCTAGACCCACAACTAGGATTTTTTGATATGGGAATGGATTCTTTGCTGGCTTTAGAGTTAAGAAATTTGCTACAAACCAGTTTGGGTTGTGCTGTTTCCTCAACAATTTTGTTTGAATACTCGAATATTGAGTCTTTAGCTGAGTATCTAGTCACAGAGGTTTTGGCAGAAAAACTAGCAGCGACGGTTGAAATTGCCAACAATGGTCAACAACAACCACCAGTAGATGTTTCTGGAGACAAACAAGCAACTTCCCCAGAACCAGCAACGGACGCGATTACCGAAAAACTCAAACAGATCCAAAACCTACTTAACAAGGAGGTATAACGTGAATCAACCTCTTTCATCCCAGCAGTTATTTGAGCTTCTAGAGCAAGTTCACAATAAACTAGAAGCAGTTGATCGGGAAAAAACCGAACCAATTGCCATTATTGGTATGGGTTGCCGATTTCCTGGTAATGCTAATGACCCCGCTTCGCTGTGGCGTTTGCTGCACGACGGTGTGGATGCTGTTAGCGAAATACCATCAGATCGCTGGGATGTTGAGGCATTCTACGACCCAGATCCCGAAGCTCCTGCCAAGGCCTACACCCGACATGGTAGCTTTATTCAAGAAGTTGACCAGTTTGACCCTCAGTTTTTTGGGATGTCGCCTCGGGAAGCAGCGAGTTTAGACCCCCAACAAAGGCTGCTGTTAGAAGTGACCTGGGAAGCTCTAGAAAACGCCGGACTTGCACCAAGTAAGTTAAGAAACAGCCGTACTGGTGTGTATGTGGGCATTTGCACAGATGACCATGTGTCTAACCAAACAATTAACGGCGTTATCAAATTATTGACCTCATCTAGTCAAAATCCAGAAGTTGATGGCTACACTGGTATAGGTGCTGCCCGCAGCGTCGCCGTGGGTCGTATTTCCCATCTGCTGGGTTTGCAAGGCCCAAATATTCAGTTAGATACTGCTTGTTCATCCTCTTTAGTAGCCGTGCATCTGGCTTGTCAAAGTTTGCGTTTAAAAGAATGCAATCTTGCTCTTGTAGGCGGAGTCAATTTGATTCTGTTCCCAGGAAATACTATCGCTCGTTCTAAGATCAAGGCGCTGGCTGCTGATGGTCGTTGTAAAACTTTTGCTGCTTCCGCAGATGGTTATGGTCAGGGAGAAGGATGTGGCATGGTTGTCCTCAAACGTCTTTCAGATGCCATAGCTGATGGTGATTCAGTTTTAGCAGTGATTCGCGGTTCGGCTACCAACCACGATGGACCTAGTGGTGGTTTAACTGTGCCTAACAAGAAAGCTCAAAAGCAAGTCATCCAGGAAGCACTACAAAATGCTAGGGTGGAGCCGCATCAGGTCAGCTATGTAGAAGCTCACGGTACGGGTACTACCCTTGGCGACCCGATTGAGCTAGAATCCTTAGCAGCAGTATATGGTAACAACCGTCCTGACAATGATCCTTTGGTAGTTGGTTCGGTCAAGACCAATTTCGGACACCTGGAAGCGGCAGCTGGTGTTTCATCTTTGATGAAAGTTGTGCTGGCACTTTACCATCAAGAGATACCACCTCATTTGCACTTTACTGAGCCTAATCCTTACATACCTTGGCATAAAATTCCTGTGGTTATTCCCACTTCAGGAATGCCTTGGGTTAGGGAAGAAAAGCCGCGCATGGCGGGAGTTAGTTCCTTTGGGATGAGTGGGAGCAACGTTCATGTAATTTTGGAAGAAGCTCCAAAACAGGTGAAAAGTAAACATTCACAAGAACGTCCTGTTCATTTACTAACGCTATCAGCGAAAACTCAACAGGCTTTGGAAGACTTAGCCAATTATTATCAGCATCATTTGCAGATTCATTCAGAACAAAGTCTGGCCGATATTTGTTATACAGCTAATACCGGACGCTCTCATTTTCAGTATCGTCTGGCGGTGCTGGCTACTTCGGGAGCAGAATTGCAGGAAAAGTTGGGAGATTTTAGTACCAATAATGAAGCAATAGGGTTGTTCTTTGGTCAACTCCGCAGCACCAGCAGTCAACCAAAAATAGCTTTCTTGTTTACAGGTCAAGGTTCTCAGTATGTAAAAATGGGATGGGAATTATACCAAACTCAACCAATTTTTCGTGAAGCCTTAGAGCAATGCGATCGCCTTCTCCAACCTTACCTCAAAATCTCTCTATTAGAGGTGCTTTATCCCCCTACAGAAGTAGGATCACAATCTCATCTTCTCAGTGAAACTGCATACACTCAACCGGCTTTATTTGCTCTGGAATATGCCTTAGTGCAGTTATGGAAATCCTGGGGAATAGAGCCAGATGTGGTGATGGGTCACAGTGTGGGAGAATATGTGGCCGCAACTGTAGCCGGAGTTTTCAGTCTTGAAGATGGTCTCAACCTGATTGCCACTAGGGGTCGGTTAATGCAACAATTACCCCCAGGTGGTGCAATGGTGTCGGTGCTGGCATCGGAGTCTCAGGTAAGAGAAGAGATCGCACCTTATACCTCACAAGTGGCAATTGCTGCTGTTAATGGTCCTGAGAGTATCGTAATTTCTGGAGCAGGTGCAGCTATTGGAGCAATTTGTAGTAAGTTAGAATCCCAAGGAGTCAAGGTCAAACCCTTACAAGTATCCCACGCTTTCCATTCACCACTGATGGATGCAATGCTAGGGGAGTTTGAAAAGGTAGCTCAACAAGTCACCTACCATCAGCCTCGAATTCCCTTAATATCTAATGTGACTGGCAAACTAGCTGATAAAAGTATTGCTACACATAAATACTGGTTAGAGCATATTAGACAACCGGTCAGGTTTGCTCAGGGTATGGAGACGCTACATCAGCAAGGGTATAGAGTTTTCTTGGAAATTGGACCTAAACCCATACTTTTGGGAATGGGTCGTCAATGTCTGCCAGAAATTCAAGCGATATGGTTGCCTTCTTTGCGTGATCAAAAATCAGACTGGGAACAAATGCTTTCTAGTTTGGCAGAGTTGTATGTGCGGGGAGTTAAGGTAGACTGGGATGGGTTTGACCGTGATTATACTCGTTCTCAGGTAATGTTGCCAACCTATCCATTCCAGAGGCAACTTTATCCGAGAGAAACCATCCAAAGTCTGCAAAAACTCCCATCTGTGGCGATCAAGTCAGAAAATACTCCTATTCTTAACCTCCTCAGCCAAGGATCTCCCGCAGAGTTATTTCAAGAAATAGAAAAAACTGGTGGTTTTTCACCAGAACAACTAAAATTATTATCGGATTTATTAGCAAAATTATCTCAAAAATATCAGCAACAATTAGTAACAGAAACTATCAAAAATTGGCTCTATGAAGTCCAGTGGAAACCTTTAAATATATTAAATATAAATATTAGTCAGCAAAAGCCGAATTTTCAACTCAGTCATTGGTTGATTTTTGCTGATTCAACAGGGTTAGGAAAAACTCTGATGACTCAACTACAAAACCAAGGTCATGAATGTAGTTTAGTTTATCGGGGTGATACTTATTGCAGTCATGAGAGAGGAATTTATCATATTAATCCTGAGCATCCCCAGGAATTTGCACAACTTTATCAAGAGATTATAGAAACAAGTATATTACCTGTACAAAGGGTAATTCATCTGTGGAGTTTAGATGAGGCTTGTGAACAAGATTTAACGATTTCTGCTTTAGAGTCAGCGCAACTTTGGGGGTGTGGTAGTGTACTGCATTTGTTACAGGCTATAGTTAAAAACTCCAAGAATACTTTACCCCAATTGTGGCTAATCACTAGAGGATCTCAGCCCGTTTTATCAAACACAAAGCAAATAGCAATTACTCAATCATCTTTGTGGGGGTTAGGTCGAGTTATCTCTTTTGAACATCCACAAATGTGGGGCGGTTTGATAGATTTAGATCCACAAAGTTCAGAAGTTGAAGCAGAAATATTACTGCAACTTTTAGCAGATGATCAAAAAGAAGATCATCTAGCTCTGCGCGATCGCAAACCATATATAGCTCGTTTAGTCAAAAAATCTTTGCCAGAGTTTGAACCTTTGTTATTGCGTTCTGATGCAACTTATCTGATTACTGGAGGTCTAGGAGCTTTAGGATTACATACAGCTGAGTGGATGGTATCCAAGGGAGCTAAACATTTAGTTTTAATCAGTCGTCACCAACCTTCAGAACCAGCGCGGATCAAAATTGAGCATTTAGAACAAGTAGGAGCGAGTATTCATGTTTTGTGTGCAGATATCTCTGTCAAACAAGATGTGGTGAAAATTTTAGAACAAGTGCAGACATCCCTACCTCCATTGCTGGGTGTGATTCATGCAGCTGGAGTTTTGGATGATGGGATGATGCAGCATCAGAGTTGGGAGCGTTTTACTCAGGTCATGAGACCCAAGGTAAACGGTGCTTGGTATTTGCATCAATTCACGCAACACCTCTTTTTAGATTTCTTTGTTTGCTTCTCTTCAACAGCTTCCTTATTGGGTTCGCCTGGGCAAGGAAACTATGCTGCTGCTAATGCGTTTATGGATGGGTTAGCTCATTATCGTCGCCAGCTGGGATTACCTGGATTAAGTATTAACTGGGGAGCATGGTCCCAAAGTGGGATGGCTACTCGTGTAGCTAGTCAGTATCAAAGCCGGATGCAAACATCTGGGATCGCTTCTATTTCTCCAGCACAAGGACTGCAAGTATTAGAGCAACTTTTACTCAACCAATCTCAATCACAAGTGGGGGTAATACCGGTAGATTGGTCAGTTTTGGCAGAACAATGGAATTTAGAAAGTTCAAGTTCATTGCTTTTGGAACTGTTAGAGCCGGAAAAATTACCACAGCAACCTGCATTAAAACGACAGAATGAAAAAGCAATTTTAGAGCAATTAAAAGCAGCACCGGAAACTGAACATCAAGAGATTTTAAAGATTTATCTGCAATCTCTAGTAGCAAAGACTCTAAGAATCGAATTATCAGAGATTCCTACTGATGCTAATCTCATCGAACTGGGTATGGATTCTCTGATGACTATGGAAGTTGTAAATCAACTTAGTCGGGATTTAGACTTTATAATTTACCCCAGAGAATTTTATGAACGACCGAGAATAGATTCTCTAACCGAGTATTTAATTGCTGAACTGGGAAACAAAGCCATTACCCTGGACTCGAATCCAGCATCTCCCACAACTTTAGAATTGTTTGAGACAAAATCAATCTTCAATTCTTCTCCTTTAACTTCAAATTCAGAACGTCTTCCTGGGATTATTTTTATTCTTTCCAGTCCTCGGTCTGGTTCTACTTTGCTAAGGGTAATGCTGGCTGGTCATCCTGCTTTATTTTCACCACCAGAGTTGCATCTTTTAGCCTTTAATAATATGAGAGAGCGGGGGGAACAACTCAACGTTTCGCACTTGGGTGAAGGGCTACAGAAAGCTTTAATGGAAATTCTCAATCTAGATGCAACAGCTAGTCAGGCTGTAGTTAAAGATATGGAGTTGCAGAATTTGTCTATTCAGCAGGTGTATCGGAAGCTTCAGGAAAATATAGCTCCCCGTTTGCTAGTAGATAAATCTCCTGCTTATGCTGTAAATCGTGCCATTTTAGAACGAGGAGAAGCTATATTTGCTAACTCCAAATACATTCACTTAGTTCGCCATCCCTATCCAGTTATTGAGTCATTTGTGCGGATGCGGATGCAAAAAATGGCAGGGTTAGGAGATGAAAATCCTTATCAGGTTGCAGAGCAGGTATGGACTAATAGTAATCAGAATATACTGGATTTCTTAACACAGATAGAACCAGAGCGTTGTCATCAGATTCTTTATGAAGACTTGGTAAAAGAACCGTCTAAGATAGGATCTCAACTGTGCGATTTTTTGAATATTGATTTTGATCCGGCAATTTTACAACCTTATGATGGCGATCGCATGACTGAGGGTATTTATAAAAGTTCTTTGTCAATCAGCGATCCCAACTTTCTCAAACACAATTTTGTAGATGCGAGTTTAGGAGACAAGTGGAAAACTATTGAATTACCTCATCGGTTAGGGGAAAAAACACGACAGCTTGTCAACAAATTCAATTATGAATTACCTAACCCAATGGACACGCTCTCAAATATTGTTAGAAATGAACAACCACAGAAGCAAATTATTTTAACTGCACCAAACCAAGAGCAGTCTATGAATGAAGAGTTCTTGGAGTTCAAAGGAAATCAGATTTGTGTATGTAGTTGGGGTTCTCTAGATAATCCTATAGTTCTATGTATTCATGGAATTTTGGAACAAGGATTGGCTTGGCAAGAAGTTGCACATCCGCTGGTGGAAAAAGGTTATCGGGTAGTAGCTCCTGATCTATTTGGTCATGGACGTTCAACTCATTTAGAGATGGTAACTGCTTATAATTCTTTAACATTTTTGGCTCAAATAGATCGGGTGATTCAGGAATTACCAGACCAACCTTTGTTTCTTGTAGGTCATTCTATGGGAGCAATGTTAGCCGCAATGATTGCTAGTGTGCGACCTGAGAAAGTGAAAGCCTTGATGTTAGTTGAACCTCCCTTACCTACTGAAGAGAAAAAGCAAGAACCAATTAATCAGCTAACAACTTTTTTAGAATATTTTGCCTCTTGTCCTCAACATCCCATATTCCCAGATATAGAAACCGCTGCTAGGAGATTGCGTCAAGCTACACCTGCTTTGTCAGCAGAATTTTCCTATATCCTCGCTCAACGGACAACAAAACCCTGTGATGGGGGAGTAAGCTGGAGTTGGGACCCGATTCTGAGGACTCGTTCTCCTCTAAATTTCAACAGTTTTAATGGAGGTCGCTCCCAATATCTAGAAATGCTCAAACATATTCAAATTCCCACCACATTAGTCTATGGAGATAGCAGTCAACTAAATCGTCCGGAAGATTTGCAACAACAGCAAATGGCTATGGTTCAAGCAAAACGAGTTTTTGTTTCTGGAGGACACAATCTCCACATCGAAGCTGCTTCTGCTTTAGCATTACTGATTGAACGTAATTTTTGCTAGACAACACCATCAGGTAATTAATCAATGAGAAATAGCGAAAACCTTTTAGATATAGAACTTTTGTGGGAAATTCCACTGGCTTTTTTATCTTGGATATTCTTTAAAACTGTGAGGTTTTTAATACGCACTCTTGTAAATATCAATGCAAATTTTAACAAAAAAACAGTTTTTAAATGGCTATTATACTCTGATGAACTACTAAGAAAGCCTTTAATATTACCATCTATTCTAGTTACTGGTCCCCGTTGGAATCCCCATGTAATTGCTGCTGGTGCTGGACCATTTGATGTTAAGGAATCGTTAGCCATAGATGTAAAATCTTGTCTAGATTCAGCCCAATCATGGACTATTGGTGTTTATAGCTTCCCTAGTGCAAAAGCTATTACACATATAGCATCTGATGGTTCAAGTTTTCAGGAACAATGGCATCAATTAAAGCTTAATCCTGGAAAATATACTTTAGGCATAAGATACTATCGTTGGTCTGATCAGGTTGATTTACCAGCTATCAATGTAGATGGAAATCAAATTATTAATACTCAAGCAATTAACAATGATGATATCAACGATTACCTCAAAAATTTAACAGTACGAGATAATATTTTTTATCGCTGCCTTAATTATTACATATTCACTCTACTCATTTGCCAAAAATGGATATCACAAAAATGGGTTCAGCAAGAATATTTACCTGTTGGAGATACAAATAACGAGTTTTTCTATGGGGTGATTTATCAGGGTTGCTCTTTAAACTTCCAAATAAATCCGTTATTACTGAATAAATATGATGTCTATTTAACTATATATAATCGTTCTAGTCTTCCAGTTATTTGGTATCAGATCAAGGAAGAAAAACACACAACTCCTGTGGTTGAAAAAGATGGCTTCTATTTAATTCGACTTCGTTCTAACCCATCTTCCACACTTGAAGATGAATCATCTGATGATGCAAGAATAATTCCTAATCAGGAAACCTTAAAGATTAATATCCCACATTCCGCACCCTAAACTGTCACATAAGGAAAATTGATCGTTTGGGGATTTAGAACTGGTAAACTGCTTGCAGCATAGCTTCGCTATCTAAAATTCCCGCTTTTTTGTATAAAAATAAATCTTAAAGGTATCCACATCCGCTTTAAATTCCTTGTCAGTTCCGCAAATTCCAGTTATCCTGTGCAAACACTCCCCTTTATCATCCACCAAACAACTCCTCAACTCCAAACCCACAAAAAAGTTCTAGACTGATAAAGACAAAACCATTGATGGGAGTGTCAGCTGCTCAATTAGGACTCAAGAATCCCTATGTTAACAGGTACAATTTTGCAGAGTGGAAAATATACCATAATCCAAGAAATAGGGAGAGGTGGATTTGGTATTACCTTCAAAGCTACGCATCATTACTTAGGTCAAGAAGTAGTGATGAAAACTATTAATGAAAGACTCAGACAACATTCTGATTTTCCTAAATTCGAGCGTCAATTTCAAGATGAAGCCAGAAGATTAGCCACTTGCATCCATCCCAACATTGTCCGAGTTAGTGACTTTTTTGTAGAAGATGGACTACCTTACATGGTGATGGAATATATTCCAGGGGAAACATTAGGACAAGCCTTTGTGTTACCAGGAATACCTTTATCAGAGGAGACAGCAATTCATTATATCCGCCAAATTGGGGCAGCATTGCAGGTAGTACATAACAACGGTTTGCTGCATCGAGATATTAAACCTGATAATATTATCCTCCGCCAAGGAACGCAGGAAGTAGTGCTGATTGATTTTGGCATAGCCAGAGAATTTAACAGCGGTGTTAAACAAACTCACACAGGCTTAGTGAGTGAGGGTTATGCACCCATTGAACAATATTTAACCCAAGCACCGCGCACCTCAGCTACCGATGTTTATGGTTTAGCGGCAACTTTGTATGCACTGTTAACCGGACAAGTTCCCATACCTGCATTATTACGTGATAGAGAACCAATGCCCTCTCCTCGTGAACTGCAACCCCATCTGAGTGCAGCCATTAATCAAGCTGTTATGCGCGGTATGGCTGTGGAGTCTCGGTTTCGCCCCGCTACAGTAGCAGAGTGGCTAAAATTATTACCTGAAAGCGGCTTTGAGATCACACCGCAACTACCCACGCAACCAGCACCGACCATAGATTTATCAGCCCTAGAGTTAGAAAATCGGCTAAAACAACCTGTACCTATTCCTGCTACGACACCATCACCAGTTAGCAAAGTTACAGCATTACCAAAAAAACTCGGCTCATCTAAGGTATTTATTAGCGTTGGTGTCGCTTTTGTTGCTGTGACAGCAGGGTTTAGCGTCACGAGAATGTTACCAAAATCTCAGTTACAAACCCCCCAACCACTTTTTGAACAACCTACTCAAGAATCTACCACACCACAACCGATGGTTGAAGCTACACCATTACCTCGAATTCAAAATAATCAAAACAATTCTACCCGTGAGTCTGCATCATTTTCTACTTCAGAACGACGCAAGCGTAAACGTAGTTTTTCTCCAGAACCAACTCCTACTAGCGATCGCGTTTCTGAACAAACTTCACCTCAAGATAATTATTCAGAAACCCCACGACGCAAAAATCAACAAACCACATCTACACCTGTGGTTGCTCCCACACCATCTATAGTTGAGAAGCTACGGGAAGCTAAATCATCTCCTGAACCTACTGCATCCCCAGAAAATATCTTACCCCCTGCTATTGAGAATAACGACTCACCCCAACCGGCAAAACCAGAAGCACCTGTAGTTATACCAGCACCACCACCACCTAACAATTCTGTCGTCGTACCAACTATACCAAAGCAATCTCAGAGTACAGATTCTTCTGCTGTGGTTGTACCAACACAAGAAACAAAGTCAAATACACCTGCTGATAATCAAGCTCAAAAAGAAGAGAAGTCTTGGGAAAAATCAGAAAGTGAGAGTAATTAGATTGTGAAGATTGAAAATCAAAAATCAATATAACTTTCACTATCAGTATTGATAATAATTATTATCACTCCTGACTCCTGACTCCTGACTCCTGAATTATTGCATTTTGTTGATTTAAAATAACAATCTCTCCCTGGTTATTAATTGCTAAGTTACTGTCAGGAAAATCATGATTATTTAAATAACGCAGTAATCCCACAGTGCGGAAATATTGATCGATTTGTGGGATACCTTGCCGATTTAAATGCACAGGAATAATTTTACTAGATACTAAGTTACCTTCTGTGTTGAGTTTGACTTCTAAAATCATTGAGTAACTAGTTTGGGCATTTGTAGCTAAAGTGCGATATCCTAAAAAGTTACCTAATGAATAAGCAATAATTTTTCCTTTGTAAAGTTCAATCGCTCTCGGAACATGAGGACCATGTCCTAATACTAAATCTGCACCTATATCAATCATTGTCCTGGCAAATTTTAAGGAGTTACCTCGATTTTCACCATAGAAATATTCTGTTTTGTCTTTGACGTGTAAAGCACTGGTTCCTTCTGCTCCTACTTGCATAGAAACAATTACAATGTTGGCGTTGTTTTTAGCTTCTTTTACCAAGGCTTTAGCAGTTTCTAAGTTATGAACAGAATTATATAAATCGTAGGTTGTAAAGCCAATCATAGCTATGGGAATTTGATTAGCTTCTAAATAAAGAATTTGATTTTTATGACCTAATGTTTTAATCCCCGCAGTTTCTAAATTTATGATTGTATCTTTAAACCCAACTATGCCAAAATCCATTGTGTGATTATTGGCTATGTTCAAGACATTAAAACCAGCTGCGGCAAATAATTGGACATAAGAGGGAGGAGAACGAAAAGCAAAAGTTTGTCCGCGACGGATATCTTTTGCACTGTAGGGATGGTTAGTTAAGGTGCTTTCAAAGTTACCAAATAAAATATCTGATCCTTGTAGATGATTTCTCACTGATTGTGGTAGTAATTGATTGGGATTTCGTGGCAATCTATAATCAGGAAAATTCGTACCAGGAATGATATCACCAACAGCTTTAATAGTGATTGTTTGTTGTTCTTCACCTAAGCTGGGTATAGAGTCAGGAGAAAATGCGGGAATCTCTGTTGCAGTAGCATTTGATTCCTGTATTCTGCCAAATCTGATAGTTACTCCTAAACTCATACCCAGACAAAAGCATACACTCAGAAAACTCAATGCAAATAGTTCTATCTGGTTGCGATTTGTCATATTTTACTCCTCACACACTGCCATTAGTTTAACCTAAACTACATCAGTAGTGCTGAGTATTCAATCTTAATTCCTGAGTGTTGAATATTACTGCACAGCAATATTCGGGCTAGTTTTGACCTAAAAAAAATGAGAAAAAATTAAAAAAAATTAAAAAAATATGCTTAATCTCCTAGCAGATAGAGGAGTAAATAAAAGATTATGTTCCATTAGCTAGAAGTTAAAAAATATCCAGGTTTTTATAATTTGAACTCAGTAGGTAGTTCAACTGAAAAAAACGTAATACCCAGATACCCGACTGATCAAATAACTTGGGTATCTATCTCCTCAGAGTTTTATGTTTAATTATGTTGACTTACTTAGTAAGCGGGTTTTTTGACATACATAAGTTATCAAGCAATTGCAGCACACAAACAGGAGAAATAATTATGACAATGACAGGATTAGATACCTTTGATGCTACTGTACAAAAAACAATTCCTTGGATTAATGAGTTAGCAAAAGAATTAGGTTGGGAAAACAAACACCAAGTTTTTCAAGGTTTGCGAGCTACATTACACGTACTGCGCGATCGCTTAACTGTAGAAGAAGCTGCCCATTTAGGAGCGCAATTACCCATTCTTTTAGGTGGTTTTTACTACGAAAATTGGCGGCCAGGTGCAAAACAGAGTAAAGATAGAACAAAGGAAGAATTTTTACAGCATATTCGTGATTATTTCCGCAACGTTAATGCTGATATTGATCCGGAAACCTTGGTGCGTGCTGTCTTCAAAATTATGGCTCAAAGGGTTTCCCAAGGAGAAATTGAAGATGTTGTTCACATGATGCCACCTGCATTGCGAGAACTTTGGCCGGAAACAGTGCGTAGTTAATTTATAAAATAAGATCAAATTTTGGTAATAATTATACCATCTTCATATCCCCGATTTCTCTAGAAGTTGGGGATATTGTTGTTAGATAATTATTGAGGATTACTATATAATATTTTAGCACCTTTAGCACTGTCATTATCAACACAGATGAAACCAGGGAAAATATTCCTCGAACCAGGGACATTATGGGAGAAAGTCAAACAAACAACGGAACACGCTTTAAAATGCGGGGCGCTAAAATCTATCCCGACGGAATTTGAATTTGTTGAACAGGATGGAGTTAAATTCTTGGTGCGGATATTATCAAATTTAAATCGTAAACAAGCAGCTAAGGAAAAACAAGAAAAACAAACTGCTGCAACTGGTAAAGAGTTTAATCCTTTTTTGCCTTATGAAGAAGATTTATTTGTAGCTGAGATTTCTGAGACTCATCTGTGCATTTTAAATAAATTCAATGTTGTAGATTATCACTTGTTGATTATCACCCGCAGTTTTGAAGAACAAGAAAGCTTACTTACCTTAGAAGATTTTGCGGCAATGTGGGCAACTTTAGCTGATTTTGATGGATTAGTTTTTTACAATGGCGGTAAACTTGCCGGTGCGAGTCAGCGACATAAACATTTACAAATTGTCCCTTTTTCTGGTCAAGAAATTCCGATTACACCATTATTAAAAGATGTAAATTTTTCGGAGGCGATCGCAACTATACCAGCACTACCTTTTTTACACGCTTTCAGAACTATTCAACCTGAAGAAAGCGCCGCAGTAACTTTAGAAAAATATCATGCTTTACTAGCAGCGGTTGGTATTACAGCTGTTGATAATAATCAACATTCTGGGGCTTATAATCTTTTAGCTACGAGAGATTGGATGTTAATTGTACCGCGTTCTCATGAAGAATTTGAGTCAATTTCTATCAACTCTTTGGGGTTTGCTGGTGCTTTACTGGTGCGAAATCATGAACAATTGCAGTTAGTTAAAAATATCGGTCCCATGAATATTTTGAATAAAGTTGGTTTCCCCAATAAGTAGGTTAGCGTTAAAAATTTTCGTTATGACAAGGGAACTCTTAACAGGGAACAGGGAACAGAGAAGAGGTTTTGGGAGATTTTACGACTCTTAAATTCTTGCATAATAATGGAAAATACTATGCGGCAATTAACAGAAGCAACAAATTCTATAGTGATCCGATTTATTTGATTCATGAATTTTTCGTGGAGGTAGGGAACAGGGAACAGGGAAAAGGAAAGAAGGTTTTCAGTATGTACGGAGTTCTGTTCAAAAATCAAATAGGAGTCCTATATTACTTCCAACTACCCATAATATAATCTTGGTGACTATAGCACAAGGGTCAGTCAATGAATTAGAAACTCACCTACTTTTATCAGAGCGACTAGGATGGGTATGAAGGATGCTTATAGCTAAATTATCACCAAGTTCATAAAATAAAGATTATTCTGGAGATAGAGATACAGGGAATTATTCGGTAAATAATGAGGAAATATAATTATGGAATCTCTAGATATAAAATGGATTAGATCCCAGTTTCCCGCATTAACTCAAACCATTAACGGACAACCAGCTATTTTTTTTGATGGACCTGGGGGAACTCAAGTACCTGGTGCAGTATTAGATAATATCAATGATTATTTAGTTAGGTGTAATGCTAATGCTCACGGTTATTTTACCACCAGTGCGCGAACTGATGCAGTAATTAATTCTGCCAGAGCAGCGATCGCCGATTTTTTAGGATGCGATCATGATGAAGTCGTATTTGGTGCAAATATGACAACTCTTACTTTTAGTGTCAGTCGTGCTATAGGTCGAGAATTACAACCAGGAGATGAAATAATTGTCACAAAATTAGACCACGCTGCTAATATTTCTCCTTGGGTCGCTTTAGAAGAAAAAGGTGTAAATATTCAGTTTGTTGATATCAAGATTTCAGATTGCACCTTAGATTTTAGCGATTTAGAAACAAAGATTAATGAAAAAACAAAATTAGTTGCTGTCACCTATGCTTCTAACGCAGTGGGAACTATTAATGATATCACCAAAATTGTCAAATTAGCTCATGCTGTGGGTGCTTTGGTTTTCGTTGATGCTGTTCATTATGCTCCCCATGCACCTATTAATGTCCATCATTTAAATTGTGATTTTCTCGCTTGTTCAGCTTATAAATTCTTTGCTCCCCATGTAGGAATTTTATATGCAAAAAGAGAACATTTAACAAAATTTTCTCCCTATAAAGTCAGACCTGCAACTAATGAAATTCCCTCAAAATGGGAAACAGGAACTTTAAATCATGAAGGTTTAGCGGGGTTAGTCGCTACAATTAATTATTTAGCTAAATTAGGTTGTCATGTTTCCCCAACCTTAGATAATGAACTACTAGATTCTTTAATAGCAGCAGATAGGGAAGGTTTAACTACTTTTCATTGTCCCCGGTTTCTGACTTCAAAAGAACAACCAAATTATGAGTTAACATCTGCTTATCACAGTCGTCGTGCAGCTTTATTAGCAGCAATGTCAGCTATCCAACAATATGAAAGAGAATTAAGTAAAAAGCTGATTTCTGGGTTGTTAGCAATTCCTGATGTAACGGTTTATGGTATTACTGAACCTAGCAAATTTAACTGGAGAACTCCCACAGTTTCTATCACAATTGAGGGTAAAAAATCGGCAGATGTAGCGAAGATGTTAGGAGAAAAAGGTATCTTTACCTGGCATGGAAATTTCTATGCTGTTGAACTTACAGAAAAGTTAGGTTTAGAATCATCTGGTGGTTTATTAAGAATTGGATTAGCACATTACAATACTGTAGAAGAAATTGAGCAACTTTTGCAAGCAATGTCTGGAAATATCAGAGCATCAGACCAGGAGTAAAAACATACAGCAGGATTCAGGAGTCAGAAGTTATTTATGATTAAATTGTTTAGCTCCTTTACCTGCAATATGCTGTAAATCTTAACTGAATTTAAGAAGTTTATCCCCCGAATTCATTGAGGTATTGGGGGGATAAAATCTTAAAATCAGAAGTATTTTGATCTATGCTTCTACCTGAGACTTCTTTAAAGCCTGTTTTTTTCTGAATTTGTTGAAACCATAAAACACACCACCAAATACTAGCAAACTCGCATTTGTGGAAAATCCAAAGGGAACAGGTTCAGCGACGTTAAGAGAAATGTTATTGAAACCTGCTGCTGAGTTTCCTAATGTGTTAGTACCCTCAGTCAAGGAGAGTCGTAGTTGGTAAGTTCCTGCTTCTAAGACACCTTCATCGAAAATGCCCCCATTAATATTTACTGTTTGATTATTTAGAGCACCATATCCAAGATTGGAACTTCGACTCAAAAAGGTAAATTCAGCACCATCGCTTTGACGAAACAGGGATATACTGAATTGATCAATGTTGTTGTTGACTGTTGCTGATGCGTTGCCGTAAAATGCAAAATCAAAGGACAGTGCAATTGGTTGAGTAACTTGAAAAGCATCAAGCACAATGTCAGTATCACTTGTGGCCGTAGTATTAGTGCCTCTAAAATCATCACGGTTTGCTGGTGCTGTACTAGTCCCTAATACGTTAGTTGGATTCGCACCTAGTAATATAAAAGTGTTTGAGAATGCATTGTTGAAACCTCCTGTGTTTGATGTTGCTGAACCTATAATACCGGTTGTATTAATTGTGGAAGTTGCAAGAGCATTGTTACTGCCCCTACCGCCGGTGTCAATCTGAAAATCACCAGGACCAAAGTTGATAGTAAGCGCCTGGGCAGATTGTGCTGAGAGAGTGATACCAGCAGCAGTAACAACCCCAGTCAGCGTTATTGCTGTAGTAGCCAGCTTTTTCAAAGTGTAATTCATTTTGTACTTCATTATGTTGTCATCCTGAGTAATTTAATAGGGAACTTGATTAAGTGCGTAAATAGAAGAAATCAATCGGTATAAAAATAACCCGATATCTCTGTTAAAATCTTACTGGTTTCAGTACAGTCTTATTACTTAAAAAAACATCTTCAGAAAACCTGATTTTTCCGTAATTCTGACGAAAGGATCTTTCAAGGAATATAACATGAACAGGTTTAGTGGTTTTTTGATGCTAGTATTACTGTCTGATGTTCAGTGAGATTAACTAAAGTATTAAATACTCCGGTTTGATTTGTCAACATTCTACATATAAATTTCACAAATCCTGAATATTATATTGATGGTAAGTAACTGATAGGATCAGAGTTGCTGTTTACCCTTCCTGTTGACGATGATTTGTAGCCTGTCGCAATAATGACTCGGCAAATGCGATCGCCTCATTGCCTGACTTACCACCGGCTAACTGTGCTAACTCTTCACGACGGGTATTTAAATTATCTAAGCTAGTAACTCTCACAACTGTCCGCTGTTCAGTATTACCATTTTTATTAATCACTTGTTTATCTACGCGAAAATGTCGATCTGCCATTGCTGCAATTAACGGCTGATGAGTCACACATAATACTTGCTGACTTTGACTAAGTTGGTGTAATTTTTCCGCAATAGCTTGGGCAACTCTACCAGAAACACCAACATCAATTTCATCAAATACCATTGTTTCCGCACCATCATGTTGATTAAAACAAGCTTTTAAAGCCAATAAAAATCGGCTCATTTCCCCACCAGAAGCAATTTCTGTTAACGGTTGTATGGGTTCACCAGGGTTAGGACTAAACATAAAGGTAATTTTATCTGCACCCATCGCCGTTGGAGAAGTTGGCGTAATTTCAACTTGAAATTTTACCTTTTCCATTGCTAAAGGTTTGAGTTCAGCCAATAAATGAAATTCTAAATTAGCCGCAGTTTGCAGACGCAATTGGGTTAATTTTTGACTAACTTGGTTGAGATATTGTAAACAAACTTGTTCTTGTTGTTCCAAAGTTTCAATTGATAGTTCATGGTTATTGAGTTCTGCTAATTCTTTTTGGATACGTTCATAATAAGCTATAGCTTCTGTCAGAGTTGGTCCATATTTACGACAAATTTGCTTTAATTCCCGAATCCTTTCTTCTACTTCCTCCAACCTTTGGGGATCAGCTTCCAAACTTTCCCCATAAATACTAATTTGTCTACCCACTTCCATCACTGCTGCTACTGCATCTCGCACCAATTCTAACATCGGTTGCATTCGAGAATCAAACTCGACAATATGATTTAAGATTGTTTCACTATCTCCCAATAAATCGGCAGCAGTAGGAGTTTCATCTTCATTTTGATATAAAGCTTGATAAACTTTGTAACTCATTTGTTGTAAATCAACAACATGATTTAGACGTTCTCTTTCCTGAGTTAATTGTTCCATTTCTTGCGGATCATCGAGATTGGCTGCACTCAATTCTTGAACTTGATAGGTGAGTAAATCGAGTTGTTGTAAGCGTTCTCGTTCGGAAGTGCGGCGTTTTTCTAAAGTTTGGTGTGCAAAATTATAGGCACTAAAAGCAACACCTACTTGTTGCCGGTTTTGAATTAAATTATCACCACCATATAAATCTAACCAATCTCGAACTTGGGCATATTGTCCCACTTGTACAGTTTGCCCTTGAGCGGTAATTTCTACAAGGCGATCGCGCAAACTTCCCATGATTTGCCGATTTACCAACACCCCATTTATTCGCGATCTACTGCGAATATTACTGGTAGTAACGGCAATTTCTCGACTAATTATGACCGAATTATCATCAATTAAATCAATTTCCTGTTCATTCAACCAAGCAGCCAGAAAAGGATTTATACTAAAAGTCCCTTCGACCAAAGCGCGACTAGTCCCTGTACGAATCACACGACTAGAAACTTTACCACCCAAAACCGCATCAATCGCATCTAAAATAATTGACTTTCCCGCGCCGGTTTCTCCTGTCAGCACATTCAAACCAGCGCCAAAATCCAACTCTAGTTGGTCAATAAGGGCAAAATTCTCAATTCTGAGGCACAGCAACATCAGGCTATAATCTCCGTGAAGGTAAATGCCGGATACTTATCAATTTTATCTCTATTCAGCAGGTAATGTATACACGGATCTTTTTGTCAATTTTGTTAAGTGCCGGATTTGACTAAGGTTGGTCTGATTATAAATTTATGTCAAAAAAAGATCCCCGGCTTTTCAAAGAATTTGGGGATCTGACAACTTACAAAACATCAGGAATTACGCGAGATTAGAAATTAAGAATAATACAAACCGTCAAAGGTGGAAAATATCAATTAACAAACAGCCTCACGATTCTTTTCAGCATTGATGGGTTTAATTAAGTAAAGTTTTAACATATACCAAAAGATGTTTTTCATCAACGGTATTTTTTGGAAAAACTTCACAATTCCCAATTTTTTGCTGTTCTTGAGTTCAATTAATTTCTGGTTATTAATTGCACACTGTTCCAAATACCAGAAAAAGTAGGGGTGATTTGTATTTAAGATAGTGGGAAAAGCTCTCGCTGCGGTTTTGTTAGTTTCTGTAATTACCTGATTGTTGTATTTACGGGGATGAATTCCTAATATTTCATAAAAATTCGCCCGTTCAAACACTGTCATTGTATGGGTAACAAACACAGTTAGTAAAAAGAAACGCACCCATAAACGTGCTTTCCAATTATTCCATAACTGGGGTTGAGAACGTAACAAAGCCTTGAAAAAATCTCCGTGTCTATTCTCATCCTGACACCAGCTTTCAAACTTTCTAAATAAAGGATAAAACTGGAATTCTGGATGTTGTTCCATGTGACGATATACTAAAATATAACGCCAGTAGCCAATTTTCTCCGACAGGTAAACAGTGTAAATAACCCACTCTGGAGGAAAGAAAGTGTAGGTACGATTTTTAGTGAGATAACTTAAGTCCAGGGAAAGATTAAAATCTGCCATTGACTTATTCAAAAAACCCGCATGACGCGCTTCATCTCTTGCTAGATAATCAAATGCTTCTGATAGTAGAGGGTTACTATCTTTGATACGACGGGACAACTCTTTAAACAGCAGAAACCCCGAAAATTCAGAAGTGCAAGAACGTTCTAAAAAGTCAATAAAAGCTAGTCGTTTCTCACCTTGAATGTGATCCCAAGACTGTTTAAATTCATCATCACGAACAAAGTGATGGCGGTTATAATCAGCCTTAAGTTCGTCAACTACAGCCCTGATTTCCGCTTCATGAGCAGAAATATCTATTTTTGCCACAGCATCAAAATCTGTGGTATAAAACCTGGGGGTTAATAATGTTTCTTGAACAGGCGCTTTTACACCTGGTTTAAGTAACTCAACTGGCGGAGTTTCCAAAGACTTAACCATAAGAATCCTTTTGATATTTACTCCCATAAAAACTATATAAGCATAAATAGTGATTAGTAGTCATCAGTTAAATTATTGAAACAACTTTGTACAAAGTTACCAGAGCATTCATGCTTTTATCAGAGTTTAAATACCTATGAAGAAAACAGTTTTCCTCATGCAAGTCTAAAGAAATATGAATATCTTTATATTTACAAGAAGATTAATAGTTAAATATTTTGTAAGAGATAAAAATTGCCCTGATCTTTATCAGCATTGGTGCTTGCTGGATAGATTAGTGCATCACCCCATAAACCTAGAATAGCAATTTTCTGGCTGTGGTATCGACGGTGAACTGATAAACAAGTCGATGACTATTGAGCAAATTTGCACGTGAACACGAAGGAAGCAACAATGAGTAATAATTTAGCCATCAAACTGCGTTCTGGTACTCAACAAGCTCATACAGACGCAGAAAATGTCGGTTTTATGAAATGTTTTGTCCAAGGAGTTGTAGATAGAGAATGCTTTATTAAGTTTTTGAGTAATCTGTATTTTGTTTACAGTGAACTAGAAACAGCAATTGAGAAAAATAAACAACATCCTGTAATTAGTGTAATGTATTTTCCCGAACTAAATCGCCAAGCATCTCTTGAAAAAGATATGTTATTTTACAATGGTAATCTCTGGCGAAACTTGATTACACCATCAATAGCAACTCAAAATTACATTAAGCGCATTCACCAACTTTCTACCCATGAACCTGCTTTGTTATTAGGTCATACCTATACCCGTTATATGGGTGATCTTTCCGGTGGACAAATGCTACAAAAAATTGCTCAATCAGCCTTAAAACTGTCTGGATATGAAGGAACTTCCTTTTACAATTTCGAGCAAATTCCCGATAAGCAGGAATTCAAAAACAAGTATCGTCAAGCATTAGATAACGTACCCGTTGATGATACAACTGCTGACAAAATTGTAGCAGAAGCTAACCATGCTTTTTACCTGAATATGGAGATAATTAAAGAGTTAGAACCAATTTTAATGCAAGCATTAGGTCGAGCTACATATAACGACCTAGTTTGATGCTGATAGTATTTTTAATCAACACCGGGTTTCTTGAAGTAAGTCCTAGCTAATTAGTTTCAGTAATTTAAGCTGAAGCATACAAATATATTGGCATTTCCTCACAAAACAATGCCAATTTTACAACAACAAATTGGGAAAATAACCGTAACTATTCCCAATCTACAATTCAACATTGGTACAACCACTAGGCGTTAAACTAACAGCAACTCGGAGGTTTTGATGGTCTTTCTATTACCTGGTGTCAAGTTCGATCTAGACTTGATTAAAAAGTATGACACTCGCGCACCCAGATACACCAGCTACCCACCCGCTACAGAATTAATAGAAACATTCACCGCGCCAGATTTTGAACTAGCCATCATTAATTCTAATCAACGTCAAACGCCGTTATCTTTGTATTTCCACATTCCTTTTTGTCAAAGTGCTTGTTATTTTTGTGGTTGTAATACGGTAATTTCTAATAACAAGAATATTGCCAAACCTTACCTACAAAATTTGGCACAGGAAATCAAAAACACCACAGAGTTGATTGATACAAGCCGAAAAGTGCTTCAGGTGCATTGGGGTGGAGGTACACCTAATTATTTAGAAATGCACCAAGTTGAATTTTTGTGGAACAAGATCAACCGTTATTTCAATATTGATTCACAAGCAGAAATTTCCATTGAAATTAACCCCCGCTATGTCAATAAAGAATACATTCGATTTCTCAGAGATATTGGCTTTAATCGCATTAGTTTTGGTATCCAAGACTTTAACCCCCAAGTGCAAGAAGCCGTTAATCGTATTCAACCAGAAAAAATGCTTTTTGAGGCAATGGATTGGATTAAAGAGGCTAATTTTGCCAGTGTGAATGTAGACTTAATTTATGGTTTACCCTACCAAAATCTGCATACTTTTCAGGAAACAGTCAAAAAGACTATCGCTTTAGATCCTGACCGAATTGTGGTGTTTAACTTTGCCTATGTACCTTGGGTAAAACCTGTACAAAAAAGAATTTCTGAAGATTCATTACCTACAGCCCAGGAAAAGTTAGATATTCTGAAAATGACCATTGAAGAGTTAACAAATAACGAGTATTTGTTTATTGGTATGGATCATTTTGCCAAAACTAATAATGAATTAGCGATCGCTCAACGTCATGGTACACTCAAACGCAACTTCCAAGGTTACACCACCCACGCAGAAACAGAACTTTTTGGTTTTGGTTCCACATCTATTAGTATGCTAGAAGATGCTTATGCTCAGAACCATAAAGGCTTAAAGGACTATTATCAGGCTGTTTCAGCAGGTATTATTCCCACAAGTAAAGGCATTAAATTAACCCAAGATGACATCATCAGACGGGATGTAATTATGTCTATAATGTCTCACTTTCAGCTACATAAGTCAGATATTGAACGTAAATATCACATTGATTTTGATAGCTATTTCTACCAGGAACTAGAAGAGTTAAAACCTCTAGAAAATGATGGACTAGTGAATTTATTAGCCGACGAAATCCAAATCACAGATACGGGGAGATTACTAGTCAGAAACATTGCCGTTAACTTCGATACTCATAGCAGAATTAGAGAAACAAAATTCTCTCGTGCCATTTGAGTATGGTAATTGGTAATTGGTAATTGTTTAACTTACCTTTGGGGGTGAAAGTCCCCTGCTTCTACAAGCAGCGGGTTTTGCGTCGGGGTAAAATCCCCGTTGCCAAAAGTAATTCTACATTCTAAATTCTTCATTCTTCATGCTTTTAATTGTTTAGATACCCGGCTTCTCTAAGAATTCGGGTATATTTTTATTAAATTAAAACTGAAAACTTAAAACTTTTGATAGCGAACCTAGACATAAGTCATACTCCTTGAACTTCTTAATTATTCTCTAAATATCTCCAACTTTTGATTTAGAGAAATATATCAAATGGTAGAAATAACCAAACTTAATGTTCGATAAATTTGATACAGAGCGAATTAATTAAATGATTGAGGCAATCAGCAATGATTAATATTATTGCTTGGATAATTTTAGGACTATTAGCCGGTGCGCTTGCAAAAGCTGTTTATCCAGGTCGTCAAGGTGGTGGTATTCTCTCAACAATAATTCTAGGTATTGTTGGTGCTTTTATTGGTGGAACTTTGTTTACACTCCTCCGCACAGGCACTCTACAAGTTACGGCGACTACTTTAAGTATTCCTGGTATTTTTGTGGCAATAATTGGCGCAATAATTGCTATTTATCTATGGACACTTTTGCAAAGAAGTAGCCGAGCCTAAATTGAGAATAAATTTGGAAGTTAGAAATTAGAAGTTTAAATTACTTACTTGTATGTTTTTTCACAAAAAAGAACCGATTCATTCTGTCAAAGTTGATGAATGTAACCCTCGTTTTGCTCAATTACTCCTAGAGCAATTTGGTGGTGCAACCGGAGAACTCACAGCAGCTTTGCAATATTGGGTGCAATCTTTTCATGTTGAAAATCCTGGTATTCGGGATATGCTCCAAGATATTGCTATTGAAGAATTCGGTCATTTAGAGATGGTTGGTAAACTCATTGAAGCTCATACAAAAAATACCGACCAAACCGAAGCTTACAGAAGCACTCTTTTTGCTATTCGCGGCATTGGACCGCATTTTCTTGATAGTCAAGGTCACGCTTGGACTGCAAATTACTTGAATGAAGGTGGTGATGTAGTCCGTGATTTACGGGCGAATATTGCCGCAGAAGGTGGCGCTCGGCAAACTTATGAAGAGTTAATTAAGCTGGCCACAGATCAGGGAACTAAAAACACTTTAGTCCATCTTTTGACAAGAGAAGTTTCTCATACCCAAATGTTCATGAAAGCTCTAGATTCTTTAGGTAAGTTAACTGATCCTTTATTTGGTAATGTTCAACCAGATGAAACGGTTTATCTTTACTATAACTTATCAACAAATGGAAATGAAGAAGAACAACGTGGTCCTTGGAATTCTGAACCAACATTTAACTATGTCGCCAATCCTTTAGAAACTCGAACTTAATAATTAGCAGATTTTAATTTAGATACAGTTTTGTACTACTTAGGGTGGATTTTTTCCACCCTTATCTGAATTTATTAATTACGAATTATAGCAGTAGTCAGAAGTTATTTATTTTGGATTTTGGACTTTGGATTTTGGATTTTGGATCTTGGATTGTATTTCATGAAATCCAATCTAAAATCTAAAATTTAAAATTTTCTTGCCCAGTCTCCAGTCCCCAGTCACCTATCACCTACTGACTTCGCTATTACTCCTAGTTGCAACCCTGGAGGAAAACTAGCTTCTTCTTTAACCCGCTTAATTTCCGCTTCAGTGACTCGCAAATTTAACTTTTGTGCTAAACACTTAACAGTATCTCCCCTGTCAATTACACCAGCTACAGCACCTGCGGGAGAAAGTACCGTGATTTGGTGTAGCTGTTCGTTTTCCAGCTTGTTAATAACTTCTGCTAAAGAAGTTGATTCGCTAACGGTGGGTATTGTATTTAGGGGATGAACAATTTTTTGTACAGTTTCAGTTTCCCACTGACTTCTTTCGGTTGTCCGCAAATCATCAACTTTTACTAAACCCCGGTAACGTCCATCAGCAGCGGCAAAATAAACTTGTGGGGAGGATGTTTCTAAAAGATATAAGTCAGCAAACTCTCGTAATGTTTGATTTGCATCAACTACGCGAAAATCACGGGTCATAGCATCACTAGCTACTAGTTTGAGTAGGGTTTCTTGTAATGTGGTTACACTGTCGTAGCTGTTAGCGTTGCGAATTGCAAACCAACCTAATAGTACAATCCATAAACCTGTGATTAGTTCCCTGGTAAAGAAATCTATCGCAAATCCCAGAGCGATCGCACCATAACCTAAAATCTGTCCAGACCGGGCTGCCCAATGTACCGCTTGAAAGCGATCGCCTGTAACTTTCCAAAGTGCTGCTTTTAACACCTGTCCCCCATCCAGAGGTAAACCAGGAATCAAGTTAAATAAAGCCACAACCAAGTTAATTCTTGCTAAATCCCTCACCATTACACTCAATAGTGTAGTATCAGGAATGACATTATAACCTA
Source organism: Cyanobacteriota bacterium (assembly GCA_046045965.1). Taxonomy (GTDB): domain Bacteria; phylum Cyanobacteriota; class Cyanobacteriia; order Cyanobacteriales; family Nostocaceae; genus RDYJ01. Next base: position 47,943 of record JBJOKS010000008.1, on the reverse strand, counting down.
GAGTTAGCAGCAAAAACAAGACTATACTTACCGCAGGACCTGCGATCGCCACTTGAAACGCTTTACCCGGTGTTTTTGACTCCTCCTCTATCGCCGCAATACCACCAAAGAAAAACAGCGTGATGGAATTAACTTTAATCCCTTGAGACTGTGCTACCAAGCTATGTCCTAACTCATGTAACAGCACAGACGTAAATAACAGCAGTGCCATCACCAGTCCAGCACTCCAAGCTGTGGCATTTCCCCATTGTTGGTAAGCAACCCCAAAATTTAAAGTCGCCAACCCTAAAATTACAAACCATAACGGGTCTAAAAACAATGGAATGCCAAATAAAGATCCAATTTGCCAATTTTTTTGCATTACATCAATTTCTTTATCTAGTTTTTATACATTACTCACCTATGAACACTAGTTGATGAATCAAAACTAGGGATCTTATTTCTAGAATAAACAATTAATTTACTCTGATGCGCTATAACAGATTTAAATTAGAGAAATTTTCGCAGGACTTACGCACAAGTAATTGAAAAGCGAACCACAGAGGACGCAGAGGACACAGAGAAATAAGATTTTGAGGGTTTTCAGCCTATTTCCTGATCACCATAAAAATAAAGCACCTGACAAATTTGATTCACCAAGTGTTTTTGTCAAGTTCTTATAAGAAAATAGGCTGAAAACCCCGGAATTGACACCTAAAAATCCCCAAAATTTTTAGGTGTTAATGTCTTTTAAGCCGGGGATGAAAGCCAGTTAGAGGCTTTAGCCTCCAACGACTTGTGTTATACTACTTGTAACAGGAATGGTAATCAACCTGTATAAAAACCTAACTGCTTAACGGCAATCTGTACCTTGACAATTAAACGGCGGTTGCTCTACTTGGGGAGACCCCAAGACCGCACTGCCTCATCTATGCGGTTCTACTGCATTGTTCTAGTTTCTTCCTAGCAGTAGGTAAAAGATTTATAGGAGCTAGACGAATCAGAATTTTGAAACAAATTGTTTCATGCTCAACAGGACTTGCAGTCATGCAACTACGGTCGGGCAGACCGAAAGTTAACGCTTGGGAGCCAGTGCGTTGGGCGGGTTTCCCGACTTGAAGCAACTGGCGTGGAGAGTCCCACCTCTGAGCTAGATAACGCAAGGAGTCTAGTTTAAGTGGTCTCATTGAACCAAGAATCCCCGTGTCTTTAGACCAGGGAGTGTCAAAAAACACCAATATTGGTCAAACCTAAAACCGCAGCCACACCGACAATATGACCAAAACTCATCGCTGCTAAGAATGTAGCAACACTAGGATGATTGAAAAGTCCAGGGAAAGGTAAAGGCATTTTTGGACCTACCTGGGGATAGCGGATAGACCAACCAGCAAGGACAAGCATTAATAAACAACTGCCAATGATAACTGGTGTTGCTGACCAGTTCCAAGTAGTTCCGGTATTGGGGACAGTGGCTTGAACTGCTAATAATATTGATGACATAGCAAATAATTTCCATCTTGAAAGACAGTCATCTTTATCTTCTGTCTGTTCAATCAGGTGATTCTTCCCTCAAAAGGAAGGTATAGCAAAAGTCAAAAGTCAAATGCTTGCTAAGTACCTGAGCAAAATTAATTTAACATTTTTGAAACCAACAAAAATCTCTGTAGTTCTTATCTGTTCCCCGTTCCCTGTTCCCTGTTCCCTCTCCCAAATATAAAATTTATTTTGCACGACTACTTATAAATCATAATTTGTGATTTAAAATAATTAGTGCTAAAATCCTCCTTTTCCTCAGATTCAACGATGGTCTGAACAGGTTTTTTCAATAATTCTCGGAAAGCTTTGTGACAAAATATTTACTGGCTTAACTTCTCACCAATGAGGCCTGAATAGTTACGCTAAATTTAGGATTTGCTTTAAAGCCAGCCAGATAAAAACTGGGATAGTTGTACTGTATCGACTAAATAGTCTCAATGGTTCCTGAATCAGACGATAAAACCACTCACCCCCTAAATGACGTATCCAATAGGGCGCTCTTTTATGGCTTTCTGCCAAGACAGGAAATGCTCCCCCCAAACCAATCATCACAGCCTGAATTTTGCCTTTATGTTGATTCATCCAATACTCTTGTTTAGGACATCCTAGAGCTACTAAAACTATTCCAGCCCCACTGTCATTAATTTTTTTGATAATCTCTTCATCCTCTTGCAATGTGAGTGGACGAAATGGTAAAGGTTCCATTCCAGCAATTTTCACATTCGGAAAGACACGCTCTAAATTCTTTCGCATCTTCTCTAGAATTACTACATCAGAACCCAAGAAGAAAAGATTAATGTCTCTGAGTGGAGCTAATTTACACAAAGATAAAAGAATATCCACACCCGCAACGCGATTTTGAGTACCTGCACCCATGAGTTTCAACATCCAAACCAGCGGCATCCCGTCAGGAGTAACAATATCTGCACTCTTTAAAACAGAGGAAAAATCTGGATGCCAATAAGCTTCCACAAGCATATGGGTATTAGCTACGCAAATAACTTTACTGACTTTACTTATCGCCCATTCTAATATGATATTTATTTGTACCTCAAAAGGTAAAGCAGTAACAGGAGAGCCAATGATATCTATTTTTGCCGGGATTTTTGAAGCTTCAAATTCCTGAGATGGATTTAAGTATTGAATTGAAATTTGGTTGTTGGCAGTTAGCATCTCTTTTTTATATTGTTGTGTTGACAAAGTTTTAAACTGGAGTTTGACAATTCAAAGCTAGTAAAAATATCATGCGAATCCTTAGCCATTACTATTTGTTATTTGACAGGGTTAAAAACCTAATATTTTGTCCTTATATATTGACAGTGATCGCACCCAAAATAGGAGTAGAATAAAAATTTAATTGCTCTAATACTTTGGCTAAAACAGAACACTTTGTTTTACCTACTCCTATAGTCAAAATACTTGCATCTGTGTGCCTAGTTAGGAGACTAGTATCTGCAAAACCTAAGAGATGTGATGTGTCATATATAATTAAATCAAAATTTTCCTTAAATTTTTCTGTCAAGTTTTGCATCTGAGGATCTGAAAGTAAAATTGTGGGATTTGGGGTAATTTGACCAGCAGTTAAGATCAACAACTTATGCTCTAAAGATAATTCTTCTGTATTTTTTAAAGTTGTTTTCTGTGAACTATAAATTTGTTCTCTGATGTAGCTATGGGGTCTTTGGATAACATTCTCAAAATTTAGCCCTTCAGCAATGAGGTTGCTTAATCCTTCTGTGTTGGGTAAATCCAACATTTTATGTATAATAGGATTACGCAAGTTTCCATCTACTAATAGCACACGTTTACCCATTACTGCTGCTGTCTGAGCTAAGTAAAAAGCAATTGTCGATTTACCATCTCCAGGAGCGGCTGAAATAATTGCTAGAGAACGGATAGCATTATCACTATTGAGAAGACAAATATTTGTATAAACTGAGTGGAAAGATTCCCAAAAGTTTGAGCTATCATGTTTTTGATCAGGCTTACCATTCTTGCCAAACCTAATATGAGGAATATTCCCTAATATTGGTAGTTTAATTGTATCTTTGACTTCCTCAAGTTTATAAAAGACGTTGTTGAGCTTGTCTATAAGCAAAGCAAGTCCTATGCTTAATAATAATCCCAAAATTGTTCCTACAATTAACCTATGGCTAGTAACTGCAAGATTTCGAGGTTGACTAGGAGGAGTAAGTATCTGCCAAGGTATCTGCTTTTGGGCTGAATCTATTCGCAATCTTTCCCGTTCATTTAAAAAGTTATTTAAGTTATCAACAGCGATTTTTAATTGCCGTTCTAAATCATTTTTTTGACGAATGAGCGCCGGAAACTGTTTAACCTGTTGCTGCAAAAAATTTTCAGATTGAGCAAGAAATTGGATTTGGGTTTTTAATATTTGAATTTGCTTATGTGCTTCAATAAATTTTTGTATTTCTCGCAGACGAGCCGAATTTGGTGCTGCTGAATCTAAAGAATTCGTAGTTTTGTTTGACAATTTTATTCCCACAATCCGCAATTTTTCTTTGTCTACTAAAGCCCGTAAATTTTGTCTTTGAATTAGCAGATTTTGAATATTTGGGCTATTATCCGTATATTGGGAGGATTTTATAGCAATTTGAGCTTCTACATCTTGGAGTTGGTTCAATAGCTTCTGGTAATCAGGAGACTCACTCAAAGCTGAAATAGCTTCTGCTTCATCAGCTTCCAGTTGCAACTGTTTTTGCAGACTAGCGTAAAGTGTTTGAGTTCTAGTCAATTGTATTTCGTTATCTAGCCGTTTCTGCACAATTTGATCAAATTGACTAGCAAGCTGCTGACTTTGAATTTCAGCATTAATAATGCCATACTTTTGACGAAAAATTTGTAGTTGTAACTGAAGGTTTTCGACTCTCTGCGTCATTTGTGGTAGTTGCTCTTCCACAAATTTAATTGCTAACTTAGTGTCTGTTTGTCGTTCCTCTAAACTGTATTTTAAGTAAGATTCAGATGCTTTATTTAATACAAATAAAACTTTCTCAGGATTAGAATCTTGGTAACTAACTTCTAAAATTTGAGTATTTGGCAGGAGTTTGATTTTGAGTTGAGGTGTCCTGCTGCCTGGATAATACATCTGAACTTGTTGAGTGATAGGAGACATCAGCTGAGGACTTTGTAAAATCTTCAATTTGGTTTCATCAACTTTGTTAGAATCCTCTTGTCTGTTGTATCTGTTGTCTCGGACTACTTTATCTTCAGCGGTTATTGGCTCAGTTAAAAGTTCAAATTTAGAAATATACATTGGAGGACTATTCAGAGCTAATCCTATACTGGCACAAGCAACAGTAGTGGTTCCAATTCCAATTATTAGTATTCTGCGGCGAATAACTGCAAATAATCTGCCTATATTCAATCCTCCTTCATTACTTTCTTCATGCTGAACTGTGTACATGAAAGGCACAGATTGATACTGCTGTTTATTTATTCCAGATATAGATAAATTCTGCTGAGAATAGGGTTTTTTTCTCATTTTTAACCTTGGATATTTTCTAATTTAATTCCAACTTAATCATCCTGATTGCCAAATCATTCTCAATCCAAATGCTCTGTATCCTTGTACTTATAAAATAACTGAAACCATCAACCATAAGTTGACTTAAATTTGAGCAGCATCAAGGTTTTAAAAGTCTACCAAGTTGGAAAGTAACACTTATGTAGGGGTTATGGTGGTCAAATTGGCAGAATTTCTAGGCTCTCAATTCAGATAAAGTATTGTTTATATTTATCACTTTGTCAATGAGTAAGCAATACTAATCAGGGTTTTACAGATAGTAATATTAACTTGACCTGGAAAAAAGTAAAAGAGAAAGGGTTTTTTCTCCCTTAAGCAACAAGTATTGAATCTGGAAGTCCTGTCTTTTTAAAAAATTTACAATTTATCCGTAATTATCATAGTTTTAGTCAGGAAATATGATGACTGTATGAAGTTGGCATCAACTGGGAAAGTCATATATGGACTTCTACATTGAAGTATTCTGTAATCTGGTTTAATGCTGATTGACAAAATTCAAATACATCTCTCTATCAGCATAAAATTGCCACTACAGCGAGGCATTGAAGTTATCAGATATATCTATCTAATGATAGAGATGTATATTTTTCTAATCACTGTATAGTGTTTGAATAATTTTTGAGTAACCTAACAAACACTGGTACAGGAATTTCATCAAATTTGAATCAACTAATACGTTTTTGATCAGGATTTTCTCTCATCTGCCTCAAATTCGTATCTGCTAGTACAGAGTATAGATTTCTGCAAATTCTCGTGGTTTTGGATTCACTTTCATTACTGTTTTAGAAGTAGGTTAAGTCATAAATGAAACTTGAACTTAGTATGCACAACATCAAGATAAAAGAGTAGCAATGGCAAGGTTCTGAATGTACTTATTTAGAATATTTTTTGTGAATTAGAGGTAGACAAAGATGGCTATAAATGATAATGTTCGATTAGGTAAAGAAGTTAAAATTATTCATCCTGATCTTGTCAATCTTTACGGTTGTATCATTGGAGATGAAACCAAGATTGGCAGCTTTGTTGAAATTCAGAAAAATGTCATAGTCGGAGATAAATGTAAAGTTTCATCGCACACTTTTATTTGCGAGGGTGTGATCATCGAAGACGAAGTGTTTATTGGTCACGGAGTGATGTTTACTAATGACATTTACCCCCGCGCTACTAATGAAGATAGTAGCCTAAAAACCGAAGATGATTGGACTGTAATTAAAACTTATGTCAAACGCCGTGCCTCTATTGGCAGCAATGCTACTATCCTGGCAGGAGTTACAATTGGTGAAAACGCCATAGTTGGGGCTGGAGCAGTAGTAACTCATGATGTTCCTGATGACAAAACTGTGCTTGGAGTACCTGCTAGGGTCATAGGTTGTGTTCCCAAGACTGGTGAATTTGCAAATAGTAAATTGCTAAGATAAATCAGGTAATACTTCAGTTTTTTTAGATATTTAAGGCTGATTTTTAAACAATACATCCACCAAATTGAGATTTGTAAAATGTGCCAATTTTTCTGCAACAAACCACACAAGATGTTAATGTATAATATATCCAAACCCAAAAAATCGGTGGTTGAAAAAATTCTAGTGAAAAACCAGAGCAAATTTTTTAGCTTTGTGGTTTTTGCCAAGATAAAGTCCCAAGTAAATTTATAGTTTCAAGATCATCTTCTGAACTTTCAATTTTAGGGAAAGTATTGTTGAAAAGATTACTTTTAAGAAGCTCTAGCAACTGTTAGTTGGCTTTACTGTCATCTCCACTAATTCTTTACCAATCAAGTTTGATAAAATTGACAACTTATATCCCATGACAAATACTCATGCTTACTCCGCGCAAGCTTTTGATTCAAATATTGACACAGATAAAGTAAACATCTCCATCAATAAGCAAAATCAGGCAATTAATACAGTCAAAATTGGTGTCATTGGTTATGGTTACTGGGGTCCCAATTTAGTCCGCAGCTTTGCTGATATACCAGGAGCAGAAGTCGTAGCAGTTAGTGATTTTCAAATAGATAGACTGGCAAAGGTGCAATCTCGATACCCAGCCATCAAGCTCACCACCAATAGCCAAGACCTTTTTGTAGAGCCAAATATAGATGCGATCGCGATTGCTACACCAGTTTCTACCCATTACGATTTAGCCCTAGCCGCTTTGCAAGCCGGTAAACACGTCTTAGTAGAAAAACCGATGACTGTTTCCTCCCAACAGGCAATCAGACTGATAGATGAGGCTCAAAAACGCAATTTGGTGTTGATGGTAGATCACACCTTTGTGTATACAGGTGCAGTGCGGAAAATGCAAGAACTGGTAGCGACAAAGGTTATAGGCGATATCTATTATTATGATTCCGTGCGTGTCAACTTGGGATTATTCCAGCATGATGTCAATGTCATCTGGGATTTGGCAGTTCATGATCTCTCAATTATGGACTATATATTACCATCAAAGCCTTATGCTGTATCAGCTACAGGTATGAGTCATGTTTCTAGCGAACCAGAAAACATTGCCTACTTAACCTTATTTTTTGAGAATAACTTGATTGCACACATTCATGTGAATTGGCTCGCACCAGTAAAAATGCGCCGGACAATACTGGGAGGTAGTGAAAAAATGGTCTGTTATGACGATTTAGAACCCAGTGAAAAGATTAAAGTCTACGACAAGGGAATTACGGTGAATGATAGTCCTGAGAACGTTTACCAAATGCTGGTCGGTTATCGCACAGGTGATATGTGGTCTCCCAAGTTGGATATGACAGAAGCTTTACAAACTGAGGCATTACATTTTATTGATTGTATTCGCCAAGGCCATCACCCCCTCACAGATGGAGAAGCAGGACTGCGGGTAATACGAATTTTGGAAGCTGCTACTCAATCGATCAAGCAGCAAGGACGATTAATTGAACTAGACTTAGCAAAGGTAGCACTATGATTCCATTCATAGATTTAAAAGCTCAGTACAATAGCATTAAAAACGAAATTGATGGCGCTGTCTTTAAAGCTCTGGAAAGTACACAATTTGTCTTAGGCAGTGAAGTTGCTGCTTTAGAAGAAGAGTTTTCCTACTACTGTGGTGCTAAATATGGAATCGCTGTGAATACAGGTACTAGCGCCCTGCATTTAGCATTATTAGCCGCTGGTATTGGTCCTGGTGATGAAGTAATTACCACACCTTTCACCTTTGTCGCTACCGTAGCAGCCATTTGTTACACTGGTGCAACCCCTGTTTTTGTTGATATTGACCCGATTTCCTACACCATAGATGTAACGCAAATTGAGGCAACTATTACCGAACGGACTAAAGCAATTTTGCCAGTTCATCTCTATGGTCAACCAGCAGACATGGACCCAATTTTAGAAATTGCTCAACGTTATGGTCTAATTGTCATTGAAGATGCCGCCCAAGCACACAGGGCTGAGTATAAGGGGCAAAGAGTTGGTAGTATTGGGGACTTAGGTTGTTTTAGTTTTTATCCTGGTAAAAACTTAGGGGCTTATGGTGAGGGAGGGATGGTTGTCACCAATAACCCTAAATATGCCCACATCATTGATATGCTGCGAGACTGGGGGCAAAAACGCAAATATCATCATGTTCTCAAGGGTTATAACTACCGTATGGATGGCTTGCAAGGAGCAATTTTGCGGGTCAAGTTACGCTATTTAGATACCTGGACTCAGGCTAGGAGAGCGATCGCCCTACAGTACGACAAACTCCTAGCAAAAGCAGACGTGATCACTCCCAGCGTCATGCCATATAGCCATCATGTTTACCATATTTATGCTGTGCGCTCTACAGCAAGGGATTTACTACAACAGCGGTTACATGAACAGGGAGTGCAAACAGGCATTCACTACCCAATTCCTGTGCATTTGCAACCAGCTTACGCAGATTTAGGATATCAAGCAGGTGATTTTCCCCACTCGGAACTAGCAGCCAAGGAAGTGCTTTCACTGCCTATGTTTGCAGAACTATCTTCAGTGCAAATAGAAACTGTTAGTGCTTCCATCTCTGAGAGGATACCATGCCTGAACTAGTGAAAAGTAGGATAGTGCAAGCTGTACATGGTTCCCAAGAGTTAAAACCAGATCCAGAATTTGAACTAGAAATGGCAGCGTCTTTCCGCCATCAGTATAGCCATCAGAATTTAATCGAACTGTATACCCGATTTACTTTAGGTGAGACTGATTTTGATCTCTTGATGCGGCGAATTATTTGCCGGGCAATATCCTGTAAATTTGGCCACGGCGTTCATATTGGCAGTAGCGTGGGTTTTAAACATTTAGAAACTTTTGAAATCGGCGATCGCGTTTTTATTGGTTCACAAACCTATATCCAGGGACGGTTTGATGGTAAGTGCATAATCGGTAACTATGTTTGGATTGGACCACAGAGCTATTTTGATGCTCGGAACTTAATTATTGAAGATTATGTGGGCTGGGGTCCAGGTGCAAAAGTCCTGGGTTCAACTCATACCGGCTTACCAATAGACATTCCCATTATCAAAACAGACTTGGAAATCAAATCAGTAAAAGTGGAAACAGGAGCAGATATTGGCATGAATGCAATTATTCTACCTGGAGTCACAATTGGTAAAGGCAGTATTGTTGGTGCTGGAGCAGTTGTCACTCAAGATGTACCACCATTTGCCATTGTAGCTGGTGTTCCTGCTAAGTTTTTACGCTGGCGAGAAGGATTTGAACCATCGGAGAACAGAGAATATGCAAAATAAGCGAATTTTAATTACAGGTGGTGCTGGTTTAGTTGGTTCTCATATTGCCGATTTATTGGTAAAAGAGGGAGTATCGGAAATTATTATCCTAGATAATTTTACCCGTGGATGTCGTGAGAACCTAGCTTGGACACAGGCTAATGGTCCTTTAGTCATTGTTGAGGGAGATATCCGCGATCGCCAACTTCTGGCTGATATCATGCAAGGTGTGGATATAGTCTTTCATCAAGCCGCAATTCGCATTACCCAATGTGCAGAAGAACCCCGTCTAGCATTGGAAGTTCTCGCAGATGGTACTTTCAATATTTTAGAAGCAGCAGTTACAGCCGGGGTAAAAAAAGTAGTCGCAGCCTCTTCAGCTTCAATCTATGGCATGGCAGAGAATTTCCCCACAACTGAATCTCATCATCCCTACAATAACCGCACCATCTACGGTGCAGCTAAGACCTTTAACGAGGGTTTATTCCGCAGTTTCTATGAAATGTATGGACTCAATTATGTAGGATTACGCTACTTCAACGTCTACGGACCACGAATGGATATTTACGGTGTTTACACTGAAGTATTGATTCGCTGGATGGAGCGAATTGTTGCCGGACAACCACCATTGATTTTTGGTAATGGTGAGCAAACAATGGATTTTGTCTATATCGAAGATATTGCTAGAGCTAACATCTTGGCAGCCAAAGCAGATATCACAGATGAAGTTTTCAATATTGCTAGTGGTGTAGAAACTAGTTTAAATGATTTAGCCCATAGTTTACTGAAAGTGATGGGTTCTGATCTCCAACCAGAATATAAACCAGAACGTAAAGTTAACCCCGTACAACGCCGACTAGCAGATGTAAGCAAAGCAAAAGAATTATTAGAATTTGAAGCACAGGTATCTCTAGAAGAAGGGTTATCTCGTTTGGTTACTTGGTGGTGTCTGCAAAAGCAGTGGAAGGAAACAAGCCATGTCTAAGCAGATGCAAAATATCCCCATTGCTAAACCTTGGCTTGGCGAACCAGAAGCAGAAGCAGCAAGACGCGCTATCATGTCTGGTTGGGTCACTCAAGGACCAGAAGTTGCAGCATTTGAACAAGAATTTGCAGCTTATGTAGGGGCAAACTATGCTTGTGCTGTTTCTAATTGCACCACAGCCTTGCACCTAGCACTGTTAGCTGTAGGTGTGCAGCCAGGAGATGAGGTAATTACTGTCAGTCACTCTTATATTGCCACCGCTAACAGCATTCGCTACTGTGGCGCGATTCCAGTCTTTGTGGATATTGAACCGCAGACATATAATATCAACCCGGTGTTAATTGCAGATGCGATTAATCAACGCACTCGCGCTATTCTCATCGTTCATCAGATGGGAATGCCTTGCGATCTCAAAGCCATTTTAGATATTGCCCACCGCTACAATTTACCAGTGATTGAAGATGCTGCTTGTGCCATTGGTAGTGAAATTTTCTGGAATGGACAATGGCAGAAAATCGGTAAACCGCATGGAGATATCGCTTGCTTTTCCTTTCACCCCCGCAAGGTAATTACCACAGGTGACGGTGGAATGATTACCACTAATAATCCTGAATGGAATCAACAATTCCGTCTCTGGCGACAACATGGAATGAGTGTACCTGATACTGTCCGTCATGGCGCAAAACAGGTAATTTTTGAGTCTTACCCTATGTTGGGTTACAACTACCGCATGACTGATATTCAGGCAGCAGTCGGACGGGAACAACTCAAACGCTTACCGGAAATTGGGGAACGCCGTCGTTATTTAGCACAGCGATATCATCATCAGTTGGCAGATATACCAGGATTGAAATTACCAACACAGCCAACTTGGGGAAAAAGTAATTGGCAAAGTTACTGCGTGCGTCTTCCTGATAGTTGCAATCAGCTTCAAGTCATGCAGATCATGTTAGATGCTGGGATTTCCACTAGACGGGGAATTATGTGCGCTCATCGAGAACCAGCATATCAGATTGAAACTTGGTCTTATGGGAGCGATCGCCTGGTTGAAAGTGAAAAAGCTCAAGATCATGCCATTATTTTGCCACTTTTGCATCAGATGACCGAGCCAGAACAGGATTATGTTGTTCAGGTTTTGAAAAGAGTTTGTTTAGTTTGAGAGCAGTGCTTACCATTAGCAGCAGAAGAGAAACATTGTATGGAGACATTAACTAGTCATAGACTAAACCTTTGGCGAGAAGAAGGCAGCCGTCTGATTCAACAAAATTTTCAGGAGTTTCGCCAGTTGGTCTCACAGGCAAAAGACTTAATGCAGCGTGGCAAATATGAAGCTGCGGCGGTGTATGTAGGGATTGCAGCGCAGTATGCTCAATTTAACCATTGTGGATTTTACACCAGTCCTGAACTTGAGCAGATTCTTCTGACAATTGGACGCAAGACTATACCAAGCAACCTTTTTCCTCGAAAAATTACTTCTTTATCTGGAAGCCCAAAGAACATACTACATATTTCTACCAATGTTTCTACCTACGGTGGACCTCCTAGATTGATTCGGCGCTGGATTGAGCAGGATACTGAGCGATCGCACTCACTTGCTTTGATTAGACAAGCACCAGACGAAGTTCCCAAATCTATCAAAGATGCTGTATTCAATAGTCAAGGCAAGATATACATATTAAACGACAAATTTGGCGGCGTTATTGCCAGAGCTAAAAGGTTACGCGAATGTGCTTCAACAGCAGATATAGTTGTGTTACATACTTGGGAGTACGAAGTCGTTGCCACAATTGCATTTGCAAATAAGGAGCAAACTCCACCCATTATCTATACCAATCACGGTGATCACTGGTGTTGGTTAGGTGCGGGGATTAGCGATGTTGTTGCTAATCTGCGTGAGTCGGGAATGCGTTTATCACAGCAGCGCAGGGGTATTGAACCAGAACGCAATATGCTTCTTCCTACGGTTCTAGAACCAGCTATTAGAGAACTTTCTCGTTCAGAAGCGAAGCGACACCTTGGTATTGATGAAAACAGTGTTCTGCTACTTTCCATTGCTAGAGCAGCTAAGTATAGAACCATTGACGGTATGAGTTTTGCTAATGCACATCTTTCATTACTGAAAAAGTACAAGCAAGCCATACTCATTGTTATCGGTCCAGGTGATAGCGACGAAGATTGGTCCGCAGCTATCCAGCAAACTCAGGGCAGGATTCGAGTTCTTGGACAGACCGAAGATACGTCCGTATTTTACCAAGCTGCTGATATTTATGTTGACTCGTTTCCTTTTGTCTCGAATACATCACTGCTGGAAGCTGGAAGTTACGGTACTCCTTTAGTGAGTCGCTCTCTATACTCCTCTGATGCCTGTGAAATTTTTTGTGCCGATATGCCGGGTCTAACGGGTAATTTAATTCGAGTGCTAGACCTTGAAGAGTATACAGCAGTCTTGTCGCGCTTAGTTGAAGATGAGGAATTTAGGCTTTCTTTGGGGGAAGCAACTAGAACAAAATTAGCACAAACCCATTGGGGAAAAAACTGGCTGCATTCTTTGGAAAATTTATACCTACGCGCAACTACTTTACCCAAAGTCACTACAGACTCAGATTCAAACGTTGAGATGTTTTTGGGTGAGCCTGATGTCTTTTCATGCACGCATTTATCCCTTGGCAGTGCCAATCTTCACAAGATCATCCACTGGCAAATGCCATTAATGCCACTAGAACAACGGCTACATCTATGGTTCAGTTTGGTCAAACAGTATGGTTTCCGCAATAATCCACTTAATCTCTTACTACCCGAAGGATTTCGTTCACGTTACCATTCACTACGCTCCCGCTATTACTCCCGTTAACCTTCACGCTCTTTTGACTTGATTATTTGTTAGCTAAAAATTCCATCTACTAGATCACAAGACTCAATTTAATGGGGTTGCAACTATGCAAGTTGATAGCTTAAACAGTGAGAATAAAACGAAACATATTTTTGAAAGTGACCCTATTGTCATAGTTTGTGCAGCTGATGATAACTATGCCATGCAAGTAGCAGTAACGGTTCGATCTGCACTCGTAAATCTTCAGAGCGATCGCCAATTACTCTTATTTATTATTGATGGAGGCATCAAGAAACACAATAAACAGAAGATACTAAAATCGCTAGATTCAGAAAAGTGCCAAGTCAAATTCTTACCACAACCTGATTCTTTGCTGGGAAATGATATTGAAGAAATCAACAAACGCCTTGGTCCAGATGGTAAAACAATAGCCAAATACGTTTCAATTGCTGCATTTTTTAGGTTGTTAATTCCTAGACTTTTACCTGATGAGTTGGAAAAGGTAATTTATCTAGATTGTGACTTAGTAGTTAGGGGAAATTTGGAGCAACTATGGCAAACTGACTTGGGAGATAATTACGTATTAGCAGCGCAAGATACATGGATACCTTATGTGTCAAATTCTCATGGACTACTAAATTATAAAGAACTAGGAATTTCTTCAGATTCTAAATATTTCAACTCAGGTGTTCTAGTTATCAACCTCAAAAAGTGGCGAACTGATAATATTAGTGCTAAAGCTATAAATTACCTGAAGCAAAAGACAGAGTATATCCGTTGGCACGATCAAGATATCTTAAATGCACTGCTGACAAGTAAATGGGGAGAACTCGATCCCAGATGGAATTGTTCACCTAGTAGTGTCTATGGTTTTTCTTCTTGGAAAGAAAGTCCATTCACAGAAGAAGTTTACAACAATCTCATTCGTGATCCTTATATTATTCACTACGTCTCAAATAAAAAACCTTGGACATCTCGTCATACTCTACTTAAAGAATATTTTTTTGAATATGTAGATATGACAGCATGGTCAGGTTGGAGACTGACGATCTGGAGAAGATTCTGGTTGAGGTTAATTTATGAATTTAGAAAAGCTACATCCATATTTTAGACCTTCTTCATCAATCCAATTCATCTGAGATTAAGCACTGATGGCTCATTTTTTAACTAAGTTTTTATATATTACCAAAGGCAATCACAAGTCGCTGATAACCATGCTTTTTCTATTCATCCTTGTTTCTGGCTTAGAAGTTTTTGGAATAGGAATGATTGCTCCATTTATTGCGATCGCTATCACTCCAGATATAATCAAAAATAGTAACTGGTTACATTTAATTTACAAACAGTTGCATTTCCACTCTGAAGAGCAATTTTTGATTTTTTTAGGGTTGGTAGTTGTTATTGCTTTTTATCTGAAATCTTTTTTAGCTTTTAACGCTCAAAAAACTGTCTTAAAATTTGGCTTTGGCTTAAAAAGAGAACTATCTTGTAAACTCCTAAAAGCATATATTCAAGCTCCTTATAGCTATCATCTGCGGATGAATTCAGCAACACTGATTCAAAATCTCATTAATACCACAGATGCAGTCTCTATTGGTGTAGTATCTACGTTATTGACATTTATCTCTAATACTGTAATTGTTCTGGCATTAATGCTCCTTTTAATCCAAACCAATGTGATCGCCTTAATTATCATTGCTGTCTTGCTACTTATTTCTTTTTGTTTATTGTATCCAATGAAAGATCGTTTAGCCCGGTGGAACAAAGAAGGATTTCATGCCTATGGTCAGATGATTCGCATTACTAATCATGGATTAGGAGGTTTGAAGGAAACTCGGATTATTGGGTGCGAATCCTATTTTGAAGATCAGATGGAAGAGCAGTCGAGAATTTACGCCAAAAGTACCACTTTAACTTCAGCCTATGGTAATCTTCCCCGCTTTGTACTTGAGCCATTAATGATGAGCTTCTTAATAGGCTTTACATTTTTATTTATTACTTTAAATCAAAATCAAACGCAAAATCTAACTGGAGTTTTAGGAATTTTTGCACTTGCCTCAGTTCGTCTACTACCGGCAGTCGGAAATTTAATTTCTGGAATTAATGTGATTAGAGGTAACAGTTATTCTCTTGATCGGCTATTCTTTGATCTTAAAGAGTTGGAAAAAGAAAAGCTGATAACTGACTTTGATTCTGCTAGAATTTATAATAAATTATTGCTAAAAGATCAGCAAATATTTCAGTTTTCTGATAAAGTGATTTTAGATAGCCTCACCTTTCAATATCCAAACACTACAAAAAATGTACTAGAAGATATTTCCCTATCTATTCGTAAGGGAGAATCTATTGGACTAATTGGTAAATCTGGTGCTGGTAAAACCACTTTGATTGATGTTATACTGGGTCTTTTTATCCCTCAATTTGGAGATATCAAAGTTGACGGAGTTTCAGTTTATAGCAACTTACGCGCCTGGCAGAATATGCTTGGTTATGTTCCCCAATCTATATTTTTGATTGATGATACCCTTGAGCGAAATATTGCTTATGGAGTTGCTGATCATTTAATTGATCAAAATAAATTAAAAACAGCAATTCAAATGGCTCAACTCAGCGAAGTAGTAGAACAACTTCCAGACGGAGTGAAAACTATTATTGGTGAACGCGGAGTTCTTTTATCAGGAGGACAACGCCAAAGAGTAGGAATTGCGCGGGTACTTTATCACGAAAGAGAAATACTAGTTTTTGATGAAGCAACTGCTGCGTTAGATACTGAAACAGAACATCTAATTACTGAAGCAACAAAAGCTTTAGCTGGTAATAAGACAATCATTATTATTGCTCATCGCTTTTCAACAATTAAGCATTGTGATTGTATTTACCAACTTGAACAAGGTCGAATTGTTAAATCAGGTAGTTACCAGGAAGTGATTGCACGACGAAGATAAGGAATTATGTCATTCCCTATAATATTTATTCAAACAGGATTGAAGAATTAATGAAAATAGCTTACGTTACTAATTTTGATGCAAAAGTTCTCAGCAACAAGTGGTCTGGGACAGGCTATTATATTGCTCAGTCACTTCAAAAGCAATCTATGCCTCTTGATTATATTGGACCATTAGAGGATAGATTAGCACTACAATTTGTGACTAAATTGAAAAGTCGTTACTATAAATATTTGGGAAAAAACTATATAAAATATATCAATTCATTGATTTTAAAAGACCATGGAAAACAAATTTATCAAAAGTTGAATACTATGGAAGCTGATATCGTCTTTAGTGCAGGAAGTGATTCAATTGCTTATCTCGAATGTAATCAACCAATTGTTTTTTGGGCAGATGCTACCTTTGCCAATCTCATAGATTTTTATCCTGTATATAGTCATCTCTGTCAAGAATCACTCCATAATGCCCATTTGATTCAGAGTATAAGTCTACAAAAATCTCAGTTAGCAATTTACTCTTCTGAATGGGCAGCCCAAACAGCTATTAACTATTACAATACCGATCCTGAAAAGGTGAAAGTTGTACCTTTCGGGGCAAATATTGAAAGTAATTTAACTATTAACGAAATTAAAAGCCAGATTCAATCTAGACCCACAAATCAATGTAAATTGCTATTTCTAGGGATGGATTGGTTTCGGAAGGGAGGAGATATCGCTTTGGATGTAGCTAAAAAGTTGAATAATTTAGGTTTAAATATAGAATTAACAATAGTTGGCTGTCAACCTAGCGTGGATGAAACCCTACCTGATTTTGTTAAAGTTATGGGGTTTATTCCAAAATCCACTTCTGAAGGTAAAAAGAAAATATATCAACTCATTGCCGATTCTCATTTTTTAATCCTACCTTCAATTGCAGATTGTAGCCCTATTGTTTTTTGTGAAGCCAATTCATTAGGAGTACCTTGTATCTCAAGAAGCGTTGGTGGAATTCCGACAATTATCAAAGATGATGTGAATGGAAAACTATTTGATCGGGATAGTGATCCTATGGAATATTGTGAATATATTTATAATATATTTACAAATTACCATCAATACAAAGAATTAGCTCTCTCTGCTTTTAATGAATATGAATCGCGTCTGAACTGGAGAGTAGCTGGTCAAAAAGTTAGAGATTTGCTCATAACAATAGCATAAAAATTGCAAGTAGCGGCTGAGTAATCAAAGATATTGATAATAGAATTAAGTAATATGGAACCCCTGGTAACAATCATTGTCACTGTTTTTAAACGAGTTGAGTTTCTCCGAGAGGCTATCGAGAGCGTTTTAGCACAAACATTTGATTCCTATGAAATTATTGTTACAGACGACGCAGATAGTGAAGCTGCAAAAACTATTTGCGAATCAGTTAGTAGACCTGATCGAGTGCGTTATCGGTCTAATCAGCGGAGACTTGGTGTAGCATTAAATATACGTGTTGCCATCTTGGAAGCAAGAGGAAAATATGTGGCTATTCTTAATGATGATGATTATTGGGAACCCAATTTCTTGTTGCGGTTAGTATTACCATTAGAGCAAGATTCTGGACGGATATTAGCATTTAGCGATCATTGGATCATGCTTCAAGATGGCAAAATTGATATGCAACAAACCGATAGAAATACAAAAATATTCAAAAGAGATAAACTTGCTGAAGGTGAGTTAAGAAACACAACTTATCTCGCACTCAATAAAACAATTCCCCTTGTTCAGTCCGCTGTTTTCCGAAAAGAATTTCTCAATACCGATTTACTTGTTAGTGATGTTTCTGGAGCTTATGATTTTTGGATTAGTTGTTTACTAGCAGTCAGTGGTCAGCCATTTTACTATGTTGCGGAACGTTTAACTCGTTATAGAATACATCCCCAGATGGAAACCCTTAGACCATCTGCTGATAAATTTGAGCCAGAAGTTTTCATATACCGTAGTTTGCTGGCAGCGAATTACTTTCCTGAATGGCAAAAGTTTATTGAACAGCAGTTAGCATATATGTTGTATAGGTGTGGTAGGGCTAGATTGGAATTTAACGACATTCAACAAGCTCGCCAGTTATTTAAAGAATCGTTACGCTTATTTCTATCCTGGAAAGCTTTTCTAAGGCTGAGTATTACTTATCTTCCTAGACAAATTCGTTTAGGCTTGTCTTTTACTCAAATAGTTGATTAGTTTCATAACTATCTCACCTTAAAAGTAAATACTCCCCTAATAAATTCTTAGTTTTTTGTCATATTCACCGCAATATTCATAGGCTTTACAGTTATGGATAAGAACTTGATTGTAAGTATCATCATTAATAATTACAACTACGATCGCTTTCTCCCAGAAGCAATCAATAGCGCCATTAACCAAACCTATCCTCATACGGAAATAATTGTTGTTGATGATGGTTCAACTGATAATTCCCGTGATATTATTGCTGAATATAGCGATCGCATTACACCAATCTTCCAAGAGAACGGCAAACAAGCTGCGGCTCTAAATAGTGGTTTTGCATCTAGTCATGGTGATATTATCCTTTTCCTTGACTCTGATGACTGTCTCTTACCTAATGCAGTTCAACAAGTTGTAGAGGTATGGAAGCCTGAAATTGGGAAAGTTCACTACCGCTTACAAGTCGTGGATACCGAAAAGCAACCATTAGGATATTGCACTCCTACGACTGAAGCAAAGTTGTCTTGTGGAGAAGTGTGGCGACATTTGCTGGAAACCAGTAGCTATACGAGTACACCCATGAGCGGTAATGCTTACAGTCGAACTACTCTAACTAATGTTTTCCCAATTCCCAATGATTATAAAACCACCGCTGATGACTATTTAATGATTTCAACTCCTTTTTATGGTGAAGTTGTTGCCATTGAAGAACCACTTGGTTTATACCGCATTCATAACAGCAACCAATGGGCGTTAACATCAGTTTCCGGCAGCCGATTTCGCAGATTTGTGGAACATGATTTACAAAACTTTGCTCTACTGCTAGAACTAGCTAGGGAGTTCGGTTTGGAAGTTCCTAGTGACTTGGGAAAAAGATCGTTGGGTCGTTTGTGGTCACGTTTAGCATCTCTGCGTCTAGATCCTCAAGCCCATCCTGTTCCTTCAGACAATTCACTTCAACTCATTTATTGGGGATTGCAGTCTCTTTGGAAATATTCTGACTTTAACTGTCAGAAACGATGTATTTATAGCATCTTTTTTCTCTGGGTGGGACTGATGCCAGTTCCACTAGCAAAATTGGGTTTTACTTGGTTATATGCTCCGCATCTTCGTCCAAAAACAATTGATCAAATATTAATTAAAATTCGCACATTAGTTAAATAAATTGCTGATAATACATACTCATTAAGAATTAGTTTTATGAATGATCAATTTCGTTTAGGCGTTGTTTTTACCCATCCAACTCAACACCACGGACCTCTATGGAAAAAGTTGAATGAACAACCAGATATTTCAGTAAAAGTATTTTATTTGTGCAATGAAAATCAACTTAGTGGCGATGTTTTACTGGGTAAAAGTTCTCAACCTTGGGATGTTGACTTATTGAGTGGCTATGAGTATGATTACCTCAAAGATTTGTTTGGAAAAGTTCCATCCCAACAAAAAAAGAACGTTATCAGCCCAGAGTTATTTAGTTATCTAACTTCAGATAATTTCGATGCTATTTTTATGCAGAGTTTTGTTAATTACTCCTATAGATTAACGGCTTTGCTGTGTAAACTGCGTGGCATTCCTTTAATCATGCAGAACGATGCAACCATCATGTCAGATTGTCGCTACAGTCGCTTACGGCAAATTGTGATGGCGATTCTTTATCCCTGGATGCTGAACTTAGCAGATTACTGGCTTTCATGCGGTGACCATAATGAAATTCACTTGCGTCATTATGGTGTTGCAGACGCAAAAATTGTCCGTGGTTGTCACCCTATAGATGGTGAAAGATTTGAGCAATCAATTAGACAAAACCAAGAGGAAATCCTGAAAATTCGTCAAGAACTTAGTTGGAATGAAGATACTTTAATCTATGGCTTTGCAGGTAAATATATTGAGCGGAAAAATCCCTTTGAATTTATCGAAGCTATAGAAAAAGCCCATCAACGTGATCCACGCATTAGGGGAATTATGATTGGTGGCGGTGAGTTAGAATCGGAGATTAATCAATGTCTTAGTCAACTGGGTAATGGAGAAGTTATCAATCTGGGTTTTGTGAATCAAGCCAAAATTCCTCTTTACTATGCAGCGATGGATGTTTTTGTTGTCACCTCTTGGATCGATCCTCATCCTCTTGTAGTTTCAGAAGCAATGGTGTCAGGTTGTCCACCTATTTTAAGCGATCGCTGTGGCAATTGGGGATATAACGATACAGTTCGCCATCGCTACAATGGTTTGGTTTATCCTTGTGGTAATTCTGATATTTTAGCAAATAGAATGCTAGAAATGACTGATATTGAAACTCGCAAGAAGTATAGCACCAAGTCTAAAGAAGTCTTTTATGGACAAGATATTTATTGCGAAGTGAAAGCTTTTTTGGAAGTGATCGAGAGAATTAAACAAGGTATTGTAAGTATTCATAATCCTGTTCAACATTGTCATCAATAGAATCTGTTTTTCTTCAACTTTAAATTAGCTTTTTTGTTAATCAAGGAGTTTTTTTCATGGTTAAGATAGCCTATTTAGTATTAGCTCATCACGATCCAATTCACTTGGAAAGATTGATTAAATCTATTGATTATCAGGCTCATATTTTTATACATTTGGACAAAAAAACAAATATTGATAGATATATACATATTGCCCATATAAAGTCAGTAGCTTTCATTTCCGAGAGAATAAAAGTTTATTGGGGAGGGATTTCAATGGTCAAGGCAATTTTAAACCTTATTAAAGCTGCTTTGGCATCCAATGAAAATTTTTCACATTTGGTACTTCTCTCTGGTTCTGATTATCCAATTAAACCTGTATCCACATTCTATGATTTTTTGAAAAGCAATCCCGATAGACAATTTATTAAAATTACTAACCTCAATGAATCGCCATTACCCTCTGAAAAACGGCTCACTAACTACTGGTTTATGGAACCTTTACAACCTTTTTATAATGACAGACTCTTTAGACAAATATTACAAAAAATATTTCATTTAGGAGTGACAAAAAAGCCTCTAAAAAATGTTTCAACAGCTTGGGGTAGCCAATGGTGGGCAATTACTCCTAAATGTGCTGCTTTCATTTTACAATATCTAAAACAAAATCCAGTTTTTTTAAATTTTTATAAATATGCTCACGCACCTGATGAACATTGTTTTCATACCGTTGTAGCTAACTCTCCTTTTCTGGAAAAAGCAGGAGGGTTTCGGAAAGAAATTAGGTGGCCTCATGAAGTTTCAAATATCACGCTAAACTTTGAGGGGAGAATTTTTATTGAGGATGATTATGAGTTTCTTGAGGACTTGTCTTTAAATAGAAAACCAAGCGAACAACGAATGTCCAAAGAATTGTGCAATCTGATGGATACATCATTAATCCGCGGAGCTTTTAGTTACTCTGAATTTTTTTTTGCTAGAAAATTTACTACAGAAAAATCCTCTAGATTACTTGATCTGATAGACAAGAATCTTCTTGATTAAAAGTTGAATTTAAGGACATCTCGAAAAATTCAAACTACACTGTTCAGATTATTTGGAGATAAATATGCAATGCGATTAGTAATTATTCGCAGAGAAGCTAATGTTGCCTACAGCATGGATGTCTATGCTAACAATTTAGTTACTGAATTAAAACGAATCCGTCCCCATTGGGAAATTATCGAAATTGCACCCCAACCTTGGAGTAAAAATCAAGATCATCTATGGCACTCTGGCACAGGTATCCACAAATATTACAAACGTTATTGGCATCATCCTCAACAAGTTTGTCAGATAGAAGCAGATATTTATCACATTATTGATCATACCAATGCTCATGTAGCTTATTGGTTAAAGAAAAAAGGTAAACCTATTATTATTACCTGTCACGATTTGGTGCAGTTGATCTATCCAGAAATTCTCAAAGGACAATCCCGTTTTCCTGCTTTTAGTATGGCATCTTGGCAATTTTCTGTCAAAGGAATGTGTTATGCTGATTGTGTCGTTTCTGTTTCCTCTAATACAGCTAAGGATGTTCATGAAAGGTTGGATATTGCATTAGAAAAAATTGTGGTAATTCCCAACGGAGTTGAAGCATCTTTTGAACCATTACCATCCCCAGAAGTAAAATTATTTCGGACAAAATATCAGCGATCGCCTGAAGAAATCTGTTTACTTAATATTGGTTCAACCCACCAACGCAAGAATATTATCACTGTTTTACAAGTGTTAAAATCTTTAAAAGAAAAAGGTTATAGTGTGCGTCTTTGGCGTTGTGGTGGCAAGTTCACACCAGAGCAAATAGACTTTATTAAAGAACACAATCTTATCCAAGATATTCTTGATTTTGGTACTGCTGATCAAAATATTCTGATTCAACTTTATAATGCAGCCGATGTTCTCTTAGCACCATCTCTTTATGAAGGGTTTGGTTTGACAATTTTAGAAGCTATGGCCTGCGGACTACCCGTAATTACTTCCAATGTTTCATCCCTACCTGAAGTGGTGGATAATGCAGCGGTAATAGTAGAGCCTATGGATATTAAAGCTATGTCTGAAACTGTAGTTAGTCTGAAACAGAATTCCATATATCGTCAAAAATTAATTGCTCAGGGTTGTGCGAGAGCTAAACAATTGACTTGGAAAAAATCAGTAGCCCATTTGGTTTCAATTTATGAACAGTTAGCAGATCAAAAATCAAAATATTTAGGGCTTGCTGAAAAAATGCAAAACCCAGATAAATCAAAGGTTCGAGGCTGATAAACAGGAAAGTAGGTGCTTTCGATATAGCGTCTTATGACTCAAAAACCTTGCACTTTTGTAGAGTTCGAGAGATGGAAAAGAAGTTTTCAAATCTCCTCCTGACTCCTGACTCCTGACTCCTAGACCTCAACGAAAAGACTTTATCAGCAAACCCTATTTAGTAGATAGATATTGACTGGCGAAGATCAAGCAAAAGCTCTAAAATATCAAAATTATGTATTTACAATCACCGACAACTAAGAAACCAAAGACAAAGGGATTAATTGATAATACCAGCTTAATTATCTTGGCATTTTCCACAGTTTTCTACTCTCGAATTTTTTGCTCAATTACTCGCGCACCCTCAATCCTTAACCTTGCTCATTTTGTAATTGTTCCACTTGTTTTAGGAGTTGTATTATTCACAATTCGGGTGAAAGAGCATAAACAAATTGCCATTGCATATTCTTTTTTATTGGGAATTTTCATGTTTCTAGTAACCATCTTGGCTAGTGCTTTATGGAATAACACAGGCTTAATTAACGCAATTGTCTCTTTCATGATGCTTGGCGAACCTTTTATCTTTCTGTTAGCGATCGCCTGTATTCCCATGTCTGCTAAATCCATTACACGCATCAAAAAATGGCTGATCTGGTCTGCTGTCATTAACTTCGTCCTCGCTGCTGTCCAAAAACCTCTAATTGATGCAGAAATTATCTCTGCTAACGGATTTAATGGCACAGATGGATGCGGTGGAGTATTTTTTATTTCTGGGGCTGGAAATTATGTATCTGCTTCGGTATCAGTTGCTTTTGCTCTCTACTTTTTTACTAATGAAAAGACTGTTCCATTATGGATAAGAATCATGGTAATTATCGCTGCTTTCTGGCAGATTCTATTTTCTGACTCCAAACAAATTGTACTTGCCTATCTAATCGCCTGGGGACTGCTCATCTTGGTCAATTTAAAGGATCTTGGTAAAACTATCAAACTTCTGAGTGCGATCGCTATCTTCGGATACGTATTTCTTTGGTGTGTACAAAACTTAGAAGCATTTGCTGCATTTACATCCTGGGCGCGACCGGAACTTTACGGACCCGATGGTGAGGCTTGGTATACCAAATTCTACTCATTGCGTTCTATTTTATCTGATTATCAATCATCTTTAGATTGGTTATTTGGTCTAGGTCCAGGACATACTGTAAGTCGTCTAGGAGCATGGTTTCTGAAAGATTATTGGTCTATACTTGGACCACTAGGCGCTACCACGAGTCCCATTGGTCAAGAAGCAATGGAATTTTGTGGTAATTCTTGGCTTTGTTCTGGTTCTACTTTCTTCATGCCCATTTTTGGCTGGGCTGGAATATGGGGGGATTTAGGACTTTTGGGTGTAGGAACATACCTATTTCTAGGCTATTTGACCTGGCAACACTTTGGTCTAGATGATTCTTTAAAAATTACTTTACTAACTGTTTTCGTCCTGGGTTTTATTTTTACTCAAATAGAGGAACCAGGCTTCATGCTTTTTATTACTTTCATATTAGGAATAGCATGGCAAGAACGACGACTAAAAAAACAAAAAAGCCATGGTAGCAGGAGAAAAGAATTTCCCAATTATCAATTACCTATTACCAATTCCCTATGAAGATTTTAATATCTGCTTACTCCTGCGAACCAGGTATGGGTTCTGAACCTGGTGTGGGTTGGAATATTGCCAGAGAAGCCGCTAAATACCATCAAGTCTGGGTACTCACTCGACCCGATGAGAGTCAGGATGTCATCAACGCAGAATTGGCACGCAACCCCATCCCCAATCTTCACTTTGTTTACTTTACTCTACCCTTTTGGCAAGATAGCAGACGCTGGGGACAGTCTGGGGGAATGCAACTTCACTATTACCTCTGGCAAATTCAAGCCTACTTTGTCGCCCGTCGTTTACATCAGAAAATTGATTTTGACTTGATGCACCATGTTACTTTTGTCAAATATTCCAATCCTTGTTTCCTCTCACTGCTACCAATTCCCCTTATTTGGGGTCCAGTAGGCGGTGGAGAGTCTGCACCCATCAGCTTTTGGCAGGATTTTAGCTGGAATGGCAAAATATACGAAATTGCCCGCAGCGGCGCTCGCTGGTTGGGAGAGCAAGACCCGTTTGTACATCTAACTGCTAAAAGAAGTGCTGTAGTCAGAGCCACAACGCAGGATACAGCCCAGTGTCTCTATAAGATGGGTTCAAATCATGTGCAGATTTTGCCAGAATCAGGGTTATCAGCAGAAGATATAGAACATCTCAAACAATATGAAATGCCTAATGAGCCAATAGTAAGATTTATCAGCATGGGTAGACTTTTACACTGGAAAGGCTTTCACCTTGGACTGCGAGCCTTCGCGCAAGCGAATCTACCGAATACAGAATACTGGATAGTAGGAGATGGACCAGAATGGCATCACCTGCAAACTTTGGCATCAGATTTAGGCATTGCTCAAAAAGTTCAATTTTGGGGCAAGTTGCCTCGTGAAAAGGCTTTAGATTTATTGCGGGACTGTCATGTGCTAGTTCATCCCAGCTTACATGATTCTGGAGGGTGGGTGTGCATGGAAGCTATGGCAGCAGGTCGTCCGGTAATCTGTTTAGATTTAGGCGGACCAGCTGTTCAAGTGACAGAGGAAACCGGGTTTAAGATTGCTGCTGACGAACCATATCAAGCTGTACGTGACTTAGCAGCAGCGATGATTCATTTAGTTAAAGACCCAGAACTGAAAGTCAGTATGGGTCAGGCAGGCCGGAAACTAGTAAGTGAAAACTACAGTTGGCAGGTTGTAGGAGAGCGTCTCCATAAACTTTATGTAGAGATTGCCAGCAAGAAAGTTTCGGAGACTGACGTTATATCTCAGGTTTTTTGAACCGGCTTTCCACGAAATTAGTTTTTCCCACCTTACTAATATCTAACACTTAAGATCAGAAAACTAATATGCACATACTAATTGCTGCTTTACACAGGCCTTCAAAGCCAACTGGTGTTTGCAGATATGCTGCAAATCTTGCTCAATGTCTGGCTGATACTCAAGAGGTTAGCAAAGTAACCTTAATTGTCGGAGCATGGCAGAAGCATTACTTTGAACTATTTTTTCATTCCCCCAAAATTCAGTTAATTGGTGTAGATATTAAAAATAGTTCATTGGCAAGAAATATCTGGTTTTTATTTGGCTTGCCAAAATTGGTCAAGCGTCTTAGTCCTGACATTGTTCATTTGTCATTTCCTTTTCCTTTCCTGCGATCACTGTTCTCATCTCCTGTTGTTTCTACAATTCACGATTTGTATCCCTATGAAAAACCAGAGGTTTTTGGATATCCAAATGTTATTTTTAACCGTTTGTTTTTAAAACAATGTATAGAGAATAGTGATGCTATTACCTGTGTTTCTCAATCTACACTAAGTAGCCTGAATTCATATTTTCCACATCTTCCATCATCCAAAGAAATTATGGTTATTTATAATTATGTCGATTTTAGTCATATTACTTCTCAGCAACCTGTAGATTTAGATATTGGTGATCATAATTCTTTTTTATTATGTGTCGCCCAACATCGTAAAAACAAAAACATAGATTTGTTGATACAGACTTTTTCCTTTTTGAAGAAACATGGTTATCTCCAAGATGCCACTAAGCTAATTATTGTAGGTAATACAGGACCAGAAACAGAGAGTTTATTCAATCTAATTCATCATCTTTCTCTTGAAGATCAAGTGACACTAATTCATGCCATCAAGGATAATGAATTATGTTGGTTGTATCAAAAATGTGAACTTTTTATTGCTGCTTCATCTCAGGAAGGATTTTGTTTACCCTTAGCAGAAGCTCTATATTTTTCGTGTCAGGTGGTTTGCTCTGATATTCCCATATTTAGAGAAATTGCTGATTCTAGCTGTTGTTATTTTGATCTTCAAGGTGATGCTGTCAAAAATCTCTCACAAGCCATTGTTTGTGCTTTAGAACAACCCCTGAATAGAACTATTGATGATTTTAATTTTTCCAAATTAGAAGTAGCACATCAACATCTAAAATTTTACAAAAAAGGGAACAGGGAACAGGGAACAGATAAGAAACAAAAATTTCTGAGTTGAAAGCTCAGTCAAAAAAAGATGTTTTTTGAGATGAATAGCAACGAAAAAAACAGTGTCATTATTTCAATCTCATGTTTTGAAATATGAGTTTTTCCTGTTAATAGTTGCCCGTTAATAGTTCCTTCTGAATTGATTTTTAAAACTATATTCTATTTATTAACTTCCAATATTTGCGAAGTTGTTAACCTGTCCATCCATTTTTCTAAATAAACCTGATTTGCTTTTTGTTCGGATAAATCTTCAGTATCCAAAGCATAAGGCATCAGTCCTAAAATAGCAGCACTGGTGACACAAAACATCGACTTTTGGAAACTCATACAAATTTGTACTCGCAGATCATCTTCACCACGCAAACTGCGACGATAAATACTATGTAAATATTCTGGTAAATAATGGCGCATATCCTGCATTAACAAAGTCGGAGGAATACCCGCACCACCTATAGGTAAAGGATCGGCGTATAATGCACCATATTGGAATCTTGCCTGATCTGGGGGAACTTGATATGCTTGAGCGTTTAAAGAAACAGTTCCTAAAAAGGGTGTTCCCCGGAAAAATACTGCTTCTACATAAGGAATTGCTGTATCTGCAAGAAAGGTTAAACCAACTGATTTGGGAATAATATCATAAACTTTACCACCAATTTTTACATCGTAGGTAATAGGTTTTAAAGCATCTGCAACCAAACCAGCTTTAATATGATCTACAACTTCAGGAATTGATGTAATTTTTCCTTGATCATAAAGGTCTGATAAGCTGAGGAAAATATCAGCCATGACTCGCCAAAATTGGCCTAAACCACTGTAATATGCAGATACTCGCAACTGTTCAATTAAAAAATCAGGAAACAGTTGATTAATACCTAACATTAAGGTATTGTTTTTCAATTTAGCATTAATCACAACTTTGCATCTATCAGCAAATTCTTGACTATCTAAAAACGTATCTAACCCACCACCACCATGCCACATCATGGTTTTCATGCAATATTCAGCATATTCAAAATTAATTCTATCATGCCACCAATGCCGGAGTAATTTCTGAAAAGAAATCTCTCCATCAAAATATTTAAAGAAGGGAAAATTTACTAAAAATTGATGTTCTGCAATATAAATTAGATTTTTAGAATAGGCATCTAAAACTACACCATAACTTTTGAGAATGCCGACAACTTCTAAAACATTTTCGGGACTATCTTTAAGTAAAGCTTCCCCTGTTTGTAAACGGTGAATGTATTCAGATAAGGGATGATTAACAGGTTTATTTTTCATATTAAGCATTACTATTTCTCCAGAAAATTAAACATAATTACGTCTGACCAAGAGAAGTTTAAAGATGAGGTAGTAGTAATAAAACTCTACTACAAACCTAACACCTTTTAATTTTTCTCAGTTTTATCTACTGGCACAGTTGCCACTAAACTGGGTGTATTTACCATTGCTGTAATTGTTGCTTGGGTCCAATGCACTAACCAAGAGGGTTGGATACCAAAAATCACAATTAACACAGCTAAGATAAATGCAGGAATGCGATCGCTCCAATAAACTCGTGGCAAGTTAATTACTTGTGCAGATAAACGCCCAAAAAAGGCACGATTGAGCAGAATTAGGAAGTAAACCGCAGTTAAACCTGTACCCAGCATTGAAATCAGGGTTTGGACTGGGAAAACCGCAAAACTACCCCGAAAAATAATGAATTCGGAAATAAAACCTACCATTCCTGGTATACCTGCGCTGGCCATGACTCCTAAAACCATCAATGTGCCGATCACCGGCATTCCTCGTTCTGGGTTTAGTAGTCCCCGAAGCACTTCTAAATCTCGGCTACCAGCTTTTTTATACACAACTCCTACTAGCAGAAACATGAGGGCGGAAATTAAGCCGTGACTGATCATTTGCATTACAGCACCTAAAACGCTTAAAGGTGTAGCTGCTGCTGCTGCTAACAAAATATAGCCCATGTGTCCGATAGAACTATAGGCTACCATTTTTTTCATGTCAGTTTGAGCGATCGCACAGGAAGCGCCAAACAGCACACTAATTACTGCCCATGTTGCTAACCAAGGTGCTACATATACCCAAGCTTCAGGCAACAAGTTCATCCCAAACCTCAGTAAGCCGTAAGTTCCTAATTTCAACAATACCCCAGCTAACAGTACAGAAATTGGTGTGGAAGCTTCGACGTGAGCATCTGGCAACCAAGTATGAAAGGGAACAAGAGGGATTTTAATTCCAAACCCTACCAAAATTCCTACTAATAGTAATAGTTGTGTCGCTAAAGATAGATGACTAGTGTTTAAGGTTGCTAGTCCAAAACTGGGAGAATTACTCAACCAAACCATGCCCAAGAAACTGGCTAAAATTAAGATTCCCGAAACTGCTGTATAAATCAGAAACTTCGTAGCCGCATAACCTCTTTTTGCACCACCCCAAATTGCAATTAGTAGATATAGGGGAATCAATTCCAACTCGTAAAACAGGAAAAATAATAATAAATCCTGTGCCAAAAAGGCTCCAATCACCCCAGCACTTAATAGTAGGATTAAGGAGTAATAAAATCTCGGACGCTGAAGAGATTCATCGCTGCTGTAGATGGCAATACAGGTTAAAAGTCCATTCAATAAAAGTAATGGCAAGGATAAACCATCTATGCCTAGATTATAGTTCAAACCTAAAGCATCTATCCAAGGTAGAGATTCAGCAAACTGTATTCCGACTTCCCCAGGATTAAATTTAATTGTGAGGAAAACTGTCCACAAGAAAATAATTACCGCAAAAGCCAACGCTACTCTACGGGCTATTTTACCACTGATAGCAGCGGGATAAAAACCAATTAATGCTGCACCCAGTAACGGCAGCAAAATCAACGTACTCAGAATCATAAGCTTGTCATTAGTCATTAGTCATTAGTCATTAGTCATTAGTCATTAGTCATTAGTCATTGGTCATTGGTCATTAGTCATTGGTCATTGGGAATATGGAATAGTAAATAGGTGATTCTTCCCAGTCCCCAGTCCCCAGTCCCCAGTCCCCAGTTTAAAAAGGCAATTTATCCAGTAAACCCAATGACCAGCTAATGAAGAAACCAAGGACGCTGATCACTACGAGGATGGTTAACATATAAGCTTGGGATTGACCGGAAATGCTGTATTTTAAACTTTGTCCGCCGAAAATAGCAGCAAAGCCGACTAAGTTCACCAAACCATCTACTAGATAGCGATCGCACCAAGCAGAAATCTTTGACAACAATGCTACTGCACTAACTATGGTGAGGCGATAAACTTTGTCAATGTAAAAATCATAACCTAGCAAATCCTGTACAAATCTCCATGCCAGAATGGTGGATCTTGACCAACCTTTGTGCAGGTAAATGGTTGAGCCAATACCCACCCCTAATACAGTAGAAGTAAACAAAGATATTAATATGTACCAATCAATACTTTCCCAGCTTGGTAATAAGTACCATTGCTGAAGCATCAGGGGTAATAATAGGGTCAATATGGTTAAAGTCACCATTGGGAAGGCCATTTGCCAACCCACTTCTGGGGCGCGGCGTGTTTTCTGTTGTGGTTCTCCCCAGAATATGAGGCGGAAAACCCTAGTTAAATTCAAGGCTGTCAAACCATTGACTAAAACTAAAACTGCAATTACCCAAGGGCTAACTTTCACTAAGCCATCAGCCCAGGCCAACATAGCCCAAAAGCTTCCTAGTGGTAGTAGTGTTACCATTCCGGCTGAACCAACTACAAAGGCGGTGGTAGTAGCTGGCATCCGCGACCACAAGCCACCCATTTCTGTCAAGTCTTGACTTTGGGTAGTATATATGATAGAGCCAGAACTCATGAATAATAATGCTTTAGCGATCGCATGAGTTAACAGCAACATCAAGGCCACACCACCTTGTTCTAAACCCACTGCCAAAAACACTAATCCCATATAGGCACTGGTGGAATGAGATAAAGCTCGTTTAATATCAATCTGAGCAATTGATACTAATGTTGCTCCCACCGCAGTTACTGTACCCATGACTACCAAAGCATTCAGCGCCACTGGGGATAAGACCAGGATTGGTTGAATCTTGTACAAAACATAAGCACCACCAGCTACTACCAAGGAGTTACGCATTACAGAAGCGGGATTTGGTCCTTCCATTGCTTCATCTAACCACAAATGCAGGGGAAACTGAGCGCATTTACCCGCTGGACCAGCAATCAATGCTATACCTAGTAATGTTGATGTCAATGGGCTTAAATTGGCACTTTGCACCCACTCATACAAATCAGAAAAATTCAAACTACCAGCTTGGGTAGAAAGGGTGACAACACCCATCAATAATAATAAATCTCCCACCCGCTTGGTTAAAAACGCATCCCGCGCTGCTGTTACTACCAACGGTTGAGCATACCAAAAACCCACCAGCAAGTAAGTGGAAAGGGTGAGGACTTCCAACAAAGCATAACTGAGAAACAAAGAATCACTAATTGCCAAGCCAGTCAAAGCAGCTTCAAAAAATCCCAGCAACCCAAAAAACCTGGCTAACGACCAGTCTTTTTCCATGTAACCCAAGGCATAAATTTGGGCTAATAGACTTAATCCTGTGATTAAAACGATTGCTCCAATACTCACTGGTGACAATTCCAACGCAAAGGTTAACTTAAAATCCGCGGCTTGGAACCAAGTAATTATTAAAGTTTCTGGATCTCTATTCCAGATATCTTGAAATACAAACAGGCTATGAACAAAAGCTAACAAGGTCGTCAGCAAGTTGAAGTAGGCAGCAGGTCTAGGTCCTGTCCTTTGTATTAATCCTATGCCCCAAGGCAAGGTTAAAATTGCCCCCAGTAAGCTATAAAAAGGTACAAACCAACTTGTGAAAAAGAGAAAATCATTCATTTACATTTTCCTTGACGAATCAGCTTTTAGTTTATTAAACACCCTAAAAACAATCCTTGGCTTTAAAAAAGGTAATTTGGGAAAAATCAGGTTTTTCTTAACTATTTCTCCAAAAAACTTGCATCAGCATTTTTACTTTAACTTGCACTATTCAATGGCAGTTAAATATAAACTTTACAGATTTAACAGCATTTACTTATCTGTACTAATCCTCTGATCGGAAATTTGTCTTGCTGTTTTGACCAAAGAAGTTTATACTTTATATTTAAAAAACTTATATGGTTTTCATTTAATACCTGTGCAGATAGCAGAAATATAGGAAAGACTGAGACTGTAAAATATACAGACTGTGATCAATCCTGACTAGATAAGATTAGCCCTGGTTATGAATGTGATTTTCTAAAGTAATAAAGAAATTATAAATCATAAGCGGCCGCTCTAGGAAACCGTAAACTTTGATGTATTTTTTGGGTATATTAAGTTTTGTTAAGTTTTTTAAAACTATTTTATTACAAACTATTATAGTAATTTATGTTGCCAGGGATGCCAAGGTTTCATATGCTTAATTTTAGAAGTATTTGCTTGGCTCACAATGAGCATCCCCGTCAAAAATTTCTATCCATAGTACAGATTGTATTAAATTTTTAGGAGTTCTGCGATGCCAATTGCAGTTGGAATGATTGAGACAAAAGGCTTTCCGGCAGTAGTAGAAGCTGCTGATGCGATGGTGAAAGCAGCCCGTGTTACTTTGGTAGGATATGAAAAAATTGGTAGTGCGCGTGTTACCGTGATAGTCCGGGGTGACGTATCTGAAGTCCAAGCTTCAGTAGCAGCTGGTGTTGACGCAGCCAGAAGAGTAAATGGTGGTGAAGTTTTATCGACTCACATCATTGCTCGTCCCCACGAAAACCTAGAATATGTCTTACCAATTCGGTATACAGAAGCAGTAGAACAGTTCCGCACTTAAAAACTGGTTAAAAAAAGTGATTAACGGGGTCAAACTAAAAGTCAAGTCAAATGCCCACGGGCTATGATTTAAAGGGCTTGCTGTTTAGCCCTTGAACGCCTTTCTTTATGTAAAGGATCACCCTTTGAGAACTCACGATTTTCTACAAGTTGTGAGAATAGTTGCTTGAGTGCAAACTTGTACCTATCGGAAAACTTGATTTAAGGATTTAGAATAATGTCGATTGCAGTGGGAATGGTTGAAACGCTGGGCTTTCCAGCAGTAGTAGAAGCTGCCGATGCGATGGTGAAAGCTGCTCGCGTTACCTTAGTAGGGTATGAAAAAATAGGTAGTGGTCGGGTGACAGTCATCGTTCGCGGTGACGTTTCCGAAGTCCAAGCATCAGTAGCAGCTGGAGTTGAAAATGTGAAGCGAGTCAACGGTGGACAAGTCCTGTCTACTCACATCATTGCTCGTCCTCACGAAAACCTGGAATACGTTCTCCCAATTCGTTATACAGAAGATGTAGAACAATTCCGGGAAGGTGTAAACGCCATTCGTCCTTTTGGTAGAAGACCATAATTTATAATGCAAATTGCCAAAGTTCGTGGCACAGTAGTTAGCACGCAAAAAGATCCCAGTCTTAGAGGTGTCAAACTACTGCTGTTGCAATTAGTAGATGAAGACGGAAAACTCCTGCCAGAATATGAGGTAGCAGCCGATATTGTGGGAGCAGGAGTAGATGAGTGGGTGCTTGTCAGTCGTGGCAGTGCCGCTCGTCAAGTTCTTGGCAATGAACAACGTCCGTTAGATGCAGCAGTGGTGGCGATAATAGATACCATTTACGTGGAAGATCGCCTCATTTACAGCAAAAAAGACCAATTTTAGATAGTCATTAGTCATTAGTCATTAGTCATTAGTCATTGGTTTTTGATAACACTGACAACTGGCAACTGACAACTGGCAACTGACAAAAAGCATATTTCAGGAGGAATCTCGCGATGGCAGTCCGCAGCACGGCGGCACCCCCAACCCCGTGGTCAAGGAGTTTAGCTGAACCCGATATCCATAAAACCGCATTTGTACATTCTTCTTGTAACTTAATTGGGGATGTACACCTGGGTCAGAATGTGATTATTGCTCCAGGAACTTCGATTAGAGCAGATGAAGGAACACCTTTTTTTATTGGTGAAAATACTAATATTCAAGATGGTGTAGTCATTCATGGGTTGGAGCAAGGCCGAGTAATTGGTGATGATGGCAAAAACTACTCAGTATGGGTTGGTAAAGATGCTTCTATTACCCACATGGCGCTCATTCATGGACCAGCTTATGTAGGGGATAGTTGCTTTATAGGCTTTCGCTCCACTGTCTTTAATGCCAGAGTAGGAGCAGGTTGCATCGTCATGATGCACGCATTAATACAAGATGTAGAAATTCCCCCAGGTAAATACGTAGCTTCTGGTTCAATAATTACTACACAGCAGCAAGCTGATCGGTTGCCAGACGTACAAGCTCAGGATCAGCAATTTGCTCACCACGTTGTGGGGATTAACCAGGCTTTGCGGTCTGGTTATCGCTGTGCAGAGGATCTTAAGTGTATTGCCCCGATTCGGGATGAGTTAGCGAAATCTTATACAAGTATTACAGTTGAAGAATTGGACAGGAGTAGTGAAGTGGCAAGCAAATTGGGTGCAGAAACAGTAGAGCAGGTGCGCTATCTACTAGAACAAGGTTATAAAATAGGCACTGAACACGTAGATCAAAGACGTTTCCGCACAGGTTCTTGGCAAAGCTGCCAGCCCATTGAAACCAGGTCTTTGGGAGCGGCGATCGCCGCGTTAGAATCTTGTTTAATAGACCATAGTGGTGAGTACGTGCGTTTGTTTGGTATTGACAACGGCAGAAAACGCGTATTAGAAACCATCATTCAACGTCCCGATGGTGTGGTAGCTACAAGCACAACCAGCTTTAAAGCTCCTGCTGCTACATCTTACAGCAGCTACAACGGCAACGGTAATGGTAATGGTAATGGTGCTGTTGCTAGTGGTAGTCTCAGTGCGGAAACTATTAACCAAATTCGCCAGCTTTTGGCTAATGGTTACAAAATTGGCACAGAACACGTAAATGAGCGTCGTTTTCGTACAGGTACTTGGGAAAGCTGTCAACCCATTGAAACAACTTCAGCTAGTGAGGTGGTAGCGGCTTTAGAAGAATGTATGGTTTCTCATCAAGGGGAATATGTACGTTTAATCGGCATTGACAGCAAAGCTAAACGTCGCGTATTAGAAACCATCATTCAACGTCCCAACGGTCAAGTAGTATCTTCTGGTAGTACCAAAACAGCAGTAGCTTCTTCTGGTGGTGGAACTGCAACTGCAACCGCAACCAACACACGCTTGAGTGCAGAAGTAGTAGACCAACTGAGACAGTTGTTAACAGGTGGGTTTAAGATTAGCGTTGAACACGTAGACCAGCGCCGTTTCCGTACAGGAACTTGGGCAAGTGCAGGACAAATTGAAGCGAGAACAGAAAGAGATGCGATCGCTGCCTTAGAAGCTATCATCTCTGAATATGCAGGTGAATACGTGCGTTTAATTGGAATCGACCCCGCAGCTAAACGCCGCGTGTTGGAAGCAATTATCCAACGTCCATAGTAAGGCAGGAGGCAGGAGGCAGGAGGCAGGAGGCAAGAGATAGGGAAGAAGGGTAAAATCCCCAGTCCCCAGTCCCCAGTCAAGGGTCCCCAGTCCCCAGTCCCCAGTCCCCAATCCCCATCTCAGCTTAAATTTCAATATTCATATTTTCCGGCTTCCGAGGTAATAAATTCCATGTCTGTGCCGTTGCTTCGCCTCAGCGACAATTTTGATACGTGTATTAGTGGCGAGGTTAATATTCATAAGAGCGCGGTGATAGCACCAGGAGTAATACTCCAAGCATCTGCCAACAGTAAAATTATTATTGGTCCTGGAGTATGTATTGGCATGGGGTCAATTCTCCAGGTCAATGAGGGTATCCTAGAAATAGAAGCAGGAGCAAACCTGGGAGCCGGCTTTTTGATGGTTGGCCAAGGCAAAATTGGGGCGAATGCTTGTATTGGTGCTGCTACGACAGTGTTTAACTGTTCCGTCGCACCAGAGCAAGTAGTACCAGCAGGTTCAATTCTGGGAGATAGAAGTCGGCAAATTGATCAACATCAAACTCAATCGGAAGTACAAACTGCCACAGATACCACAAATACTACTGCGACAAATTCTCCAGAACCACCACCAGAAGAAAAGGTAATTACGTCAACTCAATTCTCTGCTGCGGCATTTATAGATTTTAAACAACAATCTACTTCCGCACCTCCATCTTCTCCTACCCCTAAAAGCCAGTCACCACCAGTTGCAGAAACACCCCTGGTTACTGACTCCACCCCGACAGAAACAAATCTCCCAGGTTCTCCAGAAACTAACTCTCAGGAATCCGAAACCAGTCCAGCAAACTCTGAAACCCGTAATACTTTTGGGACACAGATATATGGACAAGGAAGCATTAACAGACTGTTAACCACATTGTTTCCCCATCGGCAATCCCTGAGTGACGAAAACTCTGACAATTTCTCAGAGTAAGTGTTAATTGTTAGTTGTCTTTCTTTGCGAGTATCCTGGAGAATTCACGATGGAAACATCTAATCAACGGTCTATTACCACTATCCAGCCATCACGTCACCGTCACCGAGACAACTTCAAAGATACGGCCTTGGGTTTAGTATCGACCCTCAGTTTCCCGGCTATTGTTGGAACAGCTGACATGATGTTAAAGTCGGCTGGAGTCCACTTAGTTGGCTATGAAAAAATTGGTAGCGGTCACTGTACAGCAATTGTCCGGGGTGGTATCGCTGATGTGCGTCTGGCTGTAGAAGCTGGTGTACAAACTGCTGAACAATTTGGTCAGTTGGTTTCTAGTTTGGTGATTCCCCGACCTTATCCCAACCTTGATATTGTGCTACCAATTACCACCCGTATCAGTAAATTGATGGAGGAAGGCAATTATAGCCAATTGAGTAATCAAGCAATTGGTTTAGTAGAAACACGGGGTTTTCCCGCAATGGTAGGCGCTTGTGATGCCATGCTCAAATCTGCTGATGTTCATTTAGCAGCTTATGAAAAAATTGGTGCTGGTTTGTGTACAGCTATTATTCGCGGTTCTGTAGCTAATGTTGCCGTAGCAGTGGAAGCGGGAATGTTTGAAGCAGAACGCATTGGGGAATTGAACGCGGTAATGGTGATTCCTCGACCATTGGATGAAATGGAGCTAACCTTGCCTGTAGCTAGTTGCTGGGTAGAGGAACGTCAAGCAATCAATATACCCTTGAATATCAAGGATAAGATTGTGGATGCGGTAGCAGTGGAGTTACCCGATTTAGCCCAATTGCCTGTAAAAGTTAAAGAAGAATTATGGAACGATGAATGATGAATTCTAAATAATAAATTATTTAATACTCAGCATTCATCTTGGGTTGGAAGGCATCTTTAGTTTTGTGTTGTTTTGATCATAACTTCTCAATCCCATAAGTCCAATACCACACTTCTGATAACGAGGATAGACTTTTATCTATAATTAGACTTATAACTTGGTATGTGTGTCGCCACATATTTTGTTAGTATTCAGTGATACTAAATATATGTCTACGAATTGCTATTAGAGGAGAATCACCTTGAACCAAGCGACGTTGCACCAGTTGAAGGTGTTCGAGGCCGCTGCACGGCACGGTAGCTTTACTCGTGCTGCTGAAGAATTATTTCTCACCCAACCTACCGTATCGATGCAAATCAAGCAATTGACAAAATCGGTAGGGTTGCCATTGTTTGAACAGGTGGGAAAACGCTTATTTTTGACAGAAGCGGGTCGGGAGTTATTTGCCACTTGTCGTCAGATTTTTGAGACAATATCCCAATTTGAAATGACCGTGGCAGATTTAAAAGGGTTAAAACAAGGTCAATTACGCTTGGCGGTAATTACCACAGCGAAATATATTATTCCGCGTTTGTTGGGTCCATTTTGCCAACTTTATCCGGGAATTGATATTTCGCTGCAAGTGACGAATCATGAACGGATTTTGGAGCGGATGATTGGTAATCTGGATGACTTGTATATTATGAGCCAAGTTCCAGATCATCTGGATATCAATTTCGAGCCTTTTTTAGAAAATCCTTTGGTGGTTTTTGCACCTGCTGGTCATCCCTTAGCAAAGGAAAAAAATATTCCCATCGAACGGTTGGCAGAGGAACCGTTTATTATGCGCGAACCAGGTTCTGGAACTCGTCGCGCTGTCCAGTCTCTCTTTGATGAACATGGGGTAAAGGTAAAGGTGAAGTTGGAATTAGGGAGTAATGAAGCGATTAAACAAGCAATCGCCGGAGGTTTAGGAATTTCGGTTTTATCTCGTCATACCTTGCTGACAGATGCTCATGAGTTCAGCATTTTGGATGTGCAGCATTTTCCCATTAAGCGAATTTGGTACATAGCTTATCCAGCAGGTAAACAGTTATCTATTGTTGCTCGTACTTATTATGAGTATCTGCTAGAGGCTGCAAAGAAAATTGGGGAGCAGGATATTTTTCCTCTTATAACGGATAAAGTTTACAACTAAAACTGCCTTCCTTCTTGACGGTGCAACCGCAAACCATTGACAATTAACCAACAGAACCATTAAACCAGGGAACAGTCAAAAAGTAACAGTGGTAACTGATAACTGATAACTGGTAACTGATAACTGATAACTGTTAAACATGGTGGAAAACTGGCAATGATTAACCCAGAAGTATCATCTTGGCGTAAAACAATACAAAGCCAGATTGTTGGTGTCACAGTCTATGGTGACAAAGCTCTAGTTACAAGACGAGGTGTCATCTCTTTAACAGGAGAAGAACGAGAGTTATTAATTACACCATTGCCTGTAACTCTGGAAACTGAGTCTGTGCGGGTGAGTGGTACTGGTACAGTAGGGGTGCGGTTGTTGGGGGTAAGCAGCGATCGCATTTATACTACTGAACCAGTGGCGGAAAGAGTAGCACAGTTGACTAGACAAATTCAGCAACTAGAAGCAGAAAAACGCCATCTCCAAGCTCAAATTGATGCTTTGGCATTACAATCTAGTTTTATTACTGGTTTAGGGGAAAAGACCGAAGAACCTTTTGCTCAGAGTTTG
This sequence comes from Cyanobacteriota bacterium, assembly GCA_046045965.1. Taxonomy (GTDB): domain Bacteria; phylum Cyanobacteriota; class Cyanobacteriia; order Cyanobacteriales; family Nostocaceae; genus RDYJ01. Next base: position 8,357 of record JBJOKS010000008.1, on the reverse strand, counting down.
TCACGGAAAAATCTGAGTTTGAGTGAAACTTTGGATTTTCTGAATTTTATCGGTAGTCAGTATAGCGAATATGCGATCGCTGCTGGAGAATGTAAAACTCAACAACAGGAATTAGAAAAACAATTACAAGCTCTTCGCGCTACATTACAAAAAACTCAAACACCACATCCCAAAGAAAGCTTAAATGTAATTGTTGAAGTTGAGGTGTCTGGATCTGGTGAATTTGAATTAGAAATTTCTTATGTGGTCAACCGTGCTAGTTGGAAACCCATTTATGATTTACGGGTTGATAGTAAAAATAACATTCTGCATTTAACTTATTTAGCAGAAGTCAACCAAACCACAGGGGAAGATTGGATCGATGTACCTTTGACGCTTTCTACAGCTAAATTGGGTTTAGGTTCATTACCACCTAAACTAAAACCTTGGTATATTGACATTCCCAGATTCAGTGCTAACGATCCTATTGCTGTTCAGCGTTCTATGTCTCCTCCTCCAGCTATGGGAGTGCTTTTACCTCCTGTTCCCAGTGCGCCAAAATCAATCAAAGAAGAAAATGAAGACTATTTAATTGATGCGGAAACAGTCATTACAGAAATATCTAAACAAGGTAGTGTGGTGACATTTAAACTGAATAGTTGTGGTCATATTCCCACAGATGGAACACCTCATAAAACTACAATTTTTCAAGCAGATTATTCTTGTAATTTTAATTATGTAGGAATACCGCGTTTAGTGAGTTTTGCATATTTACAAGCTCAGGTGAAAAATCCCGCTGATGGAGCAATTTTATTAGCAGGGAAGGCAAATATTTTTCGGGATACGATTTTTGTCGGTGAAACTCAATTAACAAATATTGCTCCGGGACAGGAATTTAAGATTAATTTGGGTATAGATGAAGGGGTAAAAATTGAGCGTGATTTAGTGGAACGTCAGGTAGATAAGAAATTAATGAGTAACCAACGTCGGGTGACTTATGCTTATCGGATAATTGTGACTAATTTATTAAATCAAGCTGCAAATTTGAAGTTAACTGAACAATTACCAGTGAGTAGGAATGAACAAATTAAGGTGCGTTTGATTCGTTCTAACCCGCAGATTCAGTTGGGAGAAATGGGTATTTTAGAATGGGATTTGGTGCTGGGAGCGCAGGAACAGCAGGAGATTTATTATCAGTTTACGGTAGAGCATCCACCAGAGATAACGGTTTTGGGGTTGGATATATAAAGGAATAAACGTACTTCATTTACAAATACAGAGTAAATACAAGGAGAAGTATCATATCAATGATGATGATTACTTCTCATAATTCATTTCAGAGAATCCGAGTATAAATTTATAAGGTTTATTAATCATGGTAAGAATAAAATCAGTATCCTTTGAAAATTACAAAGCATTTTATGAAAAACAGACGATGCAATTAAAACCAATTACTATTTTGATTGGTAAAAATAGTTCTGGTAAAAGTTCTATTGCTAAACTGTTTACTTTGCTGGAAACTTCGCTCAAGGGAGATATAGATGAACCTCTGTTATTAAAAAATAACGGAGTGGAATTAGGTGCAGATTTTGATAATTTATTCCCTGATAATAACCCTGGAGGAATTAGTTTAAATTTTCAAATTATATTTGATAATAATATACAAATAGAAGTTGGGTTACTTAAAAAAACAGATGGCTATGGTTTAGATATTTGGCAATGGAAATATAAAGATAATATAGAGGAATTTGATCTGAAATCCTTTGCTTTTTCTTACGTTAACGATATTGATCAGGAATTTTATGATTGTGAATTTAAAGGTTTTATACCCAAGGAATTTATAAAAGAAGGTACAAATGAAAATTTATCTGTAAATTTTAAAATCCCCCAAATTGATGTAGATTATATTGGACCTTTTAGAATTTTGCCTCAAAGATGCTTTTCTTTAACTGGAAAGACAAAATTTAGAGATACAGGTATTACAGGTGAAAATGCTTATATAATGCTTGGAGTCAGTAAATTAGAGAAAAAAGATAAGTTGTATGAGAAGGTAGGAGAGTGGTACAAAGACCATTTTGACGGTTGGGAATTGATAGTAGATGATACAAGTAAAAGACCTCTTATCCAAATTCTACTTACTAAAAATGATACTGAAGTAAATATTATGGATGTAGGACAAGGAATGAATCAAGCATTACCTTTAGTTGTTCGTGCTAATGTTACTGATAGACCTGATTCAATAATTGTTTTAGAACAACCAGAATTACATTTACATCCTGCTGCACATGGTGATTTAGCTGAACTATTTGCAAAGTCAGCAAAGGAAAATAATCAGACTTTTATTATTGAAACCCATTCTGAAAATATAATCTTGCGCTTGCGGAAATTAGTTGTTGAAAATGATTTTGGTTTTACCAAAGATGATTTAATAATTTACTGGATAGAAGATGCTGAGTTGAAAGGTAAAGAACTACGGGAAATAACTGTTGAGGAGGATGGGGTTCTAACTGAGTGGCCAGAAGGTGTTTTTAATGAAGGTATGAAAGAAATATTAGAAATGCAAAAAGCACTGAGAAGAAAAGAAGAAGAACAATAGATATACCCAGGATATCAATATGATCATATCTTTCAACCCTGCCATTTTTCAGAATCAAAATTTAGAAATTCAATCTGATTTAGCTAAAATATTAGTTAAATTGACTGAGAATAATCATTTTATAGATGCTACAAGCATTAGCAAAATTTTCTTTGATGATAAAAATGAATATATTTTTTATAAAAATGATATTTATGAAAATTGCTTATCTAAACTCGACAGAAAATCTTTAAAAGAATATTTTGAGAAAAAAATTCTTGAACCCATTCCTGTATTATATAGAACCTATCTTACTCGTATAACTATTGGAACTGATGCGGGAGAAATACACCCCAGGAATGCTTATAAAATTCTGACAGAGCGTTCTACAATAATTGTAGAAAATGGAATTAATGATCGTAAGTTTATTGAAGGAATTTCCCAAAAGTATAGTAGTTCTAAAAAAAGACGTTCTATTTATGTATTAATAAGTAATGCTATCAAAAGAGAAATTATAGAATTTGATAATGCTGGTGGAAGTGGAGAAATACAAAAAAGAATACAACACTGGATGAATGCTCCTCGTTATTTTAATATATATAAATATAAGTTAATGGCTCTTTTTGATAGTGATAAAAATTCTGATGATGATTTTAATGCACGAAAATACAAAAAACTGATTGAATTTTTAAAAAACCGAGAAATCAGTAATCCTCCAAGTGAAAATGATATCATCTATGAAGATCACGATTTGATTATATGGCATATTTTATACAAAAAAGAGTTAGAAAATTATATTCCTTTAGATATATTGTTTGATAAATTTCCAGAGATAACCGCAACTCAGAAAAATGATTTAAAAAATACAAACACAGATGATTTAGATTTTATAGAGTACAATTATAATAATATAGGAATAGGTGAAAAAACAATAAAAACCGAATTTCCTGAAATGTTCCTTGGTAATTTTTCTTACCGACTACTGGAACAAAGATGCGAACATCACAAAGTGAAAATTGAATTACCTGATGGAAAAATAGAGGAAATTTCTGAACTTGAACAAATTTTACTAAAAATAGCGAAAATAATATGAATGATAAAATCACTATTAAACCTGACACCATATTTCTGGAAGACCTATTAAATGATATAGCTAATGGAGCATATAAAATCCCTATCTTTCAAAGAGAATTTGTTTGGAAGACTTCTCAAATGCTAGAATTATTTGATAGCATTTTGAAAGGTTATCCTATAGGTAGTTTATTATTTTGGAATACTACAGGATATAAAACCAAGAATCAAATAGGTCCCTATATAATAAACAAAGAAAATAGAGAAACTATATATGTCTTAGATGGATTTCAAAGAATATCCACTTTGTTTGGTGCTTTGATGAATCCTCAAGAATTTTTAACAGTAAACGAAAATGAATTGAGGGATTTTTTGATCTATTTCGACATTAGAGAAAATAGATTTATCTATATCCGAAATAAAAAAGATAAGAATATTTTTTCAAGTCCTCTTTATCAAATTTATGATAATCGTGAATTATTTAATTTGCTGCGTGAATTAGATAAAGAAGATATTCCAGAAATTGAAAAAAATCAATATATTGATAATGCAAGAAATTTGCATAATATTTTACATAAATATAAATTACCTTATGTAGAGATAAAAGGAGGAGATATCAAAAGTGCTGTAGAAATTTTTTCTAGGGTAAATTCTACAGGAACAGAAATTTCTGAAGATTTTATGTTATCAGCATTGAGTTATAATGAGAAAACAGGATTTTTTCTTAATGAATCAATTACTGAATTTCTTAATACTTTAAATGTTTATAATTTTGATGCTTTAAAAAGAGATACTGTTTTAGATTGTATCTCTACTGCGACTGGAAAAATTTATTATTATGTCAAAATAGAAGAATTACTCAAGAAACAAGATTTAGAATCTTTGACCCAAAATGTTTATATACACATAAAGAAAGCCGTACTGTTTTTATATAAAAATTTATGTGTAATAGATATCCGTTTGTTACCATATCCTGCTCAATTAATTTTTATATCTGAATATTTTAGATTAAATCCAGATCCTACAGTTGCAGAATTGCAATTGTTAAAAAATTGGTTTTGGATAACTACCTATTCTAATTATTTTACTATCTATTCTATTAGTCAGCATAGAACCGCTTATGAAATATTTTGCCAATTTGCTAAGGGAGAACACAATGATGGAATTTATAGAGTTAATGAGGATATGGAATTTAGTACATCTAAGTATCCAAGTAAATTGAATTTTACAGGAGTCAGACCGAAAGCATTACAATTATTTTATTTAAAATCAATTCTTGGTAATAGTGAACCTCAAGATATGGAAGGAATAAAAGAAATTTTTATTTCTTCTAAGAAAGATAGAACTCCAGGAAATATCATTTTAAGATTATCTTCTGAATTTGATCAAGCACCTGATAAAAAAACATTAGCTAATTTTATTAACAATAATGATCCTGATGTTTTAGAAAAGCATTTTATAACAGAAGAGATGGTTACTTTATATAACCAGGGTAAAATAGATGATTTTGTTTCTCAAAGAGATGAGTATTTAAAATTTAAAGAACGTGAATTTGTGGAAAGTTTAAATATTAAATATGTAGATTAAATTCTATAAACAAGTAGGTAGTGTTACATTAGACTTAACCCCTTTATTTCTAAATCACTTATTACCATGACTCTGATCCAAGAAATTCCAGAAATTCCCGTTACAGAAGATGTTATATTTCCTCCAGGAGATTTATACAGTGATGAACCACCTTTGGAAACTGACTTTCACCGAGAACAAATGATGCTGCTCATTCAATGTCTTGAATGGTTGTGGCAAAATAGAAATAATTTCTATGCCTCTGGGAATGTTACGATTTATTACAGTCCTCGTCAGTTGAAGTCTGAATATTTCCGGGGTCCAGATTTTTTTGTGGTTCTGGATACTGAACGTAAACTGCGTAAAAGTTGGGTAGTGTGGGAAGAGGATGGTAAGTATCCTAATGTGATTGTAGAACTGTTATCAGATTCTACCGCTAATACTGATCGGGGTTTGAAAAAGCAAATTTACCAAGATATTTTTAGAACACCGGAATATTTTTGGTTTGATCCTCAAAATTTGGAGTTTGCGGGGTTTGTGCTTTTAGCTGGGAAGTATGAACCTATAGAACCTAATGATCAAGGTTGGTTATGGAGTCAGCAGTTAGGGTTATTTTTGGCGGTTGAGGAAAATAAATTACGCTTTTTTACTGATGCGGGTGTGTTAGTTCCTACACCTTCCGAAGTGGCAAGATTGGAACAAGAACGGGCTGAAAGAGAGAATAGGCGTGCAGAACAAGAAAGGAGACGTGCTGAATATGAAAAACAACGTGCTGAGGAGGAAAAAAGATGTAGCGATCGCTTGGCGGCCAAGTTGAGAGAATTAGGTGTTGATCCAGATACTATTTAACCAAAAAATAATATTAGATATATCCGAAAAAGTTGTAGGGACAATACCCTGTGGGAAGCAAGCTACATGAATTATCCCTACCATCATTTCCGTTAAATGTCTATTAAACGTCTTCAGGAAATACCCATTTTGGCGGTTCCATCATTTTTTTCCGCAGTCTTTCTTCTGCCATTTCTAGCATTTGATCTAAAGAAGTCTCTTCAATAAACTTAGATGCTGCTGCTCTAGCTTCGAGATTGGGGCATTTATCGCCTAAAATACAACCATTAACGCAAGCCTCAGCGCAGTTAATTGTTTGTTCCACAGTAAATTCCTCTCTAAAGTACGGCTTTATTACCTTTTAGATAAATATTACTATTAACGTTGTCAGTCAGTTATTACTGTTCACTGTTCACCGTTCACTGTCACCTGTTACCTAAACTCCTATGTCAGAATTATTAACTCATACTGGAACGATTGCGGCGATCGCTACTGCTGTTGTCCCCCAACAAGGTAGTGTAGGTATTGTGCGGGTTTCTGGTGATCAAGCTTTGGCGATCGCTCAAACTCTATTTTATGCACCGGGAAAACAACCTTGGGAAAGTCACCGCATCCTTTATGGTTTTATCCGTCAACCTCAAACTAAGCAAGTTATTGATGAGGCTTTATTGTTGATTATGAAAGCGCCCCGTTCTTTTACCCGTGAAGATGTGGTAGAGTTCCATTGTCACGGGGGAATTATGGCCGTGCAACAAGTATTGCAACTATGTTTAGAAAATGGTGCGAGATTAGCACAACCGGGAGAATTTACATTAAGAGCATTTTTAAATGGTAGATTAGATTTAACCCAAGCAGAAAGTATTGCAGACTTAGTAGGTGCAAAATCTCCCCAAGCAGCACAAACAGCATTAGCAGGTTTACGGGGAAAATTAGCGCAACCGATTAGAAATTTACGATCTCAATGTTTAGATATTTTAGCAGAAATTGAAGCGAGAATTGATTTTGAAGAAGATTTACCACCTTTAGATGAACAAAGAATTATTAATGAAATTGATCAAATTAGTTTAGAAATTAATCAATTATTAGCGACAAAAGATAAAGGTGAATTATTGCGAACGGGGTTAAAAGTTGCCATTGTTGGTCGTCCGAATGTGGGAAAATCAAGTTTATTAAATGCTTGGAGTCAGAGCGATCGCGCTATTGTTACGGACTTACCTGGTACAACCCGTGATGTGGTAGAATCACAGTTAGTTGTGGGGGGAATACCTATTCAGGTTTTGGATACTGCGGGTATTAGGGAAACTGTTGATCAGGTTGAGAAGATAGGGGTAGAGCGATCGCGTCAAGCTGCTAATAATGCTGATTTAGTATTATTTACTATTGATGGTTCTGTGGGTTGGACAGATGCAGATCAAGAAATTTATGAACAAGTAAAACACCGTCCTTTGATATTAGTAATTAATAAAATTGACCTCATTTCCGAAGCAGAAAAACAAACTCTAAAATCTAAAATCCAAAATCCAAAATCTAAAATTGAAACTGCTGCTGCAAAAAATCAAGGTATTGATGATTTAGAAACAGCAATTTTGGAAAGCGTGGAAGTTGGAAATGTGGAAGCTGCTAATATGGATTTAGCTATTAATCAAAGACAAGCAGCAGCATTAACAAAAGCGAAGATTGATTTAGTACGGGTGCAAGAAACAATTAAAAATCAATTACCTTTAGATTTTTGGACTATTGATTTACGAGGTGCGATTTATGCGTTGGGAGAAATAACGGGTGAGGAGGTGACGGAATCGGTTTTAGATCGGATTTTTAGTAGGTTTTGTATTGGTAAATAAGTTTTTTAATTGTCTGAATCAGGTGGTTATCGAGCGAAGTCGAGATAATGTCCAGGATTTTAGGATTTTCAGGATGTGATTGAATGATTGTTTTTTTGATGTTGGGGATTTTGAGGATGTTTTTTGATTATTGTTTTCCAATGATAATAAACAATCTGAAAATTACCATCCTGTACATCCTTTAATCCTGGTTATCCTGATGCTGACAAAATTCAGATTCCCGACTTCTGTTGTTAATCTTCTCATTTAATACAAATGGTGCTTTTATGTCAACTCAACCTAAGAATTACTAACAGAATACTCAACTGAACAGGGATTATCAATACGTTTAGAAGCGTCTATTATTTCAATTCCTATAATATTTCCAGCGTCGTCATAATCTAAAATGATTCCTGGTTTTTCTTCATCACTTTCTTCAATTGGCACATTGCTGAATATAATTCTTAAAACATCAACTTCTGCGTCGTAGGTAATTTTCATGATTCTCTCCAGTATTT
>JBJOKS010000007.1:0-176306 GCA_046045965.1 Cyanobacteriota bacterium | reverse complement strand
GATAAGGTGTTTTTAGACATGAGATGTACACTCCTCAAAAAAATCAATCAATTAATATCTACGGTCAACTTTTAACAGTTAACAGTTACTAAGATATGTGGGAGATTCAACCCCTATTGATAGTTTGGCATTGTCTAAATACAAGTTTGGTTTGGTTACGTTTTTGGTAACAAATTATTTAATTCTTTTTTATATTCTCACCACTTTGGTAGAAGTTGATCCATTAAAGCTTGAAATTTAGCGTTATGGGTGCGTTCTAACAGGTGGGTAATTTCATGGACTATTAAATATTCTAAGCAATGAATAGGTTTTTTTGCGAGTTCTAAATTTAACCAAATGCGTTTAGCTTGTATATTGCAAGTTCCCTATTTTGTTTTCATGGTTTTTATTCCCCATTAGTTAATATTTACACCTATGATTTTTTCCCATTTAGCTTCTGGGTTTTATAGACAAGTCTTCATTTTTTCAGCTAAGATGCGTACACTAGGTTCTGAGAGAATCTTACTATGAGCGCCATGAATATTATAAATCTCAAGCCCTTCTTCAGCTACACCTTCCCATCCATTTGTAGGATCAGAAGATGTTATAGGTGTATGTTTAGCTTTAAAAAGAGTTATTTTACCCGGATATGAATCTGGTATATAGGGTTGAGGATGTACAGATGGAGAATTTATTTTTTCTTGCTTTTTATTAACATTAGATATAGATAATTTTTGAGGAACTTGGGGTAGCCACTTAGTTAATAAAATTTTTACTTTTTCTAGGAAGTAAGGTAGCCTCTCTTTAGATTCTAATAATAAAATATTTCCCCAATGAATATTAATGTGTCGGATCAAATCTAAAGTGAATTTTTGTAAACTAGACATCTTGTTCCAGTTTGGGGGAAACTTAACATTTGGATGTACGGTATCAAACAAAATTAATTTGGCAACTATTTCACCTTGTGCATGAAGTTGTTTTGCCATTTCAAAGGCTACATTTCCTCCATTAGACACACCCAATAGTATATAAGGTCCTTGGGGCTGACAGGCTTGCATTTCTTTAATGTAGTGAGCAGCTAAATCTTTAGTAGGAGGTAGAGAAACTTCTTTGTCATTCGCTGTTTTTGCTGCTAATCCATAACTTAACCCATAAATTGGTTGTCTCAAACCCAGATAATTTGCTAAAGGTCGGTAAAAACTTAAACCTTCACCAAGAAGATGAATAGCGAACAAGGGTATTTTATCACCTATGGGTTGAATCGGCACTAATGAGTACCAAGATGAAGACCATTCCTGTTGAGATAAAATATTTGCTAGTTTGGCAACGGTTGGGGCTTGAAACAGAGCATCTAAAGGTAAATTTTTCTGAAAAGTTTTTTCAATTTCCGCCAACAGTGTAACTGCTAACAGAGATTGTCCTCCCAAGTCGAAGAAATTATTATAAATTCCAATCGGTTGGACTCCCAAAACGTTTTCCCAAATCTGAGTTAGTTGGCGTTCTAATTCATTGCGAGGAGAGACATAAGTATGTTCTAATGTTTTTTGGTTCAGTGCATCAATTCGTTCAATTATGGTATTAAATTCACCATTTTCTAAACGCTGTTTGAGTTGCAAGCGTTGAATTTTCCCAGTTAAAGTTCTAGGAATTGCCTCTTGATCAAGAGGAATTATATAATTCGGATTTATGCCCAGGGTTTGAGTTACTTTTCCCCGGATTTGTTTGACTAATTGGGATAATTGACTGTCTTCTGTAGTTGATGTGTGGAAGAAAATAGCTAATTCATCAGTATTGCTGTTGTTTTGTCGAATGTTACAAGCAATGGTGTAAGAAGGTTGAACTCCCCCAACTGCTTCGACCACTAATTCAATTTCTTGACAGGAATAATTCTTGCCATTGATAATAACAATCTCCTTTTCTCGTCCTGTCACAGTGAGGTAATTGCGATTGAGAAATCCTAAATCTCCAGTATTGAGCCAACCATCTTCTGTAAAAAGCGTCCTATTTAACCTTGGATTGTTGTAATAAACACCAGTTCTGTTTACACCCCAAATCTGAATATGACCAACTTCACCCTCATTGAGTAAATTATTTTCATCATCAACAATACGAATTCCACAACCCGGTAAAGGCTGACCAATTTGCACAAATTGTTCGTTACGCTGGTCATAACCCATTGTTATCCATTCACGATTACTGGCCACAACTCCCGTTTCAGAAAGACCATAGGCAACATTAAGAACATCTGAAGCTAATCCTAATGGTTGTAAAGTCTGTAAGAAAGAACGACAAGTTTGAGGAACTATTTTTTCTGCACCTAAACCAATGGTTTGGATAGAGGTCAAATCCCAGTCAGGTTGGGAAATTTGCTGAATTTGCTCTGTGATCTTTGTCATAGCAAAGTTAGTCAATACGCTTTTTTTCACTTTGTATTGATCAACAATATCCAACCAAAGTATAGGTTTTCCAAAAAAGTGTTCTGCTGGCAAATAAAGGGTTTTACCTGGTGTCGGATTGACGATACCAAATCCTGACGCATTATCAAAAGGAATCCAAGTCAAGAAACAATCGGAAAACTGAGATTTCTGATTCTCTGAGAGAAATTGACTCAGAACTGTGACAGCATCAAAAGAAATCAGTTTAGGATTACCTGTTGTACCAGAACTGGTGAGTAATAGAGCTAAATCTTCAGGTTGATGGGAATGAAAATTCTGACTGGGAGAAAATTCTGGGGATTTTTCAATAGTTAGTAAGTTGGGTGTTGAATCTTTAAGAATATTGTTAATTTTAGATGTCAGATCCTTTGTGGTGAGAATTACAGGATGATCTAATGCTTGCCATACCTGTTGCAGTTTAGTATTTTGGGCAGATACATGAGAACTATAGGGAGAAATTGCCACTGGTACGGGGACAAAACCACCTAAAAAACAACTCCAAACCGCTGCTACAAAATCATGACAATATTCAAAATGAATGATGATCAAGTCCCCAGGAGATAAACCTTGTGCTTGCAAGTAACTAAGTAAGGTTGTTGACTGTTGCCAAAGGTCGCCATAGGTGCGAGTTAGTCCTTGATTTTCCTTTAAATCAATGAGTTTGCTGTCACCAAATCTGTCAATTTTTTGTTTTAAGGTTTCTGCTAGGGAAGATACAACCTCAAAATCTCCTGTTAATCTTTCCCCATAGGCGATCGCTGGTGCTTTTTCTTCTATTCTGTTATGTGAAAATTGCTCTAAACCTAAACTTGTTTGTAATTGAATATCTATTTGTTCAAAATAATCAAAACCCTTGATGTGATTTAATATTGCTTCTTTAACTGTTAAGAATTGGGCTGTTCCAGCGCGGAGATTATAAATGAAAGATCCATTTGGTTGAAAGTCTAAGTCTGGAACATCTAAGGGAATTTGAAGTTGAGCAATATCTTGTTTAATTTGAGCAAGTTGTTTTTCTAATTCATGAAAAAGATCCTGACCCACAGGGGTAAATTTCGCGTATTTGCGTAATTGCTCCAGCCCAATTTGCAGTTGTAAAGGAATTTTAATCAGTTGGCTTTTGGTAAAGTCTAAAAGTTCCCCCGTGGGATTTGCTCGATAAACATTTAACCAGAACTGAGCAACGGGTGTATATACATATATAGCATGGAAAATCCCTCTTAGGGGACGCAAATCAAAACGCCAAGGGGAATAATACAAATTGTTAGCTTTACCGTCTTCAACTGACTCCAACAACAGGGGATTATTTTGTTCAATTAAGAATAGACGATTGTGGTGAAATTCGTGAATGAAGTTATCAGCTAATCTATAGGGATTTTCAATCACGCTACAAATTAAAGCTCCAGAAAAATCTGAGCTACTGAGGTTGGTAAAAGTTCCAATGTTGACGGGTTTGAGAGCCAATAACTGCATAAAATAATGCAATTGCTCAAAAGTTTGAGGATGATATTGCTCAATCAGTGTTAATCCCTCTTTTACCAGGGTGACATATTGCCCCTGATAGGTCATTCCTGCTTCAACAACTGCTTGACCATCTGGAAAAGCTGGAGAATTAAAACAATAAGGCTGAAATCGTAATTCTCGACTGGGAAGTTGAATTGTTGGGCATTGTCCCACTTGCAAATTATCTTCAGTTAATGTGGCATTTGGGATTAATGCTAGGGGTTGTTGATTATTTGTGACTAAAAGTTCTAATTTTTCCGAGTTAATACCATAAATTTCTATTTTTCCCTTCCCTTCTAAATAAAGAGATGTACCCGGAATTGCTAGTGGTAAGTGACAAGTTAAAGGAGTTTTAAATTGATAACTTTGCTGAGACAGAAAACCATAGGCAACCGCAAATAACTTAAACTGATTCAGGTGAGTAATTAGTGCTTGAATGGGAGTTTTTTGTTGAATTGCCTGACAATATTCTTGAGTAACAAGGGGTAAAGATTTCTTGGTCAGGGTTGCTGTGACTAAATCAAATGCTAATTGACACCAGTGATAAGCAAAAGGATCTGACCAGATTAAGGTAAACTTTTCTGATGCTTCTGTGGCAATTTGATGATAAATTTCTAAAAATTCTTGAATCTCTGCAATGTCTTCTTGATAACCCTCAAATTTAGGGTGACGCATCAGAACTTGTTCTATAGCAATCAATGTATTAATATTCTGCTTTTGACGATCATCAAATAGTTTCGTATCAGTCCAAAAAAAACTTGATTGACCAATTTTATCCTGTTGTTCACCTATTTTCATGTCTATATCTGGGTGGATTGACATTACATTTGCTCTATAAAATTTATACAATAACTTTGCTTTGATATTTTCATATTATACGGATTATTGGTGTCAAATTAACACACAAATCCTGTCATAAGGGCATGACATTAATTATATTGAACTTTATCAATTACCCATTAATCCTGAGTTACCTCACTCCACCAAAGTTCTACTTTATTTACCCCTCTCCGTACATAAATGGAAAGGGGTAAAATGACTGTAGAGAAACAACGTAAGCTTCAACAGTTACTTAATCCATAAGTAATTCATGGTTGAATCAAACGCATTTCTCATTATATAGGGACACCACCAAACTCACCACCCCGACCACCACGAGCAACAAAGCGAACAGCAGAGTTGCTATTTTGTTGTTGACCTTCCATTTGTGCAATTAAATTGTTGACTTGTTCTTTTTGCTCTAGGTTGAGTTGGCTATAGTTAAGGGTTTTCATGGTAATTTTTTTTCAGGATGTAACTTATGAGTATAGTAATTTAACAATCAACACAAAAGCAAGAGGAAAATATCATCTTCATCAAAACTTCATTTAACTACGCTATTATTCCGCAATTTTGCTGATATTCATCCTACAGTTTGCACAACTGTAGAGCCAAAAAATAACTATCTCTAAAAGCCATTATGGAATTTTCAGAGTTTTATCTCAAGTGAATTTAGGACAGAAGTGTTGAATGTTAACTCACATCGTCGATTTTTGAGTTTTCGCTGATGTTGCAAAATCTATTATCTTTATTTACCACCAGGAGGTTCACTGGCTGCTCTACCACCACTTAAGTTAACAATATCCTGAAAACTGCCCCCTGGGGGTATTTCTATAAGTGCATCTTCCGCATTTGCATATTTATCAGATACGTATTTAACAAATCATAAAACTAGGACATAGTTTTTATATTGAGAAGCATCCATTCCTCCCCGTAGTTTATCGCAACTTTTCCATAAAGAACTGTAAAGTTCACTTTTTTTGATTGCCATTTTGTGTATGTTTGAATATATATAGTTAGGGTGCAAGATGCCCACCCCACAAGATATGTTACACTATAGAATAGTCAAAATGTTTGATTAATGGAGAATAGGAGACTCGAACCCCTGACCTCTGCGGTGCGATCGCAGCACTCTACCAACTGAGCTAATTCCCCTTGATCACATCCTATTTTAACACTCAGTCTTTATATTGTTCACATCTTTTTGCAAAAAAATTTCCTGTACCCGTTCTAATTCCAACTCTGTCAAATAGTCAACTGTCCAGTTAGCTTGACGTTGCAACATATGAAACGGGTAAGTATTCGCAACTCCCACTACTTGCATCTGAGCGCGTTTTGCTGCGTGAATACCCGCCGGAGTATCTTCAATAGCTAAACATTCCTGAGTTTGCAGATTTAATTCTGGGTAGGCTTGATTAAATTTCTCTACAGCCAGCAAATAACCCTCTGGTTGGGGTTTACTGGTGTTGATGTCATCACCTGCGACAATAACATGAAAGTATTCAATCAGTTTGGCACGTTCTAGCACCGGTTCTATTTCTTGACGTAACGCACCACTAACTAAACCGAGTTGAAGATGTTGCGATCGCACCTGAAAAATTAAATCTTCTATTCCTGAATACAAAGGCAGTTTTTCCAGCTTCTCCAGTTCCAGCAAATAAGCCTCAGCTTTGCGTTGTAGCAACTGAGTTAAATATTGTTCCGTCACTACTCTACCACGATTTTTGAGCAAGTCTTGAAAATAAGCGCGATCGCTCCTTCCCAAACAAGCTTGACGTTCATGCAGCTTTTGCGGTTGCAAATTTTCCTGCAATAGAATCTCATCTATCAATTGTAGGTGAATTGGCTCATCTTTGATGATGACACCATTAAAATCGAATAAAACTGCCTTTAAACTCATGCCACTATGCCAAAAACTGAAGAAGTAATATCCTCACCAATGATTATTACCCATTTTGGTGTGCATTGATGCTGGCAAAACCCTAAATATCTTACCACAGAGCCGAAAATAACCCCCACTTCTCCCATCCGCTGAGGATCTAGGTTTTTTATTCTGACAAGTTGACAGATAAAATTTAATGTAGTATTTTTGTAGTATTGAGTTAAGAGAATCTAAAACTATGATTTAAAACATACCTGCAATATTAAAATATTTTTGACTTTTGACTTTGTATTTTTGAATTTTTACTATGCCCTACGAACAATTAGGAATTAACACCCCATCACCTGTTTTATCTTGGGCAAATCATTCTTTAGGCTCAGATGAAACCAAAATGGCCAAGAATGTTGCATCTTTGCCATTTGTCTTTAAACACGTTGCCTTAATGCCCGATGTTCACTTAGGAAAAGGAGCGTTAGTTGGTTCAGTAATTGCCACCAAAGAAGCCATTATCCCTGCGGCTGTCGGCGTAGATCTGGGTTGCGGTATGTGTGCCATAAAAACACCATTTACAGGTGAACAATTAGAAGGTAAACTAAAGAAAATTCGCCTCGATATTGAAGCAGCAATTCCTACAGGATTTAATGAAAATAAAGAAGTAGAAAAAGCTGTAACTAACTGGCAGAAATGGCGCTCATTTAAAGACTTGCATCGGGGAGTGCAAGACTTAGAAAGCAAAGCGATGAAACAAATGGGTTCTCTCGGTGGAGGAAATCATTTTATCGAGATTTGTCTTGATACAGAAAACCAAGTTTGGTTAATGTTGCATTCCGGTTCCAGAAACATTGGTAATAAATTAGCCCAATGTCATATTGACACAGCCAAACAACTCGCAAAAATGGCAGGTGAGAAATTACCAGATCCAGACTTAGCTTATTTTGTCGCTGGAACACCAGAATTTAAAGCCTACTGGGAAGACTTACAATGGGCGCAAAATTACGCACTTTTTAACCGTGATGTGATGATGGCGAGATTTAAAAAAATCGTCGAAAAACATCTAGTTGGTGGGAAAGTAACTAAACCTTTATTAGAGGTAAATTGTCATCACAACTACGCCGAAAAAGAAGTACATTTTGGCGAAGATGTTTATGTCACTCGTAAAGGTGCAGTCCGCGCTCAAACAGAAGATTATGGCATTATTCCTGGTTCAATGGGAGCAAAATCTTTCATTGTCAAAGGTAAAGGAAATGCTCATAGTTTTTGCTCCTGTAGTCATGGTGCAGGCCGTTTAATGTCAAGGAATAAAGCAAAAAACGTCTATACTCTTGATGATTTAATCGAACAAACGAAAGGTGTAGAATGTCGTAAAGATGCAGGAGTTTTAGATGAAATTCCCGGCGCTTATAAACCCATTGAGCAAGTCATGGAAAACCAAGCAGACTTAGTAGAAGTGGTAGCAACTCTTAAACAGGTTATGTGCGTTAAAGGTTAAATTAGGGTGGGCAATGCCCACTTTTTTATTTATATTTATAGTTATTTGTTTATTTACAAAAACCAAAAAGAACAATGATTGTTATTAGTGAAGCAGCAGAACAAAAAGAACGATCTAGCAGTGCTAAAGAAAATAAATTAATGACTGAAACTGCCCAATTATTGGGTTTTAAAGTCTACTATATCCCTTCAGATTTTCAAGAATGTGGTACAGCCGAAAATGCACTATGGCATATTCCCAAATATGCTGAAGGAACTCAGGGAATTTGGGTAGGATATATCCCAGAATTAGAACGATATCAAGCGATATACCAAGCAGCTTTAGACAAGGGAATCAAATTACTGAATAATCCTTCACAACATCAAATAGCACAGGAATTTGATATGTTTTATCCCCTTCTACAAGGGTTAACACCGGAAAGTGTGATTATTACTTCAACAGATGAGTGCATTAAAGCTAGTGAATTATTAGGATTTCCTGTATTTGTTAAAGGTGCAATTCAATCTAGAAAACAGCAAGGTTGGAAATCTTGTGTAGCTAATAATTTACAAGAATTGACAGAATTAACAACCAAGTTATTAAAGTTCAAATATGCTGCAAGAGGTCGAATTATTATCAGAAAATTAGTCAATCTCAGATATCAACGCCTTGCTCCTAATGGTTTTCCAATGGGCAGAGAATTTAGATGTTTTATTTATAATCATCAAGTTCTCAAATATGGCTATTATTGGGATAGTAAAGATGATTTAAGTAAATTGTCAACAGCGGAAGAAGAACAGGTATTAAATTTAGCAATTCTCGCTTCTCAACGTTTACAAGTTCCTTACATTGCCGTTGATATTGGACAGTTAAAAAGTGGAGAATGGATAGTAATTGAAACAGGAGATGGTCAATTTTCAGGTCTTAGTCTAATTTCTCCTCTGGAATTATGGAATAAGTTAGGGGAAAGGGTAAAATAATTGGGAGCATCCCAATTTTGTAAAAAATCCCTGGCTATTAGAAATAGCAGCTATACAAACCAAGTCCACCTACGTGGACTAATAACCCACGGAGGTGGGTTTTGCCTGTGTAGCTGTGACTTCCAGTCGCCTGAAGCTTGCTCCCCAATAATTTGTAATTCGTAATTCGTAATTAATTACTCCTGACTCCTATTCTTTATCAGGTCTCACACTTAAATATCTATCTTTACGAATAGTATTAATCACAGTTTGAATGTAACTTTCTGCTGCTCCCAAAGTTTTTAATAAATGATTTCCTAACTCTAATGCGGCTTCAAATTCAGGTTGTACGACTTCCTTCGCACCCATTTGGGTTAAAAGATCAATTTCCTTGTTACTGTGTGAACGAGCAATGACATCTAAATTAGGTGCAATAGTCAAAGCATTTTTTAAAAGTAAACGGGTACTAGCAGGATCTGGAAGTGCGATCGCTAAAGCTTTAGCAGTTTCTAAATGTGCTTTTTCTAAAACTAATTCTGAATCTGCATCACCAAAAATATAAGGAATTTGGCGCATTCTTAATCTTTGTACAGATGCTTCACTATTTTCAATGACTAAAACTGCATATCCTTCAGTTTCCAAAATGTTGACAATTACTTGTCCAACTCTACCATAACCTGCTACCACTACATGACCAGTCATTATTTCTGGCATAGATATGGTTTTAGGTGCAGAAAATCTTTGTAATAAATTCGCTAGGAAGGGATTTTGATTTAATTTATCTGCAATTACAGGTGCAATTTTGAGTGAAAAAGGTGTGAGGATGAGTGTAATTGCCGTTGTTCCTAACAATAAAGAATAGGTTTGTTGAGATATCAATTCTAATTGTAAACCTACCAAGGCTAATACAAAGGAAAATTCACCAATTTGGTTAATTCCCAAACTGACTATAATAGCATTTTTGAGAGAGTAGCCAAATTTCAAAACAATTCCGAAAATAATTGCTGCTTTACCCAGCAGTACCAAAGTTACAAGTCCTAAAATTATAGCAAAATTGCTGATGAGAATAGCTGGATCAATGAGCATTCCAATGGATGCAAAAAACAAACTTGCAAATGTATCTCGCAAGGGTAAAATCTTGGCTAAAGCCTGATCAGCATAATCAATTTCTGATATCATTAAACCAGCGACAAACGCCCCCATTGCAATGGAAAGACCTAAATGTGCAGTTATTAAAGCAACTCCTAAACAAAGAGCAATTAGAACTAATAGAAATAACTCATTGCTTTCTGTGGCTGCTATATTGCTTAAAATACGAGGTACTATCCAACGACTAAATATAATTGCAACTACTACAAACAGTGCAATTTTGACTAAAGCAAAACCTAATGCTGTGGCAATATTTTCTGGTTTTTGCAAAGCCGGAAGTATTGCTAACATTACACCCAAAGCTAAATCTTGAGTAATTAATATTGCCAGCATAATTTGCCCATGCACTGTATTAACTTCACCCTTTTCTGTGAGTGTTTTTAATACTATTGCTGTGGAAGAAAGAGATAAAACTGCTCCTAAAAAAATGCCTTTTGTAATTCCAGAAGCCCACCCTGTGGAGACGGTTACTATTGTTACTAGGGCAATTGTTAAACCAATTTGTAGTAAACTACCTTTAATGGCAATTTCTTTAACTCGTTTGAGTTCTGCTAAAGAAAATTCTACACCCAATGCAAACAGCAGGAAAGCAACACCAATTTCTGCTAAAGATTTAATATCATCAACATTGCTTAATAATTTGAAACCAAAAGGTCCAATAGCAAAACCACTAACTAAATAACCAAGTATCACAGGTTGACGCAACCGATGGGACAAAAACCCTCCTAGTGCGGTAGCGGTTAAAACTGTTGTTATATCCAGAATTAAACTATGTTCTGTTGTCATATTTTTTTGTTTGATTTTTTTTACCAACTGATGTCACTCACTTTCAGAGTAACTTGAATTGATAACAGTTAACATCTACATAGCGATACGCAGATCCCCAACTTCTAAAAGAAATCGGGGATCTATGTCCTTTTGTATAAAAAAACTTGGAATTTAAAAAAACTCCAAGTCTGAAATTAAGATTTATTAGTTTTTAAAGTTTTTGCTTACAGTGTCAAAGATTGAGGGTTGGTTTCAATCAATTTTGCTAAATCTTGTAAGAATGCGGCTGCATGAGCGCCGTAAATAATACGATGGTCACAGGTGATGTTAACTTTCATTTGTTGACGCACACCAAATAAACCATCTGGGGTAGCTACAACTTGGGGACGAGCAGCAGCGATCGCTAAAATTGAACCTTGTCCTGGTGGTAAAATCGCATCAAATGTATCTACACCAAACATCCCCAAATTAGACAGGGTAAATGTACCAGTGCTATATTCCTCTGGTTGTAGTTGTTTAGCTCTGGCTTTTTCTACCAAAGATTTCCAATTGCGAGATAGAGAATAGATATCTAATTGATCCGCTTTCTGTAACACGGGAGTAATTAAACCGCCATCATCCATTGCTACTGCTACGGAAATATTGATATTGGAATGATGTACAATTCCTTGATCTGAATAGCTGGCATTGAGTAATGGATGTTTTTGTAATGTCACCGCTACAGCTTTCGCTAATAGCGCCGTCATGGTTACGCCTTTGGATTTAATTTGTTTGTAAAGTTTATCTAATCCATCAGTGCTAATTGTGTAACCCACATGGAATATAGGTACAGATAGGCTGGCCATCATATTGCGTACCACCGCATTTTGCAGAGTAGTTAATGGTACTACTTGACCAGGAACGGCAGTAACAACTGGGGCGGGTGCGGGTGCTGGTTTTGCTGGTGCTGGTGGTGCGGCCACGGGTACAGGTGGTGCAGGTTGAGTGGGGGTAATAGCAGGGGTAGTAGGTTGCTGAACTTTACCAACAGCAGTTTCTACATCTTCGGCGACGATACGACCGTAGGGACCACTACCTTTGAGGCTATTTAAATCAACTCTGAGTTCTTTAGCCAACTTACGAGCGCGGGGTGAAGCTATCAGCCTATCTTCCCGATGGTTAGAGCCATTTTGAGAGGCTGTAGTAGGTGCGGCTACGGCTGCGGCCACAGGTACGGGTGCGGATACGGGTTCAGCTACAGCACTTCCACCACCAGCCATAGCTTTAGCGGTTTCTATTTCTGCTTCTGTTTCTGCAACGTAAGCGATCGCAGCGCCAATGGGAGCAGTTTCACCAGCAGGAACTATGATATGGGCAAGAAATCCCTCATAGAAAGATTCCACATCCATATCAGCCTTATCTGACTCGACAACCACCACTGTTTCGCCTTTTTCCACTTTATCCCCTGGCGACTTCACCCAAGAGACTATTTTTCCCTCCGTCATGGTGGAACTTAGCGCCGGCATAAATACTTCATGAATGCTCATAATGGTGGTTTCAGAATCAATAATTTTATGGACTTTAACAGCTGTTGCCAGATCGAATTGTATCTTGCTACGAGGATTTTAGAGCAAATGACTGGGGACTGGGGACTGGGGACTGGGGACTGGGGACTGGTGACTGGTGACTGGGTAAAAATCTTTTCTTCCCATGCTTCCCCTGCTTCCCATGCTTCCCCTGCTTCCCATGCTTCCCCTGCTTCCCCTGCTTCCCCTGCTTCCCCTGCTTCTTCTGCCTCCTGACTCCCCTGTTCCCTTTAAATTTTAAACATCTTTAAACATCGCCACGGATCTCTTCGACAACGCCATCACGTAGAACAATTTCAACTTGCATTTTGCTAATCAAGTTATCACCGGTTTCTACCCGGAAAAAGCCTTCCATTTGAAATTGGTTGACTTCTTGATCTAACTCCAGATACTGCACTTGCTGAAGGTTTTGTAGTAGTTGATTTTTTTGCTCTAGCAGTTCACTTTTCTTTTGATTAACCTGAAGTTGGATATTATCAATTTGTTGCAGGGTTTGGGGTCCTGGTGGTTGTAAACTCTGTTTTTGAATGGCGGTTATTGCTCTTTGTCCTTCGATGTCTAGCTGTTGCAGCTGTTGATCTAGTTGATTGATTTGAGCTTGTAGTTGTTGTTGTACTTCATCTTTCCAAAGAGGAGTAACAATAACTTTGACGTTAACGACGCGCTTTAAAAGCAATTGAGGGTTGGATACATCCATAAAAATTTTACGTTCACTCTGATAGTTTGCAAGTGGAGTTATTTGGCAAACATTCCGTCAATAATATCGCGATACTGTTCCATGACGACGTGACGACGAATTTTTAAGGTTTGTGTCATCATGCCATTTTCGATGGAAAAGGGTTCTTGAATTAGTTTGAATGGTCCAATGCGGTCATCGGCTCGATAACCAGGACGGTTTTTTACTTCCCGATTTAATTCTTGCCGATATAAATCCTGGATTATTTTACTCTCTAAGTCAATTTTTTGACTGCTTGTGGCAGGATTTTGCTCCGGGGTACTTAAATTTAGATTCTGACTTTCTGCCCATTTTTCTAAGGCTTCTAGGTTGGGAACTATTAAAGCCCCGATGCTGCGCTCATCTTGTCCTACCAGCATAATTTGATCAATGTATGGCGATCGCAAACAAGCATCTTCTATCGGTTGCGGTTCAATATTTTCCCCGTTGGTCAAGACAATTGTATCTTTAGCCCTACCAGTTAGCACCAAGTCGTTTTGGGGTGTCACCCAACCCAGATCACCGCTATCAAACCAACCTTCAGCGTCTATGACTTTTTTTGTCGCTTCGGGATTTTGGTAATAGCCTTGCATGATTTGTGGTCCTTTGAGCAGCACTAAACCACGCTGTCCCGCTGGTAGGGGCTGACGAGTTTCTGGATCAACTATTTTCACTTCTGTTCCCGGAATTGGTTGCCCAGATGAACCACGCAAATTTCGCCACGGACGACGGGCGTTTGTTACTGGTGAGGTTTCCGTCAAACCATAGCCTTGTAAAATCTCAACCCCAATAATTTCAAAGAAGTTATCTATGTGTCGCGGTAGCGCCCCACCACCGCTAATGACTTGCTTAATTTTGCCACCTGTGGCTTCTCGCACTTTGGCATAAACTAATTTTTCTCCCAGTGCTTGAAACGGCGACAAGCCTAATTCTACTATTTTCGCCCCTATTCGCTCCATATCTGAGGCATTAACGTGATCTAAACTCAATCCCTGGGCAATGCGCCGCGCTGTGATATATTTCTGGCTCATGTCCAGTAAAAATTTAATCAGCTTTTGTTTATTGGCTGGTTGGCTGCGGAATTGCTTTTGTACTCCTTCATAAATTGATTCCCACAAGCGGGGTACAGCAATCATGAAATTTGGCTTAAATTCCTTTAAATCTTCTTTGACTGAGCGTAAATTTGTGTAAATTTGGGTGCAACCTTGAGAAAGTAAAAAATACTCTCCACTACGTTCATAACTATGCCATGTCGGCAGAATACTCAGAACAATATCTCCTGCTTGGGGTTGTACTATTGTTCCCAAGGTTTTGACTTGGTGCAGCAAGTTTTTATGAGAAAGCATAACACCTTTAGGTTTACCTGTAGTCCCAGAAGTATAAATTAAGGTGGCTAAGGTATCGCCGCTTGGTTTATTTGCTACTAAAGTTTGGTTGCTGCCAATGTCTAGTAATTGGGTAAAGTTCACCACTTGATAATTTTCTGCTGTGGGTGGTGTTTCGTCAGACAGCAACACTACCAGTTTAATGGGTAGGTCTTGTAAACCTGTTTCTAATTTTTTAAATGTCTTGATATCTTCGACTACCAGCGTCTTACTGCCACTATTGGCAATAATAAACAGTAATTCTTCCCTTTCAGCTTGGGCGCTACGGACTGCGTTCACTGCTCCAGCAGTCATGATCCCTTGATCGGCAATAAACCAGCGCGGACTGTTATCTGCTATCAGGGAAATGCGTTCACCGTAATTAGACGTTTCATCATCGCCCATATTTACGCCTAATATCTGCAATCCCGCTGCAAATCGTTGAATTTGCATTGATAGCTGAGAATAGGTAATTTTTACTTCTGGTTTAACATGGGGGTTATGGAGAGCAACGGTATTACCAAATTTTCTGGCAGCTAAAGGCCATATTTCTGGCAGCGACTCCACATTTGTGTAATCTACCAAACTTTGTAATGCTCGGTATTCTCGCTCAGTAACGTTAGATAACAAAGAAGATGGTGGTTGTATTTTTGACATAGCACTTAGTTAATTAGTAAATTTGTTGTTTTTTTAATAACAGTATTTAATATTTGTTTTCCTGACTGCATATGACACTAACACAACTTCAACAGTTCTATTAACAAAACTTTATGCTAAACTACATTTATATAGATTCAATGCTATGGTTTGGGCTGTGCATGGTTCCATGTATTTTACTGTGTCCGTTACCCAATAACCAAATAATTTGTAATTTGTAATTCTTTAACACTTCATGGCCGAAGTCAAAAACATCAGGTTGCTCTACATTATTTGATTAGGAATTATGAATTCTTAAGGCTTAATTTTTCAAGGGGGTGATTACTCATGGGTTTAATTGATGCAGTATTAATTAGCGTCATCAGTGCTTTTTCTTGTCTAGCTTTTCCCAAGTTTCTATCTATGCTGTTATCGTGCCAAACTAAACAACCTAAACCGTCTTTCATAGATTGTAGTTTGAATACAACCAATCGGTCTATTACGAGTTTTCCCTATTGTACAGTTTACCCAATCACTGGGAGCCAATTTTGTAAATTTAGCCCTCAGTTTTGTTCCCAGTGTTCTCCTCATTTTGGAGAATAAATGACTCAATTTTTTACTTTTTCCGGGAAGTCTTGACACTAATATAGTCCCTGCTGGCATAGCGGGGATATAGAGGGGAAAGGGAACAAGGGAGTCAAGATAACTCAGTTTTGCGTTTTTCCCGTCGCCATCTGGCTCTAACTAAACGAATTTCATCGAAACTATAACTTTCACCTAAATATTCTCGAATGGGTGTTAAGTTGATATCACCAAGCACATCTATGACTTGCCAGATTTTTTTTTGCCTATCTAAAGGTACTAATAAATTTAAATCTATAGGTTGATTTTTTTCAATTAAATCTGTTAAATGTTTAATAACTGTCGAGGTTTTAACGTTGCGTTTTTCGGCAATTTCTTGAATACTAAAACCTTGTTGATATAATTCTAATGTGGTTGATTCTGTATCAGATGGGTAGTGTTCAGATGCTGAGTGATAAACTTGATTATTTTTGGGAATTTGTAAAGATTGTTGTTGACAATAGGCTTGAATTTCTGCTAAGAATCTATCACCGTATTGGGCTAATTTGTGACTACCTACGCCAGAAAGTTCACCAAATTCATGTAAGGTTTTTGGTTGTACTTGCGCCATTAATTTTAGGGTAGAATCATGAAATATGACATAAGGGGGAACAGCTTGTTCATCAGCTAGTTGTTTACGGAGCGATCGCAATTTTTGCATGAGAACTTCTACTTCCGCAGCTTTAGCATTTCCATCTTCTACAGTAATTTTTTGAGCAACAGGAACAGCAATAGAAACGTTACGCTGTTTTCGCATTACTTCCCAACTCAAAGCATTAAGTTTTAAAACTGAGTAACCATCATTACTTTGTTCTAATAAACCTTGATGTAAGAGCGATCTTCCTAACATTCGCCATTCATCTAATGTTCTATCTTTACCTATTCCATAAGTGGATAATTGATCATGTTTATTGAGAATAATTTTTTGATTTTTCCCACCTCGCAACACATCAATAATATACAACATTCCATATCTTTCTTTACACCTGGCCACACAAGATAAAAACTTCATCGCTTCAATTGTCCAATCTTGCACAGGTTTGGGATAACGACAATTATCACAATTTCCACAATTCCCAGGAAATCTTTCCCCAAAATAACCTAATTGAATTGTGCGTCTACAGTCTGTTCCTTCAGCATAATCTATGACTTGACGTAGTTGCTGTTTAGCTATTAATTGTTCTTGCGGATCGGTTTTTTGATTAATACTCCACTCAATAGTTTTCACATCACCAAAACTAAAAAATAAAGTACATCGTGAAGGTTCATCATCCCTACCAGCACGACCTGATTCTTGATAATAACTTTCTAAATTTCGAGGTAAATCTGAATGAATTACAAACCGCACATCTGGCTTATTAATACCCATACCAAAAGCAATAGTCGCTACCATTATTCGCACATCATCCCGAATAAATCGAGTTTGATTTTTGGATCTTTCATCATCACTTAGTCCTGCATGATAAGGTAAAGCAGCAACTTTATCTTTTTGCAATTTAAAAGTTAGTTCATCAACCTTTTTTCTAGTTAAACAATAAATAATTCCTGAACCTTCATTTTCTCTAACTATTTCTAATATTTCAGCATAAGAGCGACTGCTTTTAGGACGCACTTCATAATAAAGATTTTGACGGTTAAAACTGGCAATGTGAATACTCGGTTGTTTTAATCCTAATTGTTGAATAATATCAGCCCTCACCCGGTCTGTAGCGGTAGCAGTGAGGGCTGTAGTAGGGACTTGGGGATAACGTTTTCTGAGTAAAATTAACTGACGATATTCAGGACGAAAATCATGTCCCCATTCCGAAACACAATGAGCTTCATCAATAGCAAAATTAGCAATACCTATTTTTTCTTTAACTACATCTAAAAGCGGCAAAAATCTATCACTAACAAGGCGTTCTGGCGCAACATAAAGTAATTTAATTTTACCATTCATAATCGCTTCTTCACGAGAGCGAACTTTATAAGTATTGAGACTACTATTCAGAAAAGTGGCAGAAATATTATTAGTTCGCAGTGCTTCCACTTGGTCTTGCATCAATGCTATCAATGGTGAAACTACCACAGTTAGACCTGGTTTTAAAAGTGCAGGTAATTGAAAGCATAAAGATTTACCTCCACCCGTAGGCATTACTACCATTAAATCCCGATTTTGCAGCGCATCTTCGATAATTTGCCGTTGTCCGGGGCGAAATTGGTCATAACCAAAGTGATGTTTTAAGTATTTTTCAAGGTGGGGATACTGAAGCATGGTAAATAGCTGTGCGGGTGATGCCTGTATGGGTAGTTATGAAGATATCAGGATTTTAACTCATGTTGGGAAATAGGAACAGGGAATAGTGTTTATAATTATAAACAGGGATGAAGGGAAATTGTCTGATAGCGTGGCGCAAGCCATATCAGTATTTCCAGGATTTAAGGATGATATAGGATGAAGATGAAATTGTCAGAATCAGAATTTCCAGGATTTTAGGATGTACAGGATGAGAATAAAGATTTTATCACCAATGAGCAATTATAGGAAATAACTATGACCCAAGAATTAGCATTTTTTTAATTTTGCTAAAGATTTAAATATTTACAGCTTTTTTAAAGTTGAGGATACTTCAAAAGGCGAGATGCTGGCTTTGATTCATCCTGCATTATGCTTATATAATGAATCTGAATCATAGCTATTAGGTTGGGGTAACTCTAGGAAAACCACCATGATTTATAATAATTATGAAAATTTCCCGATATATTGGTATAACAATAATTGTTAACTTTCTTTTCAATCCTCACTATGAAAGCAACTTGGAATGGCGCTATTTTAGCCGAAAGCGACAAAACCGTAGTCGTAGAAGGAAATCATTACTTCCCTCCAGAAACCATTAACAAACAGTATTTTAAGGATAGTGATACTCATACAACCTGTTTTTGGAAAGGAGTTGCTAGTTACTACAGTATCGAAGTAGATGGACAAGTCAACAAAGATGCAGCTTGGTACTATCCCAACACCAAAGAGAAAGCTAAAAACATTGAAGGTTATATTGGCTTTTGGAAAGGTGTGAAAGTGGAAGCTTAGACTAACATTAAGTTTAGCCAGGGAATCAATTCCCTGTCTAATAGCTAAAGTCGGTTAAAACCGACTAATTTGGATGAGCTTATTTATCCATTTTCAAGAATTTTCGTGAGCGGATGTTTATCTGCATCTTTCTCTAATCTTTAGCAATGACAATATCATTTGATTTAATCACAGCATAAGCTTCTGTTCCTTCAAATAATTCTAATTCTTCTGCGGATACCCTGGTAATTATTGAAGTTAACTCAACTTTGTGAACAATTTCTAAAGTCACTTCAGTATTAACAGTTCCTGTAGTCACTCGTTTAACAACACCCTTTAAGACATTGCGCGAACTAACTTTTAATGGTTTTTTTTGACTAATAATTTCCATCTCAGGAGTGTGAGTTTCCGCTTTCTCCTGGGGGGTTGGTAGTGATTTTTCTGCTGAAGAGTATTTATGGAGACTACGAACTAATTCCCGCAAAATCTCAGTTTTAGTGCGCTGAGAGTGCTGACAGAACTCTTCTAAAATCTTTCGTTCGTCTTCTGATGTTTGAAATGTCACCCAACCTTGTTCTTTTCTTGGCATAAGTTTACCAAAAGCCTACCAATTTATTTGGTATTTATAATTATATAATCTTGATACAATCCTAGCAGGCAGTGGCAGGAATTAATCATAGCTACTTGTACAATTGAGGAATCAGAGATGAAGATATACCAAAGCATTTGATTTTGTGAACTTTTATATCGGTTGTGCAGTTTGGGCATATAAAGGTTGGGTGGGCGAACTCTATCCCCCAGGAACTCGCACCACGGACTTCCTACGTCTTTACAGTCGTCGCTTCACCACGGTAGAAGGTAACACCACTTTTTACGCTGTACCTAATGCAGAAACCGTTACCCGTTGGGCGACAGAAACACCTCCAGGCTTTGAATTTTGCTTAAAGTTACCGCGAGATATTACCCATCAAAAATTACTCCAACCTCATATTCCTGACGCTTTAGCATTTTTAGAGAGGATGCGGCCATTAGGTAAGCATTTGGGTCCAATGTTTGCCCAACTACCACCCAGTTACTCACCTGCTTTACTTGATGATTTGCGGGCTTTTCTGGAAGCATGGCCACGTCAAGATGTACCTTTAGCATTAGAGGTGAGACATGGTGACTGGTTTCAAGAACCCCATCTGAGTAATTTAACAACCTTGTTAGCAAATTTAGGGGTTGGTAGGGTTTTGTTAGATACTCGCCCTGTTTATACTGGAGAAGATGATCCACAATTAGCATCAGAACGCCGTAAACCGCAATTACCTGTTCAGTTCAGTGTGACAGCACCTTTTACTTTAATTCGCTTTATTTCTCATCCGCAGTTATCAATAAATCAACCATTTATGGCAGAATGGGTAACGCAGATTCAGCAGTGGTTAAAAGCAGGAATAAAAATTTATTTCTTTGTGCATTGTCCTACGGAAGATATGTCTCCTAATAATGCTCGTTATTTTCAAAAGTTATTAGAAGAAAATGCTTTAGAAGTTCCTCCTCTACCTTGGAATAATTTGAGTCAGTCTGAACAACTTAGTTTATGGTAATAATTTAAACTATGATTTTTTGAAAATCATTAATTTCTCAGGAAATTTCCATGAATCGTTTTCTTTATGAAAATTCTGTCTCATATCAAGGATATCTAATTATTCCTTTTGTTTTTGGTAAGTTCGATAATTATGAGATTTATTCTTACAAGTTATTGGCAGAAATTGGACATAAAAGCAGTTTTCATGCTTCAGAAAATCCAGCAACAATCTATGGTAATAGTATTATCAATATTATTGATATAGCTAAAGAACATATTGATGTAAATACAGAATTTGTTAGTCAAGATGATTTTTTTAAATCACGCTACGTTTATCGTCATAATTTGATTATTGTTTATCAAAAAAATGGTAAATGTTATTATGACCATTACAAACCAGACTCATTAACTAATATTGCCGCACCCAAATTATTTTCTTCACCTAATGAATGTTTAAGTTGGGTTAAAAAAGGTCTAGATGGAAAAAGTACGGGTTAATTTTGCTGTAAATGAAACTTTTGTGGGACAGGCATCTTGCCTGTCCAAATTGTGCAAGTTGAATGGACAACAACTTATTAATTATGGCAACCAAAAATTAGGTAAAATAGATTTTCCTAAATCTCGTATACTTTGATTCAAGTTTCTTGATATTTGTATATGGGGTTCATCTTTTTCTACAGGTAAAATATCAGCTTTTTTCCCATCTTGTAAATAAGAAATAGCCAAATTAGCAGCTTCTAAACCTGTGACATAAGCTTTTTCCTGTGACCATGAACCGTGACGATTAATAATCCAATCTCCACTCATAAACACATTTTCAAAACTCGTTTTTGCTGGCAACATATAACGATAACTACCAGGTGCAAAATGTGTAACGGCATTTCCTAAACGAATTACACTACTATCAATTACTTTTGCTTCTTTAAATCCTGGAATACAAGTTGCTAAATAACTTTGAACTATTTTGACAATTTCTTCATCACTTAAATGCAAAAATTGATTAGCGTGATAAAAATCAACTTCAACTACTGTTTCTGTTTGAAGTTTGAATTCATCATGTAAAGCATTCAAATCAAAAAATGTCCATCCTGTAGTCTCATCAAAACCAAAACAAGCATTAGAAGGACGAGGAATATCAATTTTTCTGTCAAACCATAACCGAGTCGCTAAAACATCAATTGCTCCTAAATTATTCAAGTTTCTAAATTCTGCATAATTTTGTAAACTCGGACTATTAGCGACAATTTTCTTCATTCCTGTGATACCAACAGCAAAAATCACGGCATCAGCATCAAACACTTCATCACCGCAAACGACACTTTTTACCTGGTTATTATTATCAACCATTACATCTGTAACTCGATGTTTAGCTAAAACTTTTGCACCTAATTTTTCTATTTTTTGTACCCAAGGACGGAAGATTTTTTCTCCTACTGTTCCCCGACACCAAACTACATCAAAATCAGGTTGATGAGCGAGAATAAAATAATATAACATTCCTAAAGTTGCGGCTGCTGAACATTGTTCACCAGGGGCAAATAAACCCACTAATAACATTGGTTCAAATGCTTCTTTATAAAGTCGTGCCGAAACACCAAAAGTTTTAAACAATTCACGGGCTGTTATTGAATCATACCTTTTCCAAGCATCATCAGAATTATCAAAATCAATTAAGCTATAAAGTAACGGTAAGGCGCTGATTCTGTCAATGAATGGTAAACGTTGAAATTGAGGGTAAATAAAAGTTCCTAAAGGTGTGGGTAGTCTTGGTAAATCTTGAAAAATTGGTGATTCAACTTCCAAACCTGCGGGGGAATATTGAGCAGAACGAGTCCAAGTTGTAAAGGGATTAATTTCTAATTCATTGATCAGAGAAAATATATTTCTGTAAGGATACCAAAAGCCGTGAATACCAGCTTCTACAGATTTTCCTCCAGCGGTTTGCCAACCTGCGACAAGTCCACCAGGATAGGGTCCTGCTTCCAAAAGTGTGACATCATAACCTTGTTTAGCTAAATGATAAGTTGCACCTAAACCAGCCCAACCAGCACCAACAACTACCACCCGTTTTTGTTGTAATTCTAACATTTTTGCACCCATGAATACCGTCTTTCTACTAATGTATCCGAATTTGTGTGTAATTTATGAAATAAAAAGTTCAAAGTAGAGATGTTGCATGAAATATCTCTACTTTTTTTGATTTCAGTTAACAGGTGTAAATTCAGAAAAGATTAACTATGAAGACTTCCATCTGGCATAATTGCCGCAGTTAAAAAAGCCTCACTCATATCCGTGGCATTGAGATTAGCTTTGGTCAAATTTACCTCACACAGATTTGCTTCACTTAAATCAGCACCAGTTAAATTTGCCCCCTGTAAATCTGCTTTCCACATCCTCACACCTCCCATTTTTGCCCCGCTTAAGTTTGCATTTTGTAAATTAGCGGCGGTTATTGATGCTTGATGTAAATTAGCGTCACACAAGTCAGCACCAGTTAATAAAGCTCCACTGAGGTCTGATTCATTCAGATGAGCATTAGTTAGCACAGCTTGAGTTAAATCAGCACCACACAAAATTACTTCTGATAAATGTGCATTTTCTAGTTTTGCACCTCTGAGATTTGCTTTACTTAAATTTGCTCCTGTCAAAGAAGCACCGATGAGATTTGCACCTCTGAGGTCTGCTCTAGCAAAGTCTATACCACCTAAGTTAGCTCCTTGTAAGTTAGCTGCTGGTAAGGCGATACCGTTAAAGCTTCTTTCTCCTCTGGCATATCTAGTTAAAAGTTCTTGAACATCCATAGTTTTTAGTTCTTTGTACTTAGTTGGAACATTTAATTTGTAATTTGTAAAAATACCTGTTTCCAAATACAGATAAGTATTAAAACTAAAAGATGAAATAAATAAACTCTGATTATTACTTCAAAATAATCACTCTAGATTGCCTATATATTTTACATATAAAATAATTACTTTTCTACAGTTTCCAAAAATCTGCTTCCATTTTTTTTTACATCCATACAACATTTTGTTACGTTGTCATAAAAAAAGCCCACTAGTCTTAACATTGGCCTAAAATGTATCACTAGTCTGGCTGAATTTTATAGCTCTGTGTCATTCTCAATTGTTTCTAGCAGGATTTGAGCGATCGCTTACTTGCATAAATAGAAACAATATGCTAAGATAGAATCTCTCTATTATTAATATTCTTTTTTAGACGAACTACGTCGTAGTCGGTCATCTTCTTTGGGTTTTGCTTTATTAACTCTTAGTTGACGACCCATCCATTCTGCACCATCCAATTCTGAGATAGCTGCATCTTCTTGTGCATCTTCGATCATCTCAACAAAAGCAAATCCGCGCATCCTTCCGGTTTCGCGGTCAGTAGGTAAAACAACTCTTTTAACCTCGCCATAATCAGCAAACACGGCTTTTAAGTCTGCTTCGGTCGCTTGGTAAGAGAGATTTCCAACGTAGATAGTCATTATTAGTCACGTAATATTCAACAAAAAGCGATAGTTCAGCGGGAAACTGGAACTAAGCAAATTGTAAGCATTGCATAGTTGCCTTTGATTCATGGATGGCAAAAATGTTAGGACATGAGCCATAACGACGACTATATCCATCACGAAATCTGCCATCAGACTGAACATACGCATCTGTTAATTATGATAACTGATTGTGACATTATCCAAAGTATGAGATTTTACAAAGAATTATAATATATAATTATTTAATTATATCTGTTGGATAATTTAAAGAAATGTCAGATATTTATAACCGTTAACAGTTCACAGCTAACGGTTTAAAAAGGATTAATCAATTGAAATTTGTTGAGGACCAGAGGGTTTTCCGTTCTGTGTTGAATTACCAGGATTCGAGAACCCCCCTGGGGTGATATGTTGGTCCAGCCAAGTTTTAACAGGTTCATCAGCTAGGTTGAGTCGCAGTACACCGGAGACAAACCCGCCCATAAATGACACTGGATGCTGGGCAAGTTCTTTCAATAGGGGCGATAATTCAGTAATAAACATTACACTCTCCAACTATGTCTGTAAAAATTATTAAATCTTCATCAATCTTAACAGATTTTGGTCAGGAAGACACAAGCAAAAGATGTGATGATATTTAATTGGATGATGGTTATGATTATTTTTATCATCATCAAACATAATTCACCTTGATTGTTAACCAGCATTAAAAGAATGAAGAATTGAGAATTTAGAATGTAGAATTACGTTTGGCAACGGGGATTTTACCCCGACGCACAACCCGCTGCTTGTAGAAGCAGGGGACTTTCACCCCCAAAGGTAAGTTAAAATAAAATAATCTTTGTTAATCAACTATTAAATTATGACAAGCAACTGGGAAAACTTTCTCAAAAATTTAGGTGAATGGCGTGGTTCATTTACTAAAATTTCCCCCAATGGAGAAATATTAGATTCGACTCCTAGCATTTTAAATTTAGAAGCCTTTGATCATCATCAAGCTGTACTTTTTAGATTACGTCGTTTTGATGCTAGTGGTGATGATAGTCTTCCTATTCAAGATTATCAACAGGAATATCGTACTTTAGCAAAAGAGAACATCTTTTTTAGCACAGGGGCGTTTTCTAAAGGAACATTGCAACTAGCACCTTTTACAGAATTCGGAGCAGAATATGGCTTTGTAGATAATGATAGGCGATCGCGTTTAGTGCAATTATATGACAAACAAGGTAACTTTATTAGTTTAACTTTGATTAGGGAATTTCGCAGTTCTACAGATGCTTACGAACGTCCACAACTGACTGTAGAACAGTTAATTGGTAATTGGCAAGGTCAAGCTCATACAGTGTATTCAGACCTGAGACCATCTGAAACCTATGCTAGTTCTTTAGAAATTAAAGACATTGGTAATGGATATTTAGAACAAAAGCTATTTTTTGTATCCCGAACCATTACTTCACAAGCCAAAATAGAAGGCAATAAACTAATTTTTGAAAAAGAAGGAAACATTCGGGAAATTTTGTTATTACCCGATGGAACTTCCAGTAATGTTCCTTTGCAACTGCAACGGAGAAAACCTTTTTTTGTGGAAGCAGGTTGGTTAGTCAGAGAAAATGAACGTCAACGTTTAATTCGTAGCTATAGCGAAAAAGGTGAATGGGTTAGTTCCACTCATGTCATTGAATATAAAACCTGTTAAAAGAATGAAGAATTGAGAATTTAGAATGTAGAATTACGTTTGGCAACGGGGATTTTACCCCGACGCAAAACCCGCTGCTTGTAGAAGCAGGGGACTTTCACCCCCAAAGGTAAGTTAAAGATTTTTCCTCTCTCTGTGTCCTCTGTGCCTCTGTGGTTCGTAAAAAAATTATTAAACCACGAAGACACGAAGACACGAAGAAAAGAAGATAACAGAGATATTTTCCGTCATTCTTCAGAAATTAACGGATTTTATGATGTTGGTGCTTGTTCAGGGAACATACATTTATCAGAGTCACAACCACTAGGTCCTGCTTCTGTTAATTCTCCTAAATCATAACGACTTAAAGCGCCACAGAAATCATCGGTTTTCCGTCGGGCTTTGACTTCTTGAGACAAACGCTGATAGGTGGCTTTGTCTATGGGTTCAAAGGGTAAGCGGGGGAAAGTTTGAATGTCATCAAACCGCGCTAATAACGCCGCAGAAATGTAACCTTCATCATTTTGAATGGCTTCATAGATGCGTGTTCCCAAAGGTACAACCTCCTCAGAACGCAGTTCTAAAGTTGCTGAAGTGTTATGAGCGGTGTAGTATTTCTGCACTTGCATGACAAAATCTAATTGTGCCAATACAGAGAACTTAGACACATCAATGACATCCGCACCGGGTAAATCTGCCCAAGAGACGGCAACAGGTATTTCTACTAACCATTCTGTACAACGAGGATCAAATGGGTCATTGAGTAAGTTGCCGTTTTCGTCTTTGTCAGATTGGGACGGGATGACGTTGTAACCATAGTCTATACAGGCTAATGCTACTGGGTCATTTTTACGGAAGGTGATCCGCCGAATGAATCTTTGGGCTTTGGGAGGATGCCAACCGGAACTAGCACCTGTTAAAAGAGATTTGGTATTGTGAGATTTAATTCCTCCCTGCCAGTACCAAGAGTCATTATCGTCTATTCCTCCTACAGCAAAATCGTAACTATAGTCGGGAGCTTCTTCCCACTCTACAGATGCCACAGTGTAAGGTTCAAATTTAAAACTCCGTTTTGGAGAAGGAATAGGACGAGCTT
The DNA here is from genome assembly GCA_046045965.1 of Cyanobacteriota bacterium. Lineage (GTDB taxonomy): Bacteria > Cyanobacteriota > Cyanobacteriia > Cyanobacteriales > Nostocaceae > RDYJ01. Next base: position 149,572 of record JBJOKS010000007.1, on the reverse strand, counting down.
GAGCTTTTTCGCTATTGCTGTTTAAATAAGCTAAGGCATCGGGTTGGGACAACATCCGACTCAAACATAAGCCCCACATATCTTTCTGACCTTGCTTGTTTTCTCCTTGGGTGTTATGGAAAATTGAGAAACACAGACCCACCGCTTCACCAATTTGTTGAAGGTTTCGCAGGAACTTTTCACTGGCGCTATCAATAGACATCCTCCCTGTAGAACGAATACAACCATCAGTGTCAATTAAACCGCAGAAAAAAGACAGGATGCTTTGCTTAGAAGAACAACGAATTGCTAAGGGTATTCTGTCGAGGCTTTGGCTTTCTTCTGTTTTTGCTAATCCATTCAGTTGCAACCAGTTAAAAAGCTGAACGCTGGCAAAAGATAGTTCAAAAGCTTCTCTGTCAGAATATTTGCGAATTTGTCCCTTCAAAGCAAAAAGTTGTTGTCCGATTTTTTGCAGTCTTTCGAGTAATGTGTAATCATTGCTGCAAAAACGGATGCGGTGTTTATGAGGACTCAAGCAACCATCTCCAAATAATGCCCCAATGAAGTAGGACAAATCAGGAGACATGGTTTTTGGTGTTTTAATGATGGTTGCTGTAACCCCGCGACTATGACCGAGTTCTAATTGTCGTCCTTCTCGTGTGTACTCGAATTGATCGATATTGAGTAAAGAGACTTCTTGGTGATTTTGATACTCGCCGAGACTGAAATCAATTTTCATCCCAGAAGTCATATCGGCTGCATAAACCCAATTTCCATTGATGGAAAGACGGTGATTAGGGGTCATGCGGAGGATGCGACCATTGCTTAAAGTTACTTTAATCAGTTGCAGGGGTTGATTAGCAATGCCTGTAGAAACAGAAATTCCTTTACGCACGCTTAAGTTTAAGTTGATGGTTTCACCACTACCGGGAGCTATCAATTCATCAGCATAGAGCAATCCTTGATCAAATATCCGCAATGCTGTGCGATCCAGACAGCCAGAAGGCTGCACGGTAGTACAGCGGTTGGGGCGTTTAATTCCGTGTTTGTCGCAATATTCCCAAACGGCTTTATGTACGATTTCTCGCCATCTGCTGAGATATTTTTGTTCACCACGTTTGAAAACCAGTCCTTCTGGGGTTTCTGGTCTTCCTTCCTCCCACCAGCGTAACCAGTCCACACCAAAAGCATGAACAAAGAAGTCAAATAAACCGGTGAAGGAAACGCCGACAATGGGATCAAGTTCCCGACTGTATTGATAGCGGGGTTCAAGAAAATGGTGGTTTAACAATGCGGCCACTGACAAAGCACCAGCGGTAAATGCTTCTTCTTGTTCTTTGTAGTTATCGGGATCAAGTTGGTTTAAGTGTACTTCAGACAAGTTACAGTTTCCGGTTAAGGTATTACCAAAAACACCTTTATGATATTCCGGCTCATTAAAGCAGTAAGTATCATGTAATCCTGGTAATTGTTCAACACTTTTTACAACTTGCCATTTACCTTTATATTTGGCATTTGTGCCTTTACTCACGTCCAAACGCTGACAAGGAATCTCGCTACAGTCAGTTATTTGCAAGCAGTATAAATCTCTACTTCTGATGCCATAGTTAGTGACTGCCCCTTGATGAGCGCACAGATTGACAGATGAACGAATACCACATTTAGTTAGTAGTAACTGAACTCGGTATGCTCGATCATAGTCAGAGATATATATTCTGATGCCGTTGCTGTTTGTATTCGAGCCGTCTGTATCTGCTATACCAGCGATAAAATGCAAAATTGCTTGACGATTCCAACTAGCAATGACGTTCAGTGTTTCTGGATTTGTTTTTAGGCTTTTTAAGAATTCTCCAGAAAAACCTAAATCTGTAACATCTGTAAAAGTTGGTAAGTAATCGTAATCTCTGATAGGAGATTTATTTCCTGAGAGATTTAAAGCAGCTTTCTTTTCATACAACCTAACTTTGGCATGATCTTTTTGATCGGTTGTTCCATCTCCAACAGCTACTCCTAAAGTGTAGGCATAGTTGAGATCAACATTTAATCCATCTTCGTACTGAATTGTAAACGGTTCTGTGTGGATAGCATAATGACTGGTATCCATCAAGTCTTTTGTTTGCACTTCTTTGTAATTCTTGCCAAATCTATCTTTAACAAAGAAGCGGTGATACTCAGTTGCATCTAGATAAGAACCATCTCCAAAGCGCACGCGATAGAGAACGCGAGAACTACCAGTTTTAAATGGTTGAACTTGACTCCAGTTTTTACCGTTCCAAATTTCAACTTCAGAATCGACAATATCCTGAATTTTGTGCATTCCATCTTTAGTGATGAGCAGGGTATCACCACTTACGCAGTGAAAATCAGCACCTATGATTTCTCCACAATTGTGAGTAATACAACCATTAGCAATGAAGGAATGAGTTAAAGGAACATGAAGATCATAAACAGGTTCTTCTCCAAACTCTTCAACAGTATTAACCTGAGCAGTAAAGCAGGAGTTAATAGTTTTTGCTGTGTAACTTGGCAAAGGTTTAGCATCCCATTCTGCTAGTCTTTGTTCCTTGGCTGGTGACAGTGGAAAACCTATTAACTGATGAAATAGCTTGTAACCAAAGGAATGAATGCAAAGAGCATAAGAGCCATTATCAGCACTAATTTTTTGAGTACCGTCAGCAGTGGTGTAAACAACTCCTCTGTAACCTGGTTTTCTTGCACAACGCACTGTGCTTAAAATTCCTAATTGCAAAAGAATTAATTGAATTTGTTGCAATAGGGCTTTTGACTTGTTAACCAATTTAATGCGACGACAGCTTTTTTCAACAGTACCATCAGCACTAAAAATTCCTTGGACAAATCCAATTAATACGTCTTGAGATTGGGTAAGAAATTTAACTGGGAGTATGTCTTTATTTTCAATTTCTAAGTTTCCAAAAAACTCCTCTAATAAAGGTGATTGAGTTCTAAACTCATATACTCCTTTGTGGAGTTTTCTGACATATTCTACGCCAGTAATAGATTTGATTGCTCCACCAACTACTGGGTAAGCATAATCATATTCTTGTGGATTGAAAACAAAGCCTTTAGCAAAGTGAGATTCTTTTCTACCATGTTTTTGTGGTTTGATGATGACATTATAACCGTCTCCATACCACCACCCCAGCATTTGTGCTTGTTCAACTGTGATTGTACCTTCTCCAAAAGATCCCGCACCTTTTTGGATATAGATATGATGCTCAGATGTTAAGTCTTTTGTTGCTACCCATCCGTGATTGGTAAAATGTTGATGGTCAGCAGTACATCTCATTTGCTGGCCATTTGCTAGGGTAATGAGATAAGTTGTTTGTACTCCTGTGGGAAAAGCGATCGCATCAGTTAATTTGACTCCATCTAATCCTACAGAACGCAAGTCAACTAAAGCTTGAAATGGTTTACCAACTAAATCTTTAATAGGTACTAATCCCTGATTAGTAGATACTAAGGTATCACCTGCATGACAAGGATTTAAACCATATCTACCCAAACGATGTTCTAATTCTTGAGCATCAATATCTGGGTGATGTTCTTGTATCCATTCTTTGGCTTTTCCTTGATCGTAAGCTTGCAAAAAGTCTGTTTTCAGTTCTGGTGTAGTTAGTAAATCAATGTTAGCTCTAGCAACTGCTTCACCAGCCCATTGAATTGCTCCTTCACCACTGTAATATTGCTTTTGAACGGCTGCAATGGATTCTTCTAGAGTGGGTTTATGGTGAAATACTCGGCTATGGTTGGCCATCCGCAAAGAATCACGTTCTGGATCTATGCGCCAGTTGCCTTCTGCGTCTTGTTGCCATAGGTTATCTTTTGCAGTTGCGCCTTTTTCATCTTCTGCAATGAACTGACGCATACCCGCGCTTCTACGGATATTTCCGGCAACAATTGTGACAGCAGCTTCATCAATTAACAAACAGCATTCAACTGAATTTAATTGTCTACCTAAAGCTTTATTGAGAATAGAGGCACAACGCTGATACAATCCTGGTAACTTCACAGGATTAGCCATACCGCCAAAGCCTTTGAGGGTTTCCCCAGATTGGCGCACGTCGCTAATATCTACAATTACTTCAACGTCACCTGTAAAGCGTTCATCGGTGGAGAGTTCTAACAGGGTTTGATAGGATTTTACCCAACCTTCCCGGCTGTCTCCAACGTGGATAGTAGCGGTGTTAGCTTCTATATCGGTTTGTGTAAATTCACGACGTTGTTCTTTAGGAGTGCTGCCAATTTCACCTGTGATCGTTATATTTAGGTGATTACGGATAGATGGCAGTTGATTAATATACTGTGGTTCGATGATAGCACCTGTACCACAGCCCATCATGGCCAAGTCCATCATTAAACCGAAGGCTTTCCAGTCTACCAAGTTGGTGGAGGTGCAGTTATAAGCACCAGAGAAGTTTTTGGGTTTGGTTAACCAATCTGTGCCACCAACCCACATCCAGCGCCCACTGGGAAGGGCTTTCATGTTGCGCTGCATTTTGTCTAAAAGGGCAGCTTCTTCACGGGTGAGTTTTCCCAGTTCGACTAAGCCTTTAAGAGTGCGATCGCACACTTGATCATAACTTTCTCTTAAACCTGCTTCTGTACGACGGCTGTAAGTTCTAAAAAATACAGGATTGGCTGCTGGAGCAGATTCTGGGAAAGATGCACTCTGGCGTTTACGTTCCAGTTCTTGAACCATAATAAGGTCTTGTTGCTGACTAACAAATTAAGACTATAACGCCAAGTAGTTAGAGGATGGAAGATTGATCATTTTGCCACTTTGCGCTATGTCTAATTCTGTGTCAATTATGACTTTATTTTAGTTTAAGTATAAAACTCTGACTGTGCGCCAGGGTTGAAAATTATCAAAGTTTTATCTATCATTTTTATCAAAAAAGCTTATACATCATACTACTAAGCATTGATAGCCAGTAAAGATTCTAATTCATTGATATCTGTTACAACTTTACGTAATTGCTCACTGAAATATACAACTTCATAATTAGGTGCAAGTTCTGTTTGCAGTTGTTTCCATAGACTAATACCTTCTTGTTCAAAAGCTGCTTCTGCTTCTAAAGTAAAAAAACCTGATGAACTAGGATCTTCCCAATTCAACTTTGCATCATAAATATCTGCCCATTTTTCCAAACGGCTGATAATTTCTTCACTTAATGGCATAGTTTCTGGATCAATATCTCCAGCTTTATCAAAACTAGCCCACCATAATGGGTAGCATCCATAATCAGCCATTAATTTTATTTTGATTGTCATAGCTCTGCGGTTGAAAAATTTTTGATGCCTACAGGTAGAGGTAACTATTAGTATTTATAGTATGAAAAATTGCTAAAATCACTTTATACTTAAAAATATCCTGTATTATCACCAAATATACAACAGTTTTATATTTAATTGTTGTTACAAAAACAGCCTCTTGCCTTCATTAACCAAATAAATCGGGAATTTAATTAATGCGTAGAGACTCTATTTTTTATAAACTCTTCCAACAATATCCATCTGTCTTATTTCAATTATTGGAAAACCCACCCCAAAATGCAGAATTATATAAATTTGATTCTGTAGCGGTGAAAGAACCTAAATTTGAAATTGATGGCGTTTTTTTACCTCCAGAAAATGAACCAAAAGGTACGGTTTATTTTAGCGAGGTGCAGTTTCAGAAAGATGAACAACTGTATGAGCGATTATTTGCGGAATCTCACTTATATTTCTACCGTAACCGTAATAGATTTAGTGACTGGCAAGCGGTTATAATATATCCATCTCGGAATATAGAACAAAGTGATATTTCTCCTCATCGTTCTTTGCTTAATGGCGATCAAGTGCATAGAATATATTTAGATGAGTTGGGAGATATTCAACAATTACCTGTATGGGTAGGGTTAATGGTACTGACAACTTTAAAAGAAAGTCAAGCACCAGCAGCAGCCAGGTATTTATTAACAAAGAGTAATCAAGAAAATTCATCCAATGAGATGATTTTAGAAATGATTACTACAATCATGATGTACAGGTTTGAAAATCTGACTTTGCGGGAGGTTCAAGTCATGTTAGGAATTTCATTAGAAAGAAGTCGCGCTTATCAAGAAATTAAACAGGAAGGAAGACAGGAAGGAAGACAAGAAGGACTCAAAGAGAGTGCTTTAAATTTAGTTATGCGACAGTTAAATAGACGTTTAGGAGAGTTACCGGAGGAAGCAAAAAATAATATTGCTCAGTTATCTTTGAGCAATTTAGAAAATCTTGGGGAAGCGTTGTTAGATTTTACCAGTTTACAAGATTTACAAAGTTGGTTAAGTCAAGTGCAAGATTAATTTATTACTGATCAAAACCCCGACTTTTCAAAATAATTCAATATTAATAAAAGTCGGGGATCTCAAAAAAAGTAGATTTAAAATTATACTTATAGAACAAACAAATCAAAATCAAATTACAAAAATATTACAGTAATAATAATGTCCCTAGCACCTTGGAGAAGTTTAATTACTCGCGCTTTACACAAAAACCGTAGTTTGGTTTATTCTCGTTATTTACAACTTGCAACCGTGCGAGAAAATGGTTTACCTGCAAACCGCACTGTAGTTTTTCGTGGTTTTGTTGAAGATACAAACCAGCTAAAATTCATCACCGATATTCGCAGTGCAAAAGCTGAACAAATATCAAAACAAACAGCAGCAGAAATTTGCTGGTATTTTCCCAACACTAGAGAACAATTTCGTATTGCTGGACAATTAATTTTAATTACTGCTAATTCTTATCCACATTTACAAGCAGCTAGAATGAAAATGTGGCAAGAATTAAGTGATGCTGCACGTTTACAATTTGCTTGGCCTGATCCGGGTGAGATGAGAGTAAGAACACCAGAAGCGTTTACACCACCAGCACCAGATAATATAGAACCAGTAGAAAATTTTTGTTTATTATTACTTGAACCTACAGAAGTAGATCATTTAGAATTGCGGGGTGAACCACAAAATAGAACTTTTTATCAAATTGATGAAAATCAAAGTTGGTATTATCAAGAAATTAATCCTTAAACATTAAGGTAAAATTTCCACAACTGTACCTTTCTGGACAAATTTATATAATTCATCTACATCTTTATTTTTTAAAGACGGACAACCTAAAGTCCAGTTATTTTTTGCATCAATCATTTCATCTGCACCCGCAGGTACACCATGAATACACTCTTCACCACCAATAGGAATATACCAGTTTAATAGAATTCACTGTTGTTTGAGGTATTTGGTTATTGATTCTGTATTCATGATTTGTATATTTGTTTAAATCTGCTACAAACAAATATTCTGACTCCTGACTCCTGAATTCTTACATTGGTTAAATTCCTGCACCATCAAAAAATTCCTGAATCTTTTTATCTCTGATATTACAGAAATTATGTTCTTTTGGTAATTCATTTTCTTGCATGAATTGACCGACTAAAACCGGAGTTTTTACGGGAGTTTGGAGATTTTGAATTTGTTCTTCAAGTGCTTCAATGCGGTCAACCAAAGTGCGAATTACTTCTGCTTCTGAGTCTGGTAAATTGTTGTGTTCTAGGGGAGAAACCCGAACTCCAGAACGGTAGATAATGCGTCCGGGAATGCCTACAACTGTGCAGTTAGAAGGAACATCTCTTAACACTACTGAACCTGCACCGATGCGGACATTATTACCAATTTGCAAATTACCTAAAACTTTTGCACCTGCACCAACGACAACGTTTTCACCAACTGTAGGGTGACGTTTGCCGCTTTCTTTACCAGTACCACCGAGAGTAACGCCTTGATAAATTAGGGCGTAGTCTCCTACAATGGCTGTCTCACCAATGACAACGCCCATACCGTGGTCAATAAATACGCTTTTGCCAATGACAGCACCTGGGTGAATTTCAATGCCGGTTAAAAACCGAGCGATGTGAGAAATTAGACGGGGGATAAAGGGAATACCGATAGCACGCAGCCAGTGAGCTAGTCTATGGAAGATTAAGGCTTGTAAACCTGGGTAGCAAAACAAGACTTCTAACCAATTCCGGGCTGCTGGATCACGTTCAAAGATGATGCGAAAGTCGGCGCGTAGTGTAGATAGCATCGAGAATATTACCCAAAAAGCAAAACAAGCTACTTTCCTATTTTATCGTTAATTGGTAATTGGTAATTGAGAAAAATCTTCTCCCCTGCTCCCCTGCTTATTCACTGTCACCTGTCACCTGTCACCTATTCCTCGACTTTTAAAGTGTAGTTATGTTTGACTCCAGGGTTAAATGTACCTACCCAAAGCTGATAAATGCCTTGTTTCCAATTGCGATCGCTCACACTCGCATCTTTACTTCTACCAGTATCATCACCGCAGCGAATTGTTGCATCATCTGGTCCTTTAATAAAGACAGTAGTATCTTTACCACCGCTGTTAATTAATATTGTCAATTTATCAAAGTCTTTTTCTAAAACCAGGATGTGATCAGGTTTGGGATCGCCAAAACCGATACAGGCTTTTTTATCGCGATCGCGGTTACTCATGGCGGATAATGAGAAAGAACCCCCTGTATAACCTGATGCCATTCCTTGTCCCGGTTCAAAACCTGGTGCTAGTTTCAAAGTTCCAAAATTTGCTGTCTGGGCTGCTAAAGGTGTCGCTATCATAGCAGTAATTGCAGCTAACAGCCAGCTACACCGAAATTGAAGCCAAAAGCGACGATTTTTCATAGCGCAATCCCAAATAGTTTTTTGTAACTGTATATACTAATCTTATGTAAAAAAATAGCTAATGGGTAGTGCTGTGATCACTGTTTCCGGTGATCCAAATTTCCTGATCCCCAACTACTCAAAAAAGTCGGGGATATAACGTGCTTGTTTAGTGATCCATTTGGAAGAAGATACCACCTTTGAGGGTTTCTGGTTCACTGCTATAACTACTGACTGTAAGCGATCGCAAATTGTCAAATAGTGGTTTAGCCAACAGTTCCACAAATTTAAGTAAAGGTTGCTGACGTTCTAAAAAACCTTGGCTTTTTTTCCAGTCAATATATACATAACCGTGGTTGGGTTGGGGGATGCTGGCAATACTATCCTGAAAGTTGGAATTTTCCATCAGAGGATGTTCTTGATCGGTAAGAATTTCTTCCATTATCCCTAAGTCTGAGGTGAAAATTTCATAATTATCAACGCTTGTATGCGTCCCTCTAATTTTTGCCTCAACATTTACAGATGCTTGTTTTTGAGTGGTTGTTAATTCTGTCCAAGCTGTTATTTTTTGGTTATTGAGGTTAAGAGAACTAACATTAAAACCGTTGTTAATAGCAATGCTATTTAACTTCGCTATTCCTTGTTCTAACTGCGGTGATTTTTCCACCACAAACACCCAATTAGAAGTTATATTTTCTTGATTGGGTAATTGATTTGGTAAAATTGCTAAGGCATATTCTCCAGTTACCCAACTAAAAATATCCTCACTAAAGTTTAAACTCCAGTTTTTTTGTACATCTACTAAAGGTTGCAACAAACGAGCAATAGCTTCTTGGGAAGAACCATAAATAGTTGATGTTCCTTGTTGCCAAAGTTTGGCTAAATCACTATTAGGTAAATTGCTTAAATTTGCTCCTGCAATTGCTAAACCTGCTGATTCTGGAATATACTGCAATGCACCCACAGGTTTAGATAATGGTGTAGATACAGGAGTAACTTTTGACTGTGTTAAAAATGTACTTTCTGCCAAGAATCCTTGGGGATTTAATACTAAAGAAAGAATTTGGCTACTATAGGTTGATTCTGTCAATTCTAAACCCTGCCATTGTGCTACTTTCGGCAGATTCAAGAAAGCTACAGCTACAGCATTTTTGGGTAATTCTTTGACAGCTTTTTGATATTCTGGAGAACTGCTCAAATTCAAGTTTGGTGCTTGAATATTATTAATAGCTTCTCGCACTACTTTGATATCATTAGCAAACAAAACAAAGTTATCAACAACCGCACCAGCTAAACTATTTTGGATTTTAGATTTGGGATGTTGGATTTTTTTGGATGTTGCTATTTCTGGAAAATCATAAAGTAATTTCACACCTTTGTATTGTTCAACTTCTAAATTTGTTCCTGCTAAAGTCCGTTTAGAAAATAACAACTCGACAAACTCGCGGCTTTTGGTAGCGTTATTTGTAGATAGTGCCATCAAATACCCTGGTTGTAGTCCGTTTTCTGGGTCGCGGTCTATATCTTGACTGGTAACAGCCAATGTAATTTCATTATTTAGCCAAGGTTTAATATCATCGTTGAAATCTATATTAGTTTTTGCCAATAAACTGTTTTTGAGTTGAGAAATTTCTCCTTGTTTTTCTATTGATTGCAAACCTTCGGGATTTACTAAAAACGACACCATCACAGGTGATACTTTTGATACAAAAATTGCTGCCCCTGGTTGAGAGGTAGAGGTAATAAAATTGACTGGACTTTTCCCGAAAAACCAGTAAAAGCCAGCAATAGCAATTATTAGCAGGCCAATAACACCAGCTACCAAGAAACCAAAGAAGGAGCGTTGATTATTCACATTCAACCTATTTTCTCGCTTTTCTGCCACCATGAAATAGTATAGGATTGTTTAGAAAAACTGCATGACTGGTCAATCTTTTAGCGAAATTAACGTTCAGCAACTAGCTCAACGCCTAGCACAAGGTGATCCTGAAGTACAATTAATTGATGTACGCGAACCTCAAGAACTGGCATTAGCACAAATCAATGGTTTTGTCAACCTTCCGCTGAGTGAATATGAGCAGTGGAATCAGGAAATTTCCACACGCTTTGATGCCAATGCAGAAACTATGGTGCTATGTCATCACGGTATTCGTTCTGCTCAGATGTGTCAGTGGTTAGTAGATCAGGGATTTACAAACGTTAAAAATATTAGGGGTGGCATTGCTGCCTACTCCATATTAGTTGATCCTTCAATTCCTCAGTATTAGGGACTGGAAGGGATTGGGGACTGGGGACTCTTTACTGGGGACTCTTTACTGGGGACTGGGGTAACAAATTCTTATCAGTTACCAACTTGATATTAGTCAGTAATGTGACTGAAATCCAATTACAATTTTGTATTTAAAAATACAACTTTGCTAATAAATATTATGAGATAATGTAGTAAATAGATAAAAATTTATCTTCTTTTGTGCTAACAGATATGATGTATTATTAATCACGCACAAAATAAATTCTCAAGGGAAGCTTTGCACTCAACTAATATAGTATAAATATATAATTTACGATCTTGAATTAACTAATAATTAATCTTTTTTTGCGGTTCCAGCCACAAGATTTTTGTCCACCTTTGTTTAAAATTTGCCTTCAGTAAAACATATACCATGCAAGTCCAGCTGACAAATCGACAACAGCATATACTTTGGGCAACTGTACGCCATTATATAGCTACAGCAGAGCCTGTTGGTTCCAAAGCTCTAATTGAGGAATTTGATCTTGGTGTCAGTTCCGCTACCATCCGCAATGTCATGGGTGTTTTGGAAAAATCGGGCTTACTTTACCAACCACACACTTCTGCGGGGAGAGTACCTTCTGATTCGGGTTATCGTATATATGTTGACAAGTTGATGAAACCGTCGGAAATATTAGCTAAAGAGGTTGAATCAACATTACAACAGCGCCTACATTGGGATGATTGGAGTTTGGAAGCTTTGTTACAAGGTGCGGCTCAAATCTTGGCAACATTAAGCGGCTGCATTACTTTAATTACCATGCCTCAAACTAATACAGCACAGTTAAGACATTTGCAACTTTTGCAAGTCGAAGCCGGAAAAATTATGCTGATAGTAGTGACGGATGGTTATGAGACACATTCCAAGGTAATGGATCTGTTTACATCATCATCAGCAACTCAACCAGATCCAGAAGCAGTTGATAGAGAATTACAAATTGTTTCTAACTTTTTAAATAGTCATCTGCGCGGTTGTACTCTGTTGGAATTAGCCCAGCTTGACTGGAGTAAGTTAGATCAAGAGTTTCAACGCTATGGTGAATTCTTAAAAAGTTCCTTGACAGAATTACTCCAACGTGCAGTTGCTCCCACGGCGACACAAATTATGGTGCGGGGTGTGGGAGAGGTGTTGCGTCAACCGGAGTTTTCCCAAGTACAGCAAGTACAAACGATTATGCACCTGCTGGAAGAAGAACAAGAACAATTATGGCGGTTAATATGTGAAGAACCAGAAATTGAGGAAATGGGTAAACCCAGGGTGACGGTGCGTATAGGTGCAGAAAACCCGTTAGAACCAATTCGGACTTGTTCTTTGATTTCTTCTAGCTATCGTCGAGGTTCTGTAACGGTGGGAAGTGTAGGTGTTTTGGGACCAACTCGGTTAGACTATGAAAATGCGATCGCTGTTGTAGCAGCAGCAGCAGAGTATCTTTCAGAAGCTTTTAGTCAAACTGCGTAAATTGCGTAAATTATGTTGAGAAAAATCTCTTTTGGTTTATTATGGCTAGGATTTGTTTCCTACGCCTTTTTCTTTGCTCCTCCTGATAATTTCCCAGAAACTTTTGAGTTAATTAAAAATCTCTCTACAGGAAATTGGCAAGATATTAATCCGGTAATAATTGCTTTATTTAATATTATGGGTATCTGGCCTTTAATATATAGTTCAGTATTATTTATTGATGGAAGAGGGCAAAAAATCCGCGCTTGGCCGTTTGCTACAGCTTCCTTTGCAGTTGGGGCTTTTGCGCTTTTACCTTATTTAGCTTTAAGAGAACCAAATCAAGAATTTGTAGGGCAAAAAAATCTATTTCTGAAAATATTTGATTCTCGTATTACAGGAATATTATTAACTTTAGGTGCTGGTGTTTTAGCTGCTTATGGTTTACAAGGAGATTGGAGTGATTATATCCAACAATGGCAAACTAGCAGATTTATTCATGTAATGAGTTTAGATTTTTGTATGTTGAGTTTATTATTTCCAACTTTGTTAGTTGATGATATGACGCGACGGGGTTGGAAGGATAATCAATTATTTTGGTTATTTGCGATGATTCCCTTTTTTGGTGCGTTGATTTATTTGTGTGTAAGACCTTCTGTGAAGGAAGTGGATGTAGAGTTAACAGATAAACAGCAAGCAACATTGATAAAATAATTTAACGTGAAATTTGGTTTACAAGTATGATTAAAGCAATTGTTTCGCTACTTCAATCTTCAGCAATATGTTAATTAGATTCACAGTAGAAAATTTTCTATCCTTTCACAAAAGGGTAGATTTTAATATGATTGCTTCAAATGATACTCACCACAGTCATCATATGGCATTTCTATTAACTCTCCATTATATAATTCATATAATTTATCTGAACCATCATCATAAGCTAAATATTCTTCAAAACTTTGAAAAAGTGGCTTAACTTCTAACATGATAATTCCTCCGTTATCAGTTGTAAAAGTTCCGAAAAATCAATTGTGAATATACAAACAAAGCGCAAATGCCATAATCTCGAAAATACTAGAAATATGAAAATTAATCATTAATTATTTTGACTCACACTCCCTTTTCGTAATAAAATGCCGATAACGAAACATCGCTTCTAACTGCACTTGAATTAACCAACCGCTAACAAATTCCACTCCATCACCACCAGGAAGAGAATAAGCAATATTATCAGTTAATTTTGTCTTTCCATTTTCTTCTGTAAACTCATGACGATGTACCCAAGACTCAAAGGGTCCAGATATTTGTACATCAGTAAACAGACGATATTTTTCAAATTCAGTGTGACGCGCTAACCAAGTTAAAGGTAAAGGTCCCAGAAATAACCTAAACTCAGTTATGGCACCTTCATCAAGTCCACCTTCTCGACGCAATACTTGTACAGGTTGCCAAGGTGGTGTGAGTAGTTGTAAAATATCTGGACGTTCATGGAATTTCCAAACTATTTCAACAGGTGCATTAATAATGGAAGAATGAGTAAAGTGCAGCATGAAACGAAAAACCTAACCTTTAACCTTCATATTCTGTGTCTATTTCAATATCGAGCGTATCTTCATCAATTCTGACATACAAAATATTGGGACGACAGCAAACTTGACAATCTTCTATATAATTTTGCATCATTCCTGCACTAAAATCAATAAAAGTTGTGTTTTCTTCTCCACAATAAGCACAATAAAATTCTGATGTGTTTTGCATTATCTAAGCTTGGGGAATTTTTGGTTTTTATTTGACAGGGGAAGCAACGCGAAAATAACTCATTGCTTCATGCAAATGCTTTATTAGTGTAGACTGTGGTAATGGTCCTTGCAAGTGATTCCAAGGCAAAATTTGCTCAGTTGACCAATGACTATAAACGTAATAATCTAAATCGGGAATTTTGCCTTTTAATTCTTTGAAAGCGCGTTTATAACTTCCCAAAGAATCACCAAAATCACGAGTTAATTCTAACAGATAAGAGAGTCTGCGATCGCCTCTCGATAACAAAGCTTGAATAACAGACCAATTATAACTTTCTGGACGAAAATCTATACCTTGTGGTTTTAACTGTTTTTGTAAAGATTGTAACCGCTTTTCAGATTGTTTATTTACCCCAAACCATTGAAAAGGCGTGTGTGACTTAGGTACAAATGTACTGCATCCCAGCGTTAACCGCAATCCAGGAGCATCTTTTTTTACAGCCTTCATCATTGCTACCGTTGCATCTAAATCTTCTGGTTCTTCCCCAGGAATACCCACCATGCCATATAATTTTAAACTTGATAAACCCCCAGCTTTTGCATTTATCGCTGCTTGGATAATTTCCTCATTATATAATTTTTTATTGATGATTTGGCGTAATTTATCCGAACCACTTTCTATAGCAATTGTCAAAGAACGAGTATCACGTTTTGCTAAAGTTGCAGCTAACTTTTCCGTTACCGTATTCGTTCTCACAGAAGCAACACTCAACCGCACATCATCATATTTTGGTTGACTAATATAATCTAATAATTCCGAAAATTCAGGATGTTGTGTAACCGAAGCACCCAATAAACCCAGACGGTTAGTAACTTTTAAACCTTGTTCAATAGCAGGAATTAAAGAACTTTCTAAACTCGCAGTTCTAAAAGGTAAAGTTAAATAACTCGCTAAACAAAAGCGGCACATTTCGGGACAACTCCGCACCACTTCCACCATAAAAATATTTTCCCATGCTGCTTTTTCTGTGACAACAGTAGAAGCAGAAAGAGTATTTCCCCGGTAAGTTTGCTTTTGAATAACTGGGGTAATATCAGAATGAATGGGATAAATTGATTTTATCTCACCATCATTGCTAGAATATTCAATATTATATAAACTAGGAATATAAATTCCTGGAACTTGTGCTAATCTTTTTAATTTAACTTCCCGCGTTGCGTTTCTAACTTCCTTATAAGCTTCAATAAAACTACCTAATAAAATTTCGCCATCACCTAATAAAATCACATCAAAAAAATCTGCAAAAGGTTCAGGGTTAGCTGTGAGAACAGGTCCACCACCAAAAACCAGAGGATGATTTTCAGTTCTATTAGTTGCACGCAGGGGAATTTGTAAAGATTCCAAAAGATTGAAAATATTCACATAATCTAATTCCCAAGACATAGAAAAACCTAAAATTTCTGGATGTCTAGGAAGTTGTTCCTGAGTATCAGTAAATAAACGACTTACCTGTAAATCATCACGCATAGCTAAAGTTGCCCAAACCACCTGATAACCAAGACTGGTTATTCCCACAGTGTACTCATTTGGAAAAGCGAAAATCAAAGGAATAGCGTCAGTTTTAGGGGTTGCTGGGGTAAATAAAAGCCTTTCGGAGTCAAATACAGATGATGTCACAGGTTTTTCTCAAAAGTTATCTATATCTAATTTTGACATACTCCCTACCCTAAAAGGGCAGATATTCTGGAGTCAAACAGCAAATGCTGGCATAGGCAGCAATGGAACTTATCATCTAAACGATACTATTGTATGTATATTTTACATGATTTTGAGACAGAAAAATATCAATTACAAATTAAAAATTAAAACTTAAGTAAAACTTCAAAATTCAACTTTGTGGGGTGGGCATCCTGCCCGCCCTTATGTACCTGACTCAGATAAAATGTGCTGTAATATTTGTATATATTTATAGTTACCAAAACAACATAAATCTGTATATAATCTGTATATCTGTTAAGATGCTTTCCAGAAACACTGGTTTGTAACGAGTGGGTCATCAATCTCCCCCAGGATGCTGATCACAGACAAAACACGATAGACTCATTACAAATGCAAGCCATATTTTTTCTGTTCCTTTCCCCCTTAACCTGCTTCTACATCAAAATGAATAGCAAGGTAAATAGTGAAAAATCTGACAATTAATGCTTTTTAGTTGATTTATCATTAACAAAATTAATTTTGTTAGAAGTACCAGTTTGATTATGAGCAATTCCAAAATTTTCGCTACATCTTTAAATTTTCACGAAGATTACCCCTGTCCTGTGTGTCGCATCGGTAAAATTTCTTCTATGCCATTAATGGAAGCGATGTCCTGTGACTTTTGTCAAGAAATTTTTACCGTCAATTTAGAATCACAGCAAATCAAAATGCCTGCTAGACAACCGCCGCTGGTATGGCGTTGGAATGGCTTTAAGTGGAATCAAGCCCAATTAGAAGGCGTGGAATTAGGTTGGGGTTACGTATTAGGCGCAATTGCTTTTGTGATCTTTCCCACCACCTTAATTGGGATAGGAGCTTATTATTTACCACCTAAACCTGATGTTCCACTGTCTTGGATACCTTATGTTTGGACATTACTGACCTTTGTGTTACACTTAGCAATTATAGTTTGGCTTTTTATTGAGATTTATCAGATTCCCATTGGGGCATATTGGCGAGCTATAACTCAATGGAGAAATGGCTTAACCAGGTGAATAATAAATTCGTAATTCGTAATTCGTAATTATTTATTTTCTCCCCATCTTCCCTGTTCAAAGTTCATTGTACCTAAGATGGCGATATCACTCATAATTAATTTAAATATTATTTGATTTTTCACCAATACATCGTATGAGCGAACTGGAGCGGTACTACAGAGTCTTAGATTTAGAGCCTGGAGCAACACTAGAAGAGGTAAACCAGGCTTACAAAGATTTAGTGTTTGTTTGGCATCCTGATCGCCTACCTAAAGATAACCACCGCTTACAGCAAAAAGCTCAAGACAAGATCAAAGCCTTGAATGAAGCTCGTGAAAAATTACGTTCTTTAAAAGATAAGTCTCAAACTGTAAATTATGCTAGATCAACTCAGCAAAAAAAACCATCTTCGAGTTACTATCAACAACCACAAACCAACTATCAACAGCCAAATCAAAATCCTGACTTAAGTGGCAAAGATTTTAGTCGAGCAAACCTCAGTAACAGAGACTTATCTGGCAGAAACCTGAGTTATGCTAATTTAAGCGGTTCTAATCTCAGTGACACTTTTATGCACAAAGTTAATCTCCGAGGTGCGGATTTATCGGAAGCAAATTTATTTAGAGCGAACCTGTTGTTAGCCGATTTGAGAGAAGCAAATTTACGTTCGGCTAATTTGATTGGTGCGGATCTCAGTGGTGCTGACTTACGGGGTGCTGACTTGACAGGTGCTAGGATTCGTTCAGGTGAGCGTTTGCTGGTGAAACTGATAGGTGCTAACCTAACTGGGGCTATTATGCCTGATGGCGCAATTCATCGCTAAACCAAGCTGAGTTGATAACAAGATTAAGAACTAAGTTAACCGTACCTACAATCAATATGGGAAACTTAGTAATATTCCTGAGCAAAAAAATCCTGAAAAATGGTATCTTCTGTAACAGAAAACTGAAAATGTTCTGCGGGAAGCTACTTTAGGGGAGTTTATAATATTCTCCAAGGGGTATTTAAGTTTTAAGTATTAATTTTTCAGGAGAAAGTAGCGACAGTCATTAGTTAGCAATTCTTGTAATTAACGATTTTGGCAACTTGCATTTGGAAAGTAATTTAATTTTTTGTGTTTAAATCGTCATGAATATAGCAATAATTGGGTGTGGTTATGTTGGTTATTCAGTTTCTCAATATTGGCAGCAAAATCAAAGTTTGATGCTGACTGCAACCACAACGAGTCCTGAGCGAGTTGATGGACTCAAAGCAGTAGCTCAAAAAGTTATAGTCACTAAAGGCAATGATTATGAAGCTGTAAAATCTGTATTACAAAATCAAGATGTTGTCCTGTTAAGCGTGGGTGCAAAAGGTGGAAATACCTATGAAGAAACTTATCTAGAAACTGCAAAAACTTTAGTTTCTGTACTGAAACATTCTCCCCATATTCACCAATTGATATATACAGGAAGTTATTCCGTTTACGGTGATAGAAATGGTGTATGGGTAGATGAAGAAACACCACCAGCACCGGCTAATCTCAATGCTCAGATTCTCCGCAAAACCGAAGACGTTTTACTATCAGCCGAAAATGAAAATCTGCGCGTTTGTGTTTTGCGCTTGGGGGGTATTTATGGACCTGGTAGAGAATTGGTGAAAATATTTGGACGAGTCGCTGGTACAACCCGACCCGGTAAAGGTGAAGATATCACCAATTGGGTGCATTTACATGATATTGTTGGCGCGATAGAATTTGCTCGTGATCACCGCTTACAAGGTATTTATAATTTAGTTGATGATGCCCATCTTACCAGTCGAGAATTAATTGATAATGTCCTCACCAAACATAATTTACCTAATGTGATATGGGATGCAACAAATAAGAGTACCCGCCAATATAATGCGTGGGTGTCGAATCAAAAGATAAAAGATGCAGGATACAAGTTTATTCATCCCCAAATCATCTTTTAGTAACTATTAAAAGACTCATGCGATCGCCAATGTTAGCTAATTCCTCTGACATAACAACATCCCCTACCCAGTTTTACACTTGGGAAAATTACCGCTGTGCTTATGAAGTGCATCAACCAGTAAATTCTGATCCTGAAGATATTCCTTTACTATTAATTCATCCCATTGGTGTAGGTTTATCACGGCAATTTTGGCAGCGATTTTGCCGTGAATGGGATGATACTAATCATGGGAATATTATTTACAATCCCGATTTATTGGGATGTGGTGAAAGCGATACACCACGAAAAGCTTATACACCAATTGATTGGGCAAAACAGTTACAATACTTTTTAGAAACCGTAGTTCAAAAACCTGTAATTTTAATATCACAGGGTGCTTTATCACCAGTAGCAATTGAATTAGTCAAATTAGCACCAAATTTAATTACTGGATTGATATTTTCGGGACCAACAGCTTGGAGTGTGACTACTAAAAATGCTCCTAAATGGCAACAAAAACTACTTTGGAATATATTTGATTCACCTGTAGGAAATGCTTTTTTTCGCTATGCACGCACCCGCAAATTTTTAGTTTCTTTCTCAACTGAAAAACTGTTTGCTTCTGGTGATGCTGTTGATGAAGAATGGTTAAATACCTTATTAGCAGATGCTCAAAATATGGGTGGACGCTATGCTGTATTTTCCTTTTTAGCGAGATTTTGGCAACGTGATTATAGTAGTGATATTGCAGCTATTCAACAACCGACTTTAATAGTTTTGGGTGAGACAGCATCAGCTATTAGTAAAGAAGGCAAAAAAGAAACTCCAGATGAAAGAATGGCTGATTATCTGGCTTGTTTACCTCAAGGTAGAGGGATAAAAATTAAAGGAAGAAATGTTTTACCCTATGAATCAACGGCTGATTTTGTAGCTGCAATCTCTCCATTTATTGATGAATTATCTTGATTGTTTGGGATGTCTCTAAATTACTCTTAAAAAAGGGACTTAAAAAAGTGTATTACGTGAATATAGACACAAAAATTAAAAAAGTGATTACAATACTCAAGGTATTATCTAATTCCCTTGTGTGACTAATCATGGAAAACTTTGCTTTTTACAATCCTGTTAAAATCCTGTTTGGTAAAGGTCAAATCGCCAACATTGCAGCGGAAATACCCGCAGATGCGAAAATTCTCATTACCTATGGCGGTGGTAGCATTAAAGCCAATGGGGTTTATGATCAGGTAAAATCGGCATTAGCTGGAAGGAATGTATTTGAGTTTGGTGGTATTGAACCCAACCCCCATTTTGAAACCTTGATGACAGCAGTGGAATTGATCCGTACAGAAGGGATTGATTTTTTATTGGCTGTGGGTGGTGGTTCTGTTGCAGATGGGACTAAATTTATAGCTGCTGCGGTTCCTTTTGTGGGTGATCCTTGGGATATTTTAGCCAAGGGTGCAGCGGTAACTGCGGCTTTACCAATGGGTGTGGTTTTGACTTTACCTGCGACTGGTTCGGAAATGAATACAAACGCAGTTGTTACCAAGTGGGAAACCCAAGAAAAGTTATATTTTTCTAGTCCTTTGGTGTTTCCTAAATTTTCTGTACTTGATCCAGAAACAACTTTTTCTCTCCCTCCCAGACAAATTAGTAATGGGATAGTTGATGCTTTTACTCATGTGATGGAACAGTATTTAACCTATCCGGTAAATGCACCATTACAAGATCGGATGGCTGAATCTATTTTACAAACTTTGATTGAAGAAGGTCCAAAAACTTTAGCTGATCCTACAGATTATGATGCCAGAGCGAATTTAGTTTGGTCAGCAACAATGGCGTTAAATGGGTTAATTGCTGTGGGTGTTCCTCAAGATTGGACTACTCACATGATCGGTCATGAATTGACAGCTTTACATGGTTTAGATCATGCCCAAACTTTGGCTATTGTGTTACCAAGTACGTTGACAATTAAACGCGATGGCAAATGGCAAAAACTCCTACAATATGCCGAGAGAGTTTGGGGTATTGTTGATGGTTCGGAAGCAGAAAGAGTAGATACAGCTATTAATAAAACTCGTGAATTTTTTGAATCTGTTGGTGTGCGGACTCGGTTATCTGATTATGGTGTGGGGGTAGAAACTATTCCAGTAGTCATCAAGAATTTAGAAAAGCATGGAATGACAGCTTTGGGGGAAAATAAAGATGTTAACCCGCAAGTTGTTGAGCAGATTTTAGCTCTTTGTGCTTAGAATTTAAATAATTAGGTCAGGCTTTTTGTCTGACCTGTATGATCAGATAGGAGTAAAATAAAAAAGACTCTGAACGAGAAATAAAACTCAATTTTATTAAGTTTTTTGTAAATATATTCCTAATTCAAAATAAACAAATTATAATTATGCTGCTATTACGAGAATACAGCAATGCTTATACTTTTTATCCACGGTGTTGCAGAATATAAGACTAAATTTGCAGAACCTCTAAAAACCTTAATTCAAAAAGAGTTCTCCCAAAGAGGACAAAAATTACCTCATTTTCATTCTGGATTTTATGCAGATATTATAAATAATAAAGGTAAAATCTGGAATTTCATTCATGAGGACTTAGAAAAATTTAAAAAAGAAAATCCTTATGTTGATAGTCAAGATATTTTAAGAGGTAAAGATTTAAGAGAAGGGTTTATATCTGATTTTGTTGGTGATGCGTTTACCTACCTAAACTTTCAAAGAGGAAAAAAAATTAGACAATCCATAGCTGAACATTTAGAAGATTTGATCACAAATCACTCACAAGAAAAAGAGTTACATATAATTGCCCATTCAATGGGAACTGTAATTTTATGGGATATGTTGTTTTCAGATAACTTTGAAAATAATGATCCAGCTTTTCAGTTTAGAGAATTAATTAATAATCAGGTACAACTCAAAAGCATTACTACAATGGGTTCACCAGTAATTTTATTTAATATGCTTTTAGATATTCCTGCTGAACAAGTGAAGTTGAAGTGTCAATCATTTAAATATCCTTTGCGGTGGTTAAATATTATTCATTCCTCAGATATGATTGCTTATCCGATTAGTTCTAGCTTGGAAATTAAAGAAGATTCTAATATTAGCGTTACAGATAAATTTATTATTGACAATGCAAATAATTTAGAAAGTTATGTGCGTCAAATAGCGAATTTTCCTGGTATTAAAACAGTAAGTGATATCACATCTATTAATAAAGTTCTTGATTTAGGTGCTGTTGCTGCTGGTGCAGCAGACGCTCATATTGGTTATTGGAATTGTCCCCAAACGGCTAAAATGATTACAGATCATATTTTAGGTAATGAGGAAAAAATTATTAATTTGGTAGTTAAGCGATTGGAAAAAGTTCCGGGTATGACAACTCTTGTTCATGGAGTTACAGAAAGTATACAAACAACTATTCCAGGTACACAAAATATTTGGAAAATCTTGAATCCTATTGATCCAATCACGGAAAATTTTAGATTTGTAGATGGAAGTGGAAGATTAAGATTCAGAGATAATCTCGCTCAAACTCCTCATGTTTCTATTTATGATGCACAAAATAAATGTCAATTTCGCGGTTACGTTGGGTTAATTCATGCTAATGGTTTAAGGGAGGAGATTAAATATATAAAACAGAGATATGGTAAATAATAAAATGATGAAGTAACAGAGGTAATAAAATTATGGATAGACTAAATTACTATCGCCAATGTTTGCGAGAATTTCTCACCCAATACGCAAAATATGGCTCAAAAGATCAAAATATGGAAACCCAATTGATCTTTGATACAGAAAATGATCATTATCTATTATTGCGGACTGGTTGGGATAAAAAACGCCGAATTCATTCCTGTATATTCCATTTTGATATCAAAGATGGAAAAATCTGGCTTCAGGAAAATAACACAGATATTGATGTTGGTGAAGAACTAGAAGAAATGGGAATTGCTAAAAAAGAGATTGTCATTGGTTTTCATTATCCTTCACTGAGACAACATTCAGAATACGCAGTTTTTTAATTCAGAATAGATGATGTACAGTGTTATTAAATTGTTGTATCTACATAAAATATATTTCCGAAAGTTTCAGAAAATAAATCATTGATTCTGTATATTTGAGAGAATCAAAAAAATAGAAAAACAAAGACTTGACAAAATCAGAGTTAAGAAAACAGTTTATGATTATAAATAGCTAGACAAGCGAGTAAATTTATGTCAGTTATAGCAGCTAAAACTTACGTAGAGTATCGGAACGATGGGTATTGGGTGGAAGGAACACGGATTTCTCTAGATTCGATTGTCTATGCTTTCCGAAAAGGCTTATCACCTGAAAGTATCGTTCAATCTTTTCCGCTGCTAACGCTAGAACAGGTTTATGGAGGAATCACGTTTTATCTAGCTAACCGCGCTGAGATTGATACTTACTTAGCAGATGAGGAAGCGGCTTTTGATGCTATGCCTCAACCACTAGAAACCAGTGATCCTATTTTATATGACAAACTCAAGGCAGCGAAAACAGCAAGGCAGCAGGTGAGATTGTGAATATTCGCTATCAAGCCGATGCTGATTTGAATCAGTCTATTGTAACGGGAGTTCTGCGACGAGAACCCAGCATTGATTTTCAAAGCGCCTTTGTTGCTGGCTTAGAAGGTGTAAAAGATCCGGAAGTATTGAATATTGCTGCACAGCAGGGGCGTATCCTTGTCAGCCATGATCGTAAAACAATGCCATCAGAGTTTGCACAGTTTATTACCAACAAGCAAAGTACAGGCGTTATCATTGTTTCTCGTAAATTACCGCTTGAAGTCATTATTGACGAACTATTGCTGATTTGGGCAGTATCCAGTGCAGAGGAGTGGCTTAATCGGATTGCAAAACTACCCCTTTGAGGTAAGCTTAAAATGCCCATGCAGCGGCTTTTTCAACACATTTAAAATATATTTAACCAAACCAAGTAATTAAAAAAACAACTATGACACAACAACCCATACAAGTAATTGGCGGCGGACTTGCAGGAACAGAAGCAGCATGGCAAATAGCACAAGCCGGCGTTCCTGTAATTCTCCACGAGATGCGCCCTAAAAGGTTCAGCCCTGCCCATCATACCGAAAATTTGGCTGAATTGGTCTGTAGTAACTCTTTCGGGGCTATGGCGAGCGATCGCGCAGCCGGTTTATTACACGAAGAACTCCGTCAACTCGGTTCTATTATCATCTCTAAAGCTGATGAACACGCAGTACCCGCAGGAGGCGCTTTAGCAGTTGATAGGGGAGTATTCGGGGAAGACTTAACCCAAACTTTAGCAAATCATCCTTTAATTGATTTCCGCAGAGGTGAAGTTAAAGAAATTCCTGAAGGTATTGTAGTGTTAGCTTCTGGACCGTTAACCAGTCCCGATTTATCCGCAGATTTACAGCGTTTTACCGGGATGGAATATCTGAACTTTTTTGATGCAGCTAGTCCGATAATTAGCGGTGATTCTATTAATAAAGATATTGCTTTTATGGCTTCCCGCTATGACAAAGGTGAAGCAGCTTATCTCAATTGTCCCATGAATAAAGAACAGTATTTACAATTTAGACAGGCACTTTGTGAAGCTGAACAAACAGAATTAAAAGACTTTGAAAGAGAAACCGCGAAATTTTTTGAAGCTTGTTTACCAATTGAAGAAATGGCAAGACGGGGAGAAGATACCATGCGATATGGTCCCCTGAAACCAGTGGGTTTATCTGATCCGCGCACGGGAGAACGTAACTATGCGGTAATTCAATTGCGTCAAGAAGATAAAGCAGGTCAACTTTGGAATATGGTTGGTTTTCAAACTAATTTGCGTTGGGGTGAACAAAAACGAGTTTTTCAAATGATTCCTGGTTTGGAAAAAGCTGAGTTTGTCAGATTAGGAGTTATGCACCGTAATACTTTTTTAAATGCACCCCAGTTAATGTTACCAAGTTTGCAATTTAAGGAACGTCATACTTTATTAGCAGCAGGACAATTAATAGGAACAGAAGGTTATACTGCTGCATCTGCCGGTGGTTGGTTAGCGGGAACAAATGCAGCGAGAATTGCTTTAGGAAAAGAACCTTTAATGTTACCTAATACTACCATGATGGGGGCATTATTTGAGTTTATTAGTTCCGCTGCTCCTAAGCACTTTCAACCCATGCCACCTAATTTTGGAATTGTCCCAGATTTGGGTGTGAAAATTAAAAGTAAACCCGAAAAATATGGACGTTATCGAGATAGATCCTTAGCAGATTTAGCCAGTTGGAAAACTGCATTTTATAATTAAATCTTCTTAGCTAAATCTTCTGTAGTGCGGGCATCTTGCCCGCTTTTCCTGATAAAGTTACAATGTTATATAATTGAATTTTGTCAGAATCAGGATGTCCAGGATTTGAGGATTTACAGGATTTTAATTGACTGCGGCAAATTCCCAGAAATCACTCTTTATTCCTTCTCTTTTGATATTACTAAACCATGAATACCTATGGCTGTAATTACACCACCTAATAATCCCCAAGTAGCATCTGCAAAAACATTAATTCGATGGGCTAAAGCTCGATGATAAGCAAATTGTAGACTTCTTTCATTAGCAGTTTTATCTTTTGCTAATTGTTCTACATAGTTTTCAGCTTTGATCAGTGCAGAATAGTCTAAAACAAAAAAATACAGCGATATTAATACTACCGAAAAACCAGGGAGAACTAAAGTAAATAATAAAATTCTTGGGCGTGTCTTCATCATTACCTTTAATGTTAAGAGTAATGGTGATAATTTTACATTAACCAGGTAAGACTCAGGTTAAAACCAGAATGCCTGAACCTGTTTTCATATTCAAATCATCAGTAATAGTTATGGGTGTTAATTTTTGCCAAACTTTGGGCATAATACTGTTTATGCTTGTACTTCTTTGGCTGATATCACGGGATGAAAACGGTATCTTTCCCCAAAATTAGAATCTGGTGGTTGTTGCTGACATTTTTTTGTGTTGTCTGGTGTATTTCAGTATTTTTACCACTAGATGCAGCTTACTCACAAACAATTGATACTCTAAAACAACAACAGCAACAAATCCAGCAGCAGCGTCAAAATGTAATTCAGGAAAAGAACCGCTTAACAAATCTGCAAACAGAAGCGCAAAAACACTTAACTGGCATTACACAAAATTTACAAACTACTAATAGTCAAATCCAAGATAGTGAAACTCGGTTAAAATTGGCTACGGAAAGCCTCCAAGAATTAGAAGCGGCTTTATCTGTAACAGAGCGTAATTATGAAGAAAGGCAAGTTGCAACGGTGGCGCGGTTACGATTTTTACAGCGATCGCAAAATTCTCAAGGTTTGGCTGTTTTGTTACAAAGCCGAAATTTAAGTGATTTTATCAGTCGTCGTCATCAGTTAAAGTTAGTTTATCAGGCAGACCAGCGGATTTTATCTAAACTTGCAGAACAAGCTAATTTCTTAATTCAGCAGAGAACGGAAGTAGAAAGACAAAAAAACGTGATTGCTATAATTAGAGAGCAGTTATTAGCCCAAAAAGCTGATTTTCAAGCTCAAGCGGAAGCTCAGGGAGAATTAATTCAACGTTTAAATAGCGATCGCCTAGCTTTAGCAGCCGCACAAAAGCAGTTAGAACAAGACTCAGAAAACTTAACGGGTTTAATTCAACAAAAAATCGCTGAACAAAAAGCCAGGGAAGAAAGAGAAGCACTCCAAGCAGCACGCGCAAAAGCTAACAGTAAAATTTGGATTCGTGGTACTGGGATCTTTGCATTTCCCAGCGATGCACCCACCAGCAGTCCTTTTGGTTGGAGAATACACCCTATACTCGGTTATCGGCGTTTTCATGCCGGTTTGGATTTTGCCGCTAGTTATGGTAGTACAATTAGAGCCGCAGATTCAGGAACAGTTATTTTTGCGGGTTGGTATGGTGGTTATGGTAGATCCCTAATTATTGATCATGGTAAAGGAATTACCACCCTATATGCCCATTGTAGTGAATTGTATGTGAGTGAAGGGCAATCTGTACAAAAAGGACAAGCGATCGCTGCTGTCGGTTCTACAGGTTTATCCACAGGTCCCCACCTGCACTTTGAAGTCAGACGCAATGGTTCACCTGTTAACCCCGCAGATTATTTATAATTTAATCTGATTAAATTCAAAAAGTATGTTATACTTTTAGTTGTATATGTAAGGGCGCGTGGCTCAGTGGATAGAGCAACAGGTTCCGGTCCTGTGGGTCGGGGGTTCGAGTCCCTCCGCGCTCGTTTTTTTAATAAGAATCACAAAAGAGAAAGCAATACTGTTCGGTTAAGAGTTTTCGTAGGTTGGGTTGAACAAAGTGAAACCCAACAAACCCTTGTAAATGTTGGGTTTCCTATCGTCAACCCAACCTACATCATGATATTTTTTGGGCTTAACCGAAAAGTATTGAAAGAGAAAGTTGATTTTTTCTCACTTCATCTTATTTTATCCCTGATACAACTAGTTAGGGGGAAATTGCGTATCAATAGTTTTTACTTCTGTCTGTAAAAAGTAATTTTCCGCCTCACCTTGCTCTATGAAAGGACTTGCGTAAAAATAATAAGTAAAACGCCATCATCTATCTTCACAATGTCACTCACCCAGCTTACTCAAACCCTTACCCCTCAACCCATAGCCACAGACAACCGGGGATATGATTATGATTTGGTAATTGTCGGTGGTGGTATTGTTGGTTTAACTCTGGCTGCGGCTTTAAAAGACTCTGGCTTAAGTATACTGCTAATTGAAGCTAGAGAGACATCAGCAGCAGTGGCTAAAGGCCAAGCTTATGCTGTACATATGCTGTCAGCCCGCATTTTCCAAGGAATTGGCATTTGGGATAAAATACTACCTAATATCGCTAAATATAGACAGGTGTTTTTATCTGACGCTGACTATCCCGATGTGGTAAAATTTCAAACTTCTGATTTAGACACACAAGAATTAGGTTATGTAGCGGAACATTATGCACTGTTAGAACCTTTACAGGAATTTGTGCAGAGTTGTAAAAATGTCACCTATCTGTGTCCAGCAGAAGTGGTAAATACCCAGAATGAACAAGATATAGTTACTGTTAATATTCAAGTTGATGGTGAAAATCGGACGATTCGCAGTAAATTGTTAGTAGCTGCTGATGGTTCACGCTCACCAATTCGTCAAGCTGCGGGTATTAAAACTAAAGGTTGGAAATATTGGCAATCTTGTATAGTGGCTTTTGTCAGACCAGAAAAATCTCATAACTATACAGCTTATGAGAAATTTTGGACAAGTGGACCTTTTGCAATTTTACCTTTACCTGGGAACCGTTGCCGAATTGTTTGGACCGCACCCCATGAAGAAGCAAAAGCTTTGTGTGCTTTAAGCGATGAGGAATTTTTGGCAGAATTAACTAAACGTTATGGTGAGCAGATGGGTAAATTAGAATTATTAGGCGATCGCTTTATTTTTCAGGTACAACTCATGCAGAGCGATCGCTATGTTCTCCCCCGTTTAGCTTTAGTTGGTGATGCAGCACACAACTGTCATCCCGTTGGTGGACAAGGTTTAAATTTAGGTATTCGTGACGCAGCAGCTTTAGCAGAAGTTATCCAAACAGCACACCAAGCCGGTGCAGATATTGGTAAAATTGCAGTTCTCAAAAAATATGAACAGTGGCGAAAAAAAGAAAATTTAGCAATTTTAGGTTTCACTGATTTATTAGATCGAGTATTTTCTAATAACATCTTACCAGTTGTCATCATCCGCCGTTTGGGTTTATGGTTGATGCAAAGAGTGCCAATGTTGAAAATATTTACACTCAAATTGATGATTGGTTTAAAAGGGAAAACTCCCGAATTAGGGAAACTATGAATTTTGCTAACTAAAATTTACCAATTTCTCAACCTGGTGTTAACATCCAGAAGTGTTGACTCTCATTTGAGATATGAAATTCCAAATTATCCCTTACTCCCTGGCAATCTTTTTTTTAGGCAGTGGATACACCATCACCCAAACTGTATCAGCTAATCAGCCACTAATAATAGCCCAGTCTATCTGGAAAATATTTTCTGATCCAGAAGGTGGCTTTAGTATTTTAATGCCAGGTACACCCACAGTAGCAAAACAAAAAGTTAATACTAAAGACGGAACTGTGGAAGTCCATATATTTACAGTCGAACGCCAACAAGAAGAGGTGAAATACACAGTTGCTTATATTGATTATCCAGAAGAATATATTGATATATTAAAACGTAATAATATGGTAGAACAGGCTATAGACGCGGGTAAAAAAACAGCTTTACAGAATGCAAAAGGCACTTTAATAAGTGAAGAAAAAATTAGTTTAGGTGATTATTTAGGCAAAGAAGTTAACTATACTAAACCAGGTGACAAAATTATCAAACAGAGAATATTTTTGGTGGGAAGAAGGTTGTATCAAGTTAGTGCAGAAACTACCATACAGAAGCAAAAATATTTAACTAAAAGTATCAGTGGTTTTTGCGACTCTTTTAAGTTATTAGCAAAATAGTCGTCATCGGATTTTTGATTATTGCTATTGACATTTAACATCCATTTTATTTGATGTTGTATATAGACTTGACAGCATCTAAATTGGGAATTAATTTTATTGTTTAACCCACACTTGTTGCTGTTAACTTAACCCTTCATGTATAGCTTAACAACCCGAAACACCTGCTTACTAACCAAATTCACATAATTTGTCATCACCCTATGGACAAAATTCTTCCTCCTTCAGAAATTTGGATTGATTTATCAATCAAAAAAATGCTTGGTTGTATTAGTAAAGACCGTGTAAAAATAGGAGACAATTTTATCCAAATACACGATGATTGGCTATGTTATCATGACCTATATCACCTGGAAGTTTCCTGTTTACCAAGAATTAAAATGGGAAAACATCAGGTAAGTGGAATTCACGGTATTAATTCACCAATGTTCCATGATAAATATATCATAAAAGAATATGATCCTCTTTTAGATGAGGCTCGTGTTGCTTTTCATGAATGGTTGACACGCACATCATTTTTCAATACACTAAAACTGATTGCTTGGTCAATTTGGTTAATCGCTCAAGGTATCAATCCCATAGGGGTATTGTTCAGACATTTGCAAGTTTTGAACCGCGATATTCTTTTTTATCCGCCACAGCACCAAAAAAACCTCTCAAGAAAGCTCCCTGATGCAACTTAAAAGTGATAACATTTCCCGCCAGTAGTGTTAAAGTGGCAAGAAACTGATCGGAATCTTTATTTTCCAGACGCTAGGCTAAAAGCGGGTATCCATGCTGAAGAAACTACAAAACAAGCAAATTTATCTGATCGCTGGGGCTGGACTATGTGCCTTTTTAGTTGGGGGTATGGTATCAGCCCCACAAGCTGGAAAAACCCTAAGTAAATGGTTGAACTTGAGTCAGAGTCAGCCTGAAAAATTATCTGAAGCTAATAAATACCAGTCAATTGTATTTAATTGGGTATCAAAATCTTTACCAGAACGGGCAGCAAAACTAGCGGAAATTGCGGAAAAAGGCGCTTCACCAGATCGGCACAGAGCGCGTTATCTGTTGGCCAGTGACTATATTGAAACTGATCAAGGGAAAAAAGCCCTGAGTCTCCTAGAAGGGTTAGAGAAAGACTATCCGGTTTTAGCACCGTATATTTTACTCAAACAAGCCCAGGCGCAAGATATTGTGGGTGAAAAGGGTAAGGCTTCCGATCTGCGGCAAAAAGTGGTGAAAGATTATGCTGACGACCCAGCGGTAGTTAAGGCTATATACTTGATAGGGTTGCCAAAACTGCATGAGCAAGCGATCGCACAATTTCCTTCCCATCCCCTCACTTGGGAAATTATCCGTAAACGTTTAAGAGAAAATCCCAATCAACCCAAGTTACAATTAACTTTGGTAAAATATGCCGCTGATGAGCCTGGAATTATTGGTATTTTAGATCAGTTGGTGAAACAGCCTCAACTCACACCCGCAGACTGGGAATTAATTGGTTCAGCATATTGGGATAATAATCAATTTGCCAAAGCTGCTACTGCTTATGCTAAAGCACCGAAAACAGCCCAAAATCTCTACCGCACCGCTAGAGGGTTACAAATAGATAAAAAGCGAGATCAGGCGGTTGCGATCTATAAACAACAGATACAGCAATTTCCCACAGCCGAAGAAACGGGAACAGCCCTACTAAGATTAGCAGAAATCACTCCTGGTAAAGCTGCAATACCTTATCTTGACCAAATAATTAATAAGTTTCCTAAACAAGCACCTACCGCACTGGTACAAAAAGCCAAACTATTAGAAACCCTTCAAGATAGTCAGTCAGCTACAGCAGCAAGGAAATTACTGTTAGGTAAGTATAGCAATTCTGGGGAAGCGGCAGAATATCGCTGGACAACCGCTCTGAGTAAAGCTAAAGCCGGAGATTACGTAGGTGCATGGCAATGGGCGCAACCAATTGCTACAGAAAATCCTAACAGTATTTTGGCTCCCAGAGCAGGGTTTTGGGTAGGTAAATGGGCAGCTATACTAGGAAAACAGGAAGAAGCACGGACTGCCTACAAGTATGTATTGAGTCAATTTCCCCAGTCTTATTATGCTTGGCGTTCTGCCAGTATTTTGGGTTTGAATGTAGGTGATTTTAATAACCTACGGTTGATGAATCCAGAAATTATCCCCCCTCAACGTTCTGTACCTCCAGCGGGTTCTGATGCTTTTAAAGAATTGTATTTGCTGGGACAAGATCGAGATGCTTGGTATGAGTGGGAAACAGGATTTAAAAATAACAGTCAGCCTAGCGTAGCTGAACAATTTACGGAAGGGTTGATGCGGTTAGCAAAGGGTGAAAATCTGATTGGTATTGCCAAGATATCTAAATTGGAAGATCGGGAAACACCAGAAGAACAAGCAGAATTTGCCGCTTTAAGTCAACAGATCACCTATTGGCAAGCGCGTTATCCGTTTCCTTATTTCCAAGAGATCCAAAAATGGTCTACTACACGCCAACTTAATCCCCTGCTAGTTACGGCTTTGATGCGGCAAGAGTCAATGTTTCAACCAAAGATTAAATCTATAGTCGGTGCGACTGGTTTAATGCAGGTAATGCCCAGTACAGCAGCATGGATAGCACCACAAATCAATGTAGATATAAAAACCATTAATTTGGAAAACCCTAATGATAGCATCATGCTGGGTACGTGGTATTTGGATCATACCCATCAGCAATATGGCAATAATTCCATGTTAGCGATCGCTAGTTACAATGCAGGTCCTGGTAACGTTGCCAAATGGCTGCGAACCATACCTAAACAAGACCCAGATGAGTTTGTAGAAGAAATTCCTTTCGGTGAAACCAAAAATTATGTCCGTCAAGTATTTGGTAACTACTGGAATTATCTGCGGTTATATAACCCGTCTATTTCTGCCTTAGTCGCTCAATACTCAGCCGAACAGCCCAAATTACCGCAGCAGTGATGGGGACTGGGGACTCTTAAGAAAGCAGGGGAAGCAGGGGAAGCAGGGGGAGCAGGGGAAGCAGGGGGAGGTTAATAAAAATTACCCATTACCCATTACCCATTACCCATTACCCATTACCATAATTTTAAAGCAACAGTGAAGACACGGGGTTATCTGTTAAAAATTACATGAAACATCAGAGAATCTCCGTATTTTTATCCGTATATCATTTATAGTAATTCCATAGTGTTCGACCAGTTCCTATATTAATGACTAAGGGTAAAAAGACAATGCAAACTATTAGCCAGAGTTTAGCCCAGAACTCAACACAAGTTTCTACTGAAGTCAGTAATTCTGACCAAGATAAATCTATTTATACGCTAGAAAATTTAATTCAAACCTTAGAAGAGGCAGCTAATTACCTGACACGACAGTAAGGAAAAATCCCCCAAAGCCAAAAAAAGCTCTATTGCTAGTCCGCTGGCAGATAAAATAGTTAAGGAATGTTGCCTAAAAATTGACTCATGACACCTTTACCAGACATAGAGACTATCAATTCTCCCGATATTGAAAGGGAAGGATACGGTAACTCAGCAGTTGATAACCTTGATGAGTTACCAGATGAGGTAGAAATGTCCTTATCTGACCACCTGGAAGAATTGCGATGGCGGATTTTTTATTCTTTAATTGCTGTAGCGGTGGGTGTGATCGGTTGTTTTATTGTCGTTAAACCTCTTGTGCAGTTACTGGAAATCCCCGCGCATGGTATAAAATTCCTGCAACTAGCACCGGGAGAATATTTCTTTGTCTCTTTCAAAGTAGCTGGTTACAGTGGTTTAGTGCTTTCCAGTCCTTTTATTCTTTACCAAATTGCTCAGTTTGTACTTCCCGGTTTGACTCGTCGTGAACGTCGTTTGTTGGGTCCTGTGGTTTTGGGTTCGAGCGTGCTGTTTTTGGGTGGGTTAGTATTTGCTTATTTTCTCCTGATTCCCGCAGCGTTGCAATTCTTCATCAGCTACGGTGCAGATGTGGTAGAACAACTGTGGTCAATTGAAAAATATTTTGAATTTGTGTTGTTGTTGTTATTTAGCACTGGGTTAGCATTTCAAGTTCCAGTGATTCAATTATTGTTAAGTAGTTTAGGTATTGTTTCTTCAGCACAAATGCTGGCTGGTTGGCGGTTTGTAATTATGTTTGCAGTGGTTTTGGGAGCAGTTCTCACTCCTTCTACTGACCCTTTAACTCAAAGTCTGTTAGCGGGAGCAGTTTTAGGGCTTTATTTTGGTGGTATTGGTTTAGTTAAACTCACAGGTAATTAATGGTAATTGATAATTGGTAATTGGTCATTGGTAATTGGTCATTGGTCATTGGGTTATTAACCTCCCCCTGCCTCCCCTGCGTCCCCTGCTTCCCCTGCGTCCCCTGCTTCCCCTGCGTCCCCTGCTCCCCTGCTCCCCTGCTCCCCTGCCTCCTGCACCTCAACCCAACCGTAAACAATCACGTCCTTGAGCTTTAGCCTGATAAAGAGCATCATCAGCAGATGCAATTAAAGCAGCAGGAGATGAATTAGCAGCAGGAATAAGACTAGCAACTCCTAAACTGAGAGTCACATACTGACTCACAAGAGACTTTTCGTGAGAAATTTCTAAAGCTTTCACCTCAGCGCGAATGCGTTCTGCTACTTGTACAGCCCCTAATGCAGATGTATTTGGCAGCACAATGACAAACTCCTCACCGCCATAACGAGCCACTAAATCACCTGGACGATTTCCGGCTTTGTTAATAGCAGCGGCTACTTGTCGCAAACAATCATCCCCAGCCGGATGTCCATAGGTATCATTGTAAAATTTGAAAAAGTCGATATCGCAGAGAATGATTGATAGAGGTGCTTGTATAGCCTCCATCTGTTGCCAAACTTGCTGGAAGTATTCATCAAAGCGGCGACGGTTGGGAATTTGGGTTAAGCCATCGACTGTAGCCTGACGTTGCACCTGTTGATATAATTCAGATTGTTTAATTGCGATCGCCACTTGCGTAGCCAACTGACTCAACAAGCTAACTTCCAATTGTCGCCAATGACGCGGACAACTACAATGATGGGCAATTAACAAACCCCATAACTCTTCACCTTGAATGATCGGTACTACCAAATTAGCTCTGACCTGAAACTCAGCCAATAAATCTAAGTGACACTGACCTATACCCGCAGTATAAATATCATCAATCGCTCTCACTCTACCTTGGCGATACTGAGGCACATAAACATTTCTAAAACATGGTTCATCAATCAAACTACGAAGAATTGGCTTAAAGCCATTACCCACAGATTCCATTGCTACCACACCAGTCCAGTCTGGCTTAAAGCGGTAAATAATTACCCGGTCAGTGTGCAGAAATTGCCTGACTTCCTTCACCGTCGTCTTCATAATCTCGTCGAGATCCAAAGACTGAAGAATGCGTTGGGTAATACTGGCAACTAATCTTTCCCGTTGAGTTTGCAGTTTCACTAACTCCTCTGTTTGTTTGTGTTCTACACAACGGGCAACATCATCAGCAATAGCAACAAATTGAGCTATAGCCCCCTGGGATAGCGGTTGACGGCTAAATACTGTCATCACCCCGACTACAGAATGATCCAGGACTAAAGGATAGCCAGCAAAAGCCTGTAACTGTTCTCGTTGCACCCATTCTCTATCGTTCAAATCTGCTTCATTCAGGATTTGATTAGTTTGGAATAACTGAGAATTTTGGGCAATCCAACTGACCTTAAACTCACTGATAGGAAGATGATCGGAGGAATTAGCCGCATAAAAATATACAGATGATCCCGCACTAGCGGCTAAATCCATTTTCTTGCTGACTGGATTTTGTAACCAGATTCCTGCATAAGCAATATCCAAATGTTGCGTCAGGATGGCTGTACACTTTTGCAGCAACACAGATAACTTTTGATGTTGACCGAGAATACCAGCAATATGAGAAGCTAACTGGGCTAAGTTGACACGCTCAACCAATTCCTGTTCTTTATGTTGATATACAGTGATTGTGTTTGCTAGTTCTTGCTGCCGCCCTTTCAATTCATGAACGTGATGTAACTGCTTTTTTAAATGGCGTTTTTCAATTTGGTGACGGCGTAATTCCAACTTAGTCATCACCTGACCCGCGAGAATTTTCAGTGTTTCTTGCTGTTCCGGGTTTAATTCCCTGGGTATATAATCTGCCACACAGAGAGTACCCAAAACCCAACCATCATTTGTCACCAAGGGCGCACCGGCATAAAAACGCAATTTGGGATGAGATGTTACTAGGGGATTAGTTGCAAATCGCGGATCAGCTAAAGCATCGGCAACTATTAACAACTCATTTTGACAGATGGTGTGGGCGCAAAAAGCGATTTCCCTGGGAGTTTCTGTAATAGTTAAACCCAATTTGGACTTAAACCATTGTCTTTTTTCATCTATCAAACTGATAAAAGCAATAGGAGTTTGACACAACCGCGCTGACAACCGAGTGAGAGCATCAAAGGTGGCATCTTCAGCTGTATCCAGAATTTGATATTTTTGCAGTGCGGCTAACCGTTGCGGTTCATTGGCGGGGAGGGGGTTAACTGGAGGAGATTCAACGCTGGGACTGAGGAGATGTTTGCTATCTTGGGGGAATTTTTCTAAGAGGAATTTTGTCGCAGCTTCCGCACTTAGGGGTTTACTTAATAGATAACCTTGGACAGTATCGCAGTTAGCCAGACGCAGAAATTCTAATTCTTCTAAAGTTTCTACTCCTTCAGCCACCAAGGTTAAATTCAGTCCGTGTCCCAAGGAAATTACAGAGGTAATAATGGCGGCGTTGCTGGAACTTTTGCTTAAGTTGCGGATGAAAGACTGATCTATTTTCAAACTACTCAGCGGAAAATACATTAACAAGCTCAGGGAGGAATAACCCGTGCCAAAGTCATCCATAGAAATGTGAATTCCCAAAGCCTGGAGTTCCCGTAAAGCCGCAACGGTAAAGTCTACGTCTTGCATTAACAAAGTTTCTGTAATTTCCAGTTCTAGATATTGGGGTTCTAGTTCTGTTTCCTGTAAAATTTTGGTAATGGTTTTGACTAAGTTGGGTTGTTGGAACTGACGCGCAGAAAGATTCACAGCTACCCGCAGCGGTGGGAGTCCGGCTAGTTGCCAGAGGCGGTTTTGTTTACAAGCGGTGCGTAATACCCATTCACCAATATCACAGATTAATCCGGTTTCTTCGGCTAGGGGGATAAATTGGGCGGGGGAAACTAGCCCCATGTCTGGATGATGCCAGCGCAGTAAGGCTTCCATGCCTGTAATTTGACCGGTTTTCAGGTCTATTTGTGGTTGGTAGTGCAGAAGTAATTCTTGTCTGCCCAGGGCTTTGTAAAGGTTATTTCCCAATACCAATCGCTCGAAGGAGGTGGCATTCATGGTAGCTGTATACAAGAGGTAATTATTTTTTCCCTGTTGTTTGGCGCGGTTGAGGGTAGTATCTGCGTGTTTGAGGAGAGTTTCGGCTTCTTCGCCGTCATAGGGTGCTAGGGCAATGCCAATACTAGCAGTGATATGCAGTTCTTGTTTGTCTATCTGCAAGGGTTGGGCAATAACATCTAACAGTTTTTGGGCGATTTGGGTAGCGTCTTCTGCACAGCTAATTTGTGGTAGTAGTAAGGTAAATTCGTCATCTCCCCAACGGGCTACTGTATCTCCTGGCCGCAGACAGCTTTTGATGCGTTCGGCTACGGTTTGTAAGAGGCGATCGCCCACGGCATGACCTAAGCTATCATTAATTCTTTTGAATCGATCCAAATCTAAACATAACACTGCCAACATCCCGCCCCGTTGGTGAATATTCACTAAGGACAAGGCCAGCAGTTCGTCAAATAATAGCCGATTTGGTAAACCTGTGAGTAAATCGCAGGAGGTATGATGACGCAGTAAATTTTCTACCCTTTGCTGCATGACGGCAATATACAAATGTAGTCCAAAGGACTGGGCTAATTTGATTTCGCTTTGGGTCCAAGGTTGTGCTTGTCCGGTTTTAATTTCTCGCCAAGCTGCAAAGGACTCACGGGGACGCAAATTCCGGTCATCTGGGTGAGAACGCCCTGCCCACAGGGTTTCTGTTTCAATTTCAGGGCGGAAAACTGTCAGGCAACCCAAATACTGCTGCTGATATTGCAGGGGTATAATCAGTAAGGATTTAATTTTAGTATGTTCAAAGGCAGTAACTAGGGCTTTGAGTCGTTTATCTTGGCAGAAGTCGGCAATGCTGTAGGAATAAACTGCACCAGGTTGAGTTATGGAACACTCGGTTTTTTCCCAGGTTCTCATCACTTCTGAGGGTTGACGGTGACTGACTGCGAGTACACCTTGCCATCCCATTAAGTTTTGCCAAACTTTGCTTTCTTCGATTAAGTTGTAATTTGGCTGTTCTCCCCATCTGTATATCTGCGCTGGCCGTTCTGCCATATCAGCCGTGATGTAGAGTCTACCTCCGTTCGCTCCCAAGGTGGTGACTATGTGTTTAAGGACGGATAGCCGGATCTCTTCTTTGTCTAAGGAAGCGCCAAGCCAGTTTTTCATTTGGCTAATTGCTGCTTCTTGCAGTGCTTGTTGTCGGGCTTGTGCAAATAGGTTTGATTGAGCGATCGCAATTAATAACTGGTCTACTAAAAGCTGTACAATCTGTAATTCTTGTTCTGTAAAGGGTCTAGGTTGGGTGTGGTGCGCTACCATCAATCCCCACAGTTGATTTTGATACAAAATTGGCATCGCCAGGGAAGCGGTAACACCCATTGTTTTCAGATATTGGAGGTGACAGGTGTCTACCGGTGTGTAGCGAATATCTTCTTGGTTATGACTGGAAAGAGTTCCTGGTGACTTGATGCGGCTGGTGGTTTTTCTTCCTGATGCTACGTCTACAATAATCCGTTGACGGGCTGTGATAAATAGTTCTCTGGCTTGGGGGGGTATGTCGCTGGCGGGAAAGTGTAATCCTAATAATGATGGTAAGCGATCGCCATTGATGGACTCGGCTACTACTTCACCACTACCATCTGCATCAAAACGATAAATTTTGACTCTATCTATACTTAGAAAACTACGTATTTCCGCCGCCGTTGTCGCTAAAATATCTGGCAGTTCTAAGGTTTGAGAAATGCGATCAGTGATATGACTGAGCAGGTTGCCTTGAGACGCTGCTTGCTGAGAAGGATATTGATTTGTCATATCAGTTATTTTACCCACTCCACTCAGTTTCAGAGCTTAACTCTTTCTTAATTATTCCCTATTCCCTGAGCTTTAGTATTGAATGTAACAAAAACTTCACCAAATATAGCCGGAATCAGGAGTCAGGAAGTAGGGTAAAAATAATCAACTTTTTCCTATTTCCTATTCCCTATTCCCTATTCCCTATTCCCAGGTCATCAGATTTTCTGTCATGTCAAAATTAGCTGTCACATTCTGCACATCATCTAATCCTTCCAAGGTATCAATTAACTTCAGAAGAGATTTAGCCTGATCTGTATCTGTTACTTCCATCAGATTACCAGGAATCCAGCGTAATTCTACATCTGTAACATTAAAGCTGTTTGCTTTCAATACCTGAGTCAGTTTCTCTAAGTTTATCACCTCAGTAAAAACCTCAGCCGTTTCTTCTGCAATCATTTCATAGGACTCAGCATCACCTTCTAGAGAAGCTTCTAAAAGCTGTTCTTCATCAACCACACCCTCTACCGTACAAACACCTTTTTGGGAAAACATCCAACTCACACAACCTGTTTCACCCAAATTTCCGCCATTTTTGCTAAAAGCTACTCGCAAATCAGCCGCTGTGCGATTACGATTATCTGTGAGGGCTTCAATTAAAATCGCTACTCCACCGGGTCCATAACCTTCATAGCGAATTTCTTCTAAATTGTTGTTATCACCGCCAAAAGTACCTGCACCTTTAGCAATCGCTCTTTCAATATTATCATTGGGAATCCCCGCAGCTTTCGCTTTATCAATGGCTGTCCGCAGTTGAAAATTTCCCGCCGGATCTGGTATACCATTTCTAGCAGCAACTATAATCGCCCGCGATAGCTGGGTAAAGACATTTCCCCTTTTTGCATCTACTACCGCTTTCTGACGTTTAATATTTGCCCATTTACTATGTCCTGCCATAACTTGAAAAATATTAACAATCTATTCCAAGATAGAATATAACGTCGCAGGTAATTGGTAATTGGGAAAGAAGGGAACAGGGAACAGGGAACAGGGAACAGGGAACAGGGAACAGAATTTTTGACTTTTGACTTTTGACTTTTGACTTGATTCTCCGCATTCACCATTCCCTGCTATAAGATAATTGTGCAAGTTATCAAGCTTTAAAGATGAAATTGCGTAAATTGGTTAATCATCTGTATCAGCTTTTCATTATCTCTAATTTTCGCACTAAATCCAAGAAACGACCATTTTACCTAAGTAGTTTACTGCTAGTTCTGCTGATGGGTATGCTGGTTTTAGGTGGATGTCAAGCTATAAAATCTCACAAAGTTATTCACATTACTCTCTGGCATGGTGTGAATCCTCCAGCAAATCGAGATATATTACAAAAGCTGGTAGATAAATTTAATCAAAATCATCCAGATATCCAAGTTGAATCTATTTATGTTGGTCAGCAAGATCAGCAAATGCCGAAAATTTTAGCAGCAGTGGTGGGAAATTCGCCACCTGATTTATTATGGTATAATCCCACAATCACTGGTCAATTAGTGGAACTGGGTGCTTTAATACCTTTAGATGATCAATTAGCTAATTCTCCAGTTAAAGCAGAAATTGACCCTGCTTTGTATACATCAATGGCATACAAAGGTAAAATTTGGTCAGTTCCGTTCGCTACAAATAATGTTGGTGTTTATTACAGACCAAGTTTATTCAAAGCCGCAGGAATTACTGATGTACCGCAGACTTGGGAAGAGTTACAGCAAGCTGCTAAACAATTGACTCGTGATACTAATGGGGATGGCGAAATCAATCAATATGGAATTTTGCTACCTGCTGGTAAAGGTGAATTTACGGTGTTTACTTGGTTGCCTTTTATGTGGAGTGGTGGCGGTAAATTGGTGAAAGGTGATGCACAAAGTCCCGCAGATGTGGTTCTAGCTGGTAATGAAGGAGCGATCGCAGCTTTGCAACTATGGCAAAATTTACTTAAAAATAATACCGCAGTTCTATCTGGACTGGAACGGGGTTATGAGGTAGAAAGCTTGGTAAATGGTAAAGTAGCCATGCAGGTAACAGGACCGTGGAGTTTGGGAGAATTTAAACAGAGTGGTGTAGATTTTGATGTATTTCCCATTCCTGTTAATCAAAAACCTGCTACAGTTATTGGTGGTGAAAATCTGTTTTTGTTTAAAACTACATCAAAACGAGAACAAGCCGCTTTCAAATTTGCTGAATATACTTTAAGTGCAGACTTCCAAACAGAATTAGCTTTAGGAACAGGTTATTTACCTGTAAATATTAAATCACGTCAAAGTCAGAAATATCAAGAATTTGTACAAGCACAACCACAACTTCAGGTATTTTTAGAACAAGCTAAACATGGGCGTTCTCGTCCCATTTTTCCTGGTTATACTCGCATTTCTGACAGTTTGGGAAGGGCAATTGAAGCGGTTTTATTGGGTAAAGCTTCCCCAGAACAAGCCTTGAAAGCAGCGCAGCAACGGTTAGATTTAATTTTTAAGTAGGGCTTGCTGAAATTTCATAGCTGAATAATTACCTAATTGATGATAATTTAAGCAGTTGTTCTCATCACTTATACTAAGTATTTATTATCTATAACAACAAGGCTTGTAAATCTACTGTTATTTCTTCTAAACCATTATCTTGATGACAAAAACACTTAACTTTGATTTTATCTTGTTCTCTTAAAATTGTCTGAAAAGTTAATGTTCCTGATTTTTTAGGATCATATAAAATTGAATACAGTTGGCTATCATTTTCACCTTCAGATTTCCTTTTTTCAGAAAATGTTTTATAAAATAAAATTCCTTTAAAATCTACATATATTTCTTCTTCTTTATAACCTTGCTTGAGATTTAAGTGATTATTGAGAACGAGTAACATATATATTCTTGACATTGCAGAACTAAACTTTTCTTCAATGTTCTTTAATGCCTTATTATCTATGCTAGATTTTAATTCAATTAAAATAATATTTAACCTATAACTACTTTCATACTTTTGTAAAACTAAAATAGCACATTCAGGAGTTCTGCTGCTAGTTGAGATACCGGGTATATCTTTTTCTAAGTTAATTTTCCAAATTCTTTCTACTTTTGACGTTTCATCACAGTAGTTTAATTTTTGAATACGTACCTTTTTCAGTTTTGCATTAGTATTTTTTTCTGTAATTTCAAGATTCTCATTTTCACTCACAGGAATTTCAATAATAAATTCTTGTTGAGATAAAGCTTTATGTAATTCATCCCTTAACAAATTAACATTTGTATTGTTAGGGTGATTTAAAAAATACTTACCCTTATTAGTTTTACTCATCATCTACCTCATTTTCTTGAGTGTAGATATAATCAGTCAGAATGCGAAGTGATTTATCTAAATTATTTTCAACTTCTCTAAAGTTCCTAAAATAAATACCAGAATCACCGCTTTCATAGTCTATAATTTTATCACCTGTGAAGAAATAAACACCGACTTTTTCCTTCGCTATAGATACAGATGAATCAATATAGTACAATTGATTATCTTCGATAATTTTTTCTACATTAACACCATGTTGATTTTTCAGCACATCCAGATATATGTAGTTATTAATAGCATTAGCTAAAATTGAACTATGGGTTGTGATTAATACTTTATTTCTGGTTTCGTTTTGGATGAACTGTATCAAGATATTTAATAATTTAATCTGATTTTCGGGATGTAAATTAACCTCTGGTTCATCTATCATTAAAAAATTGTCTTTTTCTGCTGCCCAATATTTTAGATATAAATAAATCAGTGTTAATTGATTTACAGATGAAGAAGCTAAATACATAGGTAAAGGTTCATC
This sequence comes from Cyanobacteriota bacterium, assembly GCA_046045965.1. Lineage (GTDB taxonomy): Bacteria > Cyanobacteriota > Cyanobacteriia > Cyanobacteriales > Nostocaceae > RDYJ01. The sequence continues at coordinate 107,169 of JBJOKS010000007.1, read as the reverse complement.
AATAGAATCTATTTTAAAATAAAATTCTATCAGACTAATTCCTTTCATACTAATAGGTTTTATTTCACCTCCAATAATTTCTTGTAACTGTTGGACAAGATTGGTATAATGTTCTTCAATGTTTTCTTCAAGATTTAGAGAAAAAAGTTTTTCAAAAACCTTATTCATCGGTTCTGTATATTTTCTTTTAAAAACATCTAATTCTTCAACATCCGATAATTCAATTTTACCTTTTTTCCGACGATTTTCCAGTAAATCTACAAGTTTTTTGATATCTTGTTCACGTTGTTTTCTATCAACTTCATAAATATAACGATAGAAGGTAGGAAAGAAAATCCTACTAGCTGGTAAGAAAAAAGTCTCATGATAATGTTTTAACATTGTTCTAATTATTGTCGAAATTAGAAGCAACTTTTTTTTATCTAGTAAATCTCTGTCTAAATATTTTTTAGGAATTATTTCTTTAAGAGTCTCTGGTAATTGTTTTTCTTCAAATCTATATATTAAATGACCTTGATCTTTTTTGACTTCTATATACTCTAATGTATCGTCTTCATCATGTGTTATTTTTACAGCTGCTTTAATTGACTGTTCCTTTAATTCAGATATTTCATAATCAAACTTAATCACAATATTATTCAATATTTTTGATTGTTTACCCGTATTAAATATCTCTTTTTGTGTTTCCTCTTGCAAAAATAAACTATAACTGTTCAAAATTTTCCCCAGTAATTCAGAATTAACTTCCACATCATTGACATTTTCAATCATTGGGGTATCAATTATTTCTAAATTCTTACGTGCGAATTGATGAATTATATCTTGATTAAAAATTGCCCATAATAATTGAGCTACATAACTTTTACCACTATTATTGCGTCCAACAAACACAAAAAAATCTTTGGATAAATCAATGGCTTGAGTATTATTTTTAATGGGACCCAAATTTTTTATGATCAATTTCATATAAATTCACCTCTAAATTGATTGAGTCATATTTTTTGTAACAATACTCACAGAGTATTTGAGTCAAAATAAAACTATCCTAATTTTATCTATAATGCGCTATCTTTTCATCTACTATTTTTTTTGATAGATCAAGTCTAACAAAAGTAGGGTGGGCATTGCCCACCACAACATACTAAACCTTAAACTTCTCGGTAATGCGTTTCATTGCTTCTTCGACATTTTCCCTACTGTTAAACGCAGAAATGCGGAAATAACCTTCACCCGCAGCACCAAAACCTGATCCTGGTGTTCCTACAACGTTGACGGTTTGTAATAATTTATCGAAAAATTCCCAACTCGATAAACCATTAGGTGTTTTCACCCATACGTAAGGTGCATTGACTCCACCATAAACCGATAAACCTGCGTTGGTGAGTTGTTCACGGATAATTTTCGCGTTTTCTAAATAGAAACTTACCAAAGCTTTGGTTTGTGCTTGTCCTTCCTCAGAATAAACCGCTTCCGCACCACGCTGTACAATGTAGGAAACACCGTTAAATTTGGTAGACTGACGACGATTCCATAATTTCCACAATTCTACATCAGAACCATCTGCGGCTTTTGCAGTCAGGTTTTTGGGAACGACGGTTAAAGCGCAACGAGTTCCGGTGAAACCTGCGTTTTTGGAGAAAGAGCGAAATTCAATGGCACAATCTCTAGCGCCTTCAATTTCATAGATAGAATGGGGAAGGGTAGGATCGGTAATGTACGCTTCGTAAGCAGCATCAAAGAAAATAATTGAATTATTAGCTTTTGCGTAATTTACCCAGGCTTGTAAATGTTCCTTGGTTGCAGTTGCACCGGTGGGGTTGTTGGGAAAGCAGAGATAAATTAAATCTACTTTCTCTTTGGGTATTTCTGCGGTAAAGTTGTTTTCCGCAGTCACAGGGAGATAAACTAAACCGCCATATTCGCCTTTTTCGTTAGCTTCTCCGGTATTACCCGCCATGACGTTGGTATCAACGTAAACGGGATATACAGGGTCAGTAACAGCGATAACGTTATTTTTGCCAAAAATCTCTAAAATGTTGCCTGTATCGCATTTAGAACCATCAGAGATAAAGATTTCATCAGCTTCTATATTCGCGCCTCTAGCTTGGAAATCTTGAGCAGCGATTTTTTCCCGTAACCAAGCATAACCCTGTTCTGGTCCATATCCTTTGAAAGTTGAGCGATCGCCCATTTCTTCTACTGCCTTAATCATGGCAGTCCGGCAAGCTTCTGGCAAGGGTTCGGTGACATCCCCAATACCCAAACGGATGATTTTCGCATCGGGGTTAGCTTGCGCGAAAGCATTTACCCGTCTAGCAATTTCCGGGAATAAATAACCAGCTTTTAGTTTGAGGTAGTTGTCGTTAACAGTAGCCATCTTAGATTTTGAAGAAACGCACTCAAATAGCTTACTGTAATTAGACAATGCCAATAATTGTTGACAACTCTCCTGCTGCTCCTGAAGCTGGGTTGCTAATATCATCATCTGGTTCATAAGCTTTGCGGTGATAAGGTTTGAGGAAAGGTTCTGGATTAATTTCATAATCTGGTTCTATTTCTTCAGTGGATAACCCTATCTCTTTCCACAAGTAAAATTTATCTGGCACTGCTAACAGAAAAAAACGCACTTCTGTTTAGTCTAAAGGCCATTAGTAACATTGACAACCGTGCAAAAATTACCAAGCGACAAAATCCCTACCGATAAAAACACGGAAATTTCATGATTAAATTCGTTACTTCACTAAATCTTAAAAGAAATCTCACTAACTTTGGTTTATGGTAATTATATACAGAGTAATAACACCCAAACAATGAAAAACATTATTGCTTCTTCTATCCTATTGACTGCTGTTTCTATCGGTTCTGCTTTAATTGCTGCACCAGCTAAAGCTGTGCAGTTAACATTTGATAATATCAGTGGTAATAACGCGGCCGACGCCTTGGTGGGAGAAACTCAGTTGTTCTTAGATGTCACAGATGCTACTGGTGGCGAAACCCTCACATCTAACCAAGCCTTATTTAGGTTTAGTAATGTAGGTCCAGCAGCATCCTCAATCACACAAATTTACTTTGAGGATTTGTTGGATAGTTTATCAAGTATTGTTACCCCAATTATTGACAGTGGTGCAGGGGTAAGCTTTTCAGTTGCTACAGGAAATCTAAACCTGCCAAGCGGAAATGATCCCAATGTTAACTTTACAGAAGAATTTGGTGTGAAGCCTAATAACCCAGTACAACCAAACGGTGTCAATCCAGGGGAATGGGTTAGCGTTCTCTTTAACTTAGCTCCAGGAAAAACTTTACAGAATGTTTTTGATGATTTAAGCAGTGGCGATTTGCGCGTTGGTTTTCACGTCCAAGGTTTTGCCGGTGGTGGTTCTGAAGCCTTTGTAAATAATCCACTAAGCACCGTACCACCACAACCACCTGTTACAAGCGTACCTGAACCCACCACAACAGGCGCACTATTACTGACTGGTCTTGCAGCCTTTGGAGTCACCAAAAAACGCAAGAATAGCAATAATACCAAGCATGCAAGTGCAATTGTTTAATCTAAAGTTTTACCCAAACTTCAAAAGCTGATGCTGACGCAAAGCATTTGTAGGGGGAGAGATAAGATTTCCCTCTACCTAAATCAGTTTCTACTTTCAAAAATTAACTTTATCATATCGCTACACTAACCCATTACTTCCAAGGCAAAAATTCAAAATAGATTGCGGTAAATAACGTACATACCGCCAATATAAAGGATAATCAGAGCTAATCCATCCCAAGTGAGATACATACGGGAACGACTAACAGCATGATAAATCAATCCTGTGATGGCGACGGAAGTCATAATCATGGCTATAACAGTAGTGAAAATATGTATTTGACTGATGTTTGACCACAGGCTACCCTGTAAATATACGAAATCAAAAAAGCCCAAAATTGCTAAATTGGTGATATTGGAACCAAAAACGTTAGATACTGCTAAATCTACGGCATTAAGTTTAACTGCTGCTAGGGATGCTACTACTTCCGGTAATGATGTGGCTGTGGCTAAAAGTAAAGCACCCACAAAGCTTTGTCCTAATCCTGTAACTGCTGCAACGCGATCGCCTAAAAACGCCAACCACACACCCAAAATCACAATCATCACTGAAAGGATAATAAATCTGCGATATGCTTGCACAGTTGTAATGTGTTGATATTGAAAAGCCTCTATTTCTTCTTCTAATACTTCTGCACGTCTTCTGGTTTCAAACTGGGCAATCGTCCGGGCGCTAACAAAGTAGAGTAACAGTAGAATAATGCTGGGAATACCCACCCATCCCACGGTTAAATTAGTACCTGTTTTTGCTAACAGCATTCCCGCAGCAGCAACACCCAGCATTCCACAACCTAAACTTGCTGCTAGTCCGTGACTAATTTGCGCTCCCTTCAATAAGGGGTCAGGACCGTTGTAAATATCGAGTAATGCTAAAATTAGCAAATTGAAGAGACAACTGCCCAAGATGCCTCCCACAGCTAGGTCTGGAGAGTTAAACATGACTATGGCACTTGTGCCTGTGGCTAACTCTGGCAAAGAGGTGACACCGGCTAATAAAATTGTACCTACCCAAGTCCGCCCCAGTCCGGTTTTTTCTGCCAAAATATCAGCACTTTGGGAAAGCCATGTTCCCACTGCAATGACTAAAGCAATGCACACAATAACTTGAAAGAATAGCAGCATGGTTCATTAAAATATCTGCATATATTTTCTATCATCCTGATGAATGACTGTTAAAATTAATGTTTTCCAAAAATTTTTAAGTTTTCATTTTTCGATTATGGTGCATCAAGATATTAACACTGCCCGCATTTCTATTATTATTCCCACTCTCAATGAAGCAAATAATATTAAAGCTGCAATTACCAGCACGCAATCAGGTACAAATGTAGAAGTAATAGTTGTTGATGGTGGTTCAAATGATGGTACACCTGCTATTGCTCAATCTTTAGGTGTAACGGTGATCTCTTCTGCTCCCAGTCGTGCTATACAAATGAATACAGGTGCAGCAATGGCTAGTGGTGAAATTTTATTGTTTCTTCATGCGGATACCCGCTTACCTATTGGTTTTGATGAGATGATTCGTACAGCATTACAACAACCACGAACTATAGCAGGTGCTTTTGCTTTAAAGATAGATTCACCTCATTGGGGTTTGCGTTTGGTAGAGTGGGGAGTAAAATTGCGATCGCACCTTTGGCAAATGCCCTATGGCGACCAAGCTATTTTTTTAACCCATAAAGCATTTACGGAAATTGGCAATTTTTCCCAAATGCCTATTATGGAAGACTTTGAACTGATTAGCAGGTTAAAACGTGTAAGTAAAATCGCTATTATTGGAGTTCCTGTAATTACATCACCCCGCAGATGGTTAAAAAAGGGAATTTTCATGACTACCATACTTAATCAAATCATAGTCATTGCCTATTTATTTGGTGTTTCACCAGAACGCATCCGTAAATGGTATCGTGGAGAAAAATTCAGGAGAATTTAAGCTATTTCTCATTTAATTCCCCTCTTTCGGCAGATAATAAGTAATGATTGCTAAAAATCAGGTTAATTCCATGATGCCAAAGCACAAATCCCGATTAAACAGCAAACTCCAATTATTATTTTTAACTTGCCTAGTTGTTATCCTGATAATTACTACCAAATTTGTTAACATTCAACAACTTTTGCAAATATCAATTATTTGGGTACAAAGTCTCGGTGTTTGGGGACCGATTGCGTTTATTATCATCTACAATTTGGCAACATTATTATTTATTCCTGGTTCATTATTAACCTTAAAAGGTGGTTGCTTATTTGGTTTATTTTGGGGTTCTATATATGTGTTAATTGCTGCTCTTATTGGAGCAGTTTTCGCATTTTTAATAGGACGTTATTGTTCACGAGATTGGATTTGTCAAAAGTTAGAAAAACATCCTAAATTTACAGCAATTGATCAAGCAGTTGCCAAAGAAGGATGGAAAATTGTATTATTAACTCGTCTTTCTCCCCTGTTTCCTTTCAATTTATTAAATTATGCTTTTGGGGTGACAAATGTTTCTCTTAAAGATTATATTTTAGGTTCATTCGGCATAATTCCGGGAACTGTCATGTACGTTTATATTGGTTCCCTAAGCACTAATTTAGCCATGATGTCAACACCTAATCAACCAACTAATCCAGAAAGCCAAATTTGGCAACTTGTTCTACAAATAGTAGGTTTAATGGCGACAATTCTTGTTAGTGTGTACATTACCAAAATTGCTCAAAAATCTCTCAAAGAAAGTGTGGAAACAGTAGATAAATAATTATGATGTTGTCAAAAATTAGGTTCATCCAAAACCCATGCAAACGGTACATTAGTAAAAATCGTATGTATCAATTTTCAAGAACAATAGTATTAACGTTATTAGCAATAACTATGGTTTTGATATTGCAAACAGATTTAGTTTTAGCACAGGAAACTGTGAATATATCTTCTTTCAATCCCCAAGCTATTTTAAGAGATGCTTTACAATGGATTGATAGCCTTGGTACTGTGGGAGCAATAGCCTTTATTGCTATCTATATTATTGCGACTATTGCGTTTTTACCAGGTTCGATTTTAACTTTAGGTGCAGGAGTTGTCTTTGGGGTTGCTTTGGGTTCTTTGTATGTATTTATCGGTGCAACTTTAGGTGCAACAGCAGCATTTTTAGTAGGACGTTATTTAGCAAGAAATTGGGTGAATAGCAAAATAGCAGATAATAAAAAATTTGCTGCTATTGATCAAGCTGTAGGTAGAGAAGGATTAAAAATTGTTTTGTTAACGAGACTTTCTCCCATATTCCCCTTCAATTTATTAAACTATGCTTTTGGGGTGACAGCAGTTTCTTTAAAAGATTATTTTCTCGGTTGTGTGGGGATGATTCCTGGTACAATTATGTATGTTTATATCGGTTCTCTAGCTGGTAATTTAGCCTTAATTGGAACTGAAAATCAACCTACCAATCCTACTCTAACATGGATAATTAGAATTGTTGGTTTTATCGCCACTGTTGCAGTGACAATTTATGTCACTAAGATAGCCAAGAAAGCTTTAGATGAAGAAGTATCATAAAATGTAAGAATTCAGGAGTCAGGAGTCAGGAGTAATCATCATCATTTTAATATTTTTCCTAATAAAGAGTTTTATATAAAGAAACTGTTAAATATAAAACTGACAAAATCTTCTTGAGGGTATATGTATTGTAAAGAAAACACCAGATTCACTCAAAACGACGATCACAAAATAATTTATACTTCATAATTTAGAGGTAATACTAATGTCTAATTTAGAATTTGAAAGAATCACAGTTCTACCAATGGATGAATATAATCAAAGATTGGTAGCTAACGTTCATCCAGAAAATTGGGTGAATCCCAAACCTGCTGATTGTTATGATTTAGTAGTAATTGGTGCGGGTACAGCAGGATTAGTTGTAGCTGCGGGTGCTGCGGGTTTAGGTTTGGGTTTAAAAGTAGCATTAATTGAAAAACATCTCATGGGTGGAGATTGTTTAAATGTCGGTTGTGTACCATCTAAATCTCTAATTCGCTCTGCTCGTGTAGTTGGTGAAATATGGAAAGCTAAAGATTTAGGTGTGAATATTTCCCAACTTATGGATGTTGATTTTGCCACAGTTATGGCTAGGTTACGTAAAATTAGAGCAGGTATTAGTCATCATGATTCTGCTGCAAGATTTAAAAATATCGGAGTTGATGTTTTTTTGGGTGGTGGTAAATTTGCTAGTAATAATACTATAGCAGTTAACGGTCAAATTCTCAAGTTTAGAAAAGCGGTAATTGCCACAGGTGCAAGAGCAGTTAAACCAGAAATTCGCGGTATTGAAGCTGCGGGTTATTTAACGAATGAAACTGTTTTTTCACTGATTCAAAAACCAGAAAAATTAGCGGTAATTGGTGGCGGTCCAATTGGTTGTGAATTGGCGCAAGCTTTCCAGCGTTTGGGTTGTGAAGTGACATTATTTCATAATAGTTCTCACATTTTGAATAAAGAAGATCGGGAAGCGGCGGAAATTTTACAACGGGTTTTAACTGATGAAGGTATTCGTTTAGTGCTAAATTGTCAGTTAGAAGAAGTGGTGACAGTAACTGAAGGAAAACGACTTTATTTTTCATCAAATGGTAATCGAGATTCAGTGACTGTCAATGAAATTTTAGTAGGTGCGGGACGAGCGCCAAATGTGCAAGGTTTGAATTTAGAAGCGGTGGGTGTAGAGTATGATCAAAAGCATGGTGTGAAGGTAAATGATTATCTCCAAACTACCAACCCTAATATTTATGCAGCTGGTGATATCTGCATGAATTGGAAGTTTACCCATGCGGCTGATGCAGCAGCGCGAATAGTAATTAAAAATACGTTATTTTCGCCTTTTGGTTTGGGGCGTTCTCAACTGAGTAAGTTAGTAATGCCTTGGGTGACATATACTGATCCAGAAATTGCTCATGTGGGAATGTATGCAGAGGAAGCGGAAAAGATGGGTATGGAAATAAGTACCATCAAAATTGGTTTTAATAATGTAGATCGAGCGATCGCTGATAGTGAAGAATCAGGATTTTTGAAGATTCACCACAAAAAAGGATCTGATGAAATTCTCGGTGCAACCATTGTTGCTAGTCATGCAGGGGAGATGATTTCAGAAATTACAACTGCCATTGTGAATAAAATTGGTTTGAGTAAATTAAGCAGTGTAATTCATCCTTACCCAACTCAAGCAGAAGCAATTAAAAAAGCGGCGGATGCTTATCGACGCACACTACTCACATCAAGAACTAAGCAACTTTTGAAATTTTTAACAAAATTCTCCTAATTACAAAAAAGGGAACAGGGAACAGGGAACAGGGAACAGGGAACAGATAAGAAACTTTAGTTCTGAGTTTAAATCTCAGTCAAAAAAAGATGTTTTTACAAGATGCGTAGCACGAAAAAAACAGTGTCATTATTTCAATCTCATGTTTTGAAACATGAGTTTTTTCTGTTAAGAGTTGCCCGTTCCCTGTTCCTTCTGAATTGATCTTGTTCTAAATTTTCAAGATTGGTAATAATTAATGATATTATGTCCGGTGGAATACTTATCATATCTGTTGAGGCTGGTAATTGGTAATTGGTAATTGGTAATTGGGAAAAGACAATTACTAATCAACGAGTTATATCGTAAGTAATTGGCCGGACTTGATATGAATAGAAATTTCATCAGGAGCATCTATTTTAATTCCTGATCTTCAAATTATTCTGACTCCTGACTCCTGACTCCTGACTCCTGACTCCTGACTCCTGACTTCTTTTTAAAGTTCTGATGCCGTCTCAGGAGCGATAATTTCCCCAGTACCCATTGTTAAGATCATATCCTGGTCGGTAATCAGTTCGCTAAGTTCTTTAACTTTTAGATTCATCAGTTCACAAGCTAAGCGTAATTCTTCAGCAAATGTTTTCACATCATCACCATAGCCACATTGATAAGCAGCAATTGTAATTCCTTGTTTAGCATTTGCTCTAGCACAATCTACTAATTCTGTACCATGTAATTGTGTTGGTGATACCATAGATATAGTTATTTTTGATTATACTTTGTTCCGTAGATAGATTATCAGTCCTTGCAATTTAAATCATCCCTCTAATGGAGGAAATAATATAAAAAATAAAGGACGGGCAGGATGCCCATCCCACAAATTGGGATAATTCCTGTCTAATTTTACTTGACAAATATTCAGACTTCTATATCTTACCCATTCACTATTTCTCCACCATTAGGATGTAAAACTTGACCAGACATATAGGAAGAGTCATCAGCAGCTAAAAACACAAAACTTGGTGCTACTTCTTCCGGTTGTCCCGCTCTTCCCATTGGTACTTGTGCGCCAAAACTTTCTACTTTTTCTTCTGGAAAAGTTGAAGGAATTAAAGGTGTCCAAATTGGACCAGGTGCTACAGCATTGACACGAATTCCCTTAGAAACTAAATTTTGTGAAAGGGAACGAGTAAAGGCAACGATAGCACCTTTAGTCGAGGAATAATCTAATAGTTGGGAATTACCTTTATAAGCTGTTACCGATGTTGTATTGATGATCGCACTTCCTTGATGCAAATACTTCATCGCGGCTTTAGTGAGGTAAAACATTGAGAAAATATTAGTCCTAAAAGTGCGTTCTAATTGCTCTTGACTAATTTCTTCAATGTTACTTTTCGGGTGTTGTTCAGCAGCATTATTGACGAGAATATCGAGTTTACCAAACTCATCTACTGTTCTTTCTACAGCTTGCTGACAAAACTTTTCATCAGTAATATCACCAACAATAGATACTGCTTTGCGTCCATGTTGTGCGACTAAATTTTTGGTTTCGTTAGCATCTTGATGTTCTTGCAGGTAAACTATCGCTACATCTGCACCTTCTTTAGCAAATGCGATCGCTACAGCACGACCAATACCACTATCTCCACCGGTAATTAAGGCAGTTTTATCTTTTAATTTACCACTACCCCGATATTGTTCATCATCGGCTTTGGGTTTTGGTTTCATTTCTGATTCTAAACCAGGTGCTTCCTGTGTTTGTGGCGGTTGTAATTTCGTTTTTTGTGGCATAATTAACTCCTAAATGCGAAGATTTAAAACCTCATACTCCATCACCAATTACCAATTATTAAAAATAAACCTTGGATTGAAATTTTCGATCCAAGGTTTACTTTTTGCTTTGGCTCCCACTAGACATTTGCAAGTGCAGATGCAAGTTCAGACTTTTGATACCCCGGATATTAGCCGCACTAAATTATGGCAAATGTGCGCGGCTTTTTCAGCTTCCTCCTCACATCTCACACGCTCTTAATCCAACCACTGAAAACAAGTACACAACTCTCTTTTGATGCAGGATTTATCCTTAACATCTGCTCTTAATTTAACTATTATTTATCGGTTATTTATCGCTCTCTAGAAATAAACAAAATGTCAATTTTATCAACCTTAAGATGTAGTTACAATTCAGTGTTAATTATGGATTTTGCATGATGACTAATATGGATAATTTCGCAGATTTGAGAATTTATATAATAGATAGAAAAACTAATTTTGGGTAATATCTCCACCGATCACAGCTAAAATTGCCATCTTAACTTATTTACTAAATTCACAAAAAGATACACAAAAAATCAGTTTCTTCTGTCTTCCTTGGGATATACCTAAGATAGTGAGGCCAAATTGGAAGATATTTGGGGTATGGGTTATGGTGACAATGAATATTTCCGAGTTAGAGCAAATTGATAAGTTTCGCAGTTTACAATTAACTTTACGCGATCGCTGGAAAACAAGCGAGTTATTTGACAACAGCGAAGCCGATATTTTAATCATCCCTTCTTTGAGCATCGACCAACGGGAACTGCAAAAAATAGAAGGGTGTGAACATTATGAAGAAAGATTACTATTTTCTTTAATCCGGTTGCGAAATCCCCGCACTAGATTAATTTATGTAACATCAATGCCACTACATCCCAGCATTATTGATTACTATTTACAACTACTACCCGGAATTCCATTTTCCCATGCTCGTCATCGTTTATTGCTACTTTCTACCTATGATTCTTCCCTTAAACCCCTCAGTCAAAAGATTTTAGAACGTCCCCGCTTACTAGAAAGAATTCGTCAAGCTTTGCGGTTAGATAAAGCTTTTATGGCTTGTTACAATTCCACCTTTTGGGAAGCAGAATTATCACTGAAATTGAATGTACCTTTGTATGCTGCTGCTCCAGATTTACAGATTTGGGGAACAAAAAGCGGTAGTCGGCAAATTTTTGCTCAAAGCAGTGTACCCCATCCTGATGGTAGCGAATTAGTGAAGAATTCCGCAGATTTAGCAACAGCAGCGGCTGATTTATGGGAACGTCAACCAACATTAAAACGGATGGTTGTTAAACTGAATGAAGGCATTTCTGGGGAAGGAAATGCACTTTTTGATCTCCGCCCCTTGATAGATGTTGCACCTGGGAAAAGTTCTCATAGTGAAAGAATATCAGCAATCATTAATAACTTCTCAAATCTACGTTTTCAAGCCACAAAAGAAACCTGGGCTAATTTTTCTCAACGTATCCCAGAATTAGGCGCAATAGTAGAATCATTTATTGAAGGTGAAATCAAATTTTCTCCCAGTGTCCAAGGACGCATTACACCCGATGGAGAAGTAGAAATTCTCTCCACCCATGACCAAATTCTCGGCGGTCCAGACGGACAAATTTATCTCGGTTGTCGCTTTCCTGCGGATGAAAAGTATAGATTAGAATTACAGACATTAGGTTTACAAGTAGGTAAAAAACTCGCAGAAAAAGGCACATTAGAAAGATTCGGTGTTGATTTTGTCGCTGTTGATCAAGGTAATGGTAAATGGGATATTCAAGCCATAGAAATTAACCTCCGCAAAGGTGGTACAACTCACCCTTTCATGACCTTGAAATTATTAACTAATGGACGTTATGACTTGTCCACCGGTTTATTTTACAGTCAGCAAGGAAAAGCTAAATATTACGTTGCTACAGACAACTTACAAAAAGACCGCTATCGGGGATTATTACCCAATGATTTAATGGATATTATTGCTCATCACCGATTACATTTTGATAGCGGAACTGAAACCGGGACAGTATTTCATCTTATGGGTTGTCTTTCTCAGTTTGGTAAATTGGGATTAACAAGTATTGGTGATTCTCCCCAACAAGCAGAAGACATTTATAACAAAGTTGTTAAAGTTCTTGATCAAGAAACCTGTGGCGAGCATAATAATTATGCCCTGTTTTCAGATTATGCTTTTCCCATTGCTGGAGATACTTCTGGTTATTAATCAATTTACCTGCAAAACTTTGCAAAAATTACACCTAACTGCACGCAGAAAACTCCTAAAATAGCACTACCAAGCCAATAACCAGTAGTAGTTAAAACATTACCACTCCGCATTAAAGCCAGAGATTCTAAACCGTAAGTAGAAAAAGTTGTGTATGCACCTAAAAAACCGGTTGTTACCATTAACCTTAATTCTGGGGAAATAAAAGCTACTTTTTCTACTGCCAAAGTTGCAAAAAATCCCATCCCTAAACAACCACTGACATTGATAAAAAACGTGCCATAGGGAAAATTTGTACCAAATCTGGCAGCAAACAACAAAGTTAAATAATAGCGACTTAAAGCACCAGCGATCGCACCTAAACTAATAGCTAACGCTTGGCGCAAATTAGGATCTTGCAGCATATTAGAGATATAAACGGCATAACCTGATTGTATTTTGGCAATTTAATCGGAAAACCGTACTATGATCACAGGTTTTCATCACTGTACCTCAAAGTCGAAGTCTATACAATAAAAACATAACTAAACTAATGCTGTTATTTAGTCAAAATCAAACAAAATTATGCAGCATTAGCAGGAGATAACTATGGGAAATCAATTCAAAACTGCTGCTTTATTGGCAGCACTGAGTGGCTTATTAATTGCAATTAGTTATTGGGTAATTGGTGGTACTAGCGGTTTAATTATCGGTATTGGATTAGCAGCAGTTACCAACCTATTTTCCTGGTATCAATCTGATAAAATTGCCTTGGCAGTTTATCAAGCACAACCTGTCAGCGAAGCCCAAGCACCAGAACTTTATCGCATGGTAAAAAGACTGTCAAACCGTGCTAATATTCCCATGCCTGGAGTGTACATTGTTCCTGGACAAACTGCCAATGCTTTCGCTACAGGAAGAGACCCAGAACACGCTGCTGTTGCCGTTACTGAAGGCATTTTAAACATCTTACCAGAGGAAGAATTAGAAGGGGTAATTGCCCACGAACTCACCCACATTATTAATCGTGATACCTTAACCCAAGCCGTTGCTGCTACTGTCGCCGGTGCGATTTCTTTCCTGGCACAAATGTTAAGTTATAGCCTATGGTTTGGCGGTGGTTCAAGAGATAATGAAAGAGGTGGAAATCCTTTGGGAGTGCTAGTAACAGTGATGCTTGCACCTATAGCCGCCACAATTATTCAATTAGCAATTTCCCGCACCAGAGAATTTTCTGCTGATGCTGGTGCTGCCAAATTAACAGGTAATCCCCGCGCTTTAGCTAAGGCTTTACAAAGATTAGAAGCAACTGCTAGGCAAATGCCTTTAAATGCTAATCCCGCCTTTGAACCATTATTAATTATTCATCCCATTTCTGGGCAATTTTTAGGTAATTTGTTTTCTAGTCATCCTGCAACTGAAATGCGTGTGGAAGCCTTGCTAAAAATAGAAAGAGAATTGGCAGGTAGTTATTAATAGAATAGAAAATAGATCCCCCTAAATCCCCCTTAAAAAGGGGGACTTTGAGTAATTTCTCTTGTTCCCAGTCTCCGACTGGGAATGCCTTCTAGGAGGTTCTACCTCCCATCATATCGGCACTTTTAACCTAAACCAAAAAAACCAGAAATTAGTGGTAAAAGTTTATGATTGGGGGTTTTTCCATCCGTCATAAGCAGCAATGAGAACATTTACATAAAGATTATCAGCAAGTTCTTTAATTGCTTCAATACCACCCGCTTTTAATGAACCTATTACCCGTTCCTTTAGTTCTGGATTTTTATTGATACCCTTAACCGCCACGTCAATTTCTGCTTGAGTATCTGTAGGTATATCAGCAGGATAGGATTGATTGAGAATTTGAAGTAATTGTTGAATCTCACTAGCAGAGTCCGCTAGGTTTTGCTTGGGATTAATAATCTGATTTCCCATAACCTTACCTGCTACTCCTGTAGCTTCTTTAATATTCATCTCTACTTCGACATTACGGCTGGAATCATTACTGTTATTCATATTTTTATTATCCACTTTGTTATCAACTTGAACATTATTATTATTGGCTACGAAAACAGCAAGTTGAGGAATAGCAACCTTAATAAGGACTACCCCATACCTTTTATTTTCAGTACTCCGGATTTCTAATTTTCTACTTGTAAGTTCATCTTCAACTTCAAACTCACTAGGATTAGAAAGATTTTTCCAGTCAACTCCATTACGAAAAATTAAATCAACAGTGTTTAAAACTTCTTCAAATAATTTGGTAAATTCTTTTTGTTCAAATTCCCCACTACTAGGACGACGTTCACGATAATTGGTTCCCAGTTTGAGTTCATCTAGAAGATAGACAAAGTCACAAGTAACATTGTCTAACTTAGTGGATCTGTCAATATTCCAAGCTTCCACACAAGAGCCTGTCATTTGAGCTTTGGTGAAATTAGTACCGACAGCTTGAGTAAGAGTCAGGTTTGCCCTTTTTAAACAAGCGTCTTGGAAAGTGGCTTCACTAATATTAGCATTTTTTAAATTAGCTTTTTCCAAATCTGCATTTGTCAGGTTTGCGCCTCTGAGGTTAGCACCAGTCAAATTTGCCTCTTGTAAACAAGCATTTTGTAAAATGGCTTCACTAATATCAGCATTTTCTAAATTAGCCTTTTTCAAATTTGCATTTGTCAGGTTTGCACCTCTGAGGTTAGCACCAACATAGGAATTTCTTCCCGTGTCGGAATTAACAAGCAAGTATAGAACAGAGGGGTTACTTAATATACTATCACCTAGTCTAGCAAAATCAAGATTTTTAGCTTCATAAAAACGAGTCCGCGTTAGATTTTTTGTTCTGAAATCTGTGTTTTCTAGGGTTGCACCAGTAAAATCAGCATCAGTTAAATCAGCACCACGAAAACTTGTTCCACCTGTAGCTGCAAAAGCTATAGCAAATGAGCGAATCCAAGAATTTCTTTTATCTCCAGCCAAACTAAGACAGCCAATGTAAGCACTAAAAAGCCCGAAAACTCCGCCTAAGACTAAGGCTCCATCTAAGACTCCATCTAAGGCTACGAGTATGCTTATGGTTATCGTTACGCCTAAGATTCCGTATACGTTTCTATCTAAAGCTACGGCTATGTCTGAGGCTATGGCTGAGACTCTGGTTCCGGCTATGACTATTGCTATAGCTACGGTTACGGCTACGGTTACGGCTACGGTTACGGCTAATTCTACGGTTACGGCTACGGTTTTGGCTACACTTACGGCTTTGAATTCTGCTCTGTCTAAGTCTATGACTATAGCTACAGTTACGGCTAAGGCTCCGGCTCCGATTACGGCTAAGACTCCGGCTATTAAACCCTTCCGAATAGTGACAATAAAAAAGACTATCACAATGACTAGGACAACTATGCCACTAATAAAATGTGTAGAGCTTTTGTTATCAAGAGCCAATCTTATCACTGAATTAATGAACGTTAAAAAAACTCCTGATAGTGCTAACAGTAGCATCACTAAAATCTTTAGCCCAATTTCGCCAACTTCTACTAGTCCAGCCGTAGCATCATTAAAACCAGCATTTTTGAGGATAGCGTTGGTAAAATTTGTTCCTCTAATATCGGCTTTGCTAAAATTAGCACCTTTAAGGATAGCGTTGGTAAAATCTGCCCCTCTAATATCGGCTTTGCTAAAGTTAGCTCCTGTCAGGTTTTGACCTTTAAAAGAGCGCCCTCGGAGATTTTGACCGGAGTAGTCAGGCGGCATAATCGCGTCAGCAAGAGGTTATCTATTAGATAATATACATACTTACTGGTCTTTATTCTGTTTTTTGTCAAATTTTGCTAAAATTCCTCTGTCGGCTGTACTTAAAGCGGCTAAAAAATTAACCTTTGGAAAAATGCTTAATCGTTTGATTTAAAAAATAGAGGTTTAGCAATGCTAAACCCCTACCAAAATAAACTTTTTTCTTCCTACTTTTTACCTTCTTGCACTAATAATTATTGGCATAACTAACCACTTTCCTATCAACTAAAGCAAGATTATCTACAGCATATTTAACAACCAAACACTCTTGTGTCGCATGACAAGAACTCTTTAAAACTCGCGTTTTCACTGCATCTTTCACAAGTTTAGCTTGATAAGTATAAAGAGAACCAGCAGGATTTTCAAAAGTTAGCTCTGCTAACATTGTATTATTATCCATGCTTTGCTCTAAAATTTTACCTGCTACTTTATTATTAAACCAATTCCATCCTTGACTAAAAATTATTTCTCTTTCCAAAACCTGTAGTACCGGGGGCAAAATTCCCCAACCCCGATAGACTTTATTTAAAAATTGTATATCACCAGTCCGAGTTAAAATTGATCTGAAAGATTCTTGATCCAATACTCCATAATATCTTGCTTCTGGTAAATCTATGGCTGTCGGTGCAAAACGATGTCCGCCAAAATGGCTGGATCTCCAAATTCTTACATGATCAAATTGCAAATCAGAAATAGTATTTTTAGCATGAAAATAAAAAGGATTTCCATATCTTGCACAACATTGATCATGGCTACCATGTGTACAAACTAAAATATCTCTAGTTATATTATTTTCTATTTGATAATCAGCATTTCCACCTGATAACCATTTCCGCACAACTCCCGCTACTTGTTCAATATTTGGTAACTTGAATTCTTGCTTGCGGTAGCCATTACTTAAACCTTCTTGTTTTTGATAAATCAATAATGTAGTTTGTTCTACTCGATGTGATTCATCATTAGCAATTAACAAAAATCTAATCGGTAATTTACTCCGTTTTACTTCTTCAACTAAAACCCGCAAATTATCAGGAACCCATTTAGATTGAAATGCTTCTGACATCCAAGGTGTAGGACATTCTACTAAAATATAAGTTTGGTAGTTTGTAGCACTACCAATAATTTCTTCTCCTACTTGTCGGGAATAGTCAGAACAGAAAAATGTATTCATATTAATTTTCTCAACAATTGATTTTATAGACAAAGATAAAGAAAAAGTAAAATTGTGTTTCTAGCTACTACTGTCGATGTTCATAAATTAAACAAGTAAAAACAACTTTCCACTTTATAAGCTTCTGGTTTTTGCAAGTATTTCCGGTTAATAAATCCTCTATTTACAAATCTCAGCATCAATAGGATGATTACTTCCGTAGTAAACACTGTTATTAGGTATACGATTTTATTAAGCCATTCAGAAAATTTTACCTGCTGGAAATTGATTTTTATCAAACTAGATTTTATGCTTTTGGTAAATAAATTAAACTTTGTTGCAGTCGAGTCACACCAATTAGCCCTGGACTTATACTTTACCTTAATGTAATTAATAGTACAAGCTTCGATATTGCCCACCGCAAGGTTAATTTGTGAAGTTTTGCTTAAACCTAGATTATCTATATCCTTCTCAATAGCTGTTGTCTCTATATCTAAGGACATAGTTTGACAAGGTTGAATTGTATCAATTGATGTAGACATATTGATAATATTTCTCAACTGCTTACTAAAAAAATATAAACTATAAAGCTATCCCAGGAGAACTCATCAGAAATTGAACTTATCAGCCTAAAGGTAGATGGCAGGAGGGATAAGAACTTTCATCTGTGGTGCTGTACTCAAAGTTCATCAGCCACGAAGATGCTGAAAGTGTCATTATGCTGGATTTTTGACAATCTGTATCAACAGTAACAGAATTTAATCAGAAAAGCAAGTAATTGAAAAAATCTCTCATTTTTGCTAATCTTTCTCATTATATCTAGATTACATGAGTCTAATCATTATTGATTACAATAATCATTAGAGTTTCCAATCCAATAAATAGGCAAAAAGCTATACAGAGATTCGACTGCAAAAACGTAATACCCAGATCCCCGACTTCTTTGAGCAGTTGGGGATCTACAGCAAATTTGATGATAATGAGGTACACAAGGGCGGGCAAGATGCCCACCCCACAAGACTTATACTATTAATATTTGTACTTCATTTACCGACAATATACTGTATCTAGTTATGTTGTTCTACTTATTACGAAATATTGCATTTTATTGAAAACATTTACTTACTAACTATGGCTGTTGCATATTTCTGTTTTCATGCTGAACTAAATTATTTTTTACCCAAACATCAAAAGCAGGTAAAAATAGCCCATTATTTTGAGGAAAGAAATTCTATTAAAGATACAATAGAATCTTTTGGAGTTCCTCATACAGAAGTTGATTTTATAGAAGTTAATGGGGAATATGTCAATTTTTCTTATATAATTCAGGATGAAGATAATATTCATGTCTATCCCATTTCTGCTGGTTTGAATAGATCAAGCATTTCCCTAAGACCAAAAGCACCCAGTGTTATCCGCTTTGTACTAGATATTCATTTGGGTAAGTTAGCGACATCTTTAAGATTGTTAGGTTTTGATACTTTGTATCGTAATGAGGACTATGGGGATGAACAATTAGCAGTAATATCTTCTCACCAAGAGAGAATTTTATTAACTCGTGATAAAGGTCTTTTGATGCGAAGTTTGGTGACTCATGGCTATTATGTCAGGAATACCCAACCGCAACAGCAAATTGTGGAAGTTATGCGACGGTTTGATTTATTTACAGTAGTATCACCTTTTAAAAGATGTTTGCGTTGTAATGGGTTATTGACATCTGTTAAAAAAGAAGCTGTGATTGATCAATTACCAGCAAATATAGAGTTACAGATCAATGAATTTCATCGCTGTCAAGACTGCACCCAAATTTATTGGAAAGGGTCACACTATACACGACTGCAAAATTTTATTAACGAGATAATGGGGAATGGTTATAGTTAATCGGTAATGAGTCAAACTGTTTTTCTATCACCAATTACCAATTATCAATTACCAATTATGACATTAATATTAGCTCTTGATTTTGGTGGAACTAAATTAGCAGCAGCGACAGTGGAAGCTGGTTCTCGGGAGTGGTTGCGTTATGAAAATCGTCTTTCACCTGCAAATGCGGATGCTTTGAGTGATGTAGAAATTATGCGATCGCTCATTGAATCTGTATTAGACAGACGCAAACCAGATGCTATTGGTGTGAGTTTTGGCGGACCAGTAGACGCAGCCACCGGACTCGTCCGACTGTCTCATCACGTCCCCGGTTGGGAAAATATTCCCCTCAAACAACTGCTAGAAGAAGAATATAATGCTCCTGTCAGTGTAGACAATGATGCTAACGTTGCTGCTATTGGTGAACATAGATTTGGTGCTGGACAGGGATACGACAGCTTATTTTATATTACCATCAGTACAGGCGTAGGCGGAGGTTGGATACTTAACGGCAAACCTTGGCAGGGTGCAGGAGGTATGGCTGGGGAAATTGGCCATATAGTGGTAGATCCCACAGGTCCAGTGTGCTTATGTGGAAAACGCGGATGTGTAGAACGTTTAGCTTCTGGTCCCTACATAGCACAAAATGCACGAGAACTGTTGGAGAAAGAAGCGCATAATTCCCCAACCAGCACCAGAGGAGAAATACTGAAGTATTTAGTAAATAATGATTTAAACCTAATTACCGGACAAATAGTAAGTGTAGCGGCAGGACATGGGGATGAGTTAGCCAAAGAAGTCTTATATAAAGCTGCTTGGGCGCTGGGTGTAGGTATTGGTAATGTGGCTAACTTGATGAACCCCCAACGCTTTGTTTTAGGTGGTGGAGTCACCAAAGCCGGGGATAATTTTTGGGCAATAGTACGCAAAGTAGCCCACGAAACCGCATTACCAGAAGTGAATTTTGAAGTTGTGCGGGCGTTGTTGGGGGATGAAGCCCCATTGTGGGGGGCTGTGGCTTTGGGTTTGGATGTTATGCGGTAATTATCCTAGCGATTTTTTTAAATCTAATACTGTCACCTGTCACCTGTCACCTGTCACCTGTTATCCTAGCGATCGCGTTTTTTCCCATAGTGTGATGTAGACGAACTATCACCAGACTTTTTTGCTGCCTTATAACCCGATCTCCGGGGTGCTGTTTTCCGTTTAGCAGTAGAACCAGCCGTCTCCTGATCCTGTCCAGCTTGGGGTTTTTGTCTGCGTCCATTTTGAATTGGTTCCGGCTTAATATCGGGGTTAATTCCAAAGCCAGCAACCACTTCCAATGACAACGGCTGCTTGATCAGTTTTTCGATATCTGCCAACAAATGCAACTCATCAACACACACCAAAGATACCGCTTCACCTTTTGCACCAGCGCGGCCTGTACGACCAATCCGATGCACATAATCTTCTGGTACATTGGGTAAATCAAAATTGACAACATGGGGTAATTCACTGATATCCAGACCCCTAGCAGCAATATCCGTAGCCACCAGCACCTGTAACTTACCATCCTTAAACTTTGCTAAAGCGTGGGTACGCGCCCCCTGGCTTTTATTCCCGTGAATTGCCAGTGCTTGAATACGGTCATCATTCAACTGCTTCACCAGACGATCAGCACCGTATTTAGTCCGAGTAAACACTAGAACTTGATACCAATCATCTTGTTTAATTAAGTGAGCAAGTAAGTGACGCTTTTTATCACGGTCTACCTGATAGGCTCTTTGTGCTATTGTATCAGCGGTAACGTTGCGGCGTGCTACCTCAATCATCGTCGGGTGATTCAGCAAACCTGCGGCTAATTCCTTGATTTTATCAGAAAAGGTAGCAAAGAATAACAAATTTTGACGCTGCTTAGGCAAAATTGAGAGAATACGCCGGATATCACGAATAAAGCCCATATCCAGCATTCGATCAGCTTCATCCAACACCAAAACCTCAACCCGTGATAGGTTCACCGTTCCCTGTTCCAGATGGTCTAGCAGTCTTCCAGGAGTAGCAACCAGAATATCTACACCACTTTTCAACTGTCGTTTTTGCGGATTTATACTCACCCCACCGAATATCACCGTTGATTTCAGTTTCAGGTACTTACCATAATCATGCACGTTTTCCTGTATCTGAGCGGCGAGTTCCCGTGTAGGAGTGAGAATTAACGCCCGGATCGGCATCCATCCTGTAGGATTGTTATTAGCGTTCTGATTTGATGACAACTTATGCAGAAGTGGCAAAGTGAAACTCGCGGTTTTTCCCGTACCAGTTTGAGCGCCCGCTAGTAAATCACCACCCGCTAATACTGCGGGAATCGCCTGTGTTTGAATTGGTGTGGGTTTGGTGTACCCTAGTTCTGTGACTGCGCGAATAATTTCATTGGACAAGCCGAGATTAGAAAAAGACATAGAACTCCGTAAATAACATCGGCCTGTCGCTCATTACAGCGTCAGTCTTAGGCGGAATGTGGGTTTGAAGGGCTGCATGGGCAAATAGCACCAAGACTGAAAGCATAAGCCGCAGCACTGCATTTTAACAGACTTTGAGCATTGATTTACAGGAAATTTGTCAGATCAATCAAAACGTTATACCAAAACTCAGCCTTTCCAGTCCATGAAATAGGTCTAGTTTTACTATCTATATGAATGCTAATATTATTGTGTATTGCTAAATGATTAATATAATCATCACCCAGACTAATGGCTTCAGTAAGCTTTACACAGCCCCCGCTAATTGAGATTGTTTTTTCTGTAGAATTTGTTGCGCCTGGTTTTTCTTCTATTCATTTCGGACTTTATTGGGAATCAATTCGTTCCTACTTTCCATTGCAACAAGATAGCGAACCAATTATCTTAGAAGAACATGAAAATACTACAACACCTCTACGTAGAGTGGGGTTTATATCAAATGACAGAAGAAAAATAATTCAGCTTCAAGAAAATCTATTTATATTTAACTGGATTTATGATCACCAAGATGTATATCCTAATTTTGAATATATTTTTCAAGAATTTATTAGTCATTGGAATCATCTACAAGAATGGTGGTTGAGTATTTCATTAGAGCCTATACAAGTTAATGATTATGCTTTGGCTTATTTAAATGAAATTGATAGAAATATGGGTTGGAGAAATGCTAAAGATCATGGCAAAATATTTAATTTTATAACAACAGAATGGAGTGGCTTCCTCAATGTTCCAGATTCATTAGATTTTCAAATTAATTTCTTATTACCTAATAATTTTGGAATATTATCTGTTAAAATAGACCAATTATCCACATCCACTGATGAAGATACAGAAGCACATTCAGAGAATTTATTATCTTTTGAACTGATTGCAAAAAGTTATGATAATACTATTCCTACAACAGACTGGTTTATATCTGCTCATGATTACATAGTAAAAGCTTTTTTGGAACTAACAAAAGAAGATGCTCAAAAATTATGGGGGGGTTATGATTACTAAATATGCTAGTCATTCTCAAATTGAAAATTTACAATCTTCTAAGAAAAGTAAAGGTCAAGATAATATTGACGAATTGCGATTTTCCAAATTTTCTGAAACCAGAATAAAAAAAGTCAATAGATTTAAACCTCGGTCTACCAGAAAAGCAATTAATTTAGCTACTGGGCGGTTTTTATTCTCAACAGGAAATTACAATATTTCAAATCAAAATAATTATGTTGATAGAACCTTAATTACTTCTTCTGCTGGTGAATTTTTTGGTTCAATCTTAATCAAAGATTATTTCCAATCTCATCCAAATAACAGAAAAGCATTAGCTCAAAAGGTTGCTAAACAGATAACATCTGTTAAATTAGTATTGGAAGTATTAGATTTGGGTACTTCCAGAAAAATTCGTGAAGGTTTTGATGCTACAGTTATGCTGTTAGCAGAGTGTGGAAACGTAATTATTTCTACTCTCAACCATCTACCAAAACCTAGCCCAGATAATAAGAATTTATTAGTTTTAGAAAAAAAATGGGAAATCCTAATTACAAGTATTGCTTGTACCTCTAATATTCCTGTTCAAAGGAGATTTAATACAATCGTTAAATTGATTCCAGATAGCAACAGACGCTCAGTGAGAACTGCTATTATAGATGCTTTGTTAATAATGGAAGATGAGGTAGATGTTGAATCTATCAAAAGTCAGTTAGAATATTTTTTGTCAGATTCTGAGCATGATGAATATGTGAAGAAATATGCCAAAGAAGCGATAGAAGATATGTAGGAGTTGACAACTTTAAATAATGCTTCCAACTCTTGAAGATTTTGGTGTACAAACTCCTGCATATATCAGAAAAATAAATAAGCTCACACATTGGCATCCAGAATATTGTAATAGTCAACAGGAACGCGCACAAAAAGCTGCTGTAAATATATTTGACGATGGTGTTAATAGTCTTTATTTAGTTAAATCAAATGAAGACTTTTATTCCACAATAGTTGCTATAAGTGCTAATAGAAATCCAAAAGATCAGAATTTTGATTTTATCTGGATAACTGAAGAAGAATTACAAGAAGTTGGAATAAACTATGAATTAGTTATAGAAGGAAATTGTTTACATTCCCAAAAACTACATTTTAATGCTTCTCTTGACACAAATGTTGCTGGCAAATTATGTGAAAATATTATGTCAAAAAATAGAGAAGCAAAGCGTTGTAAAAAGAAAAATACAATGGAAGTTTTAAATCATTTAGAGACTTTAGGCTGTAAAGCTTTAGCACCTAACAGCCCAAATTGCAAGTGTGAAAACCAAAACTAATTAAAAAATCCTTATATCCACCACCAGCTATACTTAAACTTACACCCCCTGATCTGAACATTTATGGTTGTTACTACTTCGACTACCAAGATCACCTGGGAACTCCTACCCGAAGACTTCATTTTAGACAATGAACCTGTGGATAATGTCAACCAACCCAGTCTAGCAGCAGCACTCACAGAAAGTTTAGAACTCGCTGGTAAACTACCAGAAACTACCCTTGCTACTACCAATTACGGCATTTGTGCCACACTTAATGACAAATTTGTCATCAAAGCACCTGATTGGGCTTTCGTGCCGCAAATTACCGTACCTAGAGAGCAAATTCAACGTAGCTACACCCCCCACAAACAGGGACAAATTCCTACAGTGGTAATGGAATTTCTTTCCGATACAGAAGGAAATGAATATTCCAGTAAACGCACCTATCCCCCAGGAAAATGGTTTTTTTATGAACAAGTTTTACAAGTTCCTAACTACATCATTTTTCAACCAGAAACCGGGGAATTAGAAGTACATCAACTAGATAAAGGACAATATAAATTACGCTCAGATAACGAAAATCAGCATTATTGGTTAGTGGAAATGCAATTATTTATAGGTGTATGGCAAGGAAAGCGTGAAAACCGTCAAGGTTACTGGTTACGCTGGTGGGATCAAGATGGTAATTTGCTGCTTTGGGGTTCTGAGTTAGTGCAACAAGAACGACAAGAAAAAGAAGCCGCATTAAAACGCCTTGAAGAATTAGAAAAACGTCTGCGAGATGCTGGCATTTCTGATTAAATTTGTTTTAAATGTGTTCACATTGTTCACATAAATTCAAGAATATGAGATCCCCAACTTCTGCCAAAAGTAGGGGATTTTTTATTTTTTAATCAATCATTAATACTTTTTCAATCCTACAGCTACTTTAGATACAGAAGAGCATCCAATTAGATATTATGCTACTTTGTGGTTAGGAAAACAACCATGATCATTATTATTTAATTTTTTCTGCCACTTTTGATTTCTTAACAATTATTTAGTTGTAAAAGTAGATCATAATTTTCAATATTGAATCAGAATTTTAACTTTGAGATTTAACAAAAGTTGGTAAGTGCAGATATACCAACTAACCTTACAAATCAAAGTTATTGCGTAAATCCTGAACTCATCATTTTTACAACTTCAACAGGATAACTATGACTCTTCCTCTACTAAAATACGCTCCATCCAGTCAAAACCAAAGAGTTAAAAGTTTTGAAATTCCTGGAGACGAACAACCCAGAATTTACACCACAGAAGGAACACCTGACACCGCAGAAATTGATCAGTTAATTTGGGCTGCATATCGTCAAATTTTTAACGAACAACAAATTCTGGTTAGCAACCGTCAGTTAACCCTAGAATCTCAATTAAAACACAAAAGTATTACTGTTAGGGATTTTATTCGGGGATTGTTATTATCTGAAACATTCCGCTTACGCAACTACGACACAAACAACAATTACCGCTTCGTAGAAATGTGTATCCAAAGAGTTTTAGGACGGAATGTTTACAGTAAACAAGAAACAATGGCCTGGTCTATAATTCTGGGTACAAAAGGAAGACAAGGTTTCATTGATGCACTCCTCAACAGTGAAGAATTTCAAAGCAATTTTGGTGATAATACTGTTCCCTATCAACGGCGAAGAATTATTGCTCAACATAGTAGAGGAGAGTTACCTTTTAGCCAATTTCCTCGTTATGATCAATACCATCGTCAACAACTAGAGAACTTAGGATATTTCCAAGCTAAAGCACCTCTAGGATATTGGTGGACCCAGCACAAACCTCCTTACAATCCAGTTTCTCTATTGATTTCATCACCTCTTTTTTTCATAGAACATCTCGTCTTTTTTGCATTCATAGTTTATGTAATTCTCTCCTATTATGGTTTAGTTAGCTGGTAATATTACCATGCAATTGGTAATGGGTAATGGGTAATTGGTAATTGGTAATTGGTAATTAGATTATAAATCTTCCCAGTCACCAGTACCCAGTCTAACTTACCATTTCTTGCTCTTCACGCCATAATTGATATAACCGATTTGCCGGAATTGTTAAATACAAAATATCACCCGCACTTAAATTAGTTTCCAATAAATCCCAACCGTGTAAAGTTTGGTGATTTGTCTCTACATATAAAGGCACAAAATCTGCATATCTAGCTACATCTTTCACCCATTGACCACAAAAAGGATGATTAGGAGTAATCAAAGTTGCAAAAGCAACCCATAAATTATCACCTATAATTCCATTACCAATAATTCTCCCTCCCAAAGCAGCAGCAGCAAAAGCCGGTGCAGCTAATTCTGCGGGACTTAATACAGCTTCAAAATCAAATACCTGTTGTGCTATCCTGGCAAAATCAGGATCAGCATAGTGAACAATTACCGGAATTTTTGATGTTAAACTTTTGGCTTTGAGAGCAATTTCTAAATTAATAGCATCGTTATTAGTAACAGCTAAAACTGCGGACGCGGTATCTATATTACTGGTTTGTAAAGTTGTGCGAAAACTCGCATCTGCCAGAATTACAGGAATACTCATTCCCCTAGCAGTGTTCACAAATCTATTATTAGGATCTGTTTCAATGACTACTACTTCATGTCCACTAGTATGAAGTTGCTGAACAATTTTAATGCCAATACCACTTAAACCACAGACAATATAATGATTACGTTGGGGAATTCTGGCAGCATCCCAAAATTGTTTGAGACGAGTTCCTAACACAAAATCTGTAAGCATAGCATACCAAATACCAAAGACTACTGCTCCTGCCAGCATCATGAAAACGGTAAATAATTTAATACTATTGGGTGCATTTTCTACTACTTTGTCATTACCACCAGCACCTGTAATCATGCCCACAGCAAAATATAAGGCATCAACAAATGATATATTTAATTTTGTAGAAACATAAGTAAATGTAGCGATTAAAATAATTACTATCACTGCCATAGCCATTGCTAGGACTGATCTGGCGTGTTTCTGAAATTGCCGGATACTTGTGAAAATTTTAAGTAATTTTCTTGCCCATGATTTGCGGGTATTATTGATGCGGGGTTGAGTGCCAATAATTAGGCGATCGCCTACTTTTAAACGTTGTTCTGCTAACACTGCTGTGACTAAATTTATCTTGCCAATCACAGGTAAATAATAAATCAGCATTCTTGATTTATCTTCCCACAAATCACTGATTTTTCTACCTCTCCAGTTATGATCTTCATGGATATATTCTTCCTGAATTGGCCAAGTCTGATCAAATAATTTGATTTGTCCAATTGCTTGATTTCCCAAAGCTGCAAAAGTAAATACTGGTGCTGCCAAACCGACAACACTCATACTTAAATGATCTATGAGAGTGTGATCAAGACGTTCACCTAAATTTGTATTATAAAAACGGTTGATAATGCGAATTTGGGGATTCAAAACTCGCGCTTGCATCATAATTGACAAATTTATGGCATCATCAGAACCAGCAATTACTAAAGTATGTGCCTTTTCAATTCCTGCTGCTTGCAAGGTAGAAGCTGCACATAATTCCCCAATAATTACATCTCCTGTAGTTTCTCCAGCAATGGGTTTGCGATGAATACCAACAACCCAAGCCCCCTGCTGTCTCAGCAGACGAAATATTTTATATCCGGTACGTCCTAAGCCGCAAACAATAATTCGAGGTTTCATGAAACAGCAGCATCATTTACAAACAAATCTGCATATCAGTTATGAATCTCTATTGTTGCCTGATTTCTGCAAATAGAACTGTAACTGAACACACGATATAACCCGGTGGGTAATTAAAACTTAACAATTTAAAATTAAATAAATAGGGCTTGCTGTGCCACTCCGTGGAGCTTCGCTAACGCGTACCGTTAAACATAAAAGTCTTGTCGTGGAGGCAGGGAACAGGGAACTCTTAACAAGGAACAGAGTTGAAAGTCTCTTAGTGTATAGATTTCCCAGATAATTTTGTATCTCATTCAACTGCATACTGCTATAGTTGATTAAGAAAGGGTTAAACCCCTCATACAAAACAATTTATGTTGCATGGTAAACTGATTTGGAAATAAGTTATCAACTCACAAATCAACTGGGTTAAAAGCCACTGCCATCAAATGTAAATGCGGTTGACGGGTCTTACCCCCTACTGCTTTACTAACAGTCTCTTTGTTTTTACCTGGCACTTATACCAGTTGTATTAACAGAAGTCCCTATAATCAAATGTTAGCAATGAACAATCAAAAAAATTTCAGAAAAATGCCAAGTTGGCAACCACAGGCTCAAGAAGCAAGTTAAATTAAATTAGACAAACGAAAGCAAGGTAGTTGCTAAGAAGTTAAACAAATTAGCTTAAAGTTCTTGTTAAGTTTGTCGGACAATTAAATAAAATGATCGTTTGCTGCAATAGGAATACTCACTCAGTAGAAACCTTATCGTTTAATTTTAAATTACCCCCCTAATTAACGATTGGCGTTATGTGTGTATTCCTGAATCGCTTCAGCAGCAAATAGTAGAGTGGGAGAGAATGGCGCTTGATAATGCCTCCTCCCACTCTCTTTTTTGGGGGTAAATTTATAGTGTAGTCTAAATATATGAAAACGGATGAATCTGTAGATGATTACTTATACCAATTCTGTATAAAGATGCGCTCAATTTAAAGATAAACTAACCGCAGAGACGCAGAGAAGGAAAGACAAGGAAAGACAAGGTTAGGAAATTCGGCGCAGCCTCATGAAGAAATGGTATTACTTTTAATCTGCAATATTATTAGCTGATTAATTTTATGTATTTTCTTTCAAAAATAAAATATAATCAACCATTTTTTGCTTGTTACTAAAAAGAGAAGTTTCATAATAAGTCAATCGGCGATGTTCACCAGAATATAACACTAAAACAATCCAATATACTTGGTTATCAACTTCCACATTTTTACCAAATCTATTTTTTACTGTCAGAGATGAACTATGGGAATTAATTAGTACAGTTTCGATTTCATTAAGTGGTAGTTCAATCACTCCTTGAGCGAATATGTTTCGTTGTTTCAAGGTAATTCGACCAAGTGAGGAATTAAAATGGCAGGTTATTAATTCATAGCAATTATCAATATCTAAAATTAAAATACTAATAAATGAACCCAATATAAAACAAAACCAGATTATTTCCCATCCAGCAAATATAGATAATAATATTCCCAAGGTAGGAATAAAAGAATGATAGAATATATCTGGTGTTGAATATTCTTCAAGTCTGTATATTTTTCTAATTTTTAGCTGCATATTTATATCATGTCTGTTTGATTAGTTATCATATTTGTGAGGGCAGGAATAGGGAGCAGGGGAGAGGAAAAAAATTCATTCTTTCTCCTGACTCCTGACTGCTATTTATTACCTATTGTTTTAAGCTGCAACTTTTTCCTCAAGCGGTTTAAAAGTCTTTTTAGTAGCACCGCAAATAGGACAACTCCAATCATCAGGAATTGCTGCAAAAGGTGTACCAGGTGCAATTCCCGAATCAGGATCACCAACAACAGGATCATAAATCATGCTGCATTGTCTACAAATCCATTTTTGAGTTTGGGGATCTTCACCTGCTACTCTGGTTACAGCTTGTCCTCCATTTAATACTTCCAAAGCTTCGGTGTAACGATCTGCATGATAATTTTCGATGAATTTTAGCAACCCAAAACGGTGTGCTGCGGCGCGGAATGTGTTAGCGTGTTCACCAGATTCTTGCGCTTGTTTAAGAAATTCTTCGGCTGCGGGGTTGTCTCTGTCTTGTTGAGCAGCAGCAGCAAATTCAGGATACATGGTAGTGTATTCATAGGTTTCACCTTCAATTGCTAAAGACAAACAGCGAGATATAATTTCCCGTTTTTGTTCATCAGTTAAACTAGCTGCATCTTTGACAACTAGCTCTGGATGTAATAACTCAAAATGTGCAAAAGCGTGTTCGGTTTCTTGATCTGCTGTTTCCTTAAAAAGTTTTGCTAAGTCTGAAAAACCCAGTTTACGCGCCACATTTGCAAAAAACAAGTATTTGCGATTTGCCATCGATTCACCACCGAAAGCTGCTTCTAAGTTGTTTAGTGTTGTAAAATTTGACAAATCCATAATTTGTAGGTGTCTGCGAAGTGATTTTTATAGGAAAAACAGACTTGTAATCTAGGGTAGATAAAGTAACATCTAAAGGATTTATAAAATCTTTAGATCGGTTCATAAAACCTGTGTCATCCCATCTTTAATTACCCTTATTGTTAGCTGCTTCAGGATCATTATAAAACTGAAATGGTGAATATATTATATTTTTTCTGTCAAACCTTTTTTTAACCAGCTGTAGCAACTTCTGAGACTTCAACTGTAAAAATAGAGCCTTGAGGATGATTATCCTGCAATGTAATTTTGCCTCCATGAGCTTCGATAGCCATTTTGCAAAATGCCAATCCTAAACCTGTTTGATTGGTATTACTAATAATAGTTCCTGTTTCATATTTGTCAAAAATTTTCTCTCGCAGTTCTTCTTTAACTCCGGGTCCAAAGTCAGCAACCTCCACTTTTGCCGATCCAGATTCTAGATAATTGGCACGTAAAATAATTTTACTGTTAACAGGAGAAAACTTAATGGCATTAGAGACAAGATTATTGATGATGCGACGGAAGATAGCCAAGTCTAACTTCAGACTACCACCTGGTTTTGGTAAATCGCTGATGAATTCGATATTTTTATTTTCTGCGATCGCTGCAAATTCTTCCAGGACTGAATGACACAAATTATAAAGGTCTACTTCCGAATAATTGAGAACCATTTTCCCTGATTCTAATTTTGCCATCATCAACAGACCGTCAATCATTGACTGTAATTCTTCTCCAGCAGTAATAATCTGATTAACTTTGATTTGTTGTTTTTCTGGAGGTAAATTGGGATATCTGAGTATATGCGCCGATAAAACCATACTGGTGAGAGAATTCCGCAGGTCGTGTACCATCATATTGACCATATCTTCTCGCCACTTTAGTAATTCCTGCACCTGATCGTATTGGTGTTTAATCCGTAACATGGAATGAATCCTAGACCGTAATTCCATACCATGTATAGGTTTACTAATAAAATCATCAGCTCCTGCGCTCAGACATCGAGCTAAATCTTCTTTGGAAGTCAGAGCTGTAACCATAATAATAGGAACAGGCTGCCAACGGGCGCTTTGCTTAATTAGCTGACAGGTTTCGAGTCCATCCATTTCTGGCATCATGACATCCATTAAAATCACATCTGGTTGAACTCTTTCTAAAGAATTGATGGCTTTGTGTCCATTTTGAGCGTAGTACAATTGATAATTTTCGTTGTAAAGAAAAGTTTCAATTACATCAAAGTTATTAGGTTCATCATCGACAATGAGAATAGAAGAAGTTTTCATATTATAGGTATTTTTTATTTATTTAATAAATTGTGAATTATTTCTGTAAGTTGTTTTAATCTTACAGGTTTGGTGAGATATTCATTAGCTCCTGCCTGAAGGCATTTTTCCTGATCGCTAGGCATGGCTAAACCAGTCAAAGCAATAATGGGAATGTTAGCTAAATCTTGATCCGCACGAATCAAACGAGTAGCTTCTAGACCGTCCATATGTGGCATTTGAATATCCATTAAGATCAAATCAGGAGCATGAGTTTTAGCTAATTTAATGGCTTCCTGTCCGTTTTGCGCCACCAGTAGACGATAACCACGACTTTCTAAATAATTCGATATGGTATCAATATTAGCCTCGTTATCTTCCGCTATCAAAATTACAGGTGATTGTTTATTTGGTGGTGATACCTCCTCAACAGTGATATTTTCTGGATTTGTAGTAGTGATAGAAGGTTGGCGCAGTTGGTTAATCACCTGATGGAATTGTTGACGAATAATAGGTTTGATCAAATATTCAGCCGCCCCCAATTCGATACCGCGCGATCGCTCATCCACTACTGAAAAGATAATTACAGGAATAGTTTGGGTTTCTGGATGAGCCTTAATTAGTTGTAATACTTCCCAACCAGACCGATGAGGAAGTTGAATATCGAGAATTATGAATGCTGGTTGGTGTGCGAGAATTTGCGCGATCGCTCCTTCACCTTGGGGATAAACTACCCCCTCCATACCTATCTCATCTAAGTAGCGTTTCACCTGTTCTGCCGCTGTAGGCGTATCCTCTATAATTAATACCTTTGTATTTTCTGGTGATAAACTACATTGAGGGAAGACAGTAGGATGGGTCATTTCCGGCTTGCTAGGCTGAAGATAGGGTAGCTTGACGGTAAAACAACTACCTTTACCAAGCTCACTTGTCACCCCAACTGTGCCATCGTGTAGCTCAACCAAGCGACGTACTAGAGCCAGTCCTAAACCAGTGCCACTATACTGACGGCTTAATTTGCTATCTACTTGCACAAAGGGTTTAAATAGTTTACTGGCATCATCTGAGGCAATACCAATACCTGTATCAATTACCGAAATAACCAGGTAAGCACCTTCTAACTTAATTTCTAATCGGATATTACCACCTTCATGGGTGAATTTAATGGCATTATTGAGTAGGTTAATTAATACCTGACAAATGCGAAGTTCATCAACAACAATTTCACCCAGATGATCGGGGATGCTAACAGTTAAGCGAATGTTTTTCTTAATAGCTTGTTGGCGGACAAAAGGCAAACTAGTATCAGTCAAGTTTTTGACTGGCACAGATGACAATTGCAGTTCCAGCTTACCAGACTCAATCTTAGACAGGTCAAGGATATCGTTGATTAACTCTAGTAAGTGTCTACCGCTGCGTTCAATAGTAGCGATCGCTTTACGTTGTCCTGGGTTAATAGAACCAAATACCTCTTCCTGTAAACCTTCAGACATTCCTAAAATCGCATTTAGCGGCGTTCGCAATTCATGACTCATATTTGCCAAAAACTCATCTTTCAAGCGTGTGGCACGTTCTAATTCGGCATTGGTAAGAGTTAATCTTTCATTAATTGTTCGTAATTCCTGTTCCGCTTTTTTAACATCAGAAATATCTCGGCAAACACAAATCAAAGTTCCTCCTTCTGTCAGTGTTAAAGATAATCCCTCATGGAAAGTGCTACCATCTTTACGGGTGGCGATCGCTTCCCCCTGCCAATGACGCTGCTGCATTAAGATGGGAAAAACTTCCTGCTCAAAGCGGCTGCTTTCTTCTAGAGAATATAATAATTGTTGCCAATTTTTACCGAGTAATTCTGCGGAATGTTCATACCCAAAAAGTTGCAAATGTGCTTGGTTGACATAAGTAAAGATATTATTTTCCAGGATAGCGATCCCATCCACAGCGGCCTCGATCACAGTTAATTGGTGTTTTAGTTTTTTCTCAGCTTCTCTACGGTCAGTAATATCAAAAACAGTGGAGCGACTATGTAGATAAGTTCCATCAGCACTGTTGACAGCAGTAGCATTGATGAGGACTGGTAACACCGTGCCATCTTTACGTATCAGAGAATACTCTAAATCTTTAATAAAGCCGATCTCTTTAAATTTTGGATAGTTTTCATTAAAGATTTGACGACCTTCTTGGGTGAGAAAATCAATGTATTTTCGTCCCACGATTTCCTCGCGGGTGTAACCCAACCATTGCAACTGAGTATTATTAATCCCAGTGATGATTCCTTCAGAGTCCAGGGAATAATAACCACAGGGAGCATTATTGTAGAGATCCTCAACTTCCCGTGCATACTTCTCTAAAGCTGCTGTCGCTTCTTTGCGTTCAGTAATATCTTGTGCTACACCAATATATTGAATCACCTGCCCTTGGACATCTCTCTTAAAAACGGCATCACGGGCAGAAAGCCAGCGCCATTTACCATCAACATTACGGACACGGTACTCAATTTCTAAAATTTCATCATCAGCTGCGGTTTGTAATTGCTGTTGGTGTGCAAAGTAAGCTATCAAGTCCTCTGGATGAAATGTTTGTTGTAACACCTCAAACCCCATTCGCAGCAGATCCGCTGGTGTGTAACCCAGGATGGTTGTTATTTCCCGGTTAATGTAGAGGTTTTGCTGAGTGATAAAATCGTGGATATAGAGGATATTAGGGGAACTGTCAGCAATACTTTGAGCAAAACGCTGGCTTTCTTGCAAAGCAATTTCTGCTTGTTTGCGAGCCGTGATATCAGTGCGGATGGCTAAATACTGTACAGGTTTTCCTTGGTCATTGAGAAAGGGAACTATGGTAGTGTCTACCCAGTAGTAACTCCCATCCTTGCTGCGATTTTTAACTTCACCCCGCCACACATTACCGCTAGAAATAGTAGACCAAAGTTCAGCAAAGAATTCCCTGGAGTGATAGCCAGAATTTACAAGTTTATGGGTGTGACCAATTAATTCCGTGGGAGAATATTGGGAAATCTGGCTAAATTTTTCGTTGGCATAGGTAATAGTACCCTCAGAGTCGGTAATAGCCACAATGGCCGCTTGGTCCAAGGCATATTTAAAATCTGATAATTCTTTGATAGTCCGGCGCAGTTTTTCATCTGCTTGTTTTTTAGCGGTAATATCTTTAGCAATACCGACAAAGCCGATAATTTGTTGTTGATCGTCGTAGAGAGTTGTCACAGAAAGCAACACCGGAAACCGGGAGCCATCTTTACGAATATAAGTCCATTCTTGTTCGTGAGGAATTCCTTGTATAGCTGTGGTGAGAAAAACTCCCATACCTGGCGTGATATTCCTACCCCATATTTCTGAGATAGTGGCTGCTTGCTGTTGCAATTCGTCTTGGTCATGAAACTGTAGGGGACTAAATTTACCAATTACCTCTTTTGCGGTGTAGCCTAACATCTTTTCCGCAGCGGCATTAAAGGTTTGGATGATACCTTCTGGGTTGGTGAAGATCACGGAATAGTCAATACCATTGAAAATTGCTTGTTGCAGACTGGTGATAGCAAGTAATTCAGCTTCAGCTTGTTTGCGACTGGTAATATCGCTTTCTGAACCCACCATACGAAGGATATTACCTTGTTCATCCCACCAAGCTTGTCTGCGATCTAGCACCCACATATAGGAGCCATCTTTGCGCTGTACTCGATATTCTTCTTGGAAGAAGGGAGTTTTGTGAGCCAGGTGATCTGCAAGGGCGATCATTACCCGGTCATAATCATCACCATGAATCAGATTTGACCATTCTTGCAGATGAGAGCCGATTTCATCATCCGCAAATCCTCGCATTTGTTTCCAGCGGGTGGAATAGAAAACTTGATTGGTTTTGATGTTCCAATCCCAAATGCCGTCATTACTACCTCGTAGTGCCAGTTCCCAGCGTTCTTGACTTTGGCGCAGTTCGGCTGTGCGTTCCTCAACTTTGAGTTCTAATTCCTGGTTAAGTTGTTCGAGTGCGGTCATTGCCTGCTGACGCTCTAATTCTGCCCCAACTCGTGCTGCAAATACTTGTAAGATAGCGATCGCTCTAGAAGCATCTACCAAGGGTTTATCATCTAATACACAAAGGCTACCTAAAGTCTCTCCTTCTGTGGACTTGATCGCTACACCCACGTAACTCTCGGCTGCCAATTCTTTGAAAGTTTCGTTGGGGAAATGTTGCTGGAGGTCGCAGATACAGCAAAAATTACCTTGTTTTATGGTCAAATTACAAGGCATCCCTTCTAACAAGCCAGAGATATTAGTTTGGATGTTTCCGTTGACCCAAAATGCCGCAGTTTGGTAATATTCACCGTTTTTTGTGGCGATGAGACCGTAGCGATAGCCCAAGAAGGTGGTAATGTACTCCAGTAATAAGCTGAAAAAGTCCTTACCTGTGACTGCGGCTGCACCTTCCACCAAAGCCTGGAGATCAGCTTGTGCTTGTTTGCGTTCTGCTAGTTCGGTTTTCAGCTGTCTGTAAATATCGGCTTGCTGGATAGAGATGCCTATTTGTGTGGCAAGCTGTTGGAGGAGATTTACTTCTAACTCTTGCCAGTCTCGTGGATGATCTTTTTGGGTGGCACTTAATAACCCCCAAAGTTGTCTTTCTTGAACAATGGGGACAAGGATTTTAGCACGGGTTTTGATTTGTTCTAATAGTTCAATATGACAGGGAGCCAAGTTAGCTTGATAAATATCAGTTACTACCCGAACTCTTCCATTAAGATAAGGATCTATCCAATTGGCTGCAAAACAAGGGTCGTGAATGACTTGGTTGAGGAAAGATTCATGATTTTCAATTACTGATTCGGCAACAATTATACCAGTCCAATCTAGGTTAAACTGATAGATAAAAACGCGATCGCACTGCAAAAATGTCCGCACTTCGTTAACAATGGCATTTAGTGTCTGCTGTAAGTCTAAGGAAGACCTGATGCGACTAGCGATGGAACTCAATAATTTTTCCTTTTCTGCCTGGTTTCTCAGTTCTGCTGTCCGTTTCTCTACCTCCTGCTCTAATTCAGCATTGCGGTTTTCCAGCAATTCCAGCTTTTCTTTTTCTAGTCGGCACAGTTTCTGCTCTAGGGTTTCTACTAACTTGTAAATTTCCACTGGGTTCAAGGCTTGCAACAGTGTAGTTTGTGTCACAATACCCAATAATTGTCCGTGATTGTCTGTGACTACCACCCGATTTAATTGTTTTTCCTGCATGAGCGATCGCGCTTCCCACAGGGAATCATCAGGACTGACGGTAAACAGAGGACTACTCATCACCTCTAAGGCTTTAATTTTGTCAAATGACAAATCTAAGGCATGAAATTGAACAATATCTCTTTCAGTGACTATCCCAATGGCACGAGTATCATCATCCGCTGCGACAATTACCACTGAACTAACCCGATGTTCTGCCATTAACCTGGTCAGGTCTAATACTGATGTTTCTGGTGCTGCACAAATCACATCTGTATTCATTATTTCTGACACCAGACGCAACCGCAGTAAATCAATTGGACGCAGCATCTGACGTAGGCTTTCATGGGTGACAAGCCCGATCAATTGGTCATTGTCATCAACTATGGGCAAATGACGGATGTGATGTTGTTGTAACAGGTTGAGTGCAGCAAATATATCAGTAAAGTCCGATTGCCGCAATGTGATTACTGGTTGAGTCATGACATTAGTAATGGTTGTCTGTGTCAGTTGATAACCATTGGCTCTGAGATGGATAACATCCCTTTCAGTAAAAATTCCTAAAACCTTAGTTCTATCTACCACTAGAACGCAACTGGCACGAGCTTCTGCTAAAAACAGATTGCTATCTGCATCAATATCATCTGTATCATCTGTTAAGGAACAGCTTGCCCGTGCTGTACTCATCTGCAATATCGCCTCAGTGACGGTTGCATCTGATGAAACAGTTAAGGGAGAGTTTATGATTACCTCCCCCAGCCGAGTCATTTCCTGTAAAGTGACTAATACCATAAATAAAAGCCATCAATTAGAGATACTGTTATTGCTGTGAGTATGAAGTAAGATTAAAAACATAAATTTCTAGCACCAAGCACCATGATTTTAAGATACGCTACCAGTAGGGTTAATTAACGGCAAAATTGCCAGCAATGAGGATATCTGAATTGCATACTGCTATAATTGTCTATTTTAGTTTGTGATAGGTGTAATATCATCTTCAACTATCCCTGATTGGGATGTTTCCAATTTACAAAGGAGAACCTCTTGGGTAAATTCTGGAAACTTCTCGAAAATACTTCTCCAAGATGCGGAATATGTAAGTATAC
Source organism: Cyanobacteriota bacterium (assembly GCA_046045965.1). Classification (GTDB taxonomy): domain Bacteria; phylum Cyanobacteriota; class Cyanobacteriia; order Cyanobacteriales; family Nostocaceae; genus RDYJ01. The sequence goes on along the minus strand of JBJOKS010000007.1, from coordinate 68,974 downwards.
GGCAGTATTTTATGGCAAAAACAGCTTTAATCACAGGTATTACAGGTCAAGATGGTTACTATCTCAGCCATTTATTACTTAGTCAACATTACCGAGTTGTAGGCTTGGTATCTCCCCACCGACAACCTAACTTGTCAAAACTGGGAATTTTAAGAGATAAAGTAAAAATTTACACCGTTGATTTAAGAGATAGTGCGGGTTTATTAACTGTTGTCGAACAGCTACAACCCCAGGAAATTTATAATTTAGCTGCTCCTAGTTTTGTTCCCGACTCTTGGAATGATCCTCTGGGAACTCTGGATCTGATCACAGGTACTGCTACAAGATTATTAGATGCAATTCGCCAAGTTGGTTTATCTACAAGGTTTTATCAAGCCAGCAGTTCGGAAATGTTCGGTGATGTGACTACTGCTCCCCAGGATGAAGAAACTCCCTTCCGTCCCAAAAATCCCTATGCAGCAGCAAAATTACACGCTCATTGGACGATGGTACATCACCGACAGCGTTATGGTCTATTTGCTTGTAGTGGTATTTTATATAACCATGAATCGCCTTTGCGTCCGCCTCAGTTTGTTACCCGCAAAGTTTCTTTAGCGGTAGCATCAATTAAATTGGGTTTAGCAGCAACCCTAGAAATGGGTAACTTAGATGCTAAACGTGATTGGGGTTTTGCTGGAGATCATGTTAATGCTATGTGGCGAATGTTGCAAGCTGATGAACCAGAAGAATACGTGATTGGTACGGGTAAACTTCACAGTGTTAAGGAATTAATCGCTACAGCTTTTGATTCTGTAGGACTGGACTGGGAAAAATATGTAATTGTTAATACTAATTTATTACGAGCCGATGAACATTTTCAATTAGTAGCTAACCCCAGTAAAGCCAAAAATAATCTGGGTTGGGAACCGCAAGTTAGTTTTGAGCAACTTTTGGAAAACATGGTAAAAACAGATTTGGAATATTTAAACAGTTAACAGGTAATAGGTAATAGGTAATAGGTAATAGGTAATTGGTAATTGGTAATTGGTAATTGGTAATTGGTCATTAGTTATTCTTCCCCTGCTTCCCCTGCTTTATTCCCAGTCCCCAGTCCCCCATCTAGAAATTTACATTACTAAAGTGGCTAATAATCATTTATTTGTATTCTTAGAAATTTTTACCCTTGAAGGTGGAATTCAATCCTATGTTAAGGATATTTTTCGCGCCTATTTAGGATTAAACGGAACCTGCAAAGCGGATGTATTTTTGTTGCGGGATAGTCCTAATTGTGTTAATCCTTTTGCATCAGAAAATTTAAAATTTCATTATTTTAAAAGCAACTCTGCCAAAATAGGTAGGGTGAAAATGGCTTTAGCTTTACTTCGATATCTGCTGCAAAAACGACCGCAAAGAGTTTTTTGTGGTCATATTAAATTAGCAGGACTGATACAAACCTTTTGTCAGCTTTTGGGGATTCCTTATACTGTGCTAACTTATGGTAAAGAAGTCTGGGAACCACTAAAAAATTCAGAAAGACGTGCTTTAGCTTCAGCTGCTAAAATTTGGACAATTAGCCGTTATAGTCGAGATCAAGCTTGTGCTGCTAATGGTATTGACCCGAAAAAAGTACAAATGTTACCTTGTGCTATTGATGGGAATAAATTTACTCCTGGAGATAAAGCACCGGAACTGATGGAGAAATATGGCTTAAATAATGCCAAGGTATTAATGACTGTAGCGCGGTTGTGGTCTGGGGATATTTATAAAGGTGTAGATGTCACAATTAGAGCTTTACCGCAAATTATCCAGGTGTTTCCAGAAGTCAAATATTTAGTAATTGGTCGTGGAGATGACCAACCGAGATTAGCACAATTAGCAGAAGATTTAGGTGTGAGCGATCGCGTGATCTTTGCTGGGTTTGTGCCTACGGAAGCATTGATGTTACACTACCGTTTAGCTGATGCCTATATTATGCCTTCTCAAGAAGGTTTTGGCATTGTTTACCTAGAAGCAATGGCCTGTGGTGTCCCAGTATTATCTGGTGATGATGATGGTTCAGCTGACCCCTTGCAAGATGGTAAACTAGGATGGAGAGTACCACACCGCAACCCCGATGCAGTCGCAGCAGCTTGTATAGAAATTCTCCAAGGTAATGATCAACGTTGTGATGGTAAATGGTTGCGAGAACAAGCGATCGCTATTTTTGGAATAGAAGCTTTTCAACAACGTCTACAACAAATGTTGCAATTGTGAGGAGTCAGGAGTCAGGAGTCAGGATGCAGAAGTTATTAATTTTGACTTTTGACTTAATTTTTCCCTGTTACCTGTTACCACTGATAACTGACAAATAATAACTAAAATAAAAATAGAGTAGAAAAAATTTGAGAAATGAGCCTTAATAACTTGCAAATTAATCTTGATAAACTCCGTCCTTGGCTGACTCTATTAGCAGTAGCTTGGTTATTAGCATCATTAGGCTTAGGCTGGTTAGTGAATTCCTTGCTAATTATTTTTGGGCTGTTGTTAATAATACCAATTATTGCATTTTTCGGATTTCGCTGGTGGCTACAACGCAACTTAGTTACTGATAAGTGTCCCGTTTGTGGATTTGAATCAACAGGTTTAAATAATAGCCAATTGCAGTGTCAAAATTGCGGAGAACAGCTATTAGTAAAAAATAGTCAATTTAGCCGTTTCGCACCAGAAGGTACAATTGATGTAACAGCAATTGAAGTTACAGCCAAATCACTGGAAGAATGAATTAACATAAAAGTAGAATTCAGGAGTCAGGAGGGGCGAACGGCCGTTCGCCCGTACAGGAGTGAAAGCCGCATTTTAATCTGCGGTTTTTACATCATTAACCTTTTAAATTTTTCTCTTTTTCAAATAACAACTTCCAGCCTCAAAACCTAGTTTAGTAATTGAAAACGGAGGTTTGAAATGACAATTACCCTCAATCATACCATAGTACCCGCACAAGACAAAGAAGCAGCAGCACGTTTCTTTGCGGAGATTTTTGGACTAAAAGTTGAGTCTCCCATTGGTCACTTTGCTGCTGTTCATGTTAACGATAAACTGACTTTAGATTTTGCTGATAGAGAAAATTTTGAATCACATCATTATGCGTTCCATGTCAGTGATCAAGAATTTGATGAAATTTTTGCACGGGTAAAACAAGCTGGTTTAGAATACAGTAGCGACCCCATGCACGAAAATAAAGGTCAAATTAACCATAGAAACGGAGGACGTGGCTTTTATTTTTATGACATTGACGGTCATAATTTGGAACTTTTAACCCGTGAATAAGCAATATAGTTACCTTGCGTTATTCTTTTCTGACTCCTGACTCCTGACTCCTGACTCCTGAATTCTTAAATAATTTTCACTTCTTCACCAAAATATAAGCGTTAGCATATTCAGGTAATTTTTGGATATACTGCCTAAATTCTTTTTGATTCTGAAAAATACCTGCTAAGTAATCTAATTGATGTAAATTTGGTAAAAAAGCGCCTCCTGTATCTGCCATTACCCCCATTTGTAGGCGCTTACTTCCACCTTGATTATATTCCATTAGTATCACTCTTCCTAAACCAATATTTAGGACATCCCCAGCAAAAGTTACACCTGGTTTAATAGAAATTTTCGCATCTATTTTATGTCCATAACCTTTAATTTGATCAACTTGTCTAAAATACCAATAACGCTTTTGTGCTGTAGCTTTTACTCCTCTTACATAAGATATTCCATTGTTTCTATCTACATTAAAAAATGCTTTTGTACCATCTGTAAAATTAATCAAGATTGTTCCCTGCAATAATGCTTCTTCTAAACCTGCACGGGTGAGATAAGCCAAAGGTTCGACTTTACCAAATTCTTTACCACCAGGTTCATAAATACCTGACAAAACATCTTGTTTTGTGTATTTGGTGTAGAATTTATCCCCAGCTAAATCGTCTTTTAAGCTATAAATTGGTATATTGTATTTAGATGTTTTGGTACGAGAACCAGTATGAATAAAAACAGCATATTTTGTAATTCTAAGTTGTTTTTGTTTTGGTTGATCAGGATTAGAGGCAGTCCATTTAATTACTCGAAAATTAGCATTGATAAAATTAGGATCTTGTAACCGCGTAGGTCTATTATTGCTAATATCCTCCTCTAAGACAGTAATCATAAAATCCAAGGTTTTGAGAACGTCTTCTACTGTAACTCCTTGACTTAATAGCAGTCCATTTCTGGCGATAGTAGGGTCATTTTGATTGTGATCTTGAAAATATTTCCTCGTATTAGTGAGAACTGTTAATAAATCAGCTTGATTAAAATTAACTTTAGCATTTGGCAATTTCACAGATTTTAAAACGTGTTTGCCATTGACACTATATTTATATTTTTGCCATTCATCAATGACAGAATAGAATATAGATGTAGCTTGTTTCTGAGGTTGAGTTTGTGTAATTTGTTGTTGCGTGATTAGTTGCTGAGTTTCTGGTTGTGCATATAGATGTTGATGAGCTAAAATAACCAGAAAGAAGGTAACAAGACCTGTTGAAATTTGAAATTTACGATTGAATAAGATACTCATAAGCCTAAGTCGGGAACTAAACTTCTAAATTGATTTTTATCCTAGAGGTAATGCTTAATATTGCATCACCCATCTGTATTAGTAATCACTTTTATCTTTCACCACAAAAGCAATTATTAACCCTAATTATTAGCAGATAACCTGAAATTCTGCACTAAATCTTTCTAGGAATTCATGAAAAATTATTGGGATCTTGACAAAATTATTAATAACTGATACTAATTTTACAATTATCCTCACTCCTCACTCCTCACTCCTAAAAATTCTCAATTATTCATCCATTTCTTTTAATGTTGCTAATGCTGAAGGAGACAAACGACTGAGATAACGGAAAATCCAATATTTAAATATAGTGTTTAAAATTACTGGAAATGTGGCAATAAACAGAAATATGGTGTTTCTATTTGCTGGTAAACCCAAATGAACTGCTAAACCTTCTAAAAGAATTTCCCACCCATGTGGGGAGTGGAAACCAACGAATATATCAGTTAGCAAAATAATCAAAAATGCCTTAGCACTGTCGCTTAAACCATAGACTATTTTATCTAGAAGCGACTGAACAAAAACAATATCTTTTTGGCTGAAAACAATAACCATAGCAAAGGAAATTAAGGATATCACATCAGCAAATACATTACTGACAGCACTGCTACTTTTATAGCGAAATTCTTCGGCTATCTCCAGAGCTTTAGTTTTTATCTTGGCTTCAATTTCTTCTGAGGAAAGTTCTGGTGCTTGATGCAATAGCTTTTGAAATTGCAATTCTTTCTCGAATTTATTTAATTCATTTAGTGCTTTTTCCTCCATCTCTGAATTCAAAAAAAAATGGGTGTTATTTTCAAGAATGAAGTTTTTTAATAGAGGTCTTACTAATAATTCTTTAGAAAAATGTTGGCTTAATAATGGTACAATAATTAGCAGTAATAAAAATTTAATTGCTCTTCTTGTCCTGTTTCTAGAAATTCGATAATTTATCACAAATTCTTCTTCTGCTTTTGGTCTAAATTCTTTGGTAATAACCTTAAATGTTCTACCAATTGAACTAGGGAAAAAACCTAGTTTTTGAGTGTTAGATGGCTCAACAATATCTCTATCTACTACATTTGACTGATTTTCAACTGGTTGAGTATTAATGTTTAAGGGTTCTATATTTGGTTCAACTTCTGTGTTATATTTAGATATAACCTCATCAATAAACTTGAGCTTTTCTAATAAGCTTGGATCTGAATTATTGGCAAAGGTAAGCCCTAATTGAAATTCTGCTAGTCTCACTTTGATAATAGCTAAATTCCTATTGAGATTTCCTTGCCAAAACGCCATCACGTTTTCACTATAATTCCCTGAGTCGGGAGAGATTTTTTGTCCACAAAATTGCTCAATCTCAATATTTTTAATCTCTTGTGCAGCTTGATAAGCTTCTAATATAGCTCTTGCTGGAGTGTTGAAAAACCAGTTATTAAAGGAGTGCCAATATTCTGTAATTTTTTGGGCGATTAATCTTGTATTTCGAGTAAAAAATGAGCCTTTCATTGCAGGTATTTTCCCAATGTAACAACTATTAAGATAACCGAACTTTCCCATCAGTCTAGGATATAGCTATTCTTCACTGAATGCTTCCTTTATTCCCATCCTTGCATTTCTACTAATTCCATACACAAATCATTAATTTTTTCTAAATCAGGTTTATGTGCTAAGGTTGATTGTTGATAAAAAATATCCATCTGAGCTACTAAATCTTCCGCCATTTTCATCAACTGTTCATAGGTATATTCTCCTCTGAGAATAGCTTTTAGATCATCCACATCACCTGCAATTTTTCTATCTACAATTACTTCTCCTCTCTGCAAGATTTCTAAACCACTACGCAGTAATCTAATACAGTGCATTCCATGTTTTAAGTCATAACCTGACTTTCTTTCCATTTCAGCCCTAGCGGGATTTCTATTTTGCTGCCAAGATATATAAGCTTTCCATTCTCTTAACGCAATTTGGTAACTTTGACTTTTTTGCAGTAAGCGAATAAAGTCTTTACGACTATTAGTTAAATTTTGGCTATATGCCAAAGTTTCATCAGCTAAAGCATATTGTTTTAATATCCCTTTAAAATCAATATCTGCTGTCAGCAATTTGTATAACTGTTCTGCTTCTTCTAAAAATTCAATTTTCCCCCTAATTAATAAATAAAGATATTCCAAAAAAGCATTGAGTTCATCTTTGCTCAATGGTGGTTCATCTGCTATACCAAAATCCGACGGTATGGGTTTTTTCGCAGGTGGGTTTAACAACCATTTGCGATGGGTTTCCATTTTTTTGATTTGTGCAAAAGCATAACCGGAATAAGTATGTTTAACTTTCTTACTTAAAAATAGCTTTCTGTGGTTAATTAAATGCTGTCCCACATCTGTTAAAATCGGATAGGTGGGCAACCAGAGTAATTCTAAAACATTGGGATTTGCACCTGCTAATAAATGCAGAACTTTCCTTAATTCATAAATAACTGTATCTTGATTACCATCTATAAACGGAAATATACCTGGTTCATCCCAACCGCTATCTTTTTGCTCTATGCTATCGAATCCCAAATAGTAACGTTTAGGCGCAATAAATACACCCCGATAATCATAATCTGAATCAGGACGACTTAAACCATAACCGTGACTACCTGCTAAACCAATAAAAATCGTTCTTTGTTCAACTTCAATTCTTTTCATAAAACCTTAAATAGCACTCCTATTTATTTTTTTTAAATTACTCATGGTAACAGATTTTTTCACATAATTCTGATTGTAAAGACGACTACCGAAAATTCTTTACAAAAAAAACTTGACTCAATCCCATTGAATAATCTAATATGTTAGATTGTCTGTCTTATTCCTGCTCGGATCAGGTAGACATACTGCAAAAGCTGGCAAAAGCTATAAATCAAGTCTCTACAGGAGATTAAAGCCAGCTACCTGTACGGCAACTTCAAGGACAATTTCATGACCTACGCAATTATTGAAACTGGTGGTAAACAAATAAAAGTCGAAGCAGGTCGGTTTTACGACATTGAACTGCTGAGTACCGAACCAGATGAAAAAGTTACAATAGACGCAGTATTACTGGTGCAGCACGAGGGCGGAGTCTCTATAGGGCAGCCACGAGTGGCAGGTGCAACTGTAGAAGGGACGGTGATGCGGCACTTTAGAGGTCGTAAAGTCCTGGTCTACAAAATGAAACCCAAGAAGAAAACCCGCAAAAAACGGGGACATCGCCAGGAAACTACCAGACTTTTGATTAATTCCATCAACCTCAATGGTGAGGTTTTGGCTTATCAAGAAGCACCAATTTCTCCAGAAAGTCCCAATGTTGTGGATAACAGTCCTGCTGAAGAAGCTGCTGCTGAATAATAAACAAAAGTAGATAAATTTAAGAGGAAATCATGGCTCATAAGAAAGGAACGGGTAGTACACGTAACGGTCGTGACTCTAATGCTCAACGCCTTGGTGTAAAGCGTTTTGGTGGTCAAGTTGTGCGTGCAGGAAACATTCTTGTACGTCAGCGTGGTACTAAGTTTCACCCCGGCAATAATGTGGGTATCGGTAGTGATGACACCTTGTTTGCGTTAGTTGACGGTGTTGTGACTTTTGAAAGAAATGGCAAAACCCGCAAAAAAGTCAGCGTTTATCCACCTGTTGCTGCTGAAGCAGTAGCAAGTTAATTCATAATTACTAATTCATAATTCATAATTGAAGAATTAATTGTGAATTATGAATTACCACAAAGAAACCTATATAAACCTGGAAAATAAAGCTCCTGCGGCTAAACCTGAGAGTGCAAAAAAAGAAGTAACCCAAAAAGTTAACCCTGCTTTGAACTCAGCCGCCTGAAAGTCTATCTTGGCTAAGATGGTCGCTGAAATCATGAGTAAAGTATCCAGAAAGACCCGAAACCAAGAGAGCATTAAAAAGAAGAGGAAGGCCGCTAAAACAGTGATACCAAAACTCCTGAGATTGGATTGAAATAAGATGCTGTAATACTCTGCTATTTTTGACCAGGGAGTAGTCAAGCTGGCTAGTAGCAGCAAGATAGCAAATACAAGTATTACCCACACAAACCAGGGGGGTTTGGTTTCGGATATCACCCAGCCCAAGGTACTATAACTGAGAAGCAAGAGTGTTAGGGAAAACCAAGGAATTCTTTGCAAGATCGGCATAAGAGTGGGAATTGGGAATCAGGAATAGAGGAGAATAATATATTACTTCCTGCCTTCTGCCTTTTGCCTTCTGCCTCCTGCCTCCTGCCTTCTGAGTATTTATACTTTTTTTCAACTCGGAAACGAATTAACTTTCAATCTTCCCGGATTTTTTGGTAAAAATTAGTTAAATTATGATCTTAAACATTTGTAAACTATTAGCAGTCGAGTAGCCGCGTGTCACATTTTAGGAAGGTTAAGGACTGATCATGAGACAACTTTTTATCATTGAGCGCGTATGCCTGATTGGTCATATCGTGTCTATGGTGTTTGGACTGGTAGGGATATTATTGGTTATTCCTAATGCCGCAGTAATTTTGAGCTTATCTGAGGTTGGTCAGACTGTCATGCAGTGGAGCATGGCAGGTGGCGGCGTGGCTTATATGATTTTGGGTGCAGTGGGTGTGTTCCTGTATGCTTACCGCACTTTGGGTTTGGGACGGGCTTTGTGTTTTCTTGTTCCTTCTGTGTCCATTTCTTTAACAAGTGAGTTACTGGGAACTAGCACAGGTTTTCCTTTTGGTCATTACAGCTATTTGAGTGGCTTGGGTTATAAAATTGCGGGTTTAGTACCGTTTACAATTCCCTTGTCCTGGTTTTATGTAGGATTTGTTTCCTATCTGTTGGCGCGTGTTGGTTTAGAGGTAGATAAAAAACCCAGCTTAGTACGTCATTTAGGTGCGATCGCTCTCGGTGCTTTACTGCTCACTTCTTGGGACTTTGTACTTGATCCAGCTATGAGCCAAACTTCTCTTCCCTTCTGGTATTGGCAACAACCAGGAGCTTTCTTCGGGATGCCTTACCAAAACTTTGCCGGCTGGATGGGTACTGGTTCAGTATTTATGACAGTGGCGGCGCTGTTATGGAGAAATAACCCCATTCAATTAGAGCGATCGCAACTCAATATCCCTTTGATAGTGTATTTGGGTAACTTTGGTTTTGCGACAGTGATGAGCTTGGCTGCTGGCTTCTCTATCCCTGTATTGCTAGGTGTGCTACTTGGCGTTGCACCAGCGGTAGCACTGTGGTTGAGAGGACCTATCGCTGCAACTCCTGTAGCTGTTGAAGCAGCAACCAAGGAAGTTTCCGTTGCTGGCGTTAAAGTTGCTTTCAAGTAACCCCGGTAGTGCTGAGTCAACTAATTATATATTATACTCAGCACTATTAAATAATTCGTGGTTAAGAATGAGAAAGCCGTGTCCCAATTGTGAGAAAATTAAATAATTTATACTATCTATAGTATCTATTGCATCTACTAAATATCTTGATTATCCAAAGCTCTCTTTCTCTCCTTTTACTACTTATTCAAGTACCTGCAACAGCAATTTTATTGTCACGGCTGCTCAAAGGACCCAGACGACATCCGCCCCTGAAACCACAACAACCAACCCCTGATATCTTGGGTAGTGTGAGTGTGGTTGTTCCCACTTTGAATGAAGCATTACGTATTAGTCCGTTGTTAGCTGGGTTAAGCTGCCAAAGCTATGAAGTCAGAGAAGTAATTGTTGTCGATAGCAGATCCCAAGATGGTACTCCCGACTTGGTAAAGACTGCACAGCAACAGGACCCCCGGTTTAGAGTGATGACGGATGATCCTTTACCTCCTGGTTGGGTGGGTCGTCCTTGGGCGCTACATAATGGCTTTTTGTTTACTTCCCCAGACAGTGAGTGGTTTTTGGGGATGGATGCCGATATTCAACCCCATCCTGGTTTGGTGGCAAGTTTAGTGAAAACAGCCCAAACAGAAGGTTATGATTTAGTTTCCCTTTCTCCTCAGTTTATTCTTAAGTATCCGGGGGAATGTTGGTTACAACCGGCTTTGTTGATGACGTTGTTGTATAGGTTTGATCCTGCGGGTATTCATACGGAACAGCCGGAAAGGGTGATGGCCAATGGACAGTGTTTTTTATGTCGGCGCTCGGTTTTAGCAGCTGTAGATGGTTATAGCAGTGCTAAAAGTTCTTTTTGTGATGATGTGACTTTGGCGCGAAATATTGCTGCTGCTGGTTTTAAGGTGGGGTTTTTGGATGGAGCAAAGGTGCTAAAGGTGCGGATGTATGAAGGAGCAATGGAAACTTGGAAAGAATGGGGGCGTAGTCTTGATTTAAAGGATGCGTCTAACCGCGCTCAAATTTGGGGTGATTTATGGTTACTTTCATCAGTACAAGGTTTACCCATATTGATCTTACTTGCTTTTCTCCCCCTACTCCCTCTGCCTCCCCTGCTCCCCCTGCGCCTTTTATTAGGACTGAATATATTTTTATTGATCATTCGCTTTGCTTTATTATTGGCGATCGCGCCTTCCTATGACCGTAAAAATGCCCAGGGTAGTTGGTTGTTCTGGCTTTCTCCATTAGCTGATCCTGTGGCGGTGTTGCGAATATTTTTATCTGCGCTCCGCACACCAAGAGAATGGCGAGGAAGGAAGTATAATATTGATTCCTAACTATTAGCTATCCCTGTAATAATTTTTATAACATTTGCACTTCTCTAGCTAGTGCCTGATTTTCCTATGTATGAAATAATTTCTGGCAGTTATGAACCAATTATAACTGGAATTTGGTTGATACAGTTTTTTGTATTGACCACAGATGAGCGATCGCCAAATTTCCAGATAGGAATTCAAAACAGTATTACCATTGTATTTATACTGGTTGTTACTTTAGTCACCTCAATTTTAGCTCGGCAATATGCAGAGCAATTAGTCCGACAAGAAGCATTACAAGAAAGTGAAAAATTGTTTCGGTTACTAATTCAGGAAATGCCTGTAGGTGTATTGCTTTTGGATGCTGATGGCAAAATAATTTTGAGTAATCACGTTGCCAGAGAACTCCTGTTACTGACAGATGATGATTTAAAAAATAAAAGTGTTTTTGCACTCAATTGGCAGATGTTAGATGAAGATGGTAAACCATTAACTGCCAAAAGTTTACCCATCAGAGAAGTGATCATCAAACGGCAACCTGTACGTAACTATATCATTGGTCTATCTCGCAATTCGACAACAGATAAACTGTGGTTATTATTAAATATTGATCCCCAATTATCTGAACATCAAAAATTAGAGCGATTAGTTTGCACTTTTAGTAATATCACTCCAGACAGAGAAGCACAAGCCGCATTACGAGAGAGTGCGGAACGAGAAAAAGCATTAGCTACAGCAATTCATCGGATGCGGCAAACATTAGATATTAAAACCATCTTTACTGCTACAACCTCAGAATTAAGGCAAGTTATCCGTTGCGATCGCGTCGTGGTTTATAGTTTCAATTCTGACTGGAGTGGAAAATTTGTCGCCGAGTCTGTAGGTAGTGGGTGGATATCTCTCTGGGAAGAACAAAATAATAATCCCAAATTACAAGAAAATGCACTTTCAAATGAGCGATGTACTGTTAAATATTTTGATAGCAAAAATGAAGATGATAATTTTACTCAAAATTCGTTATTAGTACAAGATACTTATCTACAAAAAACTCAAGGTGGTCTTTATAGCCAAGGCACAAGTTACCGAATTGTAGAGGATATTTATCAGGCTGGATTTGATGATTGTTATGTTAAACTATTGCAGCAATTTCAGGCGAGAGCCTATATTATCGTACCGATTTTTTCTAACAAGAAACTTTGGGGATTATTGGCAATTTATCAAAATTCTACTCCCCGACAATGGAAGGAAGCCGAAATCAATATAGTTGTGCAAATTGGTAATCAGTTGGGAGTCGCTTTGCAACAAGCTGAATTACTTGAACGGACTCAAAAACAATCAATAGAACTACAACAGGCATTATTAGCCGCAGATGCAGCCAACCGTGCTAAATCAGAATTTTTGGCGAATATGAGTCATGAATTGAGAACTCCACTCAATGCTATCCTTGGTTTTACACAAATCATGAGTCGTGATCGTTCCTTATCTACAGAACATCATGAAGAAATAGGAATTATTAATCGTGCTGGTGAACATTTGCTGACACTGATTAATGATATTTTAGAAGTGTCAAAAATTGAGGCTGGCAGAACTACAGTTCATGAAAACAGCTTTGATTTAATGGCTTTTCTTGATAGTTTATACAAAATGCTGCAATTAAGAGCCGAATCTAAAGGCTTGCAATTTATATTTAACTATGATAAATACATACCTAACTATGTGTGTACAGATGAAGGTAAATTGCGACAAATTTTACTCAATCTACTAGGAAATGCCATCAAATTTACTGAAAAAGGTATGGTAAAATTGAGAATTAAAGCTGTGAAAATTGAGCAACAAGAAAACACAGAAACTTTATTACCAATTGCGGATTACCAAATGATTTTTGAAATAGAAGATACTGGCTGTGGTATTGATGCTGAAGAAATTAAATTAATATTTGAACCTTTTAAACAAACAGCTAAAGGTAGTCAATATAAACAAGGCACAGGATTAGGTTTAGCTATTAGTCGCAAATATGTAAAACTAATGGGAGGAGATATTAAAGTTAGCAGTCGTCTAGGTAATGGTAGTTTATTTACTTTTGAGATTCCAATTCATGAAGCTAATGCTAACGAACTTCCCATCAAATATTTAAATTATACAGCCGTTACTTTAGCACCTAATCAACCCGAATATCGAATTTTAATTGTTGATGATGTGAAAGATAGTCGTCTATTATTAACGAAATTACTGACAGCCATTGGTTTTAGTATCCGTGAAGCTACAAATGGACAAGAAGCAGTGAATTGTTGGCAAACTTGGCAGCCACATTTAATTTTTATGGATATGCGAATGCCTGTAATGGATGGTTTTGTAGCTACACAAAAGATTAAAGCTACACCTCAAGGTCAAGCTACTAAAATTGTCGCTTTAACTGCCAGTGCTTTTGATGAAAATCGCCAAGCTATTTTAGCTTGTGGTTGTGATGATTTTGTCTCTAAACCTTTTCGAGAAGCAATTTTATTAGAGAAAATTAGCCAACATCTAGAAGTACAATATATCTATGAAGAGCATAGTAATGAACTAAACTCTCCCACTCAAAATCATCCAAAAATCTCCGAATCAGAATTAGTTGCTCTATTATTAACAATGTCCGATGAATGGCGGAGACAGTTAAATACTGCTGCTGCTCAATGTAGCGATGAAAGTATTTTAGAATTAATTGCCCAAGTAACTCCAGAAAATGAAATTTTAGCTAATACTATTAGGGAATTAACACTAAATTTCCAATTCAAAAAAATTATGCAGTTGACCCAAACTAACGATGAGTAAAACATCTAATTTTAACACTGATAAAAAAGATATTCTCATAGTTGATGATACACCAGATAACTTACGGTTTTTAGCCACAATTTTAAGTGAACAGGGTTATTCTGTTCGCAAAGCTTTAGATGGGCAAATGGCTATAACAGCTTGTCAAAATCTTTTACCAGATTTAATTTTATTGGACATTCTGATGCCAGAAATGAATGGATATGAAGTTTGTCAGTTATTAAAGTCTAATGAACATACTAAAAAAATTCCCGTCATATTCTTAAGTGCTATAGATGATGTTTTAGATAAAGTTAAAGCTTTTGAAGTTGGTGGTGTTGACTATATTACCAAACCATTTCACGGGGAAGAAGTTTTAATTCGCGTCAAAAATCAACTATCACTGCGAGACGCAGAACAAAAAATTTTAAATCTAAATATAGAATTAGAGGAAAGAGTTAAAGAGCGCACTTTGCAGCTAGAATTAGCTAATCAAGAACTGAAGCGAGAACTATACGAACGGCAACAATTACAAAGTCAACTATTACATAGAGCTTTACATGATCCACTGACTAATTTATCTAATCGTACTTTATTTATGGAAGGTTTAGATAAGGCACTTAAGCTGGCTCAAGTTGAATCGGATTATCAGTTTGCTATTTTATTTTTAGATTGCGATCGCTTTAAAATTATTAATGATTCTCTGGGACATTTGGTAGGAGATGAATTATTGATTGCTATTGGTAAGAGATTGCAAAATTTAATGAGAGATAGTGACATTCTCGCTAGATTAGGTGGTGATGAATTTGCTATTTTCTTAGATAAAGTTACAGATATTAGCTATGCAAAAATAGTCGCAGACACGATTTTAAAAGAACTTTCTAGCCCTTTTAAATTATCTAGAACTGAGGTATTTATTAGTGCGAGTATCGGCATTGTTTTAGGTAATAAAAATTATCATAATCCTCAAGAATTACTGCGAGATGCTGATACGGCAATGTATCGGGCTAAATCACAAGGTAAGTCTAGATATTGTGTTTTTACCCATGATATGTATCAAGAAGCAATTAAACTTTTACAATTGGAAAATGATTTAAAAAGAGCAATTAAACGCCAAGAATTTATCGTTTATTATCAGCCAATAGTTTGTTTATCTACAGGTAGAATTAGTGGATTTGAAGCCCTTGTTCGCTGGCAACATCCAACGCTAGGTATGGTTTCTCCTGGGGACTTTATTCCCATTGCAGAAGAAACTGGTTTAATTGCAGCTATAGATACCTGGGTATTACAAACAGCTTGTCGTCAACTGCGTAACTGGCAAGAACAAAAAGTCATTGATGAAGACATTTCCATGAGCGTTAATCTTTCAGTTAGATTATTTTCTCAGCCGAATTTATTAGCAATAATTGATCAAGCTTGGCGAGAAAATCAATTAAATCCACAAAACTTAAAACTAGAAATTACTGAAAGTGCGATTATGGAAAATAGTGAAGCCGCAGCAGTAATTTTACAACAACTGAGAAAATGCCAAATTCAATTATCTATTGATGATTTTGGCACAGGATACTCTTCTTTAAGCTATTTGCATAGATTTCCGGTGAATATCCTCAAAATTGATCAATGTTTCATCAATACTTTAGAATCAAATCCCAGAACTACAGGTTTAATTGCCACTATCATTAACCTTGCACATACAAGTGAAATGAAAGCGATCGCTGAAGGTATAGAAACACCGGAAAAATTGGCTCAATTAAGAGATTTAGGCTGCGATTTTGGTCAGGGTTATCTATTTTCCAAACCTTTAGCAGCCAAATCAATTGTAGATTTACTTGCGTCTGCACCTCAGTGGTAATGAATTATCTTTAGTCAGCATCATTTTCCACTTGATCACCTCTTTCAAGTTCCCAAAGAATTTGATTACCTTCACGTCGTACCCGTGAAACTATCCAATTTCGCCAACGCCACTGATCTCCCCGACTGGTGACAGCACTAGCGTGGACATCCATTAAATCTGCTAGTTCGGAACTAGTGATTAAATAGCCTTTTTCGGCAATTTCGTCAGCAACTCGCAAAGTTTCAACCAAGTTGCGGAGTTGCAAAATCCTCATCTCAGGAGGTTTTCCGTCGTTTGTGGTTCCAGCTGACGCTGTAGATGTTTCCATAGTGGTTATGTCTGATGAAAAAGTTCTGCTTTCCGAAATGTTTTCGTTAATTTTTGTAGAGTTTAATGGAGAATCAGATACTTTTATTACATTGATTTCGTTTGTGTTAGTTAAGGTTGGGTAAGGATTTACAGGCGATAATTGTTGAAGAGATGGAATTTGTCCGCTGGCAAAGGAGCGAGCAATCACATCACACCTTTCGTTACCTATGTTACCAGAATGGCCGCGCACGTGCTGCCATTTTACGAGTTTGCTGTTAAGTTGATCGAGAATTTCTAACAGGTCTTGGTTTTGGACTGGGTTTCCATCTGACTTTTTCCAGCCTTTCTTTTTCCAACCTGGCATCCATTTGGTAACACTGTTAATGAGATATTCGCTATCAGTGTGAAGGGTGATGGGTTGAGTTTGTCCAGATGTGGTAAAGAATTCTAGGGCAGCGATCGCCGCTTGCATTTCCATTTTATTATTGGTGGTGTGCTGTGATGCGTCCCCCATTTCGTGAATTGAACCATCATTGAAGTAAACAACAACACCCCAACCACCAGGACCAGGGTTGCCGGTGCAAGCACCATCGGTATATATGCTT
Organism: Cyanobacteriota bacterium; assembly: GCA_046045965.1. Taxonomy (GTDB): domain Bacteria; phylum Cyanobacteriota; class Cyanobacteriia; order Cyanobacteriales; family Nostocaceae; genus RDYJ01. The sequence continues at coordinate 52,216 of JBJOKS010000007.1, read as the reverse complement.
TGAATTATGCGTTGAGTAGACATAGTAGAAGTATGAAACTGCAAAGGACAATAACAACAAAAGATTAGTCAGAAATTGTTGTCAACACTTATCAACAATATCCAGGCTATTATAGTTAATATTCAGCTTTTTCTACTTTATTTAAAATTTTTATCACTGCTGCTAAAATTACTTCCTGCTGGTCTATCCAAACAAAATGACCACTTTTTTCAGCTAATAATTGTTCACAGTCAGTGGAAAGTAAAAGCAAATTAGATTGTATAGCATCGCGCAGTTTATCTGCTGGTGAAATTGAAAAATAAAACCTTCCCAAACTAGGTTTAAGAAATGTAGCAGCTTTAATATTAATAATGGGCATATTCGCCAAATTATTAGCTTTTTCTAATTGACGACCACTATTATTTAAACTCCACATTTCTCGAAACATTGTTAACCAATGTCTTCCAGAATAAAAAGAGCTTTTCACGATTTTTAATGTAGTTCTTGGAAACGGACGTAATTCTTTTTTGAGAATTTCAAATACACCTATTATCCCTAAAAATCTCACAATTCCTAAAGCAGCACCAAGAGCAGCAATTAAAAAAGAAACTGTAAAAAATAACTTCAATAATTGCAGACTCAATGACATTGATAACATCTGTTTTTCATGCAAACCATCTGTTAAAACCATACCTAAAACTTCTTCCGGGAACAGATGAGCATAAAGACGCATATTATAACTACCAAAAGAATTGCCAACTAAAATGTATGGCGGTTCAATTTCTGCATTTTTCAACAAACTGCGTAATTCTTTAACTATTTGTTCACTGGTACGAGGTTTATAACTTGATTGACTCCAACCATAACCAGCACGATCATAAATACAAACTCGTGAAATTTTCGCTAATTCATCTACCAAGAAATATCCATCAATTCCCCCCAGACTATGATCTACAATTATTGTGATCTTTCCTTTACCAGCACAATAGAAATGTAATTTATGTCCACCGACATCAATCAATTTTCCTATAGGTGGTATTTTGGAATTTTCTTGAAAGCTGGTAATTTGATGATATGTAGTAATCCCTAATAAAATCAATGATTGCCAGTTGAATAAATTTGACATTTAAATTTTTATTTTCCTGATAATTTAAATTAGTGTACTCAAAATGCACCCATTGGTTGATAATTATTAGATACATCAATAAAACCTAAATCGTCAAGGAGTAAATTGATAATGTACCATCGCACAGCATTCTCACAACGACTCAAGAGTAGTATTTTGACAATATTCTTAACCCTGACCATTAGTTTAATACTTCCTGGGCTTAGTTGGGCTACTGGTTTAGGGGTTGAGTCAGGTTATCTTAGTCCTTGTCCAACTTCAGACAACTGTGTTGTTAGTCAAAATGCTGATACTAAACACGCTATTGATCCAATTACCTATCATGTAGATCATGATCAAGCAAAAGAAACCTTACTCAAAGTTCTCACTGTTGTTCCCCGGACAGAAGTTGTAGAACAAACAGATAATTATATCCATGCTCTTTCTAAAAGCCGCATTTTCAAATTTGTGGATGATGTAGAATTTTATTTACCAGCAGATGAGTCAGTAATTCATATCCGTTCAGCATCTCGCGTGGGAGAGTCGGATCTTGGTGTCAACCGCAGACGTATGGAACAAATTCGTTTAGCTTTGCGTGATTTAAATATCTAATTTCCACCAGGAATTTAGACCCCCTTAACTACTTGAGAAAGGGGGGAATTTTTATGATGGAACTTTGAATCATCTTTTATGTTGAACCATAATCATCTATTCATCAACTCACTTTTGATGATGAACTTGAGACAAAGGTGTTAACAAACCATCAATACTAACAAAATTTTTCTGCTGATGATATTCTTTAATTCCCTGTTCACCTTTCTTAATAGCCCAGTTAACTAAAGTTTCTCTTTGTCCTTGATAATCATACAGTGGCACAGCAAAACCACAGGAAGTTTGTACCCGATCAATATCCGCAACAATTATTTGTCGAGTTCCGGGGATGTCAGGAAAGAAAGAGTAAAAATAATCCCATTCAGCGTCAGTAGGTAAAATAGTTTTTCCCTGTCCATAAAGACGGAGAATAGAAGGTGGTTCTTGAAAAGCGCAAAACATAAATGTAATTCGGCCATTTTCTAACAGATGGGCAGAAGTTTCATTACCACTACCTGTTAAATCTAAGTAAGCAACGCGATGATCTGAAAGAATACGAAAGCTTTCTAAGCCTTTAGGAGAAATGTTAACATGGCCTGTAGGACTTAAAGGCGCAGTTCCAACAAAAAACATCTGCTGATTTGCAATAAATTTTTGCAATTCTTCTGTGATAGAGTCAAAAACTTTAGCCATAAACCGTCTGATAGTTTTTTTGCAGATTTGTTATTTTCTACCATTCCCACAAAGCTTAACTTGTGATGCAAAAGTCGTCAATGTTTTTATCCCCACCTGTACAAAAAATTAATAATCAAATAGCTGATAATGCTGGTGTTGAGCTATATGTTTTACGTCTTGATCTCATGCACCCACAGGTTAATGGTAATAAGTGGTTCAAGCTGAAATATAACCTGTTGTCAGCCAAGGAAAAAAATTGTTCAACCCTACTTACTTTTGGTGGTGCTTATTCTAATCATATCTTTGCCACCGCAGCCGCAGGTAATCTTTTTGGTTTCCGCACTATTGGGATGATTCGTGGAGAAGAAACTTTACCTCTCAATCCTACATTGAGTTTTGCCCTAGAACAAGGTATGCAGATAGTTTATTGCGATCGCACAACCTACCGACAACGCCACACTAAACAGCTACAGGAAGACTTAAAACAACAATTTGGTGAAGTATTTATCATTCCCGAAGGAGGTTGTAACCTAAATGGTGTACGTGGTTGTACAGAAATAATGGATAATTCAGAATCATTATTTAATACTATTTGCCTAGCTTGTGGGACAGCCACAACACTGGCTGGTATCGCCTTATCATTACATTCACCACAGAGAATTATTGGTTTTCCTGTATTAAAAGGTGGACAATTTTTAGCAGCGGAAATTGAAAATTTAATACATAATTATCTCACATCTGGTTTACCTGCACCCGTTCCTCATCCTGCACCTTGGCAACTACTATATGATTACCATTTTGGAGGTTATGCAAAATTTAATCAAGAATTAATCATGTTTTGCCAAAAATTTACACAAGAACATAACATACCCGTAGATTACGTATATACGGGAAAAATGTTTTATGGAGTCATTAACTTACTACAGCAAGGATTTTTTCAACCAGGGAAAATACTATTAATACATACAGGTGGGTTACAGGGAAATCTCGGCATTAACGAGAAAATACTTAAGAAAACATTTAATTAAAGTAACCTTTCAGAAATCAGAACTAACCTAACTGATAAATATAAAATCCCCTACTTCTCTAAAAAGTCGGGGATTTGAACTTATGCTATATCTATTGATTCCTGATTTTACAAGTATCCTGACTATAAAGCCACATCATGTTTTTTAGCAATTTGAGTCAGTTGCTCATACTGATGTTGTGATGCTTTCGCTAATATTGCTTCTGCTTGTTCTGGGTCAGTACCATCTTTAGGAATTAAAAACTTAACATAAAGTGCAACAAAATCAACAATAGCTGCTAAACCAGACAAATTATGTTTATCAGATTGTTTTCCCGCAATCACAGCTACTAAACCTGCTCTAATGGGGTCTGGTTTCACTTTCATGAATTGATCAATTAGCTGTTTCAAATAATCTCCTGGTGCTAAATCTTTCAACTTAGTTGCATCAGGTTTAAATTCTAATCCTGCGGCTTTTGCTTGTTCTAAAACACACCATTCTGTAAATTCTTGCAGTGCAGCGTCAGGAAGTTTAGGAAGATATTGGTACAGTTCTAAATTAGACACAGGGTTACACCAAATTGAGGTTTTTTAATTGCATCAAGTCCACCCTAACCCACTGTTGAATAGAGTTTTGTAGTGCAACTGACAATCTCAATTTTGTTTTAGATCCCCCCAACCCCCCTTAAAAAGGGGGGCTAAGAATTATTCACAAAGTCCTCCTAAAAAGGTCGGCTAAATTTTTCAAATTCACCCTTATCTAAAGGGTAATAATGGGGTATCTTATTCTTCAAAGTCCCCCTTTTTAAGGGGGATTTAGGGGGATCTTTCTATTATTTGACACACGCTTTCAAAATTATTTAACACTTCATTATTAGTAAATCTCACTATTCTTAAACCATATCCTTGCAAGATATTTGTTCTTTCTAAATCATACTCTTGACCTTCAGGTGTAAAATGACTATCACCATCTACCTCAATCACTAATTTCAAACTTGGACAATAAAAGTCAACAATAAAATTATCAATAGGTCTTTGTCTAAAAACGCGAAATTTAAAGTTTTTCAAGTATTCATTCCACAGCTTTTTCTCTGCGGGTGTCATGTTTTTTCTCAGTTCCTTTGCCCTTTCTACAAGTTTTTGGTTGTAGGGTAAGTGAAAATCTGATTCAAGTAAGTTTTTTTGTCTAGGCATGGTTTTTATACATTCGTGATGATCCCCCCTAACCCCCCTTAAAAAGGTGGGAACAAGAGAAGAGGAAATGAATATGATTATTTTGCTGAACCTTTATTACCTTGTGCCAGCTGTACACCCTTATAAATTCCATAACCAGCCAAACCAGCAGCAGCTACAATACCAGCAGCAGGAAGAGCAACAACACTTGTAGTAGTCAATCCTATAACACCCAATATTCCTGGTGCAGAAGCTGTAACTGTAGCTACTGTGATTGAACCTAACCCAGCAGCAGCAGATGAAGCAGCACCTATAGCACCTATAGCTTTTGCATCTTCGCTATCTGCTAAATTACCTCCTGCTTGAACTATACTTTCAGCAGCCTTTTTAAAATTTGACAGCATTTTTCGTAACTAGATATAAGTGGATATTAACTAAATTCTATAACCCTAATACACTTTACGTATATAGTAAATATACTGGCAGCAAAACATTTTAAATTACTGGTAATGGTAGTTATTCATAAAAAAGCCCCCTTTTTAAGGGGGTTGGGGGGATCATCTATAATCCTGACTTTGAATACTCCGCAATTTCGCCGCATCTCTCATACCATAATCAGCACGAGTAAAGCGATTCAACTGCATTTCAAAAAATTCCCGATTTGCCTGTAAATGCTTAGGATTGGGATCATCTAAAGGATATAACAACGCAGTTCTTAAAGCTTGAATTACCGCAGAAGTTACATTATACATTGAACGTTGGAAAGTCACACCCAACTGAATCAACATATCATCTTCACCCCGACAATGTTGTTTATAAGAATCAACTAAATATTGGGGGAGAAAATGCAACATATCCTGCATTAATAATGTTGGTGGAATACCCGCAGTTCCTACAGGGAATACATCAGCATAAAGAATACCATAATGGAAGTCTTTTTGATCTTCTGGAACTTGTCCTGCTTGGGCATTATAAGACTTTGTACCTCTAAATGGTGCAGTCCGGTAAAATACAGCTTCTACATAGGGTAAAGCTGCTTCATATAACCAAGTAAAACCTTTAGATTTGGGAATGACTTCATAACATTCACCATCAACATAAACATGATGATAAATGGGACGACCGGCAATCGCAAAGATACCATTAATTAAGAAATTCATAGCATCTGGTACACCTTTAAAACCGCCCTCATCGTAAATATCCGACATTTCAAAAAATACCGGTGCCATCACTTCCCAGAAAAGTCCTAAGTTGGCATAATAAGACATCATCCGACACTGTTCCAAAAACATATCAGGGAACAGTTTATAAAGTCCCAACATTAAGGGATTTTTCTTAAAGTAAGCCTTAATTGCTTTATCAGCATTAGCTCTATATTCGTCTGAATCTAAATAGGCATCAAATTGATTTACTGGGGCGTACATTTTGCGATGCCATAACATAGCTTGCATACAAGCTTCCGCAAATTCCATGTTAATTCTGTCATGGAATAAATGATGTAATAACTTTGGCATTTTGCGAGTTTCGCCTTTTTCCATAAATGCCAAAAGTTCAGGATGTGCTGTAGCTTCACCGCGCCAAATTCTTAAATCAGCATCATCACCAGCATAATGATTATGTAAGTCTAAATATTCTTGAGGTAAGAAGTATTTAAAAGCAGGAAGAGGATTTAAAAAAACTCTTTCACCAATGTACAATAAATCGCGCCAGTAAAAATCCATCGGTACTGCGTAAGCTTTATAAATACCGATGATTTGCATTAAATTTTCTGGTGTATCTGGCAGCATTGAACCACCAGCTTCTAAACGATGAATAATATCGGCAAATTCGTGGGTTGAAGGTGGTAGTTTGGTGATTGGTTTATCGGGAGTTTGTACCATTTTGGTTTCCTATATTTATGATTTTATCACGCAGAGACGCAGAGACGCAGAGAGATTTAAGAGGTTAATAAATGTACTAGATTATCTATCTTCTTCCTTTTCTTCTTCTTCTTATTCTTCTCTTCCTTCGTGTTCTTCGTGCCTTCGTGGTTCATTCAATTGGTATTCTTATATTGGGAAGGGAGTAAAAAAGGAGTTAACAGAATGAATTAGTTGCTGAAATTTAGAGATTTTTGATTCTGATAGCGTTCGCGCAGCGTGCCGTAAGCCATACTCCTGCAACTTCTGTATTCTTAACTCCTTCTTCCATTACTTCAATGCCACTTGAGAAATTACGGTTTTTTCAGGAGTAGGAATAGTAGCTACCATTGCGTTGGTTGTGGTTTCACTCCAACGCACTAACCAGGTGGGTTGTACTCCTAAGAAAAGAATGAGGGAAGCTAATATTAATGCGGGAATTTTTTCCGCCCAAACTACTCTGGGATAATAAGCTAAGTCGTTATTGAGTCTACCAAAACAGGTGCGGTTGAGAAGAATAACGAAATAAACAGCAGTTAAACCAGAAGAAGCTACACACAATAATGTGGGGATGGGGAAGGTGGAAAAACTACCTTGGAAAACGATAAATTCCGCAATAAAACCTGTTAAACCAGGAATACCGGCGCTGGCCATACCACCTAAAACGAGTAAAGCACTAACGATAGGTAAACCGCGAATAGGACTCATTAAACCATTGAGTTTATCGAGTTCTCTTGTTCCTACTTTAACTTCTATAATTCCCACTAAATGGAAGAGAATAGCAAGAATTAAACCATGACTAAACATTTGCGCGACTGCACCAACTAAGGCCAGGTTGGTACTAGAAGCTGCTGCTAGTAAAATATAGCCCATGTGACCGATAGAACTATATGCTACCATGCGTTTGATGTCTTTTTGAGCGATCGCAATTACCGCCCCATAAATTGCACTCACAGCGCCCCATATTGCTAAGGTTGGTGCTACTATACTCCATGCTTGAGGAAATAAACCAAACCCAAAACGCAACAGTCCATAAGTTCCTAACTTAGCTAAAATTCCACCTAATAAAATAGCGATGGGTGCAGAAGCTTCAACGTAAGCATCAGGTAGCCAGGTGTGAAAAGGAATTAAGGGAATTTTGATGCCAAAACCTAATATTATTCCTGCTAATAATAACAGTTGCATTCCTGCGGAAATATTTTGGGTATTAACTGCGTCTATGGCAAAACTATGAGAACCACTTAACCATACCATGCCCAAGAATGTAGCCAGAATTAATGCCCCTGAAACTGCGGTATAAATCAGAAATTTCATCCCAGCATAGGCGCGTTTTTCTCCTCCCCAAATGGAAATTAATAAATAAAAGGGAATTAATTCAAGCTCGTAAAATAAGAAAAACAAAAGTAAGTTTTCAGCCAAAAAAGCACCAGCAACACCGCCGCTAACTAATAAAATCAGTGAATAGAAAAGTTTAGGGCGTTCGGTATTCTGACTACTGCTATAAATTGCTATCCAAGTTAACAGGCTATTTAATAGCAACATTAAAATAGACAACCCATCAACCCCTAATTGATAGCTTAAACCAAGGGTTTCGTTCCAAGGTAGATATTCTTGAAACTGCATCCCTGGACTATTCAGATCAAATTTTAGGAGAATGAAAAGATTCCACAATAAGGTAACGAATGAGATAGTTAAAGATACCAGTCTAATTCTAGTTTTGGGAATTACTGTATCTGGTAAAAATCCGAGAATTGCAGCGCCAATAATTGGCAACCAAATTAAAACACTCAACATAATTGGTAATTGGTAATTGGTTGGTTTATCTTGCCTTTTACCCATTTAGGGAACTAATTAGGGGTTGCTGAATAAATGTAAAACCCATATAAATCAAAGGTTTGAGGCTAAGACATAGGAAAGTAGGTGCAAGATTTTTGAAGGCTGTGCTGTAATTATTGATTTTACATGGTGGTTAATTATCATCTAAATCGGATGAATTTAAAAGACTAAATCTAAAAACTGTATACCCCAAAAAGGCCAGGTCATCCAAGCTCCTAAAATACCGACTCCTAATAAAATTGTGAAGGCGTAAAATTGGGTTTGTCCATTGGTGCTGTATTTCAAACCTTCACCACCTAAAAGCGAGAATAACCCGACAAAATTGACAATGCCATCAACTACAAATCTGTCAACCATATCAGCTAATTTGGAAAGTTGGGCAACACCAAAAATGATGGTAACTTTGTAAAGTTTAGGGGTGTAAAAATCGTAAGCAAGTAAGTTTTGTAAACCTTGCCAGGGTAAGCGAATTGGTTTAGGAATATTGCCTAAATAAATGACTGCACTAATACTACAACCGAAAATACTTGACCAAATTAACAGCAGTGCCACATCTTTATTTAATGTTGCCCAACTGGGTAGTAAAGATAAACTTTGCAACACTAAAGGCAGATGTAAAACAAAGCCGAATAAAACCATCATTGGTAAAACCATCAACCAAATAGCTTCAGGTGAACGTTCACTCATTTGTTTAGGTTTACCACCAAAGATTAAACTAAATTCTCTGGTTAAGCTAAAGGCGGTTAACGCGTTGACGGCAATAATTATTCCTACTAACCAAGGGTGTGTTCCCCATAAACCATCAGCTAATTTTACTAATGCCCAAAAACTGCCTAAAGGTGGAAAACCAATTAACCCCAATGTTCCCACAATAAATGCTAAACCGGAAATGGGACGACGTGACCATAAACCACCGAGTTGGGTAACGTCTTGGGTGACGCTATTCCAAACTATTCCTCCGGTACTCATGACTAAAAGTGCGGCTGCTAAAGCATGAGTGAGGACTAATAATAATGCAGCTTCATCCTGTTGTGTGCCTACGGCAATAAACACTAAGCCCATGTAAGCACTGACAGAATAAGATAAACAGCGTTTGATGTCAATTTGAGCGATCGCAATTAATGAACCACCAATAGCTGTCACCGCACCAATAGCTACCATTGCGGAGGAAGCTATGGGAGATAAGCTAAATACAGGTTGTAATTTAATCAGCACCCATGCACCAGTCGCAACTACCACTGAGTTACGCAAAATGGTACTGGGAACAGGTCCTTCCATTGCTTCATCTAACCACAGATGCAAGGGAAACTGAGCGCATTTACCCATTGGACCAGCAATTAAAGCCAAACAAACCAAATTAATAATTGTGGGGTCTACGTTGGCAGTTTGCGCCCATATTGCTAAATCTTTATAATCCCAAGTTCCTGCTAAAGTCCATAGTCCTAAAACTCCCATTAATAGGAATAAGTCACCTACCCGTTTGGTGAGAAACGCATCTCGCGCACCTGTAACAACCAAAGGTTGACTAAACCATAAACCGACTAATAGGTAAGTTCCTAAAGTCAGAATTTCTAGAATGACATAACTGAAGAACAGGTTATTACATAAAGCTAAGGCACATAAACCAGCTTCAAATAATCCTAATAAAGAATAGAAACGTCCCCAACCCCAGTCCATTTCCATGTAACCCACAGCATAAATTTGGGCAAGGAAATTTAAGCCTGTAATAACAATTAATGCCCCCACACTAATTGGAGAAAGTTCTAAATTAATGGTCAGGTTTAAACCTGCGGTGGATAACCAAGGAATTAATACTTCTTTGGCAGGATGATTCCAAGTTGCCCCAAAAGCAATGACAGAATGTAAAAATGCCAAAAATGTCATTACTAAGTTGACATAACCTGCTGGTCTAGGTCCAGTTTTCCTAATTATTCCCGGCGACCAAGGTAAAGCTAAAACCCCACCTAATAAAGCATAGCAAGGGACCAGCCAAACGGTCTCTAGCAGGTATTGAGACATGAAGTTACCTCTATATTTGCATAAAATATTATTGTTTGAGCATCAACAAGCGTTGATCCCTGATAATATTAAGCTAAGAAAAATAGCGCAAATTTATCTTTGCTTAATATTGTTAGATATAGCTTACCGTTATATTGAGCAAATGGGAATTAGTTAACTAGATAAATCCACGATATTTTATCTAATTTATTCTTATACTTCTATGGATTGGTTTATCAAATAATAACTATTGATTTAAGTCAATGATTCAAGCAGTGAATCGGGAATAGGGGACAAATCAAGTCAAAAGTCAACGTCAAATAACTCCAGATTTCTGACTGCTGACTTCTGACTCCTATAATTCCTGACTACGGAATTCTGCTATAACTAGTGCTGATGAGTTTATTTGGCTAATAGGGGCGGGTTTCATATCCCGATAGTCAAGGATTTGGACAACAATTAGATAAGCTATAGCTAAAAGTATAGAAATTGCACCTGTAATAATAGCGACTATTTTTGAACGGTTCATAAGAATTTCCAAAAGTTAAAATCTGTTGCTTATGGATAGTTGAGAGTTGAGAGTTGATAGCCTATTCCTGAACTCCTGACTCCTGACTCCTGGAACTACTGACTCCTTCTTTAATTAGTTCTGTAGCTTGTTGGGCAGAAAGAGGTTTATAGAACAGATATCCTTGCACATCATCGCAATTAATTGACCTCAAGAAATCTAGTTGTTCAGACTTTTCTACCCCTTCAGCAATCAGTCTTAACCCCAAACTGCGTCCTAAGTCAACTATAGCCTTGATGATATGAGCTACTTTATCATCAATCGCCAATTCTTGGATAAAAGACCGGTCAATTTTCAGATTGTGGAATGGTAACACCTGAAGACGGGAAAGAGAAGAATAGCCTGTACCAAAGTCATCAATGGAGAGGAGTAAGCCCATTTGCTCCAACTTTTTCAGTACAGTTCTGGTAAAGTCCAGATCCTCAATAGCTGTTGTTTCTGTAATTTCTAACTCTAAATATTGTGACTCCAATCCTGTAGCTTCTAAAATCTTAACTACTGTTTCTATGAGCTTAGGTTGACGAAACTGCTTGGGAGAAAGATTCACCGCCATAGTGATAGCAGGAAAGCCTGCTTCTTGCCAAGCTCTATTTTGATTACAAGCTTCCCGTAATACCCATTCGCCTATAGGGATAATTAACCCACTGGCTTCAGCTAGAGGAATGAAGACATTAGGGGCAACTATTCCCATTTCCGGGTGATGCCAGCGCAACAGAGCTTCCATACCTGTAATTTCTCTTGTGATAATATTAACCCGTGGCTGGTAATACAGGAGAAACTCTTTCCGTTCTAGGGCATAGCGTAGACTCTTCTCTAAATTCAAGAGTTCAGGCGTTTTTGCACTCAGAGACATTGTATAAAACTGGTAGTTATTCCTACCCTTATCTTTGGCGTAATATAAAGCAGCATCCGCGTGCTGGATCAGGGTTTCCGCATTAGGACTATCTTTATTGAATAGGGCAATACCCAGGCTGGCACTGACATAAAGTTCATGTCCGTGAAGATGAAAGGGATGTTCTAAGACTTGTAAAATTCTAGGTGCTACTTGGGCGGCTTCTTCATTACTGGTAATTTGCGGCAGCAGGATGGTAAATTCATCACCTCCCCAACGGGCAATGGTATCTCCTATTCTCAAGGAATCTCTCAGTCTTTGAGCTACGCTTTGTAATAATTCGTCTCCTAGTGTATGTCCGAGAGTATCATTGATCATTTTGAAACGATCAAGATCCAAGAACATTACAGATAAACCGCTTTGCTGCTCAACTGCTTTTTCTAATGCTTTGTCTAATAGCCCATTAAAGTGCAAACGATTGGGCAAGCCAGTTAGTAAGTCATGGAGAGCTTGATAGCGAATTCTTTCTTCTACTTGGTGACGCTGACGAGCGCCACTGATAATAGCGGAAATTGTTAACAGGCTAGATTTTTCGTGGGTTGACCAATGACGCTCTAATGTACAATCTGCTAAACCAAGGTAGCCCCAAAAGTCTTCTTCTAAGCGCAATGGTACAAGTAGAATAGATTTAATGCAGTCGTGATTGAGAAGTTCTTGTTCTCTAGTGGGAAATTCTTGGGTGAGTCCGCTAATAGGAACGCCTGTAGAGAGAATATTGTACCAACGTTCCAGCCCTGAAGTTTTATAAGTCTGATTTTGCCAGTGGTGTTGGCATGAGTTGATCCCAGATTTAGTCCATTCAAACCGTAGACTCATTGCCATTTCCCCTGTCATCTCATGGGGATGGTTCTGGAACAGGTAGACGCGATCGCCGTTGGCCGCTGCCCCGAAGGTAGCAAGTGCTTTTTCTATTGCTATGTCATAGTCCATTTCTGCCAGTAAATAATTGGCAGCTTCTGCAACTGCCCCAAGCAAGCGATCGCGCTGCCTCAGTTCTGCCTCAGCTTGCTTCTGTTCAGTAATTTCTCTAACAATAAACGTTCTAATTAAATCACTTTCTGGTAAATAATGAACGGATTGTTCAAACATCTCTCCGCTCACTTCTACCTCTCGCACAAAAGAATTACCCTGTTGATTTTCAACTGCATTGAGCAGTTGTGCCAAAATTGGGTGTTCCTTACCCATTTCCCTCAGTCTGGGAAATTTCTGCGCTGCTGCTGGATTAAAATAAGTAACATTTCCCTCTAAATCCATTTCTATAATTGGATTGGGTATAAGTTCTGGAAAGGAAGCCAGACGAGTTAAAAGAGAGTCACTGGCTCCTTCAATGTTGGTATCAGCAATAATTAGAGTATCAAAAGGATTAGCGGGATTTCCTTGTTCGGACAGAAAAGTAGACAAGTCCGCTGCTGTACAAGATTCTCCGAATGCTTCCTCTGACAAGTTGGAAATAGCATAGTATTTAGCTTGAGCTTGGGGATTGCCAAAAGCAATTATGTCCCCATGCTGGAGGTTATGAGAAAAACATTTATTACCATTAATAAATAAGCCGTTGGTACTTCTTTTCCCCTGAAAGTTACCATCAACAATGCGAAAGCCATATTTTTCAGTGTTAGGAATAGTTACACGCAACAAAATTGCGTGTTGTCTGGATACAGACTTAGCACGCAGAACAATAGCGTTTCTGGTATCCCTTCCCAGAGAGTAAGTAGCTTCTAGTAAGGGAATAGTTCTTTGTCCTTCTGGATCTTGGACAACCAATAGGTGACGTATTTTGTCCCGCTCATTTGCTGCCATACCTTTTTCTGAAATTCTCATATCTGTTATTCTTTACTGCAACAATATGGCTCCTATGGCTCCTGATATTTAGATTCTGTGATTTCTAAAAGGTGGAAAAGGTCAACCATAAACTTTTGGTAAATTGGTATAAAAATTTACTTCCGTGTTTTCTGGGAAATTGTGTTTCTGTAACAGGTGGTTTTTGGTTAAGTTTGGTCTTTTGTGTAAATTCCTAATATTTTCTAATATATCGTTTTCACTGCTATATAAAATCTAGACAAGTCTGCTTCCACTTCTAATTGGCGAAGTTTTACAATACTCAATATCCCCGACGGGACTGTAAAAATGACTAGATTGTAAATAAAAATATAATCTAATTTTGGCAAATTTATTTATTTTTGGTCAAGAACTCTGGCATTTAAGTCACGAATTTTACACTAAGTAAGTCGGCGGAAAAAACCTAAGTATATAACAAAAAGTAAAATCGCCAAAACCCTCTTCCCTTTTGCCTTTTGTCTCTTGCCTGTCATAACGACAATTTTTAACGCCAACCTTCCTTGTATCTTAGAGGAAGTAGTAGACCGTCCTCAGAAACCATCTAAAAGCACCAGCGGAATGTAGGTTAAAATAGGATTGTGGTAAAAGTCCTTTTTCCAGCAGTGGTATGTTTTTAGGTGCAAGCTACCAAAAATATGCTCAAGATGTCTTAGAGGAAAGCTAAGAATTCAGGAGTCAGGAGTCAGAATATTTGTTTGCATCAGGAATATAAACTAGGAAGTGAAATCAAGATGCCCAGATGGAAATTATTAACAGAATTCACATTTGATAGCGCCCACTACATAAAAGACTATAACGGACCTTGTGGGAGAATGCACGGTCACACTTATAAGGTAAAAATCGAAGCAAAATCATCACAGTTGCATTCTTCAGAATACTGTCCCCATCCTGTGATGGTTGCTGATTTTAGAAGTTTACGTTGGGCTAAAAAAGATGTCACCCAAGGAGGACTAGATCACTGTCTACTTAATGAAGTTTTGCCACCTGAATATGAAACAACTGCTGAGATGATCGCTAAATATATTTATGATGAAACTAAAAAGCGATTACCAGCGGATGTAAAACTCAAGGTGGCAGTATCAGAAACTCCCAATTCTTGGGCTGAGTATGAGGATGATTAAGCGTAAGGCATATCTCAGAAGATGCTCCCTAAAACTGTTCCCTGTTCCCTGTTCCCTGTTCCCTGCTGTTGCTATGGCTGAGAAACACTGAGGGAGTTTTTGATTTCCGATGCAGGAGATTCATCTGGTGTCATGGGTGCAGCTATTTCCCCAGATGAGGAATTTTCTGTATGATCACTGATGATCGGGGGACGGATGGCGCTAATAACTGTCTTAATGACAACAGCACAAGGAACCGCGACAATTACGCCCAAAAGTCCGCCAATTCTTGCCCCAGTCAAGACGGAAATTAGTATCCAAACGGGATTTAAACCTGTAAAACTCCCTAAAATGCGGGGTGCAATGATATTTTCGAGAATTTGCTGCACAATGACTGCTGCGGCTAAGACTCTAGCACCCATCCAAACATCTTGTAGGGAAACCAAAAAAGTTGTCATGGCGATACCCACAGAACCGCCAAAGGGGATGAGCGCCATAATGCCGATAGTTAAGCCAAACAATAACCCAAATGGCACTTTTAACCACAAAAATGTGGGAATGAGGGCTGAGGCCATACAGGTAGATAAAATCAACTGGGTGATAAAGAAGTTTTGAAAACTCAGGCGTACTGTTCTGGAAAAGGGGTCACGAAATTTAGTCGGGAGCCATTCTACTAAGCTTTCCCAGAGTTCACCGCCATGTTGCAATAGATAGAAGGTTAAAACCATCGTCAGCAGAAAGTCTAGCAGACTGGTAAAGGTGACAACAGCTAGATTTAAGACTTGTCCTGCTATAGCTTGTAGTTGACTCTTGACGCGATCATTAATCTGCACTGCGATCGCATCCAGATTAATGGGTAAGCCCATCATCTCGGCTTTTTCGTTTAAAATCATTAACTGCGATCGCCCAGAATCAATTAATTCTGGTAAACGGGCTACTAACTGCTGGGCTTGGGTCAGGGCTAGAGGAAAGAGGGTGACACCCAGCGCCAGTAAAATCGATAAAGCTAATAAAAATACTAAGATAGCAACTTGTTCTCGTCTAGCACCCTGGCGTTCCATCCAACTCACCGGGTAGTTGAGCAGAAATGCCAGCACTGAGGCTCCGACTAAAATTACGATCAAAGAGTGGAAATAATTGAAAATTGCCGAGAGCGCCCAACCATTGAGAACTAATAGGGGAGCGAGTAGCGCGATCGCCCCGATACGCGCTACTGGTGTAAATTTTTGCCACCAGTCGAGTAGCTTACGTGTCTGCATTTTCAGCTGATTGCGGATAGAACTAAATAGAACTTAAGCTA
Source organism: Cyanobacteriota bacterium (assembly GCA_046045965.1). Taxonomy (GTDB): domain Bacteria; phylum Cyanobacteriota; class Cyanobacteriia; order Cyanobacteriales; family Nostocaceae; genus RDYJ01. The sequence goes on along the minus strand of JBJOKS010000007.1, from coordinate 36,259 downwards.
AATTCTTGTTTACAGACTATTATCTCTAACTATATGAATCTCATTCCTTCCTCTAGTTTATGATCAGACCAACCAGAATGGAAAATCTACCACCAATTGATCATTACTCCCATCCTGAAGACACTGCAACCTCTAAACGATTGCTGCTTTTATACTTAATTCCGGTAATTGGCTTTTTTCCTTCTCTTTGGACTCTCTATCGCCGTCAGGGTAGTCGGGAACAACTTGCCGCCAGTCGTCTGTCCATTACCTTGGGTTTTACATGGATGTTAGGTTACTTGTTGTTAGCAACTGGGGCAGCTACTTCAGATTTTTTTACATTACGTTTGTTAATTCTTAATAGTTTTCTCACTTCTGGTTACTTTTTGGTGAGTGTTTGGTTAATTTTCCGTGTCATCCAAGGTAGGTCTTACCGTTTGCCAGGATTCAGTAGTTTTGCCGAGCGAATATTGCGTAAATACTAAAATAGTGCTGTTTTGAAGATTTTTAGGATTAATGCAGAAATTTACAGGTAATCTGCCCAAGAATATGGTCAACTGGTTTATTATTGCCATACTTCCATCAACTTCTCCGGATCAGCAACAAATTAAGAGAAATGCGGTAAGGGTCCTGTAGTATCTACGATAGGTAACTAGGTAGGAACTATTAATATTTATCTATCATAGTCTGATTTGTCTAGATATATTGAGTCTGCAAGTTTACGGTATTTTATCAGTCAGTGTGAGGGAATCTGTGACTAGTCAAAGAACATCAGCAGAAGATAATAAATCAGCTAAAGCCAAAGCCAAAGCCAAAGCCAAAGCCAAAAATTCTCGCCAGTCAAAATCTGGGCGCTGGCTATGGTTTGCTGTGGGTATGGGCGGGATTGCAATAGTGTCAGGTATGGCAGGGGCTTTGTTGGCTGTTTCTTGGGACAGTAAGCCTTTGCAGCAAGCCGAGTTAAGTGCAAAGGAGGCAGCAGTTTTTGATGGCGATCGCATTTCTGGCAATGGGTTCCAATTTTCTCGATTAACTCGCCCTGTTAATATCTTGGTTATGGGGATGAGTGTACTGTCTTCAGATGTGCAGAACCCACCTAGTGATACCAAAGAACTCAGGTATCTACCTCAGGTCAATTCTTTTGACGGTCTTGCTGATGTTATGCTCTTGATCAAATTTGATCCAGAGACAAAAAAAATAGTCATGCTTTCCATTCCTAGAGATACTCGTACAGAAGTTGAAGGGTATGGAATCAAAAAAATTAACGCCACCAATGTCGATGGAGGTCCGGCTTTAACTGCTAAAACCGTCAGCAATCTTTTGGGTGGGGTGGGAATTGATCGTTATGTTCGTATTAATGTCTTGGGAGTTGCCAAGCTAATTGATGCCTTGGGTGGAGTAACTGTCTATGTTCCCAAAGATATGAAATATCAGGATGATTCCCAACATTTATATATTAATTTAAAGGCAGGTAAACAGCATCTGGGAGGCGAGCAAGCACTACAATTACTCCGCTTTCGCCATGATGAACTCGGTGATATTGGACGGATTCAGCGCCAGCAAATGGTATTACGTGCCTTGATTGAACAGAGTCTCAATCCATCAACATTAACACGATTACCAGAAATTCTTGATACTGTTAAAGATAATATTGATACCAACTTGACTGTTGAGGAACTTGTGGCATTAGTCGGTTTTGGGGCGCGGACTAATCGCTCTAATATGCAGATGTTAATGCTTCCTGGTCGTTTTAGTGAGAAAAATGAGTATGATGCTAGTTATTGGATACCATATAAACGTGCCATTACTAAATTAATGGTTCAAAACTTTGGTTTAGAATCAGCATCATTTGACCCGGAAATAATTGACCCGGCTAGGTTGCGTGTAGCAATTCAAGATAGCACAGGAGGCGATCGCTCGGAAATTCGTCCCTTAATTTCCGCCTTAGAACAAGCAGGATATCGTAATATATTTATCTCTCGACCTTGGGGTGAACCTTTAGAAACTACTCACATTGTCGCTCAACAAGGTGACAGCGACAGTGCTGAATCAATTCGTAACACTTTAGGTTTTGGAGAAGTGCGGGTGGAAAGCACTGGTAATATCGGCTCTGATATTAGTATCCAGGTTGGTAAAGATTGGTTACTACAAAAGGCAATGTTTGAAAATATTGCTAGGTAGCAGGGAACAGGGAACTTATCAAGTCAAAAGTCAAAAGTCAAAAGTCAAAATTAAAGAACTTCTGACTTCTGACTTCTGATTCCTGATTCCTGAGAAAAATCTACCAAGATGCAGCGTTACGTCTCTTATAAGGAATGCCCGTAAAAGGTTGAAAACCAGTCACAGGATAAGCATCATCTGTAGGGCTAAAAATTCGCATGAAGGCTTCAGAAATAAATTGGGTCATACTAGCAAGCATTTTGGAGATAGCCATAACCTGAGACTCCTTTTTTATGCCGTTTATTTATCTAAGATATCTATACTTTAATGCTGATATTTATGAGTTGCTCATCTTCGTAATATATTGACAGTTTTTGCAATTATTTTTCAGATATCTTTGCAATACTTTATTTAATTGATCATTCAAACTTTTGCCTTTGATTCTAATTGTAACTAATCTTGGAGTAATAGGGGATTTTTTAGGGGTAATTATTCTGTTTTACTATTAAAGAATATGAAATAATAGGTGTTTACAGATTAAACTACCTTGATTTGCAAGGCTTGCAGACATAATCATGCAAAGACTTGACATTATTTATGGTAAAAGCTACCATAAAGAGATAAGCAATTTTGCTAGGAAACAGTTATATGACCACTTTGATAGATGTGGGCTATGGCTACCAAAACCCAGGCTTGAATCTGAGTCCTGAAGATTATAGCTTGCTGACAGACCTTTACCAGCTAACAATGGCAGCTTGTTATACAGGTGAAGGAATAGAACAAAAACAAGCCAGCTTTGAGTTATTTGTCAGGCGTTTACCTGAAGGTTTTGGCTATTTAATAGCGATGGGTTTGGCGCAAGCTTTGGAATATTTGGCTAAATTTCGGTTCAATTCGTCCCAAATTGCCGCTTTACAAGGAACGGGAATTTTTACTCATGCACCAGAGCGTTTTTGGTCATTATTAACAGAGGGTGGTTTTACTGGGGATGTGTGGGCAGTCCCCGAAGGAACTGCGGTATTTGCTAATGAGCCATTCTTAAGAATTGAAGCGCCTTTATGGCAAGCACAGTTAGTAGAAACTTATCTTTTAAATACTCTCAATTATCAAACTTTAATCGCTACCAGGGCGGCTAGATTACGTGATATTGCGGGGAAAAAAGCCACACTTTTAGAATTTGGCACAAGAAGAGCTTTTAGTCCCCAAGCCTCTTTATGGGCTGCAAGGGCAGCTTTGGCGGGTGGTTTAGATGCCACTTCCAATGTGTTAGCAGCACTACAGCTAGACCAAAAACCCAGTGGTACAATGGCTCACGCTTTAGTGATGGCGTTATCAGCTTTAGAAGGAAGTGAACAACAGGCTTTTACTGCCTTTCATGAATATTTTCCGGGTGCGCCGTTATTGATAGATACTTTTGATACTGTTGCGGCTGCTCAACAGTTGGCAAAAAAAGTTAATAGTGGGGAAATGGAATTAACAGGAGTACGTTTAGATTCTGGAGATTTAGTTAGTTTATCAAAACAAGTGCGATCGCTCCTACCAGAAGTTTCAATTTTCGCTAGTGGTGACTTAGACGAATGGGAAATACAAAGACTAAAAACACAAGGTGCAGAAATTGATGGTTATGGTTTAGGAACAAAATTAGTAACAGGTTCTCCTGTGAATGGAGTTTATAAATTAGTCGATATTGATGGTATTCCTGTGATGAAATTATCTAGTGGTAAGTTTACTTATCCTGGTAAAAAACAGATTTTTAGGTTTTATAACTCTGGGAAAATACAAAACGATAGATTAGGTTTAGTAGATGAAAATTCAACAGATGCACAACCTTTATTAGAGTTAGTAATGAAAGCAGGTAAGCAGATCAAACCAACAGAAAGTTTAACAACAATTAGAGCAAGAGCAGCGTTTTCTGTAACGAGTTTACCAGAGGAAACAAGAAGATTAGAAAATCCAGTTTCTGTAAATGTGGAAATTTCGGAAAGGTTGCAAAATTTAACTGATAAGACAAAATTACAACACTAATTATGAACGCAGATAAACGCAGATGAACACAGATAACAGGATTATTAATTTATTACTTTCACCTGTCACCTGTCACCTATTTCCTGAACTCCTCAAAAATTATGAACATTGCCTTATTTGGAACAAGTGCAGATCCACCAACTGCGGGACATCAAAAAATTATTAAATGGCTATCTCAAAATTACAATTGGGTAGCAGTTTGGGCTGCTGATAATCCTTTTAAGGATCAACAAACTCCTTTAGAACATCGTGCAGCTATGTTAAATCTGTTAATTTCAGATATTCAAGCACCATTAGATAATATTTCTTTAGAACAAGAATTAAGTAGTTGGCGAACTTTGGAAACATTGGAAAAAGCAAAGTTAAGATGGGGTGATCATGTTGGATATACTTTAGTAATTGGTGCTGATTTAGTTAATCAATTACCACGGTGGTATCATATTGAAGATTTGTTAAAACAAGTGCAACTACTGGTAATTCCCCGCCCAGGTTATGTAATAGATAATTATAGTTTGGAGAGAATTAGGGAATTAGGAGGAAAAATTGCGATCGCTAGTTTAACTGGTTTAGATGTTTCCTCTACAGCTTTTCGTGAACAAAAAGATACCGATACTCTCACACCACCAGTTATAGATTACATTTATCGGGAGAAGTTGTACGTTTAAATGCCATTACGTAACCATAAGAAAAATTCAAATCCTACAAATCAACAACCATTAGCTGATTTTAAAGTTGGTGTTGATAATGTCATCTTTTCTGTTGATACTACCCAAAATCGGCTGTTAGTGCTATTAGTAATGCGACAGCAAGAACCTTTTTTAAATTATTGGAGTCTTCCCGGTACTTTGGTGCGTCAAGGAGAATCTTTAGAAGATGCGGCTTATCGCATTATGGCAGAAAAAATTAAAGTTAATAACCTTTATCTTGAACAACTCTATACTTTTGGTGGACCAGATCGTGATCCACGAGAAAAAACTGATAGTTATGGAGTACGTTATTTATCAGTTAGTTATTTTGCCTTAGTCCGGTTTGAAGAAGCCGAATTAATTGCTGATAAAGTCGCTGGAATTGCTTGGTATCCAGTTAAACAAATACCCCAATTAGCATTTGACCATAATGAAATTATTACCTATGGACACAGAAGACTGAGAAATAAATTAGAATATAGCCCTGTAGCTTTTGATGTATTACCAGAAACGTTTACTCTCAATGATTTATATCAGTTATACACCACAGTTTTAGGAGAAAACTTTTCTGATTATTCAAATTTTCGAGCGCGTTTATTAAAACTTGGTTTTTTATCCGATACAGGAATTAAAGTATCAAGAGGTGCAGGTCGTCCTGCGAGTTTATATAAATTTGATGCGGAAGCTTTTGCACCATTTAAGGATAAACCTTTAGTTTTTATTTAACTTGTTTTATGAAAATAGCCATTTCTCAACTTAACCCTATTATCGGTGACTTAACAGGAAACGCTCAAAAAATCCTGGAAATTGCACAGCAAGCAGCAGCAAATAATGTTCGTTTATTATTAACACCTGAACTTTCTTTGTGTGGTTATCCACCACGGGATTTATTATTAAATCCTAGTTTTGTGAAATCAATGGATATCACATTAAAAAAATTAGCTCAAGACTTACCACCAAATTTAGCTGTTTTAGTAGGAACTGTTGTTAAAAATAAAGAAGCTCATATTACAGGTGGTAAAACTTTATTTAATAGTATTGCTTTATTAGAAGCGGGAAAAATTCAAAAATATTTCCACAAGCGACTCTTACCAACTTACGATGTATTTGATGAAAATCGCTATTTTGAACCAGGGTTACAAGCTAACTATTTTGCTTTGGATGATATCAATATCGGGGTGACAATTTGCGAAGATTTATGGAATGATGAGGAATTTTGGGGAAAACGCCATTATGCAGTTAATCCCATTTCTGATTTATCAATTTTAGGTGTTGATTTGATTGTAAATTTATCAGCATCACCCTACACCGTTGGTAAGCAGAAGCTACGGGAAGCAATGCTGAAACATAGTGCAGTAAATTTTCAGCAACCCGTAATTTATACTAATCAAGTTGGTGGTAATGATGATTTGATTTTTGATGGTTGCAGTTTTGCTGTAAATATTCAAGGTGAAATTATCTCTCGTGCTAAAGGTTTTGAGACTGATTTTTTAACTGTTGAATTTAACGAACAAACACGAGATTTACAGTTAGATTCTGTTTCCCCAGTTTATGAATCAGAAGATGAGGAAATTTGGCACGCTTTAGTTTTAGGTGTGCGAGATTATGTGCAGAAATGTCGCTTTTCTCAAGTTGTCTTAGGTTTAAGTGGTGGTGTTGATTCAGCTTTAGTTGCTGCTATTGCTACTGCTGCATTAGGTAAAGAAAATGTTTTAGGTGTATTAATGCCTTCTCCTTATAGTTCCGAACATTCTGTTAGTGATGCTTTAAAATTAGCGGAGAATTTAGGTATTAAAACTCAAATCTTACCTATTGGGGAATTAATGCAAGGTTTTGATCATACATTATCTGCATTATTCACAGGTACAGAATTTGGGATTGCGGAAGAAAATATTCAATCTCGCATACGTGGTACTTTATTAATGGGGATATCTAATAAATTTGGTCATCTGCTTTTATCTACTGGTAATAAATCAGAAATGGCGGTTGGTTATTGTACCCTTTACGGTGATATGAATGGTGGTTTAGCTGTCATTGCAGATGTACCAAAAACCCGTGTTTATTCTCTTTGTAATTGGTTAAATAAGCATTATCAAAAAGAGATTATTCCCCAAAATATCATCACTAAAGCGCCAAGTGCAGAATTAAAACCCGGTCAAGTTGATCAAGATTCTTTGCCAGCTTATGACATTTTAGATGATATTTTAGAAAGATTGATTAATAAACATCAATCAGCAACAGAAATAGTTAACGCAGGTCATGATCAAGTAACAGTAAATAGAGTATTAAAACTGGTTTCTATTGCTGAATTTAAACGCCGTCAAGCGCCCCCAGGATTGAAAATTACTGACCGTGCTTTTGGTACTGGTTGGAGAATGCCTATTGCTAGTAAAGTTGCTTTCTTATCGTAGGTAATATCCTGTCCGTTGCGCTGGGAATTGGTCATATTCCCTTTTAACTGTCACCTTTCACCTATTACCTGCTATCTTACGTAAGGCGATAAGATCCCCGACTTCTTTTATTTATTGTGTCCATAAATAATAAATTGATCTCAGAAGTCGGGGATCTGGGTATAAACGATTGCTATAGCTGAATACTTACCCTTTCATTTATTACCTGCTATCTTATGCCTTTTCCTTTTGTGGTTTACCAATACCCCGCTTGACTAAACCAGCTTCTAATTCTTCAATAAAACGCAAATCTTCCTTTAACAAAGGCTCTTTATAACTTGCTGTTGGTTGCTTTTCTAAAAAACTAAACGCTTGACGAAATTGCTCAGGAGTAGCTTTAATAGGTGCATCAAAATGACAAGAAATAATTCGTTGAAAATCCCAATTTGCAACTTTATCAGCCCATTCTATCACTTCTCTTGGTCCTTGGGGAAGAATGAGGATTTGTAAAATTGGGGCGACAAAAGGACGACCATTACCTGATAATGCAGTAAAGGTATTTTGCCAATTTTCATCCCATTTAAAGGGGAAAAAACCAAAGTATGCTTGATGTGAACGATCTGGTGCTTTTTTAGCATCATTCCACATTTCCCGAAGTTGAGAAATTTTAACTGCACTGGGACGAAAGTAAATTGCAAATAGGGCTATTCTTTGCCAACCTTGACGACGGTTAAATTCATTATCTGTAATTTTTTGTTGTGCATTTTCTCTAGCATGAAATAGTAAAGGATAAGGATATAATTGTAAAATTTTTGGTGGTTCTTGTGAAACTGAAATGATGGTATCTGTCACCAATAAAGTCCGGGATGGTTTGTGTAGTAATGCAACTTCTACAAAAGAACCTTTTCCCAAATTGATATCTAATATTGCATAATCAAATTCATCACCAAAGGGATTTTGTTGAGGATTTTCTGATAAAATTCGGGTACGTTTTTGAGGAAAACCTAACCAACTGAGAGGAAGATTTAAAGGAAGACTCCATTGATGGGGTGCAACATAAACTAATGCTTGAGGAAATTTTCTGGCAAAAGGTCCGACAAATATTTTATGTTCTAAACCGGAACTGGTAGGTAAAAGAATGTATTTAACAGCACCGTGTTTTGCTTCTATTTCTTTTACCAACCGGATACATTCTGGTGTAGGTGCAACAGGTGCATAAATAAGAAGTCCGCCTGATTGTAGTTTGATAACTGTCATTCTAATTGGCACAATTGTATACAGAATACCTTGCACCTGTTCAAATGTCCAAATAGTATCTTTGAGAATTTCTTGGCACAATGTCCTTCGTTTTCCGTAGGGATACAGAGGTAAAGCAGGCCAAAAAGGCCATGACAAATCTTGCTGATTTCCAATTCCCTGAGATTTCATGCTTTTTATAATCAGAGCTTATTTCTCATTTTTAGCATTGGATCGGCTTCAGCAAATATCTAGTTTAAAATAGACTTTCAAGCCATCACCTGTCACCTACTAAAATTAACCGCCTATTTCTCGCAGCATGGCTTCTACCCTGTTTACACCTTCTGGGTCATTACTGCTGCGATATAATCTTAAAGCTTGTCTTAAAGCATTACTAGCTTGTTGAGTTTGTCGTCGTTGCTTAAACATTGAACCCATCAACTCATAGGTGCGAGGATTATTTCTATTCAAGTTAATTGCTTGTTCGTAAGCCCACATTGCTGATTCATAATCTCCCAAACTGGTTTGTGTGACTCCCAAACCTAAATAAGCATTAATATTACTGCGGTTTAACTGGATAGCACGACGATAAGCTTCTTTTGCGCCGTTGGTGTCTCCCATGTTACCTTTGATAAAACCTATAGCGTAATAAAAATCACTATTGTTGGGTTCGAGCGCGATCGCACGACGGTAAGCAGTTAAGGCTAACTGAAAATTACCTTGTTGAGCATATAGGTAGCCAATTCCCGAATGAATTCTCGCATTTCTGGGAGCTAATTTTCCCGCTTCTTGATAAACAGCGATCGCTCCATTATAATCCCCTCCATCCACCAGTCTCCGCCCTTCCTCTAACAGTTCTCTTAATCTTTGATTTGCAGCTTGTGCAACTAATACTTCTGCTCCCTGGGCTATCACAGGAGTAGTAGTCACAAAACTTCCTAATATTAGAACAGTCACTAAAAATGATTTTTGTTTGTGTAGCATAAATTTCCTTAAATTTTAGTGAAGTTTTTTTTGTACATTAAAACAAAAATATTTAGTTTTGAAAACTGTATTTATTCATATTGACAAAATCTTCCAAAATTGATAATTGCGGAAATCGTTTCCTGGATACAGCAGCATTGGCAATGTTTTATACTAAAACTAGGAGTCCCAAAGAGCCAGAATTTGAGATAATTCGCATTTACATTTCTAGGATGATGACAAGAATATCCAAAAAGTTCCAGTAATTCTGAGAATATGCATCAAGAAAATGCAAAATCAGAATAAGTTAAGCTATTAGCTGTTGATAAGGAGAAATTATGCTTTTAAGTACAACTGATGTCATTCAAGGCGCTGTAATTGATTCCTATTTGGGTATTGTCACAGCAGAAGTTGTCTATGGCAGCAATTTTTTACGGGACTTTTTGGCCAGCATTCGCGATATTGTGGGTGGACGCACTGGCAGCTATGAACGTCTATTTGAACAAGGACAAAGGAAAGCACTGGAAGAATTAGAACAAAGGGCGCAACGTTTAGGAGCCGATGCAGTGATTGGAATTCAAATTGATACAGGTACAATTAACGTTGACCAATCTGGAGTTTTATTACTAATTACTGCCACAGGTACGGCTGTAAAAATTCGTTAGGATTTTGTCATTTTTGAATATATAAAAAGTCTGACAAATTAAATTTTTATTTCTGGTCAGACTTAAATGAATTTGCTAATTTTTAGATAAATTATGGACATAAAAAAATAAATCTGATCTTAAGGTGTTAAAGCAATACTTTTCGGTTAAGCCCAAAAAATATAATGATGTAGGTTGGGTTGACGATAGGAAACCCAACATTTACAAGGGTTTGTTGGGTTTCACTTTGTTCAACCCAACCTACGAAAACTCTTAACCGAACAGTATTGGGTGTTAAAGCATTATCTTCTAACTAAAGACATAGTGATTAACTCTTTCCACTGATAGATAATAAAAACACAAAATAGCAATTTAATTATAAATATAAGCATAAATATACCTTAGAAACTTTGCTGAAATAGCAAGGGAGAAAATACACTATGTCATACGTAAATCGAGTAGGGGACGAAATTATTCCTCCTGAGTCTGCGGTAGCAACACGAGTCACAGAATATCGGGATAGAGTGCGTTGGGGTCCGATAATTTCCGGTATTTTAGTTGCTTTAGCTACTCAATTAATATTAAGTTCGTTTTTTGGGGCTTTAGGTGCAGGCAGAATTGCTGACTCCTTAGCACCAAGAACAATTGCAACAGGTATTATTAGTAATGTAGGCATTTGGTCAACTCTGGCTTTATTGCTTTCCTTATTTCTTGGTGGTTGGGTAACAACCCGTGCTTGTGGACCCATGCACCGAGATACAGCCCTACTCAACGGCGCAATTTTGTGGGCAGCAACCTTAGCAATTAGTTCTTTTCTATTAGCAAATGGCGTATGGGGTGCTTTTGGTGTTGCGGCTTACAATGCAGCAGCAGTAATGAATCAAATACAAGGACAAAGCACTACCATACCACAGAATTTACCTGCCTTAACTGCTGAACAAACTCGTGAAATTGCAGCTGCAACTTCTAGAACTTTATGGTGGTTTGTTTTAGGTTCTTTATTAGGTTTAGCGGCTTCATTAATGGGTGCAGTTGCTGGTGCGCGTAGTCCTCGGACTAATAATTACAATCATTGATATTGTCTGTTTTGAATAGTTATCATATCTGTTTAGCTGGTAATGGGTAATTGGTAATTGGTAATTAGATCCCTAATTGATTAAATAAATTGGGGATCTGATGATTCTTTTTACTATTAAAAAACTTAACCCTGGCGTTGGTATTTTCCCATTAATTCAGCTTTTGCTAAAACATGACCTGCCATTGCTGTTAAAATTTGATTTTTAGTAGCACCTGCTTCTAAATTTAGTTTTTTATCTAAAGCATAAAGATGGAAAAAATAGCGATGGGTTCCACTGGGTGGACAAGGACCACCATAACCAAAATTGCCAAAATCATTTTTTCCCTGTACACCACCACTAGGAATAGTTTTACCCGCAGTAATTTTTTCTGGTAGTTGGTTAAGTGTTGTAGGAATATCATAAACAACCCAATGCACAAAAGTCCTTCTTGGTGCATCTGGATCATCTGCAATTAATGCTAAACTTTGGGTATTTGGGGGAATTTCATCCCAATTTAAAGGAGGTGAAATATCTGCACCATCACAGGTATATTTTGTAGGAATTAAACCATTATCAACAAAAGCACTGCTGGTTAATTTCATGGTGTTTTCTACTTTTGGGTTACAACTAATTAGAGGTAGTTCTAATTAACCCAAAAATAGCAAAAGTCTTATTTATAAAAACTCGCCTTTTAGTTATATATATCAAGATCATGTCCCCCTATGAATTATCCCCTACCACTTCAAAAATGCTTCTTCTACTCCTTTCTCTCTCCTGATTTTCGCATCAATTTCAAACCAAGTAATAATTTGTTTTGTCGTCAATTCGTCAATGGTTACATCATATTCTTTGGCAATATGTTGTAAAATACGTAAGGAGGAAATTGTCAACCTGGTTAAAAACTTCTCAGGGGAAGATAACAAAGCTGCATCAACTTGTGCAGATTCGTCATGGGTTAAAAATTGGGTTGATGATTGATTGGGTGAAATATCCATAAGGTTTAAAGTTGTGTTTAAGTGGGAAGTTGGTTTTATACTATTAAATCATATTATTGTAATCCTTGGGCAATAAAAGCCTACTAATAACGGGTATCTGCAAAAATAAATTCAGCTACAAAGGGTTTCACTATAGATTCATAAACGTGGATATAGTTACAATAGTAATGTAATCATAGTAATCATAACTTCTGGAAGAGGTTATCATGCAACATTAACTGGTTTAACTCCAGAAGAAATTAGTAATCTGCTTACACCTACAATTCCTAAATCAAAGCCATAACATTTATAGAGATTAACAATGAATACACCAACTAATTCTTTCAACTCTCAGGACAATAATAACCAACAGAATTTGAATAAACAATTGAGAGTTTTTGCAGACTTTAATAATGCTGATGAAAACGGTAATTTACGTTTAAATTGTATTGGCAAAATTGAAGATTTAGCACGTCAAAAAGTTGAATTACAAGATGGTAAAACTCTAACTTTTTATAGCGAAGATTTAGAAGTTGAAGGAATAGTTAAACATTCTCCAGAAGAGAATATTTGGGTTGCAGTTATTGATTGGGATAATATTAACCAAATTGAAGATTTACCTAAATTGATAGATGTATCTATAGTCTTCTAATTCTTCCAAACACATTTCAATTACTTCTCGAATATTGTTCATTAGTTCATCAATAGTTTCTCCCTGACTATAACAGGCTTTAAGTTGAGGAACTTCACCAATATACATACCATCTTCATCTCTTTCAATTACTACATAAAATTCTTTATTTTTCCTCATCTGCGTCTATCTGCGTTTATCTGCGTTCGATTACTTCTACCCAAACTCCTAACTCCTTTTAATCAAATACCCACAACGATGCTCACCATGAATTAACCAATGCGTCCTCTCCACACTACAATCTGGTAAAATCGCTGCAAACATTTCCAACTCATGACCACACACACTAGGAAACGACTCAGCTACATTAGAAATAGCGCAGGTATGTTCCATAAATAAAAACCTATCACCACCTTTAGCATCCGCTTCTACTGGGTGAAACTCAGCCATAAAACCTTCAGCTTTTCGCAGCTCCACCAAAGCGGCAACCCGTTCCTTTAAAGAACCATTACCCACTCTTTCCCGATATTCCAGCGCCTTGCGTTCCCACTGTTTTTGTAAAATCGTTTTGAATTGCTCACGTCCTACAGTTTCCGCTAAAGTGTCTAACAGCGAAACCGCAAACTCACCATAACCACCACCGACACCGCTAACACTCTTTTGTAAATGTTCTTTACCCCGTTGACTTAAATGATATATATGTTGGGGTCTGCCCATACCAGAATTTTCCGGTATCGAATATATCACTAATTCATCAGCCTCTAAATCCTTCAAATGACGGCGAATCGCTTGGGGACTAACATCTAATACTTCTGCAAGCTCCAGGGCGGTGGCTTGCGTATGTTTCAATAGATACTCTAGAATATCCTGCTTAGTTGTGGACTGCTGGGTAGTGGCCATTTTAGTCCCAAAAAAATTTTTAGAAAATTTGACTTAAACAACATTGTTGTTGTTAATCTATCGTACAATGAAAATAGATTAAACAACAGCCGAGTTGTTTTAGTCGTTAAACCTATTCTAGCAGCGTTGTTAGCAATCGGTAACACAAAACGGGAATCAGCGTTAAGCAACCCGTCGCCCGTCCTTTAAAGAGAACACCAGAGAAACGATGAGCGCATCCGTCACTACCTTAGTCAACCAACCTTACAAGTACGGCTTTGTTACCGATATTGAAGCCGATACTATCCCTCGTGGATTAAGCGAAGATGTTATTCGCCTGATTTCCGCTAAAAAGAATGAACCGGAATTCATGCTGGAGTATCGCCTCCGCGCTTATCATCAATGGCTGAAAATGACAGAACCAACTTGGCCTCATGTCACTTATCCGCCTATTAATTATCAGGATATTATTTATTATTCCGCACCGAAACAAAAGAAAGCAAAACTCAACAGTTTGGATGAAGTTGATCCCACTTTATTGGAAACCTTTGCAAAATTAGGTATTCCTTTAAATGAACAAAAGCGATTAACTAACGTTGCTGTTGATGCGATTTTTGATAGTGTTTCTGTCGCCACTACATATAAAGAAAAACTCGCTAAAGAAGGCGTAATTTTCTGTTCTATTTCTGAAGCTCTGCAAGAACATCCAGAACTGGTTAAAAAATATTTGGGTAGCGTTGTTCCCATTGCTGATAATTATTTTGCAGCTTTAAATGCGGCTGTATTCAGTGATGGTTCTTTCGTTTATATTCCCAAAGGCTTAAAATGTCCAATGGAATTGTCTACTTATTTTCGGATTAACTCCGGTGATACAGGACAATTTGAACGGACTTTAATTATCGCCGAGGAAGGAAGTTATGTTTCTTATTTAGAAGGTTGTACAGCACCCATGTATGACAGCAACCAATTACACGCTGCGGTTGTGGAATTGGTGGCTTTAGATAACGCGGAAATTAAATATTCTACCGTTCAAAACTGGTACGCTGGAGACGCAAATGGTAAAGGTGGAATTTACAACTTTGTAACCAAACGTGGTTTGTGTCAAGGTGTCAATTCTAAGATTTCTTGGACTCAAGTAGAAACCGGTTCAGCTATTACTTGGAAGTATCCTAGTTGTGTGTTGGTTGGTGATAATTCTGTGGGTGAATTTTATTCAGTTGCATTAACAAATAATATGCAGCAAGCTGACACTGGAACCAAGATGATTCACATTGGTAAAAACACTCGCAGCACTATTATTTCTAAAGGTATTTCTGCTGGAAAATCAAGCAATAGTTACCGGGGTTTGGTGAAAATTAATCCTACTGCGAAGGGTGCAAGAAATTATTCTCAATGTGATTCAATGTTAATTGGGGATAATGCTCAAGCTAATACTTTTCCCTATATTCAAGTTCAGAATAATACAGGGAAAGTAGAACATGAGGCTTCTACTTCTAAAATTGGTGAGGATCAATTGTTCTTTTTTGCTCAACGTGGTATTTCTTCGGAAGATGCTATTTCGATGATGATTAGCGGTTTCTGTAAGGATGTTTTTAATCAGCTTCCTATGGAGTTTGCTGTTGAGGCTGATAAGTTGTTGAGTCTGAAGTTGGAAGGTAGTGTTGGTTAGGTTCTTTTTTAACGAACCACGAAGACACGAAGGAAGCGAAGAAAGAAGAAAGAAGAGAGGAAAGAAGATGATTATTGAGAATAGTGAGTTGATTTTATCAGTTAAAAATTTAACTGCTAATGTTGATGGAACTCCAATTTTGAAGGGTTTGAATTTGGATGTTCGCGCTGGTGAAATTCACGCGATTATGGGACCAAATGGTTCTGGTAAGAGTACGTTTTCTAAGGTGTTAGCGGGACATCCAGCTTATACTGTTACTGGTGGTGAGGTGGTTTTCCAAGGACAAAATCTTCTGGAAATGGAAGCAGCGGAAAGAGCTAGAAGTGGTGTATTTTTGGCTTTCCAATATCCTCTGGAAATTCCCGGTGTGAGCAATTTGGATTTTTTACGGGTTGCTTATAATTCTCGTCGTAAAGCGCAGGGTTTGGAAGAGGTTGACGCTTTCGATTTTGATGATTTGGTTGAGGAAAAGTTGGATGTTGTGAAAATGAATTCTTCTTTTCTTAACCGCAGTGTGAATGAGGGTTTCTCTGGTGGGGAAAAGAAGCGGAATGAAATTCTGCAAATGGCAATTTTAGAACCTAAATTAGCGATTTTAGATGAAACTGATTCGGGTTTGGATATTGATGCTTTGAAAATTGTCGCTAATGGGGTTAATCAGTTAACAAGTCCCGAAAATGCCACAATTATGATTACTCACTATCAGCGTCTTTTAGATTATATTGTTCCTGATTTTGTTCATGTGATGGCTCAAGGACGGATTATTAGAAGTGGTGGTAAAGAGTTAGCGTTGGAGTTAGAATCTCGCGGTTATGATTGGGTTCTGGAAGAAGCTTTAGGAGTAGGTGTGTAATCATGACTATTGAAGTTTCTCCTAGTTCTATTTCTGATTCTTTGTTAGACAGAGATGCTTTTTTAACTGATTTATTAAATCAGGTTTCTGCATCTGAAAAAGACGGTTGGGTACAACAAATTAAGAATGATGCTGTTAAGTGGGTGCGTCATTCTGTGATTCCTAATACTCGCGATGAGGAATGGCGTTTTACTGATTTATCTCCATTAAAAGAGGTAAGTTTGAATTTAGCAAGTTTTCAGGAAATCTCTGTTGATGGTTTACCTGAAGTTTCTCAACGTTTGGTATTTGTAAATGGTGTTTATGCACCTAATTTATCAAATACTGAAAATTTACCATCTGGTTTAAAAGTTGGTAATTTGGATGTTTTACCCGATGAAGTTGCACAAAAATATTTAGCACAGTCTGAGGGAAGCAGGGAAGTTTTTACGGCTTTGAATACTGCTGGTTTACATGATGTAGCGGTGGTATGGGTTGGTAAAAATGTGGTGGTTGAAACACCAATTCATTTACTATTTGTTTCTGTTGCTGGTGAGTCTGCGACTATTTCCCAACCTCGCGTTTTAGTAGTAGCTGAAAGTAACTCTCAGGTAAGTTTAATTGAAGAGTATATTACAGGCAAGATGCCTGTTCCACAAGAGGAGCAAATTTACTTTAATAATAGTGTGACGGAAATTTGGGTAAATGAAAATGCTCAGGTTAGTCATTCTCGAATTGTGTTAGAAAGTGATGCAGCTTTCCACATTGGTAAAACTGCTGTAACTCAAGCACGATATAGTCGTTATAGTTGTAATGCTGTGACGGTTGGTGGTAAGTTATCCCGTCATAATTTAGAGATTTTGCAGACTGGTGAGCAAACGGAAACGACGCTAAATGGTTTAACTGTTATTGCTGATAAACAATTAGCTGATACTCACAGTGCTATATCTTTAAATCATCCTCATGGTGTGAGTAAACAGTTACATAAGTGCATTATAGGCGATCGCGCTCATGGTGTATTTAATGGTAAGGTTTTTGTTCCTAAACTCGCACAGTTAACGGATGCTTCTCAGTTAAACCGCAATTTGCTGTTATCATCAAAAGCCAGAGTTGATACTAAACCTCAACTGGAAATTACTGCTGATAACGTTAAATGCGCTCACGGTGCAACAGTCAGTCAATTAGAAGATGATGAAATCTTCTACCTGCAAAGTCGCGGAATTGATGAAAACGACGCACGCAAATTATTAGTTAATGCTTTCGCAGCAGAAATTATCAACCTAATACCTATTTCCTCTCTGCGAGAAAAACTATTAACAACCGTCGTCACCCTCACCAACAAATAACCAAAAACCCCACCTTTAAAAAGTGGGGAAACCCCACCAAAAAAACCTCAAAAACATCTTACCTCTGTGTCCTCTGCGTCTGGAGCGGTTCGTTATTCTTAAAATAGGGAAACTCACCAAAAATCTCTCTAAAACATCTTACCTTCGCTTCCTTCTTGCCTTCGTGGTTCATTATTCTTAAATTCTAGTTATTATTCTGAACTCCTGAACTTCTTAAATTATGACCTTCACCTCTACCAAAACCCTAGCTGATAAAGTTCGCAAAGACTTCCCAATATTACAACAGGAAGTTCACGGTAAACCTCTTGTTTATCTCGATAATGCTGCTACTTCCCAAAAACCTGTATCAGTTTTAAACGCTTGGCGCGATTATTACGAACAATATAATTCTAATGTTCATCGTGGCGCACATTATTTAAGTGCGAAAGCTACTGATGCTTATGAAGCAGCACGGGATAAGGTTGCTCATTTTATTAATGCCAAATCTCGTCAAGAAATTGTTTACACTCGCAACGCTAGTGAAGCTATTAATTTAGTAGCTTACAGTTGGGGAATGAACAATTTACAACCAGGAGATGAAATTATTCTCTCGGTCATGGAACACCATAGTAATATTGTTCCTTGGCAATTTGTCGCTCAAAAAACAGGCGCAATATTAAAGTTTGTCGAATTAACACCAGAAGAAACTTTTGATTTGGAACAGTTTAAACAACTGATTTCTGAAAAAACAAAACTGGTGTCTATCGTTCATGTTTCTAATACTTTGGGTTGCATTAACCCAGTCAAAGAAATAGCCGAAATTGCCCACAGATACGGTGCGAAATTCTTGATGGATGCTTGTCAAAGTGTCCCTCATACTCCTATTGATGTCCAAGAAATTGATTGTGATTGGTTGGTCGCTTCTGGACATAAAATGTTAGCTCCAACTGGCATTGGCTTTTTGTATGGTAAGTTGGAATTACTAACAGCAATGCCGCCATTTTTTGGTGGCGGGGAAATGATTGCAGAGGTATATTTAGACCATTCTACCTATGCAGAATTACCTCATAAATTTGAAGCTGGTACACCTGCTATTGGGGAAGCGATCGCTCTTGGTGCAGCCATAGATTATCTTACTAATATTGGTATGGATAAAATCCATGCTTATGAAGCCGAATTAACTGCTTATTTATTCGAGCAATTAACACAAATACCCCAAATTAGAATCTACGGACCAAAACCCGATGCTCACGGCGAAGGTAGAGCCGCTTTAGCAGCTTTTACAGCCGAGGGTGTCCACGCTAATGATTTAGCAACTTTGTTAGATCAAGAAGGTGTGGCAATTCGTTCTGGACATCATTGTACACAACCTTTACACCGTCATTTAGGTTTAGCGGGAACTGCAAGAGTGAGTTTATCTTTTTACAATACTCGTGAAGAAATTGATGTTTTCATCAAGGCTTTGAAAGAGACTTTGGAATTTTTTGCTAGTGTGTTCGGTGAATAGGTAAATAATATTTTGAATATTTTGGGTGGGTGATTCCCACCTTTTTTTTATTTATCACGCAGAGACGCAGAGGTGCAAAGAGAATGTTAATTGCTTCTGGAGAAGACAGTTATGTCATACAGTGAATTTACTCTAGACAAAGTTAGAAAAGCCTTTGCTTTAACTATTATAGATAAAGTTAATATTTTTGCTTCTATTCCAGAAATTGAATGTCCAGCTTTATTAGCAGAGTTATTACAAGAAAATGTCCCTTTAGCTCTGGCTAGTAATACGGAAAAATCCCGTTCTGAAATGATAATTGCACCGATTTTAATAGCCGCTAGAAAATATTTAAACAATCAAATTAGTTTATTTTCAGGAATTGATTTTACTGTAGATAGTGAAAAGGGATTAAACGGTAATTGTGATTTTATTATTAGCCGTTCACCTGAATTATTAATTGTTAATGCTCCAGTTGTAACAATTGTAGAAGCTAAAAAAGAAAATATTAATGCAGGTTTGGGACAATGTGTGGCGGAAATGATCGCCGCAAGAATGTTTAATGAACGTGAAGGTAATAGCATTCAAACAATTTACGGAACTGTCACTACTGGTACTAACTGGAAATTTTTAAAACTTATTAATCAAGTTGTAGAAATTGACTTGAGCGAATATTATATTAATAATATCGGTAAGATTTTAGGTATTTTATCTAGTATCGTGATGGAATAGGTATCAATACTTTTAGGTTAAGCCCAAAATATATAATTATGTAGGTTGGGTTGACGATAGGAAACCCGAAATTGACAAGGGTTTGTTGGGTTTCACTTTGTACCCTACGGGAAGCAAGCTACAACCCAACCTACGAAAACTCTTAACTGAACAGTATTGGAATAGGTATTGTATATGCTTCTGGAGTCAATTTCTGCTGAACAAAGAACGGTTTTATATAACGTTAGCTGGGAAACCTTTGAAGCCTTTTTGAGAGATACAGGTGAGGATAGGGGTTCTCGGTTTGCTTATGAATGCGGTACTTTAGAAATTATGACTTCACTATTTGAACACGAAAACCCGAAAAGCAATTTTGGTAATTTTATCATCGCTATTATTTTAGCTGTATCAATGACACTCTACCTCTTCTGGCAATCAAAAGGCATAATAGAAATTCTGCCATCTGACACATGAATTACCGTCAAAAACTACTTATTGTCAATTCATAAAGGGAGACAAACCCTTAATTAAATCAATAACGTAAGTGAGGTCAATTTCCATGTTTAATTTACTTGAAGAACTATCCACAGAAGCACAAGAGTTTTTGGTTGGAGGACAAGGACAACCAGGACAACAAATACCACAACCACAAATACCACAAATACCAGGACAACAAGGACAAGGACAACCAGGTGGTCCTCCTAAACCCCCTCAGAAGTCAGGAGCTACTGGGTATATTGTTCCTGACAACAACCCAGAGAATTATTTCTCCTGGAGACTAGATAAAGCACCACAAATGCTAGGTCAGTAAATGCACTCCTCACTCAGCTGAGGTAAACAGCTTTTATTACTGACGTAGAATGTCGAATCCCCGTGCGTTTACGCCGGGGAGTGTCAAACTGCATATAATCTCATTTCAGATATACAAATAACAGATAGCTAAATTTGTCACCACTACCCCCTCAGACAGTGGCAACCCGCCAAAATGCTGATTATACCCCCCCAAAATTCCAGACTAGCTTATAATTTCCAAGGGGCATAGAACTCTACAACAGGTAAAGGGGGATAAATGACACTTAAGCGGTTGCTGTTAATTGGGTTGACATTGTTAGCAATGATGTTGTCCGGCTTGTCTTTATTTGCTAGTTGGCAAAAACCTCAGTTTCAAAGTCGTTTGGAACTGTACCAAACTAATATTGTCCTGCAAGCCCAAGCATGGCAACCAGAAGATAGCAACGACGAGAGTCTTCTGGCTATTCGGGAAGCGATAGTAGGTGTAAAACCCCTAGAAAGTGCTGCCAAGCAATATCAACAAGCCCGTGAGTCTGTCCAAACTAACTTGGACAAAGCCGAAAACAAACTTGCAAAACTTCGCGCTCAAGACATCACTGCTATCACACCTCCCAAACCCCTACCAAATGACCCCCTGGAAACCAAAACCTCTCCCCAAGAACAACAAAAACAGCTAGAGAAGTCAGTCAACAAACTGCAAAAATTGCGGGATGAATTAGATTTACGTTTGGGAATTTTACAGGTACAGCAAGGGGAAACAGAAAACGCCCTGAAAACTTGGAGTCAAGTACAACAAGCCTCTAAGACAGAATTTAAGGAAACTGCTAATGTACTCAGTGGACTATGGAGCAACCCCCCTCGTCTACTCCCAAATGCTCAACCACTGATTCAAGAAAATTTAGAAGGTTGGTTTCGCTCCACAGCTTTAACTCAGCTATACCAACTCCAACAACGTGAAGATGCTTTAATAAATGTTCAATCTGCACAACAAGCAGCCGCTATCGACGCAGTATGGAAATTAGCAATAATTGCCGCTATTCCCAGCTTAACAGCCTTTATTGGTCTGATACTACTGGTCTTTTTGTTAGGTCAAAGTTTGCTGAAGGGAAGAGAATCTATACTAGGTCAAAATGCCCAAAAGCCTTGGTCAACTCCTTGGAATGTAGAAACAATTGTACAGGTATTTGTCCTGGGATTTTTCCTGATGGGACAATTATTTATACCTGAATTGCTAACCCTCCTCCCTATTTCCCGCGCCTCCGATAATGTGCGAGTTCAGGCTTTTTCTGTTTTGGTGAGTTACGTGCTGGTTGCCTTGGGTGCGTTTTCAGTGTTGTATTTTTCTATTAGGCGTTATTTTCCCCTACCAGAAGACTGGTTTCGCTTCCGTTTTCTCAGTAATTGGTTTTTGTGGGGACTGGGTGGCTACTGCACAGCTTTACCCATAGTGGTGATAGTATCTTTGATTAATCAACAACTATGGCAAGGACAAGGCGGTAGTAACCCGCTTTTACAACTGGCGCTAGAAAGCAGAGATAATGTAGCATTGGGAATATTTTTCTTGACTGCGGCTATAGCAGCGCCATTTTTTGAAGAATTTCTATTTCGGGGGTTTTTATTACCCTCCTTGACTCGTTATCTACCTGTTTGGGGAGCAATTTTAGTTAGTAGTTTGCTATTTGCTGCTGCTCACCTCAGCTTATCCGAAGTTCTGCCACTTACAGCATTAGGTATAGTCTTAGGAATAGTGTACACGCGATCACGCAATCTTCTCGCCCCTATGCTCCTCCACGGACTCTGGAATAGTGGCACATTACTCAGCTTGTTCCTGTTAGGTAGCAGCAATAATTAAAACTGACAATCACGGATGAAAAAATCCAAAATTTTTGATTATATCGACATATAAATCTGAAATTCTCAAATTTCCATTAGCTCAACATTACAGCTATAGCAGGTGACAGGTAACAGGTGACAGTGAAACCCAACTTATACAAGACTTTGAGATATTCGGTTTCTTACCTCAACCCAACCTACATTTGTCATGAGTATTTTTCAAATTGGTATAACTCAAAAAATTCCCGGACATAATAACTATCAACCCGTAAACACTAGAGTAGTGTGAAAGATGCTGCCGATTATTAAGGTTAATGATATTACACATCAATGTTGAACCTATAAATCTGTCAACCATCCACACTGAAATTTATCAGCCAACACACCAAATTTTAGATTTTAAATTTTGGATTTTGACTTGAAGATTCAAAATAAAATCTAATTTGTTTGTCTAGCCTCAAAATTCTATTTTGTTGGTAAATTTCTAATTTCTTCGGAAATTAGGGTGATTTTGCTTTAGCTATAAATATTCGGAAATATTCCATTTTATATAGCTGTGGACAGGGTGGTTAGGACATCAATTGATAATGAAACTTCCACTACCAGAGGGTTTTACTCCTGACTCCTGACTCCTGCTATACCTCCATGCCTTATATATCAAGGAGCTTTGAATATGGCTAATGTCAACCCCTCTCACGCTACCAAACAACTTCTAGCTGGTTACTGTGGCATTATTGTTGGGGGACTTGGACTACATAAATTTGTTCTTGGTTATGCCCCGGAAGGTTTTATCATGCTAGTTATTTCTGTTGTTGGTGGTTCTCTCACTTACGGATTTACATTAATAATTATGCAGCTTGTCGGGTTAGTTGAGGGCATGATCTACTTGAATAAAAACCATGAAGATTTTGTTAATACCTACTTCATTAATAAACAGGGGTGGTTCTAAAAATTCTAAGAATTCAGGAGTCAGGAGCTAAGAATTTTGAATTTCCCTATTCTATATTTACCTATTCCCTGAAAATATGGCAATACTCAACAAACAGATGGCTTGGCTAATATTATTACTGCTAGGTATGACTTATTTCACCACTATATCTAGTTTAGAAATCAACTATTTATATAAAAGTCTACTTTTCATGCTGCCTATCCAAATGGGATCTGTGATTTATATGACTTATAGGCGCTGGAGTCATTGACGGTAGTTTACAAACTTCACTCAATATTTTATTTTTTTAATTAAATACTATTACGGTTGGTCATAGTTCCAGATTTCGCCTACGCTCAAAGTAGAACCGCCTTTTGTCAGGCATTGAAATTTTGTAGCGAATCTAAAAACTTACCATGCAGCTTGCCCCAGAAACTAAACTTACCCCAGAGTCTACCCCCCCCAATAGAGATACAAACTCAGAGAAAATTATTTTAGATGTGGGGGGTATGAAGTGTGCTGGGTGTGTGAAAGCGGTAGAAAAACAACTAACCCAACATCCAGCAGTTCAAAATGTCTGCGTCAACCTCGCTACAGAAGTCGCAGTTGTAGAAGCAGAAGTTGGTGCTGTCGATGCGGATACACTAGCAAAAGTCTTAACAGCCACAGGTTTTCCCTCTCAACCCCGCACGGCGAAAACTCAAGCCACAGGAGCAAAATCTGATCCAACCGCAAAACAGCGCCAGGAAATGCAAGCAGCTTTCAAACAATTAGTAATTGCTGCGTTGTTATTGTTATTTTCAGGAATTGGGCATTTTGGAAATACCATTTTTCCCATTTTCAATGACATCGGGTTGAATAACATCTGGTTTCATTGTGGACTAGCAACAGTAGCATTACTCATTCCTGGTCGTCCCATCATTATAGATGGCTGGCAAGGTTGGCGACGGGGTGCGCCGAATATGAATACCTTGGTCAGTTTGGGAACTCTGACGGCTTATACTACCAGTTTGGTGGCGCTGTTGTTTCCCCAGATGGGTTGGGAATGCTTTTTTGATGAACCGGTGATGATGCTAGGTTTTATCCTGCTGGGAAGAACTTTAGAAAAACAAGCTAGAGGACGCGCTGCATCTGCATTTCGGCAATTATTAGCACTTCAGCCTCAGATAGCCAGATTAATTGTTAACCCAGACTCAGAGAAATTCATAGCAGGGGCAAATATTGTTCAGATACCAGCCGAACAGGTGCGGGTTGGTGAATGGTTACAAGTGCTACCCGGCGATAAAGTCCCTGTTGATGGTGAAGTCCGCTTTGGACAAACAACGGTGGATGAGTCAATGTTAACTGGGGAAGTTGTACCTGTGATCAAGCAACCAGGAGATACAGTTGCAGCGGGAACAATTAACCAATCAGGTGCGATCGCTATTCAAGCCACTCGTACCGGCGATGATACCACTTTGGCGCACATTGTCGCTTTGGTGGAAGCCGCCCAAACTCGTAAAGCCCCAGTTCAGAAATTAGCGGATACAGTTGCTGGTTACTTTACCTATGCGGTTTTAACAGCTTCTTTGCTGACATTCTTGTTTTGGTACTTTTTTGGTACTCACATTTGGCCAGATATTAATATTTCTGCTATTTCTGGTGGGATGGAAATGATGAGTCATGCAACGCATCACCCAGGAAACAACATCCAGTATTCTGCACTTTTAATTAGTTTAAAATTAGCGATCGCTGTTATGGTTGTTGCCTGTCCCTGTGCTTTAGGACTAGCCACTCCTACAGCTATTCTTGTCGGTACTGGCATCGGTGCTGAACGGGGTTTATTAATCAAAGGTGGTGACGTGTTAGAAAAAGTCCACCAGCTAAATACCGTAGTCTTTGATAAAACAGGAACTCTGACCACAGGGAACCCCACAGTTACAGACTGTTTACTATTTACAAATTTAGAAGAGTCTTCCCCATCACTTCTGCAACTAGCAGCAGCAGTAGAAAGCGGTACTTATCACCCCCTAGCTCAAGCAATTCACCAAGAAGCACAGCGGCTTAATTTATCAATTCCCCATGCAGTGGACTTTCATACCGAGCCGGGAATGGGTGTATCTGCTGTAGTAGAAGGCAAAAACTTACTGTTAGGTAACTGGGAATGGTTGCAGCGTCATGGAATTACTATCAGTGAAACCGCCCAAGAAAACGCCCAAAAATTAGCAATACAGGGGAAAACAGTTATTGGTGTTGCCGTTGGTGATAATTTAGCCGGATTAATTGCTGTTAGTGATACCCTCAGACCAGATGCAAAAGCCACTGTAAACAAGTTGCGTCAGATGGGTCTGCGCGTCATACTACTAAGTGGCGATAGATTAGAAGCAGCGAGTGCGATCGCCCAACAACTCGGACTAGATAGCACTGATGTCATGGCAGGTATTTCCCCAGCGAAAAAAGCCAGTGCTATTCAATCTCTTCAAACTGGGGAAAGCGTAATCATACCCAATTCTCAATCCGTCGTCGCTATGGTAGGAGATGGCATCAATGATGCTCCAGCTTTATCACAGGCAGATGTCGGCATTGCCTTACACTCTGGAACAGATGTCGCTATGGAAACAGCAGAAATCATACTGATGCGGGATTGTCTAAATGATGTTGTTGAATCAATTCAACTTAGTCGTGCCACATTCAACAAAATACGTCAAAATTTGTTCTGGGCTTTTGCATATAATACAATTGGCATTCCCTTAGCCGCAGGTGTTTTGTTACCAAATTTTGGTTTTGTTCTTAGCCCATCCAGCGCCGCAGCCCTCATGGCTTTTAGCTCCGTTAGTGTTGTCACTAACTCAGTTTTATTGCGACGCTTTGCTCAACGACCATAAAATCATGACTGGGAGGTAGTAGATTACAAAATCTAAGTAAGTTCCATCTTGAGTTAAACTATACTTAAGTACCCAGCTTTTCCCTAAAGCTGAATCTCACCTCCTCTCAGGTAAAATATGGTAACAATGGCAAATAATATACTCTTGTCCAAATCAAAAATACGCAGTTTCAAATTCTATTTAGATTGAATATTAAAGAATTTCTCTGAAAAATGGTAGAAAAGCATACTCAAAAACCTCTTCTATATCAAAGTTCAACTCTTAACAACCATCTGTCAATGGCAGCAGAACTCGTTGAAAACCATTTACTGATTATCGAAGACGATCAAGGACGTAAAGAATTTCCTCTGGAAAATCCCGTCTATTCTATCGGCAGAGATCGTAATTGTAATATCCGTTTGATATCGCAGTTTGTGTCCCGTCACCATGCCACATTAGTCAGATTACCACGCAAGAATAGTAATCATAATTATTATTACCGCATTGTCGATGGTGATCCCAAAGGTAAGCCTAGTTCTAACGGTTTAATGATTAATGGACGCAAATTGCCAGCCCATGATCTCAAAAATGAAGATGAAATTGTGTTTGGACCTCAGGTGCGCGCTATTTATTATTTGCTAAAAAATTCTCAACCTTTAGGACAAACTGATGCCAGTGAGTACGATATCACATTAATCAACCCTGGTATGACCGAGGAGGATGAAGACTGAGCAAATTTTGGATTTTAAATTTTGGATTTTAAATTTTAGATTTTAGACTTGGGATGAAATATTTTGAAAGTCCCAAATCTAAAAATATTTGCGGTCAGCACTCAGCTAAACTAAAAATCATCTAATTTAAAGATTTGGTCGGGCGGGAATGCCCACCCCACAAGAGTTAGACTGGCTTTCAGTTATACGGTTTAAATGCGGAACAGCTTATCAGCTATTAATGGCTTACGCCAAGCTGCGCTATCCGTTAATGTCCTCAGCACCTTGGCAGTTACTAAGTAGTCGTGCAAAATAAATTTCATAGTTAGGAGAGGGAACAGGGAACAGGTAAGGTTTACAGAGATTTTTTCTTCGATAACTATGTGCAATTAATTTTGCCTGGGTACTTATAAAACCAAAAACTTCAGACCACACCATAATTACCCCATCTATACAGGTGGTAATAAGGTTTTACCCATTTAAACTATATAACTTGAACAAGCTTCTGCCTCTTTGCAATTGTTCCACTTGGGCTTTGCCCAACACTGCATTGCTCTGTGTCTCCTTCAAAAGCATTTATAGAAGTTTTGCCCCATAGCATCAAGTTGGATGTGATGCTACTCACAGTGCTTTTGCCAAGAAAAAAATATATTAGAAATAAAAATAATACTATTTTAGATTGTAGATTGTGAAAGTCTTATTCAGACTTAATTTTGCTCAATTCTGTGTAGCCAACGTTCTTTGAATTGGTACTATCGCCATGAATGAAATCAGCAACTTCGGATTTTTCTCTGTCACTAATGTTCCAAGTCAAACCAGCAAAGCTATTTTTGTAGCCATATAATTGCTGAATACCTGACTTGAAAACAGGTTAAACAACAAGAAAAACTATTTGCCCTTAACTATACTTACGGAAATTACGTATATGCTTAAGTATAACTACGCATTTTTTTCCATCAGACCGCAAAAACATTTAAATAATGATGTTTGAAGTATTCCTCATTTATCACGAAGCACAAACAAGCTGGAATTAGTCATAATGAGTCATCATGATTAACTAAGCAAAGCAGTTTAAAATTTTCCTCTTTATTTTACCTGCTCTTATGAACATGATTCTAATGATTGAAGAAGTTCCTCAAACACAAAAAAACATGAATACTGTAAAATTTCTGCCTAAGTTTTTCTTGTTTCCAAAAGCATCTACTATAAAATCTATAAAATCTATATGACACTCAATTACAGTAGCTGGGATGATGATTTACCACCAGATCCCGAAGAAATATATCAAGATTTCCTTTGCTCCTTGGAAAGAAAATTAGGATTTGGTTTATATTTTGTACAATGTACTCCTGTAGAATCAGATCGTTTTATACATAAAATTCCTCATGATCTTCCTCAGAAAAAGATTGCCGTATTACGATTGTTTGAACCAATTGATAAGTTATACCAGCACGTAGCTGATGCCATTAAAGAACAAGAAATTGACATCCTCTTAATTAAGGGTCTGGAATATTCACTCTATAAATATGAAAAAAGAAATTTTGGTGAAATCACGGAAGGTCAGTTTATCAATTTAAGCAAAGTACCACCAATCCTAAATCATCTTAACCAGCAGCGAGAAAGATTTAGGGATGATTTTCCATTTTCTTTTGTATTTTTATTGCGCTCATTTTCACTTAACTATTTAATCCATCGCGCTCCTGATTTTTTTGATTGGCGCTCTGGAATATATGAACTACCAACTACACCAGAATTAGTTGAAGAAGAATCTCGTCGTCTCCTGCTAGAAGGAGACTATGAAAAATATTTGCAACTTACTCCTGAAGAAAAAATCGAAAAAGTCCTAGAAATTCAAGAACTTCTCACAGAAAAACATCAAACAGATAGCAATAGAGCAAGTTTGCTATTTGAATTGGGAAATCTACTTTATTCTGCCAATGAATACGAAACTGCTATTGCATTCTATGAACAAGAACTAAAATTTAAACCTGATGATCATTATGCTTGGTACAACCGAGGTCATGCACTCCTGAATTTAGGAAATAATGAAAAAGCAATTTTATCTTATGAACAAGCTCTGAAATTTAAACCTGATGATTATTCTGCTTGGTATAACCGAGGTAATGCGCTCCGCAATTTAGGAAATAATGAAGAGGCAATTTTATCTTATGAACAAGCTTTAAAATTTGCACCTAATGATCATTATACTTGGTACAATCGAGGTAATACTTTACGGATTTTAAAACGCAATAAAGAAGCAATTTTATCTTATGACCAAGCACTAAAATTTAAACCTAATGACTACTATGCTTGGAATAACCGGGGCATCGCGCTACGGAATTTAGGTAAGTATGAAGAAGCAATTTTATCTTATGACCAAGCTTTGAAAATTCAACCTGATGACCACTATGCTTGGTATAACCGGGGTATTGCACTGCGAAAGTTGGGACGAAATGAGGAAGCAATTTTATCTTATGATCAAGCTCTGAAAATTAGACCTGATGATCACTATGCTTGGAACAACCGTGGTAATGCACTTGATGATTTGGGACGCACAGAAGAAGCCCTCTTTTGTTATGATCAAGCATTAAAATTGAAACCAGATGATAAATATGCTTGGTACAACAAAGCTTGTTGTTATGCTATTCAGGGTAATATTGAGCAAGCAATAGCAAACTTAGAACAAGCAATTAATCTCCAACCTGAAGAGTTTGCAAACATGGCAAAGGCTGATCCTGATTTTCATTGTATTCGGGAAGATATACGCTTTAAAAGCTTAATACACAATGGTATAAAACCTTGATGGCTTTAATCATTCATCAATAAGTTAGGAAAAAAATTCATAAAATAGCATTCATTGACCATATATGTCTATACCAATTTGCCATTTTTTTACTATGAAAAACTTGAATATCTGACATTTGGAAATTTTTATAATAAAATTATATTGCCTGTTTGTTATTACCTATTTTTACTAATTTTTTAGCATCATTAGCACCGAATAAACCAAGTTGTTTACCTATGTCCAATAATTCTGAATTACTCAAAAACCTCTACAATGCTTTTAATCCATTCCAACCCTTACCAGCAGGTGATCCCAACTATGTAGACTGTCAAGACGTGCGCGGGGATGCAGATATTTTAGAGGAATTAGGAAATCGGATTCAGTTAGCAAATCAAAATACTTGTCAGTTATATTCTGGACATAGAGGTGCAGGTAAATCTACAGAATTACTGAGACTCAAAGAATATTTGGAAGCAAGACAATATTATGTAGTTTATTTTGCTGCTGATGAAGAGGATATTGATTCAGAAGATGCTCAATATACAGATATTCTGTTGGCTTGTACTCGGAGGTTACTAAAAGATTTGCGAACAATGGGTAATCCTCAACCAGTGCTAAATTGGCTCAAAGACCGTTGGCAAGATTTGAAAGATTTGGCGCTAACAGAGATTCAAATCGAGGATATGAATGTAGAAATGCAAATTTCTCAGTTTGCCAAATTGACAGCAAATTTAAGGGCTGTTCCTGAATTACGCCAACAAATCCGAGAAAAAGTCAATCCCCATACAGTGACTTTAATTAAAGTCTTAAATGAGTTTATTGCTGATGTTAAAAAACGCCTACCCAGCAACCGCAGTCAACTAGCGGTAATTATTGATAACCTGGATCGCATGGTGTTAGTAAAAGATGGCGATCGCACCAATTATGAAGAAGTTTTTTTAGACCGCTGTGAACAACTTAAAGCCTTAGATTGCCATTTAATCTACACTGTACCCATTGCTATGGTCTATTCTACCAGGGCTACAGACCTGCGTGATATATATGGTGATCCCCAAATTTTACCAATGGTGATGGTACGCACTCCTACAGGCGAAACTTATCAACCCGGAATCAAGAAAGTCAAAGAGGTGATTTCTCGACGAATTAGGCCGTTTGCACCAGATAAACCCCTAGAAACGGCAATATTTGACAGTGCAGAAACTCTAGAAAGACTTTGTTTGATGAGTGGAGGTCACGTCAGAAATTTGCTATTGTTGACTCAGGATGCTATTGGACGCACTCAAGATTTACCAATTTCCGAAAGAGCAGTTCGACGCGCCATTACTCAAGCTAGAGATACCTACCGCCGCGCCGTGGAAAACCATCAATGGACATTACTGGCAGAAGTCTCCCGTTCTAAGCGTATCATCAACGATGATCAGTATCGGAGTTTGATGTTTAATCGCTGTCTGTTAGAATACCGCTATTTGGATGAAGAAGGGGAGATGCAGCGTTGGTATGATATTCACCCACTGATTCAAGGTATTCAGGAATTTAAAGAAGCTGTAGAAAATCTCCCATGAATTTAGATTTTAGTGACTGGGATCAAGACGTACCCCCTGAAGGATACGAAGAATATCAAGCTTTAATTAACGCTCTCAAGCGCAAAAATCAACATGAGTTCGGCTTATTGTTTGTTGAGTGTACACCTCTGGACGCGGAGAAAGTGTTTTCTCGGATTCTCCATGATATACCAGAAAAAAGACTGGAAATTTTACGTTTAGTTGAGCCAGTTAATACCTTATATGATCGAGTTTTAAACCTCTACATAAATAAGCAGTTTGATATCTTATTTATTCAAGGTTTAGAATATTCGCTCTATAAATATGAAAAGGACAAGTTTGGCGAAGTTACAGAAACACATTCTCATGATTTATGCAGTGTTCCCCCGATTTTAGATCACTTAAATAAACTGCGAGAAAGTTTTAGAGATAATATACCAATTACTTTTGTTTTTCTGGGGCGACCCTTTTTAATAGATTATTTTATCCATCGCGCCCAGGATTTTTTCGATTGGAAATCATCAAATGTATTGAAGTTAACAACAGTACCAGATTTAGACTTAGAAGAATCAGCTAGTAGTTCTGGACGAAAGTCACAAATATCTCTTTCCTCCTGACCTTTACTGATGAACCACCAAGTATTTCTGTAGCATAGGTTAATATAAAAATATAGAATAATTCGGGGGGGCCAGTTAACTGGTCATAAACGCCTATAGAGACTATCTTCGGAAATCTCCAAGGTTTAAAGTCCAGCCAGCTAAAGCAACTACAGCGGCTGTACCACCAGCGTATATCGGGCGATCGCATAACAACACCGGAGTTCGCCCAACGTCTGGCAGCAATTAGCACGGAATTAAATCAACCTGTATGTGCCTACCTCAACCGTCGCGGACAAGTGATTCGGGTGGGGGTAGGCACTCCGCGTCAAACCCAAATCCCACCCTTAGAACTGCCCCGTTACGGTGCTGAACGACTGAGTGGTATTCGTTGTATAGCAACCCATCTCAAAGCAGAACCACCAAATGAGGCGGCACTGACAGCAATGGCACTACAACGTTTAGATGCTTTAGTAGTTCTGAATATTACCGGCGCGGGATTTACCCGACGGGGTGGGGGTGCAACTGGGTACGTAAAAGAAGCTTATTTAGCCCATTTAGCATCCAATAGCAAACAGTTAGTTGCAACTCAGTCATCAGGAATTAGCACCTCAGACTCGGCCTTATATTCCAGCGTATCGCCGCCTATGAGCTTGGATGCGATCGCCGACCAGGATTTTCTCGACTTGGTGGAAAGTCTAGAAGAGGAATTCCGGCGGGAATATATCGCTCAGGAAGTAGACGCAGAGCATGATCGGGTGGTGATAGTGGGGATGCTGACCGATGATATGACTCCCCAACAATTTCAAGACACCATTGCCGAATTAGCCAGGTTAGTAGATACGGCTGGGGGTGATGTATTGCAGACGCTACAACAAAAGCGATCGCGCATCCATCCCCAAACCGTAATTGGTGAAGGTAAAGTCCAAGAAGTCGCCCTCACAGCCCAAACTTTGGGAGCTAACCTTGTAGTCTTTGACCGCGACCTTTCACCCGCTCAAGTCCGCAACCTAGAAGCGCAAATTGGTGTCAGAGTTGTTGACCGCACAGAAGTTATCTTAGATATCTTTGCCCAACGCGCCCAATCTGGTGCTGGTAAACTACAAGTGGAACTAGCGCAGCTAGAATATATGCTGCCACGACTGACAGGAAGGGGTAGAGCCATGTCCCGACTAGGGGGTGGTATAGGTACACGTGGACCGGGTGAAACCAAACTAGAAACGGAACGGCGGGCTATTCAAAAGCGAATTTCCCGACTGCAACAAGAAGTTAACCAGTTGCAAGCACATCGTTGTCGGTTGCGTCAACGGCGACAACATCGAGAAGTTCCTTCAGTCGCTTTAGTGGGTTATACCAACGCTGGCAAGTCCACCTTGCTTAACGCCCTCACTAATGCTGAAGTGTACACAGCCGACCAACTTTTTGCCACGCTTGACCCGACCACTCGCCGTCTGGTCATTCCTCATGCAGATACAAATCAACCCCAGGAAACCCTAATTACAGATACAGTAGGGTTTATTCACGAGTTACCAGCTTCCTTAATGGATGCTTTCCGCGCCACTTTGGAGGAAGTCACAGAAGCAGATGCTTTGCTGCATTTAGTAGACTTATCTCATCCTGCCTGGTTAAGTCATATTCGTTCAGTTCGGGATATCCTCGCGCAAATGCCCATAACTCCTGGCCCAGCCTTGGTTGTATTTAACAAAATCGATCAAGTCGATAGCGAAGCTTTGGCTTTAGCAAGAGAAGAATTTCCTCTAGCTGTGTTTATATCCGCCAGTCAGCGTTTAGGCTTAGAGACTTTACGCCACCGTCTGTCCCAGTTGATTCAATATGCTGTAGACTGCGATTGATATTCCCAACCCTAAAACAAGGGGATAATAGCTGACAAGGTAGCTTTCAAACCTTCTTGACAAGGATGGGAGAGAAGCTACCTTTATGATTTCAGTGGCAAAGGTCTAAAATTGAAAAGTATTTGCTCAAATTGAGGATGTTATGACTGCTGTAAAAGTAGAAATTTACACTTGGACTACCTGCCCATTTTGTATCCGTGCTAAAAACTTACTGATGAATAAGGGCGTTGATTTCATCGAATACAATATTGATGGAGACGAGGTAGCGAGAAATAAAATGGCTCAGAGGTCAAACGGAAAACGTTCTCTACCCCAAATTTTTATCAATGATGATCACATTGGTGGTTGTGATGATATTTACGCTTTAGACCGGAAAGGCAACCTGGATGACCTTCTTGCTGGTAATAAGGTTTAGCTAAAGCTCCATAAAGTTCCTGTTAAGAGTACCCTCTCCTCTTGGGATCGCTCCACTGGTGCTAACCCACCTCCTACAAAGACAGAAACTGTTTTCAGGCTGTTCAAAACTAACAATTAAATTCTTGATCGAGGTAGAAAGGGTGAAACTGGCTTTTATTATTGATCCTATCCATCAGCTTGACCCGTGCCATGATACGAGTGTTGCGCTCATGGAAGCTGCACAAATTCTCGGTCATGAAATTTGGGTAACTCAGGCCAATCTACTGAATGTTGTGAATAGCAAAGCTTGGGCTGTGCTACAGCAGGTAGAACTTGCACCAGTGGAGTTGGTGGAGGGACGTTGGGTAGCCGCTAATCCTTGGTATAAGTTAGGTTCTAGCGTCTTAACTGCTTTGGAATCAATGGACGCTGTATTTATGCGGACAGATCCACCAGTCAACGATTCCTACCTCTATGCTACTTACATTTTGGATTACATTGACCAAAATAAAACCTTGCTAATTAACAACCCCAGTGGGATCAGAGCAGCAAATGAAAAAATGTATGCTCTGCAATTTACCCAAGCCATCCCGGAAACCATTGTTAGTGCTGACAAACAGGTGATCCGTCAATTTGTGGAAGCTAAGGGTGCAACAGTTCTCAAACCATTGGGGAACAAAGCTGGGGAGGGGATCTTATTTTTGCAATCAGGCGATCGCAATTTTAATTCTATAGTTGAACTCAGTACCCTCCAAGGTCGAGTACCAGTGATGGTACAAAACTATTTACCAGAGGCCAAGGAAGGAGATAAGCGGATTATTTTGCTCAATGGCGAACCTATTGGGGCGCTCAATCGTCTGTCTAGTGGCAGCGATTTTCGCAATAATATGGCTACAGGCGGTACTGTTGCAAAAACGGAGATTACCCCCAGAGAGCAGGAAATTTGCCACCTATTAGCCGATAAACTGCGTCAGGATGGCTTGATTTTTGTCGGTATTGACGTGATTGGTGGCTACCTTACAGAAGTCAATGTTACCAGTCCGACGGGAATTCGGGAAATTGATCGTTTAGATGGTACTCACCTTGCTCATCAAGTGATTCAATCGCTAGAA
The DNA here is from genome assembly GCA_046045965.1 of Cyanobacteriota bacterium. GTDB lineage: Bacteria > Cyanobacteriota > Cyanobacteriia > Cyanobacteriales > Nostocaceae > RDYJ01. The sequence goes on along the minus strand of JBJOKS010000007.1, from coordinate 1,222 downwards.
CAGCAGCTTCAGTAGGTGACAGGAAAAGTTATTTTGATTCGGTGAAATTGGATAACACACATCTTGCACCAAGACCAGGTGATTAGAAATCACTGCTATACAAACTAAGTCCGTCTGCACGGACTCACGGAAAATCAAGGGTTTGAAACCCACGCAGGTGGGTTTTGGTTTTGTTTGTGTAGTTGTGACTTACAGTCGCCTGGTGCTTTTTATCTAAATAATCCTATTGATTGTAAACTGCTTATTAATTGAGCAATACCTTGTGCAGCTATTCCAGTACCAGTAGCTATAGGTCCTGCAACCTCAATAATCTTTAGTAAATCAAAAGACTTATCTTTTGCATCTTCTAAATCATCTTTCCCTGTTTGGATTTCAATTTTAATTTCATTAGCTATATTATCGTTTTTATGATTTAGAGAATCAACTAAATTTTCCATTTTTTGAATACGTTGTTCTTGTGATCTGATGCGATTTCTCAGATTTTCTAACTTCCCATCCATTTGGGTTTTAACTTCACCAATTTTTTCTTTACATTCCTCTACATTAGTTTCACGAGTTTGAATAGCAGCTTCTACAGTAGCAATCATTTTATTATCTGAATTTGCATAAACTCCTTTATGGCTTTTGAGCATCTTCAGTTTTTCTTGTAAACTTTCTATATCTTCTTGATATTCTTTTTGGGATTCTCCCAAGGTTTCAATTTGTTTACTATTATCTTTAATCTCACTTTCTAATTCTTGGCGATCGCTATATTCTTGTGACATAATTCTTAACCTCAATTATTTATTGATTTTAATAAACATATCTTGTAAATCTGCCAAATCTATGCTATTTACAAAATTTATCATTATTTGGCAATCATGGGCAATATTTTTCAATTCTTCAGCTTCAGGATTCGTGGTAAAATGTAATTGTGCTTTAGCAATTAACTGTGATAAATCTTGAAATTTAGATACAATTATCTTTTGTTCCTGCTGCATAGAAACAACAGTTTTTAATGGTGAACTTCCAGACTTTTCTAATTCAGAAAACCAGTCAGGGGCTAAAATTAGTTCTTCATAGATTTTAAGCAATTGCAAATAAGCATGATTGAACTTTATAGCTTGATTTGCTAGAGTTTCGTAAGATAAAACCAGATTTTTAACTGCTATATCCAAAGTGATTTTCTCCTATTTATAAATTTCATAAATCGTAGGTTGGGTAGAGCGATAGCGAAACCCAA
>JBJOKS010000006.1:0-176997 GCA_046045965.1 Cyanobacteriota bacterium | reverse complement strand
GCGATTGCATTGCTTTCATCCCATTTCTTTTGCTCTGTTGTCAAGTATATTTCTTATCCCTTGGCTTATGCTTATCTTAGTCATTTTGTCAAGTTCATACTATACCAAATTAGATGAGCTTACCCTGAATACAACAGGAACTATTGCGGTTTAGGGGTGGTTCTGATTTACAAGCCGCAGTGTGGGATGAAAAACGATTTTATACTTATGATTTACTAAAATTGTTACCCTGGGCTGAAGTTGAAATAGTTGATAGAGATGATTTTTTAAAAGCTGCAAAACAGGCTAATCATCCCCATACAGAATTTCCTGAGAAATATATTCAAGTTTACCTCAAAATTCAACGCTGGTCAGATACCAGATTTCCTGTTGATTTGGAATGCGATCGCCTAAACGACGAACTCAAACAATGTACTCTTTCTTTTATTGATAAACTGAGTATTACTGGACACCCACAAACAGAAGTTAGTCGTTGTTTACGTAAGAAAAATTTACTAGCATTTTTAGTACAGGTAAATCGCTCTCAAGCTAATAGTCATTGGGAAATTACTCGGAATCTTTATTTAAGTCATACCTTTGGATTATACCGACTCAAAGATGCAGATGGACAATTTCATGCTTGTGCTTTTAATCAAGATGCTTTGTTATTAGAAGCACTAAAATGGCGAATTAAACCTTGTGAAAGAAGTAAACCATACATTTTTTAAATCCACAAATTAGATTTTTTTAGCCATGCCTACTCTACTGCAAACTTTACTGATTGAAACATTACCGGAAGATACAGACCCCATTCTAGTATCATTCATTGATAGAATTTTACCAGCAATGGAAAGGGAATTTGGACTCATTCCTGCTATGGGTGGCTCGGAAATTGTACACTATCAAAACCTAGTGAAACAAGGTGATAAATACGCCCAAGAGAATGCTAAACGCTGGGCAAATAAAGCTGACCAAAGTTTATTAGTTCATGTTTTAAATGGACTATTAACAGCATGGAATTTAAGTTTACATTTACCCCAGAGAGTACAATTAAATCCAATTGAAAAAAAATTATTATGTTTGGGGTTGACCTTGCATGATTATAATAAATATGTGCGGGGTCAGGGAGAAGAACAATCTCCACCAAAGGCTCATGAAATTGATGATATCATTAATTTATGTCAGGAATTAGGTACAAAGTTAAACTTTCAAGAATTTTGGGAAGAATGGCAAAAATATCTATTAGAAATAGCATTTTTAGCACAAAATACACAATTTAGTGTTGACAGTAATCCAGTCATTTCTAATTGGGAAAATGACAATCGAGAATTTACCATAGATGACCGTCGTTTAAATGATGTTTTGCGTCATTTACTCGCTTTTGGTGATATTGCGGTGCATATATCAGACCCAGCAGAAATTGTTACCAGTACCAAAGGCGATCGCTTACGAGATCATTTATATTGGTTAAATATTCCCAAAAAGTTAGTTTACCATCGTCTGCGAGATTGTCGGGGATTAATCACCAATCAAATTCATAATGCCGTTGTTAATTTTGCCCATCAATTAGGTTGGGAAGAAATTCTGTGTTTTGCACAGGGTATAATTTATTTAGCACCATCTGATTCAGGGATACCAGACTTAACAGAAATTCAAACAAATGTTTGGGAAAATTTAATTTATGGTGATGAAGAAAACAATCAAAAAGGATTAGCAGCATATTTTCAAAGTGGTGATGTTGGCTTTGTTCGTGATGGCAAGGGTGTAAAAATTGCTCCACAAACTTTAGAGTTATTCAGTTCTGGTGATTTGATTCGATTGCTTCCTGAAGTCGTGCAAGTTAAAGTTGCTAATTCTAAAGTTCCAGCTACACCCAAACGATTAGAAAAGTTAAAACTCAATGATACGGAACGTACATTTTTACTACAAGGTGCAGATATCAGGGCTGACCGATTAGCAGAGTTTATTATACTGGCACAGAGAGAATTTTTTGAAGGTTCTCAGGATTATATAACTTGGATTTTAAACACTTTAGAATTACAGAATTATATTACCCCAGAACAAGCACAAATACAATCTGGAGGAGTAAACTATGGTTGGTATCAAGTAGCGGCTCATTATATTGCTAATCACGCTGCTTTAGATGAACAACAAATCAAAGAATATCTGCAAACATTAAGCGATCGCCTAGCGACATGGGGAGCAGAAAAAGGGTTACTTAAAGAAACAGCGAATCCTACCCGTGAAGCTTTTATTAAATATTTAGTTCAATATCTAGAACTTGGTTCATTGACTAATCAAATTAGTGAGTTTACCAATGAATTAACTGCATATTCCAAAGCCAAAGTTAATAATCAACCTATCTGTTCTTTGAGTAGTGGTGAATCCCAAGCTGAAGAACAATTAGATACAGTAGTTTTGTTTAAACCCCAACAATATAGTAACAAAAATGCCTTGGGAGGTGGTAGAATTAAACGGGGTATATCTAAAATTTGGGCGTTGGAAATGCTATTACGTCAAGCATTTTGGAATGCTCCACCAGGGAAACTAGAAGATCAACAACCAGTGTTTCTCTATATATTTCCAGCTTATGTTTATTCGCCTCAAGTAGCTAGAGCAGTCAAAGTTTTAGTCAATGAATTTAAACGAGTTAATCTTTGGGAAGTCCGTAAACATTGGTTAGATGCTGGAATGCACCACGACGGACTACAAAATTTACCTTGGAGAGAGGAAACAGAAGCTGGGAGATTTTCGCGGAGTTATTCGACTAAAGATTTGCCATTTATGGCCATGACTTACACTACCACCAAAGGTAAAACAGTTACCGATGCTTGGGTAGAACCCATTTATTTAACATTAGCTTTACCTTTATTGTTGGGTGTAAAGGTTGTTGCTACTAGCAGTCCTGACCCATTATATGCCAGTGATCAAGAGTTTTTTGAATCTGCAATTTTGGATGGTGCAGCAGGATTTTGGCAACTATTAAGTACATCTCAGAATCTGAGAATACAGGATTTATCACCTGCCTTAACTCGGCTTTTAATAGTCTACAGTTTGCATTTGGATAATCGTAGTAAAAAACCTGATGCAAGATGGCAAGCATTAAATGGAACAGTCAGAGATATAGTTACGGATATTCTCAATATCTTTGCAATTTCTAATGAGGGATTTCGCAATACTAAAAAAGAACCAGGAAAAGAAGATGTCAAACGAATTTGGAATTATGCCCAAACCTGGGTAAAAGGAGACAACAATATGCAAGAAAAAATGAAATTAATTGAGCGCATTGTCACTGAATATCGTCAATTTTATCAGGTAAATGTTGGTGAATCTAGTCACTCAATCTTGTTACCTATTTCTAAAGCCCTAGAGGTAATCTTGACTGTTCCTAATCACCTGGAAACCGATGATATTATCTTACAAGGTGCTGGTCAATTATACGATGCCCTGGAAAGACAGGAAGCATTTAAACGTCCATTATTGATGAATAAAAATGTGGAATATTCTGAAAGAAAAAGCCAAGAATTAATAGCAATTCGTCAGTTTATGACCACCTGTGTTAATGATTTATTTCTGGGACTTTATAAAGGCGATCGCGCACTACTCCAAGAAAACCGCAATCGCATAAAATCCGGTGCTGAATTTGCCTATCGTTGGTTAGCTTTGCAATCAAAAAACACTGAAAAACCTGAATCATAAGGAATTAAAACCATGAGCATTTTAAACACAATTAAATCTGAATTTCACACCGCTTTTCCTCGGTTAGCATCTGGTAAATATGTCCATTTTTTAATGTTACGTCATAGTCAATCTTTTCCCGTGTTTCAAACCGATGGTGTTCTCAATACTGCACGAACTCAAGCAGGTTTGGAAACTCCAGAGTCTATCAGTCGTTTAGTAATGTTCAAACGTAAACAAATAACACCAGAAAGATTAGCAGGAAGGGAGTTATTACGTTCTTTGGGTTTAACCAGTGCTAATTCTACAGAAAAAGAAAAATTCTGTGAATATAACGGTGAAGGTTCTTGTAAAAAATGTCCAGATTGTATTATATACGGTTTTGCAATTGGTGATAGTGGTTCAGAGCGTTCTAAAGTTTATTCTGATTCTGCTTTTTCGCTCAGTTCTTATGAACAATCTCACCGGAGTTTTACATTTAATGCACCGTTTGAAGGTGGAACAATGAGTGAGCAGGGTGTTATGCGGAGTGCTATTAATGAATTAGATCATGTTCTCCCAGAAGTTACATTTCCCACTGTAGAAACCCTGCGTGACCCCACTTTTGAAGGCTTTTTATATGTCTTAGGAAATCTCCTCAAAACCCGGCGTTATGGCGCACAGGAATCACGTACAGGCACAATGACTAATCATATTATTGGTATTGTCCTTTGTGATGGGGAAATTTTTAGTAATCTTCACCTCACCCAAGCATTATATGATGCTCTCAAACCAGATATTAATGCCCCAATTGCAGACATTATTACCAAAGCAACGGAAGTAACTAATAGTTTATTGAATCAAGAACCAGTGCGTAAAAACCAGGTGATTATGGGTTCACAATTAACGGATTTATTAACTGAGGTTTCCGCTATTTATCAAGATGAATCTCAGTTGCAGAGTACCATAACAACACTATATCAGCAAACAAAAACCTACGCTGAAACTTACGGTGCTGTTGCTAAAAAAGGAAAGGGTAAGTAACCTAAAAACACTTCTGTAGGTTGGGTACATACTAAAAACCCAACTTATAGATTCTTCTTAACATTTTTCATCATGAACGATATGATTATTTACCAATGTGATTTAACCCTACACGATAATGTATTCTTTGCGAGTCGTGAAATGGGTATTCTCTATGAAACCGAGAAATATTTACATAATTGGGCTTTGAGTTTTGCATTTTTTGAAACTGCTTATATTCCCAAACCTTATAGACTTAAAGGTGAAGCAGCCCAAAAACCCACTTATTTAGAAGTTAATCAAGAACAAAGTCTTTTACATCTAAATGATGCTGGAATTTATGTTTTTCCGGCTTTACCTGTTACTTGGTCTTATCAAGTCAATACTTTCAAGGCTGCCCAAGTTCCTTATTATGGAAAATCTGCACAATTCGGTGGTGAAGGTGCAAGAAAAAATTACCCTGTTAATTATGGTCGTGCTAAAGAATTAGCTATAGGTAGTCATTTCAAAACTTATATCTTGGCTACTAAAAATATCATAATTCCCCATTGGATTAGACTAGGTAAATGGTCAGCTAAAATCAAGGTTAATACTACAATAATAACAGATGTTAAACAAAAATCTGGAGAATATATAACCAGACATCCTTTAAATCCCTTAGACCTATCTACAACAACTAGACTATTACTTTATAATCGTATTGTTATGCCTCCTTCGAGTTTAGTTAGTCAGGCTCAATTATCAGGAGAATATTGTGAATTACCTGATAAAACTTGTTTACCTTTAGGAGTTGCTTATGGGGCTAATATCGGATGAATTTACACAGTTTAGTCATTGAATTAGGTGCTGCTAGTGAAACCCCTATTCCAGCTACATTAAATAGGGCTATTCATGCTCAATTTATGGAATGGTTAAGTTTAGGAAATCCACACATAGCTAAATCAGTTCATGATAGTCAGGAATCTCCTTTTAGTTTATCAGGATTAATTGGTTATCGTCGTCAACATGGTACAAAATTAGGTGATAATTTTATAATTCGTATTTCTCTGTTAGACGGTAATTTAATTCATCCACTACTACAGGGTATAGAACTCTCTCAAAACCAGTCTCTTTATCTTGGTAATTTTCCTTTTGTAATTCGTGGTGTTTCTAATTTTCCTGGTTCTCATCCTTTAGTTAATCTTTCTGATTATTGTACTTTAGCAAATATTACTGAGTTTGATTATAATATTTTGCTAAATTTTGTATCCCCTACCAGTTTCAAACAACAACAGAATATTCAACCTTTTCCTTTACCGGAATTAGTATTCAAGAATTTATTACGTCGTTGGAATCATTTTGCACCTTCAGATTTACATTTTCCTGAAATTCAATGGCAAGGTTTGGTTTCTGCTTTTGACCTCAAAACCCATGCTTTGAAGATGGAAGCTGGTGCAGAAATTGGTACGGTCGGCTGGGTGAAATATCGGTTTTCAGACCCCGAACAAGCCAGAATTGCCACTATTTTAGCTAACTTTGCTGTCTTTTCTGGAGTCGGACGTAAAACACCTATGGGTATGGGTCAAACTTCTTTAAAAAACAAATAACAAATGAATGAAGATTATTTACCATTAGCTTATCTCAATGCTTGGGAATATTGCCCCCGGCGTTTTTACCTAGAATATGTATTAGGTGAAATGGAAGACAATGAACACATTATTTTAGGTCGTCATATCCACCGCAATATTAATGAAGATGGGACTTTTCAAGATGGTGAAACTTTAATTCATCAACAACAATGGGTGTGGTCTGAACGTTTAAAAGTTTCCGGTATTATTGATGCTGTGGAAGAATGTGATGGTCAACTTGTGCCGGTGGAATACAAGAAAGGCAAGATGGCACAACATCTGAATGACCATTTTCAATTATGTGCTGCGGCTTTATGTTTGGAAGAACGCACAGGTAGAAATATTACCTATGGTGAAATATTTTATCATGCCAATCGTCGTAGACAAACTGTGGCTTTTACTCCCCAATTACGACAAATGACTGAACAGGCGATCGCATTAGCTCAAGTTGCCAGTCAAAACAAAATGCCAGCACCTATTGATCATACTAAAAAATGTCAATCCTGTAGTTTACAACAGATATGTTTACCCTTTGAAGTCAAACAATTAAAATTTCAGGAATCCTAAAATTATGACTACTCTATATGTAATTCAACCTGATGCTATTCTGAGCAAAGATTATGAAGCTTTTCAGGTAGCTTTAAAACAAGAAGATGGTTCTTGGAAGAAACAAAAGGTTGCTGCTCAAACTGTAGACGAAGTTATTTTAATGGGTAATCCCCAAGTCACCGGCGATGCTTTTGTTTACGCTTTAGAATTAGGAATGCCAGTTCATTATCTTTCTAGTTTTGGTAAATATTTGGGTTCGGCGTTACCTAAGTCTTCTCGTAATGGTCAACTCAGATTAGCACAGTATGCTGTTTATCATGATCCTGTGCGGCGTTTGGAATTAGTGAAGGCAATTGTTAGCGCCAAAATCCATAATCAATATAATGTGTTGTACCGACATAATGAAAAGGATAATCCACTCAAAGAACGTAAAACTTTAGTAAAAACTCAACAAACTTTAGACCAAGTTCGGGGTGTGGAAGGTTTAGCAGCTAGGGAATATTTTGCTTGTTGGCAACGCATGGTAGGTAAACAATGGACTTTTAATGGCAGAAACCGCCGTCCACCTACTGACCCTGTAAATTCTTTACTCAGTTTTGCTTATGCTTTATTGCAAGGTCAAGTTATGGCTGGTGTACATATTGCTGGTTTAGACCCTTACATCGGTTATTTGCACGAAGTTCATCATGGTCAACCTGCTATGGTGTTGGATTTGATGGAGGAATTTCGAGCTTTAATAGCTGATAATTTTGTGCTGTCATTATTACATAAACACGAAATTAAACCCGAAGATTTTAACGAGAGTTTGGGGGCTTATCGGTTAAAGGATAATGCTAGAAAAACCTTTTTGCAAGCTTTTGACAAAAAAATGAATGATGAATTTAAACATCCTGTGTTTGATTATCGTTGCACTTACAGACGAGCAATAGAATTACAAGCACGGTTACTCAGTCGTCATTTACAAGAGGGTGTCCCCTACAAACCTTTATCACTACGATGACAACACTGTTTTATCTGATTATTTACGACTTACCTGACAGTAAAGCAGCAAACAAAAGGCGGACTCGTTTACATAAAATGCTGGGTGGTTATGGTAAGTGGACTCAATATAGTGTGTTTGAATGTTTTTTGAATGCTGTACAATTTGCTCAGTTGCAAACTAAGATGGAAAAACTGATCAAGCCTGATGAAGATTCCATTAGAATTTATGTATTGGATGCCGGAAGTGTGAAAAGAACTATTACTTATGGTTCGGAAATCCCTAGACAAGAACAGGCTATCATTATATGATTAGTACATAGGATTTTTGGCAAACCTATAGCGGGGTCAAAAACCCCAGGGGTCCGCCAAATCGACAGAACCTTGATAATTAAATACTTTCAGCGTTTCGTTAGTTTCAGTTGGCAGTTGACCCAAAGCCTGAAATGAGGTTTTTTGAGAGGTCTGCCAAAATCACTCCTGGATTCCGCCCCCAGTTTATGTTTCAGATGGCGGGGTTTCCACATAACTAATCCCCGCAAGGGGACTGAAACCTTCGACACCTCGATTAAGAATGCTGAAGAAAGATGTTTCCACATAACTAATCCCCGCAAGGGGACTGAAACAAATTGGCAATGCTTTAAGGAATGCAGGAGAAGTTTTCGAGGTTTCCACATAACTAATCCCCGCAAGGGGACTGAAACTGTTTACTTTTTTCTGTTAATTTGCGGGATTTAAGTTTCCACATAACTAATCCCCGCAAGGGGACTGAAACGCGAATTGGAAGATAGCCAACAGAATATACCAGGCTGCTGGGAGTTTCCACATAACTAATCCCCGCAAGGGGACTGAAACAATTTATTACTGATTTGATAATTCTCAAAGGCGGTTTCCACATAACTAATCCCCGCAAGGGGACTGAAACAAGACATCGCGCAGGAAAAGAATGGGCTGGCGATCGGTTTCCACATAACTAATCCCCGCAAGGGGACTGAAACATAGATATATCAACCGCAATCAATAACTATTGACAGTTTCCACATAACTAATCCCCGCAAGGGGACTGAAACAAATTACTTCGGGAATCTGGTTATGAAGTCAAAGGGTTTCCACATAACTAATCCCCGCAAGGGGACTGAAACGATTTGTTGGCAGACAAGCAGCTTACTACCGAGTTTCCACATAACTAATCCCCGCAAGGGGACTGAAACATTTCTGAAAAAACAAACCAAAATAAAACCCAGAGTTTCCACATAACTAATCCCCGCAAGGGGACTGAAACTTTCCGATTTCCTCATCTTCTCTGTTATATTTCCTTGTTTCCACATAACTAATCCCCGCAAGGGGACTGAAACTTTACATCACCAAATAATAATAATTGATTCAACGTTTCATGTTTCCACATAACTAATCCCCGCAAGGGGACTGAAACAATATATGAATCGGACCTGCAATGCGATAAGTAGGTTTCCACATAACTAATCCCCGCAAGGGGACTGAAACTCATGAATTAATAGGAGTCCTAAAATGTCTAAAAAGTTTCCACATAACTAATCCCCGCAAGGGGACTGAAACATTATTTTGGAGATGTGATTGTTTATGAAGATGAAGGTTTCCACATAACTAATCCCCGCAAGGGGACTGAAACATTAATAAAGGTCGCAGCTGCAAATCAAGATAATGGTTTCCACATAACTAATCCCCGCAAGGGGACTGAAACATTTAATATTAATTTCTTTTTATATTTATTAGCTAAGTTTCCACATAACTAATCCCCGCAAGGGGACTGAAACATAAAAACATCAAAAATTACAGATATCTGCCAATGAGTGTTTCCACATAACTAATCCCCGCAAGGGGACTGAAACATGTATGTTCCCGCTAGTCTAAATTTGCAGGATTTAGTTTCCACATAACTAATCCCCGCAAGGGGACTGAAACTTTTTCTCTTTTTTTGCTTTCATTTTTTATCTCTTTGTTTCCACATAACTAATCCCCGCAAGGGGACTGAAACTAAAAGCTGATATTGTTTTTGCTACATTGTGTAAATGTTTCCACATAACTAATCCCCGCAAGGGGACTGAAACGGGACTGTCAGCATCCCATCGGGTAAGCCGAGCTTGAGTTTCCACATAACTAATCCCCGCAAGGGGACTGAAACTTTACTCAATTTGGCGCAGGGTTAGTTTTTGCCCTCAAGTTTCCACATAACTAATCCCCGCAAGGGGACTGAAACAAATAGAATCACTATTGATTCCTGAATCAGTCGTGGTTTCCACATAACTAATCCCCGCAAGGGGACTGAAACTTGATATTCGATTGAGAAAAATACGCAAGGGCAACAGAAGTTTCCACATAACTAATCCCCGCAAGGGGACTGAAACAAGCGATCGCCCTTACAAGCGATCGCCCTTACAAGGTTTCCACATAACTAATCCCCGCAAGGGGACTGAAACAACCAACACAATCCCAATCCGCTGAAAACTTAAGTTTCCACATAACTAATCCCCGCAAGGGGACTGAAACAATGGATCGCCACAATTAAGCTAGAAACCGCAGAAAGTTTCCACATAACTAATCCCCGCAAGGGGACTGAAACCTAACCCCATTGTCAAATTACGCACAGGAAATAAAGGTTTCCACATAACTAATCCCCGCAAGGGGACTGAAACATTATTATTGGCGTTCGTAAAGATTTAGGGATACCGGTTTCAAGTTTCCACATAACTAATCCCCGCAAGGGGACTGAAACAAGCCTCTTGTCTTTCTTTTATTTCTCTGTCAATTCGATGTTTCCACATAACTAATCCCCGCAAGGGGACTGAAACTGGAGCAGTAGACAAGATACTGGACGCGAAAACTATGTTTCCACATAACTAATCCCCGCAAGGGGACTGAAACGATAAGTTAACAAAGGAAGAATCAAAATCTTTAAAAGAAGAGTTTCCACATAACTAATCCCCGCAAGGGGACTGAAACTTTATTTCCGCAATTACCAGCAAGGAATCAATCAGGTTTCCACATAACTAATCCCCGCAAGGGGACTGAAACATTGAACACTACATAGCGCATTCTCAATGGTTTCCCGGTTTCCACATAACTAATCCCCGCAAGGGGACTGAAACGCCTCCAGGACTACAGCTAACTGATTTACCTCCTAAAGTTTCCACATAACTAATCCCCGCAAGGGGACTGAAACGACCCCCATTATCTACAACACTACTCCAGGGGCATATCTGAAGTTTCCACATAACTAATCCCCGCAAGGGGACTGAAACAACACTAATGCAGATTCATTCTCTACCCCATCTTGTGTTTCCACATAACTAATCCCCGCAAGGGGACTGAAACTCAACTTGAGATTCCCAGATGAATTTTAAATCTTCCCGTTTCCACATAACTAATCCCCGCAAGGGGACTGAAACGAAACTCCTTCTGCTGAGGGATGCTTAGTTTATTTTGGGTTTCCACATAACTAATCCCCGCAAGGGGACTGAAACATGCTATTAAGCAATTAATTAGGAAACATTCTGCTGGTTTCCACATAACTAATCCCCGCAAGGGGACTGAAACAATTGCATCTCTGCGTCAAGCTTGTTATCTGCAAAAGTTTCCACATAACTAATCCCCGCAAGGGGACTGAAACGCCAAAACCTCAAGGAAATCCCTTGCGATCGCAGTGTTGTTTCCACATAACTAATCCCCGCAAGGGGACTGAAACAAATTCTTCACCCCTTCATCTTTTTTATTAACCCATTGTTTCCACATAACTAATCCCCGCAAGGGGACTGAAACTACACAAAAATCAACAACAGCATCTACTGGAACGATGCTGGGTTTCCACATAACTAATCCCCGCAAGGGGACTGAAACCATCCTTATCAAAGGCAAATTCAGCACGATTTACCCGTTTCCACATAACTAATCCCCGCAAGGGGACTGAAACTCATCCCTCTGGATCAATGCTCTTACTAAATATTGTTTCCACATAACTAATCCCCGCAAGGGGACTGAAACAACTTTTTGAATATTGGACTGAAAAAAAAATATTGTTTCCACATAACTAATCCCCGCAAGGGGACTGAAACTCGTAGGAGCAGAAAATTATGCTCAATTAGCAGCCGTTTCCACATAACTAATCCCCGCAAGGGGACTGAAACAAGCATTAATTAGTTCGGCTTCCGCTTGTCTCTCATCGTTTCCACATAACTAATCCCCGCAAGGGGACTGAAACTTTTTCTATGGGTAATAGAGACACAAATCCAGATTGGGTTTCCACATAACTAATCCCCGCAAGGGGACTGAAACAAGTGGGATTGGCTAACGCAGAATTTCTGGGATATAGTTTCCACAGGGAGCAATGCGATTTTGTGGGATGACCCCACCGGGAGAGCGATCGCTAAATTCATATTAAGTATTGATTAATAATTTAATACGAGAGCAGAAGTAATAATACTGAAATATAAAGCCTGAAAAAAGAAGTCTATTATGGAGAACAGAAAAAAGGTAGAATTTCCTTTCAGGAATAATATTGAAAAAGGAAGAATCTACCTTGAAAGAAAAAAATATATATGCAAATCTAAGTTTAACAGATTCCATATCAGAATTTCAAGAAGAAGTGAAGAAACATTTAGATTTGACAAAAATCGAAGAGTGGGATGGACGAACGGTAAAAGAAAGAGAAGAAAAAATTAGAGCAGCGGCATTAGTGTTAGCGGGGCAATGTATTGCTATATTATTGCATCAGCTTTCTCAATCAGAATTGGCTCATGAAACAGCAATAAATCAAACCAAAGGTTATTGGCATCCCCAGACAAAAAGACACGGTTGTAGAACCAGAGAAATATTAACAGTAGGTAATGTTTTAGTAACGCTCAAATTACCTTATGTAGTCAACAGAAAAGAAAAAACTCCTGAAAAAAATAAATTAAAAAACCAAGGATTCTGTCCCTGGTTAAAATGGTTAGGAATGTCAGAAGGTATAACCCCATTAGTGTGGTCAAATATTGCCAAATATGGCGCGATAGCTAGTTCATTTGCAGCGGCACAAACAATCTTATCAGATTGGGGAATTGATATGAGTCTCAAACGAATTGAACGACTCACATATAAATTCGGTAAAATTGGTATTGACTTACGTCAATCTCAAATAAATAAACTTCGATGTCAATGGATGGCTCATAGTTGGGATAATTTTTGCGATTCTATCTTCACATCTTTTATTCATCCTCAAACTGTTGGGTAAATTTTATACATTTAGTTCTATTTTGAGGTTTTTCTTGTTATAATTAATACTTACTTTCATTACCTTGCTGTAGACTTTTTATTTCTATCAATCTTAAATTATTGCTGTGTAGTCTTTTTGGTATATCTCAAGAAGATAAATTTCTGTTGTTTATTCTATTTAATTAGTCTTTCTTTTAACTAAGTATATGAAATATTGATTTAGCGATCGCTCTCCCGGTGGGGTCATCCCACAAAATCGCATTGCTCCCTTCCACAGTCACCTTCTTAGTACAATTGTAAACTAATTTTTCATGGGTACATAATCTCTGATATAGTTACGAATTACTCTTCATGAGATCAAATGTAGACTTTGATAGTCCAAAAATTTCGTCAAATCTGTAATCCATCGCATCTCTGAGCCTGATCACAAGGTAAACTGATGGAATTGACTGATCAACATTAGTGACCTTATGACTGCGTTTTTATTAGAAGTTGGTACAGAAGAACTACCCGCAAGCTTTCTGAGTAATGCCATATTACAATGGCGATCGCGTATTCCTCAAACTCTAGAAGCGAACAGTTTAAAAGCGGAAACGGTGGAGGTTTTTGGAACTCCCCGACGGTTAGCAGTTCTCATTACCGGTTTACCATCTCAACAACCAGATAAAGAAGAAGAAATTAAAGGACCACCTGCACAAGCAGCATTTAAAGATGGTCAACCTACCAAAGCAGCAGAAGGTTTCGCTAAAAAACAAGGTGTGGAACTGTCAGCTTTAGAAGTGCGTTCTACGGATAAAGGTGATTTCGTTTTTGTTAATAAAAAGACACCAGGACGACCAGTAGCAGAAATTTTAACCGAACTTGTACCCCAGTGGGTTTGGAACTTGGAAGGAAAGCGGTTAATGCGGTGGGGAAGCGGTGACGGTAGGTTTTCCCGTCCTATTCGCTGGTTAGTTGCTTTATTAGATGGGGATGTTTTACCCTTAGAATTACAGAACGGTGAGAAGATAGTTAAAAGCGATCGCATTTCCCAAACCCATCGCGTTTTACATCCCGAACCTGTTAATATTCCCCACGCAACAGAATATGTAAATACTCTGCGTTCTGGTTATGTAATTGTTTCCCCAGAAGAACGGGAAAAAATCATTGTTGAACAAGTGAAAACCGCAGTGCAAAAATTAGGCGGTTTCACAGAAATTTACCCAGACTTATTAGAAGAAACCACCAATTTAGTAGAATATCCTACCGCCGTAGTTGGTAAATTTGAAGATGAATTTCTCAAATTACCTACGGAAGTTTCTACCACAGTTATGGTGACACACCAGCGTTATTTCCCTGTTTTCAAAACTGCGGAAAATAAGGAATTATTACCTAACTTTGTCACCGTTTCTAACGGCGATCCTGTAAAATCAGATATCATTGCTGTAGGAAATGAAAGAGTAATTCGGGCGCGTTTAGCTGATGGGAGATTTTTCTATGAAGCTGATTTAGCGAAACCCTTAGAAAGCTTTTTACCGCAATTAGAAACAGTTACATTTCAAGAAGATTTAGGTTCAGTTAGGGGCAAAGTTGAGAGAGTTGTCAATATTGCAAAGCTCATTTCTCAACAATTGCAATTAGCAGAAAGTGAAAGTAATAAAATTCAACGTGCAGCTTTATTATGTAAAGCTGATTTAGTCACCCAAATGGTGTATGAATTTCCTGAATTACAAGGAATTATGGGTGAAAAATACGCCTTAGCTAGTGGTGAAGATCAAGAAGTAGCCAGGGCAATTTTTGAGCATTATTTACCCAGAAATGCTGATGATATTTTACCCGAAACCCTCACAGGGCAAATAGTAGGTTTAGCTGATAGATTAGATACTTTAATTAGTATCTTTGGTTTGGGTTTAATTCCTTCCGGTTCTTCCGATCCCTTTGCTTTGAGAAGGGCTGCAAATGCAATCATTAATATTACGTGGTTTGCTAATTTGCAAATAAATTTAGAACAGCTATTAGAACAGATAGCGACGAATTTCGCATCTACATTTAATAAAGATGCAAAATCATTAATATCCACATTACGGGAATTTTTCCTGCAACGTATCCGCACCTTATTACAAGAAGAAAAACAGATAGATTATGATTTGGTAAATGCGGTTTTAGGGGATGATCAAGAATACACAGAACGCGCATTACAGGATTTATTGGATGTACGCGATCGCGCAATTTATTTACAACAAATCCGCAAAGATGGTACATTAGAAAAAATCTATGAAACCATTAATCGTTCTACTAGACTGGCTGCACAAGGTGATTTAGACTTCCAACAATTAGAACCAAAAACATTAATAAATCCCGAATTATTCCAAAAATCATCGGAATCAGCATTTTACAACGCCCTAGTAGAATTAGTTCCCCAAACCCAAACCGCACAGCAAACACGCAACTATCAACTGTTAATAGCAGCATTAGAAAAAATTGCTCCCACCGTGAGTAAATTTTTCGATGGAGAAGATAGCGTATTAGTCATGGACCCAGATGCAAATATTAAGCGAAATCGTTTAAATTTGCTGGGATTATTGCGAAATCATGGACGTGTATTAGCTGACTTTGGCGCAATTGTCAAAAATCTGTAAACAATCTGTAAAAAATTTGTAACAAAAGTCATCAAAAAGTGGTGTAATTTTTGCCAATTAACGCTAGTATAGGGTAGCTTAACCAGGGATGCTGCACAGTCTATGCCAGAAGCTCTTGTGATAGGATTGGGAAAGTCCGGTATTGCTGCGGCAAGATTGTTGAAACAGGAAGGATGGGAGGTGGAACTTTGCGATCGCAATACCTCCCCAAACCTCCTGGAACAACAACAAGAACTTGCTAAAGAACAAATTACCGTCAAATTAGGACACACCCCAGATTTTGAAAGTTTAAATTTAGCCAACAAATTACCTAAATTAATAGTAGTTAGTCCTGGTGTACCTTGGGACATTCCTATCTTGTTAAAAGCGCGAGAGTTAGGAATAGAAACCATTGGGGAAATGGAACTCGCATGGAGACATTTACAAAATATTCCCTGGGTAGCGATCACCGGTACAAATGGGAAAACCACAACCACTGCGTTAACTGCTGCCATTTTTCAAGCTGCTGGTTTTAACGCTCCTGCCTGTGGTAACATCGGTTATGCTGCTTGTGAGGTGGCTTTAAATCAAAAGCAAATTGAAGAAAACGAACCACGAAGAACACGAAGGACACGAAGGGAAGAGGGTTTAAGAGAGATTGTAAATGAGTCTTGTTTGGTTGAAGAAGGAAGTAAGAAATATTCACAAGAAACAATCCAAAATCCAAAATCTAAAATCCAAAATTCTGTAGATTGGGTAATAGGTGAATTAAGCAGTTATCAAATAGAATCTTCTGTAACTCTTGCACCGAGAATTGGTATTTGGACAACCTTTACCCCAGATCATTTAGCCCGTCACAAAACATTAGAAAACTACTACAATATTAAAGCCAAACTGTTAAAAAATTCGCAGTTGCAAATATTTAACGGTGATGATGTTTATTTAAACAAAGTCGGTTTAAATCAATGGACTGATGCTTATTGGACAAGTGTAAAAGGGTCAGAATTTTTAATAGGTGAAAAAGGCTTTTATATAGAAAATGGTTGGGTAATAGAAAAATTATCTGCAAATTCCTCACCTCAGAAAATTGTCGAAGTTTCTGCTTTGCGAATGGTAGGAGAACATAACCAACAAAATCTCCTCATGTCAGTTGGTGCAGCGAGATTAGTAGGAATAGAAATAGCAGCAATTTGTCGCGCTGTGAGTGAATTTCCTGGTGTTTCCCATCGCTTAGAACATATTTGTACATGGTCAGGAATTGACTTTATTAATGATAGCAAAGCCACAAATTATGATGCGGCTGAAGTTGGTTTAGCATCGGTAAAAAGTCCTGCAATTTTAATTGCTGGTGGTGAAGCAAAAGCCGGAGATGATACAGCTTGGTTAAATAAAATTCAAGATAAAGCTGCTGCTGTTTTACTCATTGGTAGTGCTGCAAATGCTTTTGCTCAACGTTTGAAAGAAGTGGGATATAGTAATTATGAAATTGTGGAAACAATGGATAATGCTATTCCCAGATCCGCAGAATTAGCGAAAAAATATCAAGCGTCAGTAGTGTTATTATCTCCTGCGTGTGCGAGTTTTGATCAATATCCGAATTTTGAAGTTAGGGGTGAACATTTCCGGGAGTTGTGTTTAAGTTGGGTGGATAAGATGCAGGGATAATTTAACGCAGATAGACGCAGATAGACGCAGATAAATAATTGAAAATATCTGTATTCATCTGTGTTAATCTGCGTTCACTTATTAAATTTGAGGTAGGGATGATTGATGATATAAATAACCTTGTCAGATATTATCGCCATGATGATCTAGATTGGGAAAAAGAAACAGATGATACAATCATTTTATGGGTAAGAGCGCCAGATATTTCCATTGCAGTGCAAGAAATAAATGAACTATGTAACCGTTTACAACTGCAACCAGGAGAAGAAAAAAATACCTGGGTTTTATTACCTGGTTCACCTCATTATTGGGATCTGCGTTTATTTGTAGATGCTTTGTAGATGAGGATATTTAGGGGATGAAAAACATAAGTTAACTCTGAAGATAGATAAATTATCAAGTTCATAAGTGGTTAAATTCAATAGAGTCTTTCACTTCTGTAAAACAAGGTTTGGTATAGAAAACCAAGCCTTTTTTATTAACGAACCGCAGAGACGCAGAGGACGCAGAGAGAAGAGTTATATTTGATTTGTGAGATAATTAGGATGGGTATTGCTTACTATCAAATATTATTCATTGTCAGAAAATGTTATTTAAAAATATTCGGTTATTCACTTTTAGTTTTTTAATCATTGTTCTCATTACTGGGCTTTTATATAGTAAATATCGTTATTCTGTCCCTTGGTTAAATCAAGAGGTAGGGGGTATTTTTTATGTAATATTTTGGTGTTTATTGGCATTTTTATTTATTCCCACCCGTCGCACGGTTTGGCAAATACCGTTATGGGTATTAGCAATTACTTGTTTAATAGAATTTTTGCAATTATGGCATCCCCCATTTTTAGATTATTTACGTTCATTTTGGTGGGGAAAAATGGTATTAGGAAACGTCTTTAACTGGGCAGATTTTCCCTATTATTTTATTGGTAGTGGGTTAGGATGGCTAGGATTAAAAATGATATGGAATGTAAAAGATAAACCCGTAAAATAGGCCAGGGAATAAATTCCCTGTCTAAAATCAAAAGTCGGTTAAAACCGACTCCTTAAATATCTTTTTTTCCTTCCTTTCTTCCTTTCCTTCTTTGCTCCTCCGCGTCTTTGCGCGAAATAAAATCAAACTTTATAACCACTAACCCAAAAACAACTGATAAGCAGGATTTTGACTTTCATCCCAATAACGATAACCCAAAGAATCAAGAAACTCTTGCCATTCATTCATCTCATTAGGAGGAACTTGCATTCCTACAACAATTCGCCCATAATCTGCACCATTATTGCGATAATGAAATAAACTAATATTCCAATTAGGAGACATACAACCTACAAATTTCATCAACGCACCAGGACGTTCAGGAAATTCAAACCGATATAATAATTCATGATCAGCAAGTTGAGAATGTCCACCTACCATGTGCCGTAAATGTAATTTTGTTAATTCATCATCAGTTAAATCAATAGTTTTTAAACCATTAGCTTCAAACTTTTCCACAATTTTTGCTGCATCGGCGCGATTTTCAATTTGTACACCGACAAAAATATGAGCTTCTTTATTATCTGCAATGCGATAATTAAATTCTGTCAGGTTTCTGTCGCCTAAACATTCACAAAATTGACGCAGACTTCCCGGTTTTTCAGGAATATTCACCGCAAAAATGGCTTCTCGACGTTCCCCAAATTCTGCTCTTTCTGCCACAAACCGCAAGCGGTCAAAGTTCATGTTAGCACCGCAAGCTACAGCAACCAGGGTTTCTCCTTGAATTTGTTCTCTTTCTGCATAGGCTTTAGCAGCAGCCACAGCCAAAGCACCAGCAGGTTCTAAAATAGAACGGGTATCTTCAAACACATCTTTTATCGCTGCACAGGTAGCATCGGTATCTACCAAAATAATTTCATCCACATATTGCTGACACAAGCGGAAAGTTTCTTCTCCCACTTCCCGCACCGCTACCCCATCCGCAAACAAACCCACCTGAGACAAGCGTACACGATGACCGGCTTTGAGAGATTGAGACATTGCATCAGCGTCTACCGGTTCGACACCGATAATTTTGATTTCGGGACGCAACCGTTTGACGTAAGCAGCAATACCAGCAATTAAACCACCGCCACCGATAGCGACAAATATGGCATGGATAGGTTGTTGATATTGGCGTAAAATTTCCATGCCGATAGTACCCTGGCCAGCGATGACATCAGGATCATCAAAGGGATGTATAAATGTTAACCCTTTTTCTGCTTCTAATTGACGGGCGTGGGCGTAAGCGTCATCATAGGTATTTCCATATAAAACCACTTCTCCCCCCCGTGCTTTCACGGCGTTAATTTTTACCAAGGGAGTGGTGACGGGCATAACAATAATAGCTCTCGTTCCCAAGCGACTAGCAGCTAAAGCCACACCTTGGGCATGGTTTCCGGCGGATGCAGCAATTACACCTTGTTTCAGTAAATCTGGGGGCAGGTTAGCCATTTTGTTATATGCACCCCGCAGTTTAAAGGAGAAGACAGACTGCATATCTTCCCGCTTGAGTAGGAGTTTGTTGTTGATGCGGTGGGAGAGGTTGGGAGCATATTCCAGTGGTGTTTCCTGGGCTACATCGTAAACGCGGGCGGTAAGGATTTGTACCAGGTAGTCGCAATACATGGGTTATAGATGCAATTTGGGGTTGGATTGTTAATTTTACCGCTTGTTGACTATAGGCGATCGCACTGCATCTAATTTTAAGACCATGCTATTATTGAAACGAATCTATAAAACTATTGGCTGTACAAGTTAAAATCACAAGTTTAATGCACGTCATCAGTCGGAAAAAGCTCAGAAAATATTGTCAACAACACGCAGATAGTTGTGAAGCTCTTGATGACTGGTATTTTACTGCTAGTAAAGCTGAGTGGGCTAATTTAATAGAGGTACAGTCTGTTTATCCCAAAGCTGAAGCTGTTGGTAATTTTACAGTTTTCAATATTAAAGGCAATAAATACCGTTTAATTGCTAGTATTAACTATGAGAGCCAGGTCATCTATATTAAATATGTCTTAACTCATGCAGAATATGACAAAAACTACTGGAAAAATGACCCTCACTTTTGATTCAGAGGTTTACAGTAAATTACTTTCTCAGTATCAACCGCGAGTTATTAAAACTGAGGAAGAAAACGAAAATTTTTTAGCAGTGGTGGAAGATTTACTTTCTCGCTCTGATTTGACACCAGAAGAAAAGACACTTTTAGAATTATTGGTAAGACTAATTGAAGATTTTGAAAATCAGCATTATCAGATAAATGTTTCTACTCCTCGTTCCAGAATTTTGCATTTATTGGAAGCGCAGGATTTAGAATTAGGTGATTTAGTTCCTATTTTTGGTTCGAGTGAGTTAGTTGCTAAAGTAATTAATGGTGAGGTGGAAGTAACACAAGAACAAGCTGAGATGTTAGGTAATTTGTTTCATGTTGATGGAAGTTTTTTTGCACATGAACGCATTTATTAACCCACATTCCGCAGATAAAATCCACGTCTGAATAATTATCACGAAGGATTCAGGGTTGTACAAACTTTTTTCCAAAAACGTTCTCAATAAATGAGATAAATTCACAATAGCGTTTTTGTGGTTCATTTGAACTAAAAGCCTGAAAACCCTTACCAATAATGTCTTTTGGGGATAATTATTTTTTTACTCTACGCTTCTGCGGAATGTGGGTTATTAATATTAAAAAATATGCTGGGGCAAACGCACCCAGCCGATAATTTATATTTCAATTATATTTTTATATTTCTTTTATATATCCTCCTCATCAGCACTAAAACCGTCCAGGAAAGCTAATCCTGCTTTATAAAAAACATTGCTATCTACATAATGTTTTGCTACTTCACTTAAAGCTGATTTACCACCATTGAACCAGCGTTCATGGTTCAATAGCTGTCTTCTTAACAACTGCAATTTATTGGGCTGATTAGTTTGAATTGCTATAAATTCTGCTTCGATGATATCTTCAGCTTGTGCTTCAGTAGCATTTGGATTCTGTGATTTTAGGTTATTGAGTATTTGAATAATTTCAGCCAATGCTTCTTTGAACTGAGGATCATTGGCATATTTTTTACCGATGACTTCACCATGATTTTGCTCAGTAATCTGAACTATTTCTGCTTGAATACTGTACTTGCTATCAGGCATAAGAGTATAAACTTTAGGTTCATCTTCAGTTATAACATCAGATAGTCTAAAATGGCTTTGCTTTATATTGACATCATCAATTAAACCATGCACATTAACCATCTCGTAACTATTTTGACATTGGATATCTCTGTGGTCATCCAAAAATTTATAAAGTATCTTTAATGGGTAAAAATGTGGTGACTGATTACCTTTGCAACTGCTACAATTACAAGGTACAAGAGTTTTAATTTTATCTTTCAGACGTTCATAAGATGAATGAATTTTTTCGAGTTCATACATTACAGTGACTAGCAAATCTCGCTTGCGTTTGCCGGCAACTCGAATCCTCATTTCTCCTTTATGATATCTATAATATTCAACCACCTCAGCTTTAGCTTGATCTTTATTTAAAACAACACCTGTTTTCCAAACACAATTTTGTCCTTCTATCCAAGGGTGCATCTCCACAATAAAACGAGTAAGCATACCTTTAGGCATGAATTCATATTCATAACGTAATAGTAAATTATCACTTTCATCCCAGTCATATTCTGGTTGATTAGGACTTAGTAATTGTGGCGCAATATATTTACCACGACAACTAGGGATTTCGTAACATAATTTAAAGTTCATCATCAACCGTAAAAGTTCTGGCCGCATATTGGCATATTTCTCTTCTTGCCAAATGTGAACTAAATCCTCACCACTAAATTGACCTAGATTTTCAGTAACTTCTGAGTTATCTAATACTTTATAAACTGCATCTGTACCCCAGGTAGGTTTAAGAATAACTGTTTTTCTTAATAGCTCATCTTCTTGGAAGTGCAAGCAGACACCTAAATCATGCAGATAACTACTGAGAAATAGTTTATCTTCTTGTGTGGTAAAGCCATTATCTTGACAAATTTTAAAGTATTCTTCCAAACTGATATAGTCACGCGGATCTTCTTCTAAAGCCTCTCGCACTTTAATCCAATTTCTTGGTAGTTCCGTTCCTACATGGGGTAAGTTTTGAATGTGGTGTTTAATATGTGTGATAATTTCTGTTAAACCTCGATTATTCGCTAGATTCGTGGCTAAAGTTTCTTTAAGATTTGTAAATTCACCTCTTAACTGTTTTTCATTAATTTCTCGTTTACGCTCTTGTTTTTCATTCTTGACAACTAGCAAAGGACTATTATCACTTAATAGTTCTACAACATTCAGCCAATAATAGAAATCTGTATCTTCTTTGCGAGTATCAGCAACTAGGATATAAAGAGAGCGTTTAGTCAGAAAAAATTGATGTGTAGTATGATAAATTTCTTGTCCACCAAAATCCCAAATATTAACTTTAAATTCCTTTTCATTATCAATTTTAAATTTCCATTGAATAACATCAATACCTTCTGTAGAATCTTCATCTTGTAATTGATAATTTTCGTTCTGTATTTTACTAGATAATGTAGTTTTACCAGCACCACCTTCACCTATAATCAGTAATTTAGCTTCATAAATTTTATCAGTTTCCTGTTCTTGCTGTTGCTTGTAAAAATTGATAATAGCTCTATGACCTTTTTTGCGAATTTCTGGTGGCACCGATACTAACGGATTACCACCATAATTCAGCCGTGACAATTTTATATTTCCTAATTCTGGAGGTAAATCAACTATTTGATTATTACTTATTAACAAAGATTTTAATTTATATATTTTTCCAATTTCTGCTGGTAATCTAGTCAGTTGATTAGCACTAATATCAAGCTCCATTAAGTTTGTAAGTTGTCCGATTTCTGCTGGTAAGCTGTTCAGTCTGTTGTCACTAATATTCAGTCTAGTCAAACTAGACATTTTTATAATTTCCGGTGGTAAATTAATTAATTTATTACCACTCATATTAAGCTCAATTAAGTTAGCCAGTTGTATAATTTCTGATGGTAAACTAGCTACTGCATTGCTTTCTAATACATCATATCCACTAAGGTTAAGCCTAGTCAAGTTAGTAAGTTGTCCAATCTCTGCTGGCAGACTGGTTAATTGATTGTTACTAATATCAAGCTCGCTTAGGTTAGTAAGTTGTCCAATCTCTGCTGGCAAACTGGTTAATTGATTGTTACTAATATCAAGCTCGCTTAGGTTAGTAAGTTGTCCAATCTCTGCTGGCAAACTGGTTAATTGATTGTTACTAATATCAAGCTCACTTAGGTTAGTAAGTTGTCCAATCTCTGCTGGCAAACTGCTAAATTGGTTATGACTTAGACTAAGACAATTTAACTCAGAAAGTTGAATGATTTCTAGTGGTAAACTGCTTAATTGATTATCACTAAGATTAAGTATAGTCAAATGAGAAAGTTGAATAATTTCTGATGGTAAATTACTCAATTTATTACCACTAATATCAAGCTCAGTTAAGTTAGCAAGTTGTCCAATTTCTGCTGGTAAACGTTGTAATTGGTTGCCAATTAAAAATCCATATCCACCAAGGTTAAGTCTGTTCAATTTGTGAAGTTGTCCAATTTCTGATGGCAAGCTTTTTAATTGGTTGCCACTGAGATTAAGCTCAGTTAAGTTAACAAGTTTTCCAATTTCTACTGGTAAGCTGCTCAATTTATTACCACTAATATCAAGCTCTGTCAAGTTAACAAGTTGTCCAATTTCTGCTGGTAAACTTTTTAATATGTTGTTACTAAAAAATATATCTCCGCTAATGTTTAGCTTTATTAGTTTGTGAAGTTTTCCAATTTCTGATGGCAATCTGCTCAATTTATTACCACTAATATCAAGCTCTGTCAAGTTAACAAGTTGTCCAATTTCTGCTGGTAAACTGCTCAGTTGGTTGCCACTAATATCAAGCTCTGTCAAGTTAACAAGTTGTCCAATTTCTGCTGGTAAAAAATCTAATTTTTGGTAAGAAAGATTCAATCTTTCAACTTTATTATTAGCAGCTTCTTGAATTATTTTTAGTAATTCTTCATTTGTCATCAGACATCCTCACACAATTATTTAGCACATCTGATTGTATATTATATCACAGTCAAAAATGAGCTTTTCTTGTTAGAAGGAAAAACATACAGACTTTCAATATTACACATGATAGAGAATTAGGATAATATGAACTGACAGACAACTGTTGCCAGAGCTAGAAATGTGCTTGAGGCCAATATTAAGTTATACTCATAAAACGATAATAAATTTGTAGAAATCAAATAATATATATTTTTAATTCAATTATTTTCTCATCCTGTAAATCCTTAAATCCTGGACATCCTGATTCAGACATTTACTCAAACGACATCACCCTAAAAGTCTCTCAATTGACACTTGAACATCTACAAACGCCAAAGGAATAATCACCCCTTCCTCAATTATTTGTTCACTCAAATACTTACCATTTTCCGGTTCTCGAAACACAATTATATTCTTAGCTGCTAAATTCAAAACCCAATATTCTGGTATTCCTGCTTCCGCATAAATAGCAGCTTTAATATCTACATCTTTCTGTAAACTCGTATTAGCAACTTCGATAATCCAAAAAATATCTTGTGGTTCTGGGTGGCGTTCATTATAAATTGACTCTGGTAAACGGACAATAGCTATATCTGGTTCTGGTTCAGAGGAAGATAAAGTAACTGGACCATTAAAACGAACTTCTGCTTTACTTGCTAGTAACTCCTCCAGGTATTTAGTACCACGTCTAGCGGTGTTGTAATGAATAGGTGTTTCTGGAGACATTTCCACTATTTCCCCTGCTAGTAATTCTACAGGGCGATCGCTCAAAATCCCTGCGGTAATCATCCGATGATAATCTTCAACAGACCATTTAACAAGTGTCTTCATAGTCTTAGTTAATATGCTTTGTTTTATTCTATAACACCCCCCTCTTTACTGGTTTTTATTTCTGCGATAAATCCAACAAATTCGCCAACTTATAAACTATCCTCGCACCCACATTTCCATCCCATTCTGCATCACCAACTTCATTGACATCAAACCCAATAATCTTTCTCCCATTTTTCACAACTTCCCTAAATAAACAATAAACCTGTTCTAATTCCAATCCTCCCGGAACAGGAGTTCCCGTATTAGGACAAAGTTTAGGATCTAAACCATCAACATCAAAACTAATATGGACATTCTCAGGTAAATTCCCTACTATTTCCTGACATAAATCAATCCAAGTTTTACCCGCATATTGTTGTTGTTTGATCGCTGAATCATAATAAGCAACAACTCGATTATTTGAACCGTTGATTATTTCCACTTCATCAATACAAATATCCCGCAAACCTACCTGCACTAACTTAGAAATTTGCGGAATTTTCAGTGCATTAAACATAATTGACGCATGGGAAAATTCAAAACCTTCGTAAGCGTCTCTTAAATCTGCGTGTGCATCAATATGTAAAATCCCAAAATCAGAATATTGATTTGCTAAAGCTTGGAAATAACCCAAAGGTGAACTATGATCACCACCAATCACAGCCACTTTTTTACCTAAATTCATTGCTTGCTGACATTGGCTAAATAACCATTGATTTACCTGTTCACCTGCTTGATTAATTTCTGTGAGTACAGGTGTTAAATCTGGTGCGTCTGTGATTTCTTTACCTTCAGATTGTCTGGCGATTATTTTAGCGGCTTGTTGACGATAATAATTATTTTTATCTAAAATATCTTGAGAAATTTCTACTAAATAAATTCCCTGTTTCCAACCATCAGGATTATCAAAATCAAATAAATCTATTTGATAGGAAGCATCTAAAATTCGCTGTGGTGCATTAGCTGTTCCTGCACCATAGGAAACAGTAACCTCCCAAGGAACAGCAAAGACAATTAAATTAGCAGTCTCATAATCATAAGGTAAACCCAAGAGATTGCCATTAATTTCTGCTATACCGCTAGGATCATAGTCGGGGATGTGATTACTCATAGTTTATGTTCTGGAGATATATCGGCAGACAAAACGCTGCTTGAGTGACATTTGCATTGTACCAGTATAGACCATGAAAAGAAAGAAGTCGGGGTTCTTGTTTTATGGTTAACATCAAGCTGCGCTATCAATAATTTTTTATGAATAGTATAGTAAATTTCAAAAAACATCTGCTTTATGACTGAGTTGGAAATATTACTTATTGAGGGTGATATTTACACATTAAAAAAAAGGTTTGGCTGTTAACCAAACCTCTATAATTGCTGTGCTTAACAACGTACTAAATTAATTTAGTTCTAGTCAGCTTACAGATCATCTTCCTAGAGGATGTGTCCAAATACCCCAAAACCTGATAAAGCATTACTTGGTCAAACTCTTAAATTTGCTCTTAGATAACAGTATAAAAGCCAATAAGTATCTATCTAAAGAATGAAAAAGGCTTGGACTCAAGCCAAGCCTCTGTATATACCAGGTGTTTACCATATATAGTTAATTTAAACTCTGTTTTCTTCTAGTTCATCTCTCTCTCAGGTGTGTACAAAATTGATAAAACCTGCTATGAAATACGACTCTGAGTAGAGAGGTACGACTTCTTGAAGAAGTCATATAGTTAAACAGTCTGCATAAAAAAAGACCCTAGATATTATTCCAGGGTGAATACACATTTTTCAGGCATTAATAGACTGAATCATACTTTCTATAAATCAATATTTCTACTACCTAAAGGATAATTAAATTACATTTTTAGCTTGTATCTGAGTAATAATTAACATACCGCACAATTAAGACGTGAAAAATAATATTGCTGAATGCTTAGAGAAGTTAAGAATCTCAACTGCTTTTTTCCTACAAAAAAGGCTTGGCGATGAACCAAGCCCACATATATACCAAGTGTTTACCATATCTACTTAATGTAAGCTTACTTATATTTCCTATCATCTACCTAGCGGATGTGTACAAATATGATAAAACCTGTTATTGATTGACCTGATTTTACCCTAGAATGGCAATTATCAATCCTACCATGACTGAGAATGTGCAGTATTTCAATTAAGAAAATGCTATTTAAAAATAAAGACTTGGTGTTGCACCAAGCCTTGAGTAGAAGTAGATTATATTTTCATAATTTAGATACTGTATTTCCTAAATTAATCAGTCTATAGGAAGTATGATTTAAAAAAATAATATTACTGCCAGATTCGACAAATCATAAAAAAAGGTTTAGCGCAGCTAAACCTCCATAGAAAGCAGTTATTCGACACACCAAGATTAATTTAAAGCTACTTCTATTTATAGTCATCTTCCTATAGGAAGTGTCCAAAAATTTACATATTTGGTATATAATCAACAAGCCTAATTTGGGGATAAATCTACTATCAAAAGATAGATTTAAAAGCCATATTTTGAGCATTTAAAAGAATATTATCACTAAGTTGACAGAAGGTTTGTTTGTAACCTAATTTATTATTTTGGCTCTTTTTATAGCGAATTAATACAAAATTCAGCAGAAGCTTTAGAGAAGTTATACAGAAGAGTTCAACTTTGTGAGGTACAAAAATACCCCACCCGCGCTGTCGCGAACTTTACCCTTACGAAGAAGAAGGTTTGCGAGAGGTGGACTTCATAAACCTGAAACACACCGTAATTATTACCTAATATTGAAATCACATTTTTTAACTTCAATTTCTTCATTCTAATTTCATTTTCCTATGCAAATATAGTCAGGTGATGATGTTCCTGTGAGTGAATTGCTTCATAAATAGCAATTGAGAATGGTTGGTTTATTTACGCCGTGCTGTACTAGTATAGGAATATTATTTTTAGGTGCTTGTAACAACAGCTAACCAGCAGCTACTAACACCCGATAACCAGCAAAAATAGACCATAGTAAACTGCGTCAAGGAGGTCAATTTGTCGAAGTTGCTAAATATGATTTAGAATTTGTCACCGAACTCGAAAATAAAGGTACACACCTGGATTTTTATCTTCTTTCTGGAGATAAACATGAGATAATTCCTAACGCAAAAGTGACAGCACAAGTTAAAACACCCAAAGGATATCAAAATGAAGCGTATTTTAGTAAGTATTTTCGCGGCTACAACATTATTAGTTGCTCCTAGTTGTTCATCCACAATTAAATCAGGTGAAGCACAAATTTCTCATAATGAAAATAGTCCTCAACCTGAAAAAAAAGAAACAAAATCTATGAGTGAGCATAAAGGACACTCAATGGAACACAAACACCATGAGGAACAACCAAAAATAGCCACCCAAGCCAAATTAACAGCACCTAAAAACCCATCTGCTAATCAACCGATT
Organism: Cyanobacteriota bacterium; assembly: GCA_046045965.1. Taxonomy (GTDB): domain Bacteria; phylum Cyanobacteriota; class Cyanobacteriia; order Cyanobacteriales; family Nostocaceae; genus RDYJ01. Next base: position 148,338 of record JBJOKS010000006.1, on the reverse strand, counting down.
AAGTTAGTTATTGATCTTCAAGAAACTGCTGGAAAACCAGTCAATAAATTTGACATCTTCCAAGAAAAACTCATGCATTTAATAGTTGTTAGTGATGACTTGGAACATTTCGACCATCTTCACCCAGACTATAAAGAAAATGGTAAATTTGAAGTGAGTGCGAACTTTCCCCAACCAGGAGATTATACACTTTTTAGTGATTATAAACCAGCGGGACAAGCAGAAACTTTATCATTAACAAAAATCTCTATTCCTGGTTCAGTTCCTCTCCCCAAAAGTTTATCTAAATATGAAAAAACTAAAACCATATCAGATACTAAAGTCAGTTTTAACCCATCTAAAGAAAAAATCAAAGCAGGTGAAGATATAACTTTTACATTTGATTTAAAAGACAACAAAAACCAACCCATTAAAGACCTACAATCCTACTTAGGAGAAAAAGGGCATTTAGTAATTATTAAAAGCTCATCTCCTCTCACAAAAGCCGATTATATCCATGCTCATGCACTCAAAAATACAACGGATGGGAAAATCGAATTTCATACAAAATTACCCCAGTCAGGAACTTATAAAATGTGGATGCAATTTAACCGCAACGGGAAAATCAAAACCGCAGACTTTTGGGTAAATGTAGAATAGAGAATATTCTGCAACAATGAAAATTTGAGGTTGGGTTAAGCGATCGCACAACCCAACACCAGCTTTCTTAAATTGGTGTGATGGTGGTAATTCTTAGTTTATATCGATTTGGTTTATATGAAGCGATCGCTCTCGCAATACAGGCAGTTCTGGGTTAGGATTACCTATAGCTCATGCCATAGCCGCAGCACATCAAGGAACACTAGAAGTTAACAGCACCTTAAACAAAGGTAGTCTATTTACACTGCGATTACCTTACTGATAAAATAATTTGGCAATCGACAGAAATAAAACTTTTAAAAATGACACTTGTTGTTTATGATTATTTTTGGATATTTTCCTCTGTTAAATCTTAGCTATTTATGATAGATAACAATAACATATTATTACGTAATCTTTGGTACTACGCACTACCTAGTCATCTCCTTAAACCAGGTAAAATGGTAGCGCGGATTTTTTTAGGAGAACCCGTACTGCTGATGAGAAACCAAGATGGTAAAGTTTCCGCAGTGCGTGATATTTGTCCTCATCGTGCAGTACCCTTAAGTTGTGGTCGATTCGATGGTCAAGAAGTAGAATGTTGTTACCACGGTTGGCGCTTCAACCCGGCTGGAAAATGCGTAGCAATTCCATCATTATTGCCAGAACAAAACATTGATTTGCAACGCTTTGATGTGGATTCATATCCCATCTATGAAACTCAAGGCAACATTTGGATCTACATGAGTGATGATGAAAAATCTCAAATTCATGCTGAAGAAAAAGACGTTCCAGTAGTTCCTGGTTTTCCTGAACAACAACCCCACTTAGTAGAAGTGATGCGGTTTCCTTGCTTTATAGATCATGCAGTTACAGGTTTAATGGACCCTGCACATTCTCCTTACGTGCATCGAGTATGGTGGTGGAGAAGCGGCGATTTACATGAAGAAGTTAAACAATTTGATCCTTCACATTACGGCTTTACAGTTCGACGACATAAATTGTCAGAAAATATGGAAAACATGAGCCGATTATATTGGTTAGTCGGTGGTGGAATTCCCGAAGTTGAAATTTCTTTTCGTTTACCAGGAGTCAGAATTGAAGAAATTACTTTTGGTAAACATCGAGTTTGTAATTTAACCGCAGTTACACCAATTTCCGAAACAGAAACAGAAGTAAATTTTGTCCTTTATGGTATACCTTCTTGGTTAAGAATATTCACACCTTTAATTCATATATTAGCCAGAAAATTTCTAGGTCAAGACAGAACAGTAGTAGAAAAGCAACAAATTGGACTCAAATACAATCCAGTATTACGACTAATTAAAGATTCAGATATGCAAGCACAATGGTATTATCAATTAAAACGAGAATTTGCCCGTGCTACATCTGAAAAACGGGAATTTATCAATCCTGTTAAAAGTATATTACTGCGATGGCGTGCTTAGAGGATGTTTAATTAAAGGATTGGTAATTGAACGCAGATAAACGCAGATAGACGCAGATAAATAAGGATGAATTATGGATTTAATGGTTCTGTGCAGTTTTACATAACATTGTTATATTTCTCTCTGAAAAAGGGAGAGTATAAGTAAATTATTATCTTTATTGGCAAATGACTATTATCGTTTTTGGCAGCATTAATATAGACCTAGTAGCAACCGCCCCTCGCTTACCAATTGCTGGTGAAACATTGCTAGGAGAAAGCTTTTTTCAAACCCCAGGAGGTAAAGGTGCAAATCAAGCAGTTGCATTAGCAAAATTAGGAATTCCTACGCAAATGATCGGGCGTGTAGGTGCTGATAATTTTGGTGGAGAACTCATCAAAAATTTGCAAAATTACGGTGTCCAAACTGAAAATATTTTAATTGATAAAAATGTCAGTTCTGGAATTGCTGTTATTACAATAGATAAAAAAGGTGAAAATCACATAATTGTAATTCCTGGTGCAAATGGGCAAGTTAACCAAGAAGATATAAACAGATTATACCCTCTATTACCAACAGCAACAACCATACTTTTACAATTAGAAATTCCTATTGAAACCGTCGTTGCAGCAGCCAAAGCCGCTAAGAATGCAAATATTACCGTTATTCTCGATCCTGCACCCGCACAATCTCATTTAGCAGATGAAATTTACCCCTTAATAGATATTATTACACCCAATGAAATCGAAGCAAGTCAATTAGTAGGTTTTCCTGTAAACGGAGAAGAAACCGCAGCTAAAGCCGCAAAGATTTTATTACAACGTGGGGTAAAATGTGCGATTATAAAATTAGGAGCAAAAGGTGTTTATTATGCAACTGCTGAAGAAAGTTTCTTTATTCCAGCTTTTCCAGTTCATGCAATAGATACAGTTGCTGCTGGTGACGCTTTCAATGCAGGTTTAGCAGCAGCACTTTTTCATAAACTTTCTTTACATCAAGCTGTGGTTTGGGGTGCAGCAGCAGGGGCTTTAGCAACCACAAAATTAGGGGCGCAGAGTTCTTTACCTGATAGAATGAATTTAGAAAAGTTTTTAGGTTAGGGTAGGTGACAGGTGACAGGTGACAGGTGACAGTAAGAAGGAAACCGAGAATTTTAAATTTCCTCGTTCCCATACTCTGTATGGGAATGAATTATTACAAGGTTCTACCTTTAGGAAAATTAGAATCAGAGACTCTATTATGGCATTCCCAGTCTTTGACTGGGAACGAGAGAATTTTCTTACTCCTGACTCCTGACTCCTGACTCCTGACTTCTTTAAACTCCTATATCTTCATTCCATAATTCTGGTTTTTCTGCTATAAATTCATTCATCATCTGTTCACATTCATCAAGGTTTAAATCAACAACTTCCACACCATGAGAAACCATAAATTCTTTTGCACCTGGGAAAGTTCTTGACTCTCCTGCAATTACTTTTTTAATTCCAAACTGCACCACAGCACCAGCGCACAAATAACAAGGCATTAATGTAGAATATAAAGTTGTACCTTTATAATTACCAATTCTGCCGGCATTTCTTAAACAATCAATTTCTGCATGGGTGACAGGATCACCATCTTGAACCCGTTTATTATGTCCTTTACCGAGAATTTTACCATCTTTGACCAAAACCGAACCAATGGGAATTCCTCCCTCATTTCTGCCTTGTTTAGCTTCGCTAATTGCAGCTTGCATAAACTCATCCATTTGATAAACTCCTGATATGAAAAAACAACTGGTATTAATGGATCATGATGGTGGTGTGGATGATTATTTAGCCACCATGCTGTTATTGACAATGGAACATATCGAACTGTTGGGAATAGTCGTCACTCCCGCAGACTGCTATATTCAATCTGCTGTCAGTGCAACTCGCAAAATTATAGATTTAATGAGATTTTCTCATATTCCGGTTGCCGAAAGTACAGTGAGAGGAATTAATCCTTTTCCTCGTCTTTATCGTCGAGATTCATTAATTATTGATCATTTACCTATTCTCAATCAAAATGATTTTATTAACACACCTTTAGTTGCTCAAACAGGTCAAGATTTCATGGTGAAGGTTTTACAGGAAGCACCAGAACCAGTGACTTTAATGGTAACAGGACCTTTAACTACTGTAGCTTTAGCATTAGAAAAAGCACCAGAAATAGAAAAGAAAATTAAACAAATTGTTTGGATGGGGGGAGCATTAAATGTTCCTGGAAATGTCGAAAAAGGAATAGAACCAATACAAGATGGTTCAGCAGAATGGAATGTGTATTGGGATGCGGTTTCTGCTGCAAAAGTTTGGGAAACGCAAATTGAAATAATTATGTGTCCGCTAGACTTAACCAACCAAGTTCCGGTAACATCAGAATTAGTACAAAAAATGGGAAAACAATATAATTATCCTATTTCTAATTTAGCAGGTCAATGTTACGCCTTAGTTATTCCCCAAGATTATTATTTTTGGGATGTATTAGCAACAGCTTATTTAGGAAAACCCGAAATTTATGAACTGCGAGAATGGGAAACAGGAATTATTACCCAAGGTGTGAGTCAAGGACGGACTAAAATAGTAACGGGAGGGAGAAAAATCAAAGCTATGGATCAAGTAGATAAAGAAGCTTTTTATAGTTATATTTTACAACAATGGAAAAAGTGAATAAAGGAGTCAGGAGTCAGGAGTCAGGAGTCAGAATTTCCATGACATAAAAGAAGATGATAAACCCATAAATAACGCTGCAACCGTTCCCGCAACCGAAATTTCTCCAGTAGTAACTTTCTCAAAAACCTCATTGATAGGAATTAAAATTACCTCAATTTCTTCAGTCACATCAAGATTTTCCTGTTCTCCCACCTTGACCACATTTTCAGCTAAAAAGAGATGAATTTGATTAGTTTCCTTACTGGGATTATCATATAAAGTAGCGATTTTTCGCACCTTTTCAGAAACATAACCAGTTTCCTCCCGTAACTCCCGCAAAGCAGCTGCTTCTGCACATTCTTCCTCAGCATTAAACCTACCTGCGGGAAGCTCAATAAAAAACTCACCAACAGCGTGTCTATACTGACGAACAAAAACAACCTCCCCATTATTAGTAACAGGTAAAATTACAGCAATATCAGGCTTAATATAAACAAAAAAATCATCTATAACCTGACCATTAGGTAACTCAACCGCATCCCGTCGCACCAGACAGAAACGATGATTTATCAACATTTGTGAACTTAAAACCTGCCACCTTTGTAAATTACCCATTGTCAGTTAAAATAAACAACCCACCCGCTAAAATTATAACATTCTTTACTCTGCGATCTCTGCGCCTGGAGCGGTTCGTTTAAAAAAAGATGAAAACACAAATCAATCAATTCACAGTCAACAAAAGATTCCCCTTAACAATAAGTAGAGGAACAACAGCACAAACAACAAATATCAGCGTCAAAATAATAGAAAATGACATAGAAGGATGGGGAGAAGCATCACCCTTTGGTGTTGGAAATCACCGACAATCAACTGATATAATTACCGAAGCATTACAAAAAATTGCTCCTGTGTTAGAATCATTCAACCCTTGGCAACGTCAAGAAATTGAAGCAATCTTAGCACAATATAAAATTCCTTCCGCAGCCAGAGCAGCAATAGACATGGCGCTGTATGATTGGATGGGTAAAAGTGTAGGTTTACCCCTATGGAAAATGTGGGGACTGGATAGAAATGTTATAGCACCAACTTCGGTGACAATTGGTATTAATTCCCCAGCAGGTGCAGCAGCTAGGACAAAAGACTGGTTAGAATATATGGATGTGCGGCTGTTAAAGGTAAAATTAGGTTCCACCGAGGGAATAGAAGCAGACAGAAAAATGCTCTTAGCGGTGAAGGAAACAGCACCAGAAATAGATTTATTTGTAGATGCTAACGGAGGTTGGAGTTTAGCAGATGCGATCGCCATGTCTCTGTGGTTAGCAGATTTGGGTATACAGTATATAGAACAGCCATTACCAAGAGGACAAGAAGCACATTTAGCCACCTTAAAAGAACATTCACCTTTACCCATCTTTGTTGATGAAAGTTGCTTTACCAGTGGGGATATTCCCCAATTAGCTGATTATGTAGATGGAATTAATATTAAACTCATGAAATCTGGGGGTTTAAGTGAAGCTTTGCGAATGGTACATACAGCCAAAGCACATAATTTAAAAGTCATGTTTGGCTGTTATTCTGATAGTTCACTAGCTAATACAGCAGCTTCACAACTTGCACCTTTAGCTGATTATTTAGACTTAGATAGTCACCTGAATTTAATTGATGATCCGTTTATCGGTGCATCAGTTGAAAAAGGACGGATTTTACCTAACAATTTACCAGGTTTGGGAGTGAAATACAGTGCGTCTGCCACTTAATAAAAAGATAGCAATTCTGTTACATGAAGGACTGAGTGGAACTCAGGGAAAAACCGGTTTATCTATTTTACGCTATAGTGAAGCCCCTATTGTTGCAGTTATAGATAGAGAATCTGTAGGTAAATCTGTACCAGAGTTAACAGGTATCAAGCGTGACGTTCCCATTGTGGCATCTGTAGCCGCAGCTTTGCAGTATCAACCAGAAGTTTTAGTAATTGGTATTGCTCCTAAAGGTGGGATAATTCCTGATCATTATTGGCCTGATATCAAAGATGCTTTGAAAGGAGGAATGTCTTTAGTTAATGGTTTACATACTCCTTTGGCTAACATACCAGATTTAAACGCACTCCTCAAACCAGGACAGTTAATTTGGGATGTCCGCAAAGAACCGGCTAACTTAGAAATAGCTTCTGGGTTAGCGCGAACTCTTCCCTGTCGTCGGGTGTTGACGGTGGGTACGGATATGGCCATTGGTAAAATGTCCACCAGTTTAGAATTACATCGTGCTGCAAAATTACGGGGTTGGAAGTCGAAATTTTTAGCTACTGGTCAAACTGGCTTAATGTTAGAAGGTGATGGAGTAGCGTTGGATGCTGTGCGGGTAGACTTTGCTGCTGGTGCTGTGGAACAGTTGGTGATGCGTTTTGGTAAACACTACGATATTCTGCAAATTGAAGGACAAGGTTCTCTGTTACATCCTGGTTCAACTGCAACTTTACCTCTCATTCGTGGTTCCCAACCTACACATTTGATATTAGTGCATCGAGCCGGACAAACTCACAACCGTAATAACCCTCATGTTCCTATTCCACCCCTACCAGAAATAATTAAGATGTATGAAATTGTCGCTAGTGGGGCGGGTGCTTTTGGTAAAGTTCCTGTAGCGGGGATAGCTTTAAATACTAGAGATTTAGATGAAGTTGCAGCGAAGAATGCGATCGCTCAAATTATAAATCAAACAGGTTTACCTTGTACAGACCCTGTGCGGTTTGGTGGTGAGGTTTTGTTAGATGCAGTGATGCGGAATTAGGAATAGGAGTCAGGAGTCAGGAGACAAGGGAGGTAAAGGAAGTAGAAGTAATTAATTTTGACTTTTGACTTTTGACTTTTGACTTGATTTGTCTCCCCATCTCCCCATCAAAATGTTTCCTCTCTACTTCCCAAACCCATGAAATTTTAGAGAAGTTTTTTTACCCAACAACCAATCTAAATGTTGTGGTAATAATGTTGCTAAATCATAATTCTTGATTATAGTCTTTCGTGCTGCGGTGCGAATAGCTGTCATATCTTGAGAATTATCCAAAGCTTCGTTTACCTTGTCTGCAATTTGTTGAGGAGAAAAGAAATCTACCAAAAGTCCATTTTTGCCATCTTTAATTACTTCTAAAACGGGTGAAGTATTAGAAGCAATTAACAAACATCCTGCTGACATTGCTTCCATCATTGACCAAGATAAAACAAAAGGACGAGTTAAATAAATATGAGCAGAAGAAGCTTGTAAAACTTGCAGATATTCATGGTAAGGTAGTAAACCAGTAAAGTGTAATCTCGATAAATCCAAATCTAATTTCTCTAACATTAACTGTTTATAAGTTTTACCATCAGGAAGAGTTTTCCCATAGGCTACCCTATCTTCTCCCACAACTACAACATGACAATTTGGACGTTGTTGTTGAATTAATGCAACTGCTTCCATAAACTGAGGAAAACCCCGATAAGGTTCCATTCCTCTTCCTACATAGGTGACTAATTCTGAAACATGAGAAAGATCAAGATTAATGCGAGGTAAAACTAATTTAGCACCAGGGTTAGGTTGAAAATAATTAGTATCAATCCCATCGTGACAAACGCTAATTTTACTATGATATTCTGGTGGGAATTGTTGACGTTGCCAATTAGTAGGAGAAAGTCCGCGATCGCAACTGTATAAATCAACTAAAATCGGGGCATTTTTCACACGAATTCGACATTGATCATCTGCATTTAATGGTTCACTGGGATCAAAATCAGCATCAGAACCGCGAGCATGATAAAACCATTCAAAGAAACATAATAATTCTGCTTTAGGAAAAACTTCTTTCATAAATAAAGTCGGACCCCAACCAGAATGGCCATAAATTATATCTGGTATAAAACCCTGTGCTTTCAGTTGTTCTGCGATTCGATATACAGCTTGTCCAGTGAGAACTGCATTTTCTAAATTGCGGACATAATGATGCGTTTGCGGTGCTGCTGTCCGGGAAGGTTCATAAATAGCTTTAAATACACCCGGTATAGTTCCTTCCTGACGATTAGTACCAAATACAACTTGGTAATTATCATCTTTTGCTAAAGACGTGGCTAGGTGGCGAAATTGGGCAGGAAAATTGGGATGTAAGAATAAAATGCGTTTAGGGTTTGTGGCAGCATTCTTCATAGAGGTTGAAACCCTGAAAACCCTTATTTTAACCTTTTCTGGGCTGTTTCTACTATTACCTGATATTGGTTTGCTGTACTTTAGCAAAATTCCCATATAGGAATATCAGAGATTTTAAAGGTTTTAACCGTTAACTAACCCCCATACAAAATTTCGTTACGGTTGGGAGAGCCTAATTGTGGTAGAGAATTTTTTGGTGAGTGGGGAGTTAGTGCAGTAGGAACACCAGCGGATACTTGTAATTGTTTGACCAGATGTTGTAAAAGTTTATCTTGTTCAGCACGGAAACTCGACACATTGTAACCACGATTGATAATAGCAAACCAAACTAAACCGCGATCGCGTGTGGGTACAACTCCGGCTAAAGCACTAACATCACTGAGAGTTCCCGTTTTCATCACAGTTGCAGATGGCATATCTCTATATCGCATTGTCCCGCGATTGTCAAAGCCAGAGGTAGGGAACAAGTCAGCTAAAGTCAAATTATGGGATGATGCTTCCCGTTGTAGTGCCATAAACATAGCACAGACCGCTCTAGGGGAAATCCGATTTTCTCGTCCCAGTCCAGAACCATTAATTAACTGAATTTCCGACTGTGGAACCATAGCCAGTTTAGCAGCAGTAGATTGAACTACATTGGCTCCTCCCACAGACTGGGCTAACATTTCGGCTATATCATTATTACTGTAAACATTCATCTCCTTAATCAATTGCTTTAATGGTAAGGAGCGATGGCGAATCAGTAAAGTTTGTTTAGGGTTAGGCTGTGCTGCAACTTTAACCGTACCAGCAATCACAACTTGGGGCTTGGGTGTTCCTTTAGGCATGATTGAGTATTGGTAAACCACAGAACGATTCCAGGTTTTGTGATCTAGTGCTTGTTTAAGAAATTGACCAGATACAGCGGTATTACTGTGGAAATTCATAGCGAAATTGCCAGTTATGACTAAATTTCCCTTTACCTGCTTGATACCGATTTTGTTGAGAGCATTACCAAGAGCGATCGCTTCCTCTCCCACAAACATGGGATCACCACCACCAGTAATCACCAAATCTCCCTGCACTACCCCATTAACTATCGGACCTGTAGCACTCACCAAAGTTTCAAATTGATGTTCAGGACCCAAAAGTTTAAAAGTCGCTAATGAAGTGGCCACCTTAGTTAAAGATGCTGCGGGTAAAGGCATTGTACCTTGGTGATTAGCCATTAACATCGGACCCGACTGTAGCCAAATTCCCTGTTGCTGAATCAGATTTTCCGTTACCAGCTTGGAAGTCATCAACTCCTTGAGATATTCCTGTACTGTGATAGCTCCTGCTGGGTTTGGATCAGGGGCAATGACAAAGCCAGGACTACTTTGCCAAGCCAATGCTTCTAAAGCATTTAAAGGCTTGATCTGAACCCCAGCCATATCGAGCCAAAGTGAAACCAAACCTGAACCTAATAATTCCAGCATATTTAATTCCTCTATCTTTGTTCAGATATCTAATAATTGTTTGCAGTGCTGGCATATTATGCCTTTGAATTTCTTACTATCTAGAAAGCTTGCCACCAGGAAAAGTGAATAATTCAGGGTCATTAGTCATTGGTTATTAGTCATTGGTTATATTAGTCATTAGTTATTAGTTATTTTTACCCAATCACCAATCACCAATCACCAGTCACCAATCACCAATCACCAGTCCCCAGTCCCCAACTTACTTCCTTTCTGGATGCGCTGTTTCCTCTGGGGAAGGAATACCTAACTCATTAATCACTGCAATCATCTGATACAAACGCCCCAAATCTCTTTGGTTAAAGTATAAAACCAGACGAGGTAAATCAGAGGTTTCATCTTGACCTTCTTGAGATAATACCTGACTTTTTTCAATTTTGCCTTGGACAAGAATGTCACTAAAATCAGTATTCAATTTTTCCACCAGATCATCTGATAACTCGTGTCTGAGACGAATTACCAATTGATCACCTACATAGCGGCTAGAGTGATAAACTTGGTAAAAACGAGTAATGGCATTACAAGCCACCTCTAGATTATCTGTCACCGTGTACAGACAGGGATCTTCTGGACTAACAAGACCTTTTGCCACTAATTGCTGATCAATATACTGACTCCAAGAGCGCCAATAATCACCACCAGGATGATCAATTAAAACCAGAGGAACTGGTCCAAATTTACCTGTTTGGCTGAGTGTCATACATTCAAAAGCTTCATCTTGAGTGCCAAAGCCACCCGGAAACAAAGCTACCGCATCACTTTCTTTGAGCAGAAACAGCTTGCGGGTAAAGAAATATTTAAAGTTAATAAGCTTAGGATCACCATCAATAAAAGGATTAGCCTGTTGCTCAAAAGGCAACTGAATATTTAAACCAAAAGAATTTTCCCTTCCTGCACCTTCTTGACCAGCTTGCATAATACCACCACCACCGCCTGTCATCACCATGAATCCTAGTTGAGAAACAGCGCGAGCAAATTGAACCGCCATTTGGTAATCAGGGGTTTCTGGTGCTAAACGAGCAGAACCAAAGATAGTGACTTTGCGAACGTGTCGATAACTATAAAAGAGTTGAAAGCCTCGTTCCATATCTGCTAAAGCCGCAGATAGGATCTTCCAATCAAGACGCTCAATTTCACTATCAGCTAAACGAAGTATGGTAGCAAGTGCCTGCTGGATAAATTGCCGATGTTTTAAGGTCGGTAAACGATCTATTAACTCAGCAATATCAGCTTGGAGAGACTCTAGTATTTCAAAGGACTCTTTGGAGGTCATGAGAACTGCCACAACAATGGCATTATATTTTATGTGAACTACCTACACTCCCGCAAGCGGACATTTTTTGGTCTAAAGGCGTTTGTATTGTTTAGCGGCTTATGGGATCAGGGTTTTTTTCCATTTCCCCTTTGGCCGTCAAACCGGGCAAGTAGCTGTTAGGTTAATAAATTGTACGTTTGGGGAGGTAGAGAGCTAGAAAGGTGGGGAGAAAGTTTATTGCTTTTTGTCAAAAAATCACAAATTGTAAATTGTCGGAGCAAAGACTGTTTAACGGCTTATTGCTCCAGACCCTACTCCCTTCTAAATTGTTGTGTAAAAAGTTTTGTAGAGACGCAAACTCTGCGCCTCTGAAACTAGTTAACAAATATTCACCTTAAAAACTAGACAAATCAATAAAATTTGTAACCAGTTGAGGTTCAAAGATACTTTTCCAGAGTGTTAGATAAGGTAGTTTTAGGTACCGCACCGACCACCATGTCTACTTTTTGCCCATCTTTAAAAATCATTAATGTGGGAATACTGCGGATACCATACTGACTGGCAACTTGAGGATTTTCATCAGTGTTGACTTTGACAACCTTGAGTTGACCTTCATACTGAGTAGCTATTTCCTCGACAACAGGAGCTACCATACGGCAAGGACCGCACCAGGGAGCCCAAAAATCAACTAAAACGGGTACTTCGCTGTCGATTACTTCCTGCTTAAAAGTAGAATCTGTAACTTGTGCTGCTGCTGACATTCCTAAACACCTTTGCCTATTATATTTATGAGTTTTGTGAAAATTCTACCATAGCAAAAACATCAGCTTGGAAGTAAAGGATGTACATTTGCAAAGAACCTATAGAATTTATGCCTAAACATAAGGAACCGCCCGAACAGTAGTCCGGGCGGAGTGTGGTGTGAGGAGTGAACGGAAACATTTGTCTCCGCTATCTCTATTGTAGGCGACAGATGTGATTTTTCCAGTGATTATTGAGGGTGCTGGAAAAATTTTTTTGTTTATGAGTCAGGAGTCAGGAGGGGCGAACGGCCGTTCGCCCGTACAGGAGTCAGGAGTTATTAATTTTGACTTTTGACCTTTGACTTTTGACTTGATTTATTTACCCATACCCAATTGTTGGGCTTTTTGGTAAACTTTGCCTTCGGTTAGGAGGGAAGGAGCAATGACTACTTCAACTTGCTGCATTTCTTTGAGGTTTTTGGCTCCTAAAGTCCCCATACTGGTTTTTAAGGCTCCGAGAAGGTTATGAGTACCATCATCTAGTCCGGCTGGACCTCTGAGTATTTGTTCTAGAGTACCGGTTGTACCAACGCGAATGCGAGTACCACGGGGCAGCACGGGGCTAGGAGTTGCCATACCCCAATGATAACCCCTTCCTGGGGCTTCTGCGGCTCTGGCAAAGGGTGAACCAATCATTACGCCATCAGCACCGCAAGCAATACATTTACAGATGTCGCCACCGGTGATTAAACCACCATCAGCAATGACAGGGATATATTTACCAGTTTCCCGATAATAATCATCTCTGGCTGCGGCACAGTCAGCAACGGCTGTTGCTTGAGGTATACCTACGCCCAATACGCCACGGGATGTACAAGCAGCACCAGGTCCAATGCCCACTAATACTGCTGCTGCACCTGCTTTCATCAAATCTAAGGTGACTTCATAAGTGACGCAATTACCCAAGATTACAGGTATGGGCATAGAACGGCAAAATTCCACTAAATCCAGTGGGGTGATAGACTCTGGTGAGATGTGGTTTGTAGAAACTACCGTAGCCTGGATAAAAAATAAATCTGCTCCAGCTTTGGCTACTACTTGACCATATTTGCTTGCGCCTACTGGAGTAGCACTCACTGCCGCAATACCGCCTTGTTGTTTAATTTCCTGAATACGTTTTTCAATTAATTCCGGCTTTATTGGTTCGGCATAGAGTTCTTGCATCAGGGAAACAAATTCATCTTTGCCCACTGAGGCAATCCGATCTAAAATCGGTGCTGGGTCAGCATAGCGCGTTTGGATACCCTCTAAATTGAGAACTCCTAAAGCCCCTAATTGGGACAAACGTACAGCCATGCCTACATCGACTACACCATCCATGGCGCTGGCAATAATGGGGATTTCTCGCTCAATATTACCAATTTTCCACTTAGTATCCGCTAAACTCGGATCGAGTGTTGTGTTACCGGGAACTAAAGCAATTTCATCAATGCCATAGGCTCGACGAGCTATTTTTCCCCGCCCAAGTTGAATTTCCACGCTTTCACTTTTCTCAAATCTGTTTAAGCTAGGGTATCAAATTGTGGGGATATTAGCAGGGATTTTTTCAAATTTAGGAGGCAGGAGGCAGGAGGCAGGAGGCAGGAGTTAGGAGGCAGGAGGCAGGAGGCAGAGGAAGTAGGGGAAGTAGGGAAGTAAATACCCAGTCCCCAGTCCCCTACTCTACCGCTTGCTAGATTGGATTTTGTCAAAAATAGCACCGTCATCAAAAAACTTCTTCTGCACACTATCCCAACCTCCTAGACTACCCACTGTATAAAGTTTGGCAATTTTGGAAAATTTACTCTGTACTTCTTTGGCTACTGTCGGGTTCACTGGTCGAAAACCTACTTTGGCAAATTCCCGCTGTGCTTCTGGTGTAAATAAAAACTTAACTAATGCTTCTGATACTGCACGAGTACCACGTTTATCTACATTTTTATCAACCACAGCCACGGGTCCTTCAATAGAAATATTCGTGGAAGGAACTACGTAAGTAGTATCTGTTTTACCCTGTTGTGCTGCTAAAATTACTTCGTTTTCGTAGTTAAGTAGCACATCTCCTTGGTTTTTCTTGTAAAAGGCATCACTAGATTCTCTGGCATCTTTGGGTAAAACTACTACATTTCTAAATACTTGTTGGACAAAATTCAAGGCTTGGTTTTCATTACCACCATTTTTAGCAACGGCTCCCCACAAAGCTAAAAAATTCCACCTTGCACCACCAGAGGTCTTGGGGTTGGCCGTGACTATTTTTACTCCCGGTTTGATTAAATCATTCCAGGTTTTGATGCCTTTAGGATTACCTGGGCGCGTTTCTAATGCTACCACTGAACGGGTAATGATGGAGTTGTTGGGCGCTTCTTTTTCCCAACCAGGGTTAATTAAACCTGCTTGTTCGATTTTTTTGGTATCTAAACCCAAGGCTAAGGCTACCACATCTGCTTGTAAGCCATCAATGACAGCACGGGTTTGAGAACCTGAACCACCATAACTTTCCCGAATAATCACATCCTGACCTTTTTCTCGTTTCCATTTGGCTACAAACTGAGGAATGATTTTACTGTAAGCAGCTTTTGTAACTGCGTAAGATACCAAGGTGATTTCTACTTTCTTGGTGTTTTGACTAATTAGTTGTTTATTTTGGGCTGTAGTTTCTGCAAAGACAGGAACTACCGTATTTGCACTGACACTGATGGCTAACAGTATGGTTGATGCTGTTTTTACAGGCAGGAGTTTCGCTGATTTTGCGGTTTTGTATGTCATAAAAGGTGTTCCTGTGGTGTTCAAATAATCTACGGTAATCTGATAGACTAACTGTAATTTGTTTACAAAAACAGAGCGTATCAGATGCGATCGCGAAAATCAAGATATAAAATACAAAATATCTATCGAGGAATGCGTGTATTTATTTTTATGATAAATTATTTGTATTTGATAATATAAAGTTATAAATATATCCGAAGTTGGGAGTTATTTTGATGTGATCATGAGGTGATCAAAAATATATTTCCCTCAAATCTGCTACAATCCCCATATTCCCTATCGTGAAAGTGAAGTTTATCCGCAATTCAGATTTCCAGGAGAACAGAGCATGAGTTGGTTGCAGCATCCAAGGTTGCGTATAAAATCGGTAAAGAGCTTTCTATCCCTGTTTTTAGCAGGAGCATTTTTGAGTGTGGCACTTGCTGCTTGTAGTAGTGGAAATGAGAATAATACTCAAAATCCAACTTCTACAGATGCTAAAAAGAAAGATGCAGAAATTACCCTAGTCTCTTTTGCTGTGACGAAAACAGCGCACGAAGCAATCATTCCCAAGTTTGTGGAAAAATGGCAGAAAGAACATGGACAAAAGGTAACATTTAAACAAAGCTATGGCGGTTCAGGTTCGCAAACACGCGCCGTTATTGATGGGTTAGAAGCTGATATTGTTCATTTAGCATTAGCTTTGGATACCCAAAAAATTGAAAAAGCAGGTTTAATTCAGCCAGGATGGGAAAAGGAAGCTCCTAATAATGCTGTCGCTTCTAAGTCTGTAGCTGCATTAGTGACTCGTGAAGGTAATCCTAAAGGGATCAAAACCTGGGCAGATTTAGCTCAAGATGGTGTAAAAGTAATTACTGCCGATCCGAAAACATCAGGGGTAGCACGTTGGAATTTCTTGGCTTTGTGGAACTCTGCAATTAAAACTGGTGGGGATGAGGCTAAAGCGACAGAGTTTGTGACCAAGGTTTACAATAACGTTCCTATTTTAACTAGGGATGCACGTGAAGCTACGGACGCATTTTTTAAACAGGGTCAGGGTGATGCGTTGATTAATTATGAAAATGAAATTGTTTTGGCACAAGAAAAGGGAGTGAAGGTAAATTATGTGATTCCTGATGTGAATATTTCTATTGATAACCCTGTTGCGATTGTGGATAAGAATGTTGATAAACATGGAAATAGGGAAGTAGTCGAGGCTTTTGTTCAGTACCTATTTACTCCTGAAGCACAGACAGAATTTGCGAAAGTTGGTTTTCGTCCTGTGGATGAAACCGTAGCAAAATCAAAGGAATTTGCTGATAAATATCCCCCTGTGAAAACTTTGGGTACAGTTCAAGATTTAGGTGGTTGGGATACTGTGCAGAAAAAGTTTTTTGATGATGGGGCATTATTTGATCAAATTCAAGCTAAAAAAAGATAATTGGTAATTGTTGGAAATTTTGAAGTTTGATTTTGAAGTTTGAATTATGGCGGTATCTACGAGTTTGGAAAACGGTAAAAAAACTCCTATTTTGAAGGTGTTTTTAGATAAAGTAATTCGTCTACCTTGGACATGGCGGATTACAATTTTATACCTAACTTTCATGTTGTTTATGCCCATTGTGGCAATGTTCTTGAAAGCAAGTACAGAACCACCTGCAAAGTTTTGGGCAATTGCTACCAGTGAACTCGCATTGGCAACATACAATGTTACTTTTGTAACTTCACTTTTGGCAGCGGTGGTTAATGGTGTATTTGGTACATTGATTGCTTGGGTATTGGTAAGGTACGATTTTCCCTTAAAGAAAATTTTTGATGCTACAGTAGATTTACCGTTTGCTTTGCCGACATCGGTAGCAGGTTTAACTTTAGCAACTGTGTATAGCGATAATGGTTGGATCGGTTCTTTACTTGCACCTTTGGGTATTAAGGTTTCTTTTACTCGTTTGGGTGTGGCTGTAGCAATGATATATATATCTTTGCCTTTTGTGGTGCGGACTGTACAACCTGTGTTGCAGGAGATGGAAAAGGAAATTGAAGAAGCGGCTTGGAGTTTGGGCGCTTCTGAGTGGACAACTTTTACAAAGGTGATTTTACCGCCTTTATTTCCGACAATCTTAACCGGTGTAGCTTTGGGTTTTTCCCGTGCGGTGGGTGAGTATGGTTCAACAGTGATTATTGCTTCTAATACGCCTTTTCAAGATTTAATTGCACCAGTGTTAATTTTCCAACGTTTGGAACAATATGATTATTCAGGTGCAACGGTGATAGGGGTTGTTTTATTGGCAATTTCTCTAGTTTTACTGTTAGCAATTAATTTATTACAAGCTTGGGCAAGAAGATATGACAACAGGTAAACCAAAGCAAAGTTGGGTTCCAGGGGTTTTAATTGGGATAGCCGTTGGTTATTTATTTTTGGTGCAGTATATCCCAACTATTAATGTATTTTACCAAGCTTTTAAAAAGGGAATTGGACCATTTTTTGAGAACTTAACCAGAACAGACTTTCTCCATGCTGCTTGGTTAACTTTATTATTAGCGGTGATTGCAATACCTATCAATACTGTTTTTGGTTTGTGTGCAGCTTGGGCGATCGCTCGTCATAAATTCCCTGGTCGTGCTATAGTTCTGAGTATTATTGACCTGCCTTTTTCTATCTCTCCAGTTGTTGCAGGTTTGATGATTGTTTTACTCTATGGTAGACAAGGTTGGTTTGGTGGTTTTTTACAATCTCATGATATTCAAATTATTTTTGCTTTTCCGGGAATGGTGTTAGCTACTTCTTTTGTAAGTATGCCATTTGTGGCTAGGGAAGTAATACCGGTTTTAGAGGAGTTTGGTAAGGACCAAGAAGAAGCAGCAAAAACTTTGGGTGCAAATGAATGGCAAACTTTTTGGCGTGTGACTTTACCTAGTATTCGTTGGGGTTTACTCTATGGTTTGATTTTAACAAATGCTAGGGCTATGGGTGAATTTGGGGCTGTTTCTGTGGTGTCTGGTAATATTGCTACTAAGACCCAAAGTTTACCTTTGTTTGTGGAAGATGCCTATAAACAATATGAAACGGAAGCGGCTTTTTCTGCGGCGGTATTGTTGGCATTTTTGGCAGTTATTACTTTAGTGTTGAAGGAAGTTTTGGAACGGAAAACCCGTATTAAGGATGTGGAATAATTCTGACTTTGCGCTCTTTGCGTTCTTTGCGGTTCGTTAAATATTAAGTTGGTTTTTATGAACGAACCACAGAGGACACGGAGAGAAGAGATTTGAAAGGGTTTTCTGTGAGTGTAGGTTGCAAATGAGTTAGATTGGTTTCGGTTGGCAATTTTATTTTTTTGGGGTTTTTATGAGTGATGAAAATGTATTGACAAGTCAAAGAATTAGGGTGAGAATTACTAAAGACTTTCATCAAGAACCTGTTATTTCTCGTCTGGTTTCTGATTATGGTTTAACGATCAATATCAAAGCTGCTTTTTTAGGTCAGGATGCTATTAGTGATGGTTGGTTTGATTTAGATTTACAGGGAACTGAATCGCAAATTGCTAATGGTTTAATTTATCTGCAAGATTTGAATTTGGAAGTTTGGGATGAGCATAGAATAGGTAATTGGTGATCTTAATATTTAAGATACTCGATTTGTGATATTAAAAATACGAAGCCGCGTATCTGATAGCTAAGATAGGAAGGAATTACACTCAGGGCAGATATTTAAGCTGGGTTCTCTTTAGAGTTCGATGATTAGTTTTGGTTTGTAATTTGATTGTTTGAGGTTTTTATGAGTAATGAAAATGTTTTGAAAAGTCAGCGTATTAGGGTGAAAATTACTAAGGATTATCATCAAGAACCTATCATTTCTCGGTTGGTTTCTGAGTTTGGTTTGACTGTTAATATTAAAGCAGCTTTTTTAGGTCAAGAAATGATAAGTGATGGTTGGTTTGATGTCAGTGATGGTTGCTTTGATTTAGATTTACAGGGAACTGAATCGCAAATTGCTAATGGTTTAAATTATCTGCAAGAATTGAAGTTGGAAGTTTGGGATGAGAACGAAATAGGTACTTGCTGATATTTAATATCTCCGACTTCTATGATTAATTGATCATTTTATTATGGTCTTCAAATAGAAGTCGGGGATCTAATCAGTATTTAACCAAGACACGCTGCTAAATCTTGTTCTGGTGTGGTGATGAGTTGTAAATGATAGGTTTCTGATAGTAATTTGACAACGTTTGCTGATAGGAAAGCGGGAAGGGTGGGACCGATGCGAATGTTTTTGATACCTAAATAAAGTAAGGTTAATAAAACGGCGATCGCCTTTTGTTCATACCAAGATAACACCATTGATAATGGTAGTTCGTTCACTCCTACTTTAAAGGCATTTGCTAAAGCTACGGCAATTTGAATTGCAGAATAAGCATCATTACATTGTCCCACATCTAATAATCTGGGAATACCACCAATTTCACCTAATTGTTGATCAAAGAAGCGGAATTTTCCACAACCTAATGTTAAGACTATACAATCATTTGGCATCTGTTCTACTAATTCACTATAGTAGTTTCTGCCTGGTTTTGCACCATCACAACCACCTACTAAAAAGAAGTGTTTTATTTGTCCTGCTTTGACAGCATTAATGACTGTATCTGCAACACTCAAAACTGCATTTCTGGCAAAACCTGTGGTTACTTGTCCTTTGTTTTCTTCATCTGTAAAACCAGGTAATTCTAAGGCTTTATTGATGATGGGTGAAACATCGGAAATGCTAACGTGATCTAAACCAGGATAACCTACAGGACCTAATGTGAATACTTTATGTTTATAGCTTTCATGGGGAGGTACAAGACAGTTGGTAGTCATAGCGATCGCACCAGGAAAATGTTCAAATTCATGGGTTTGATTTTGCCATGCTGTACCATAATGTCCATAAAGATGGGGATATTGCTGTTTTAATTTAGGATAGCCATGTGCTGGTAATAATTCCCCATGAGTATAAATTTTAATTTCTGTTCCTGCGGTTGCTTCTAAAATAGCTTTTAATGCTAATAAATCATGTCCAGAAACGAGAATTGCTTTACCAGTTGTATGTCCTAAAATTACGGGTGTAGGTGTGGGATGTCCAAAGGTTTCTGTATTTCCTGCGTCTAAAAGCTGCATTGCTGTGAGGTTAATTTCCCCAACTTTTAAAGCTAAATTCAACCAATCTTGTAAAGTTTTATCTTGGTCATCTAAATTAGCTAAAACTTCATGGCAGAATGTATATAAACCTTCATCATGCTGATTTAATTCTAAGGCATGGAAAGCGTAAGCAGCAACACCTTTTAAACCATATAATATGGTAAGTTTGAGAGAGAAAATATCAACATTCTTCGCTGATTGACTGATAAATTCAAATTCTAAATCTTTACCTTGTTGAACTTGTGCTGCTAAACTACTGGCAGGTTGAAAAGTATTAATTGTTGATTCTACAACTTTATTACCTAATGCTTGAATTTTTAACTTGAGACTTTCACGAAGTGCGATCGCACGATTCACAAAAGCCATAAAATCAGCAGTGGTAAAATTCACATTGGTTAATGTGGAAAATAGCATTTCACAGGTAAATTCATCGGTGTCACGAGTATTAATACCTAAAGATTTTGCTTGTAATGCTATTTGGGAAAGTCCGCGTAAACAATGTACTAATAAATCTTGTAAAGCGTCAACTTCGGGACTTTTACCACACGCACCCCACTGATGACAGACATCTCCACGGGTGGTTTGTTCACATTGGTTACAGAACATAATTCGTTCCTCAACTCTTGATGCTTACAGTTTAGTCATTGCGATTGGGGATATCCTTGATTTAAGTCAAGTGTATTGGTAAAGTTTGGTAAAGTTTTTTAGTACATATTTATTAAAATTTATTGATTTGTAATTAATTTGTCATTAAATTTATTTACACTAGAACCACTTGAATTATAGTAACACATAAGTTACCATGATTTTATGTCTATTATCAAAGTTCAAGAATATATTCAAGAAGATGGTTCAAGCCCTTACCAAGAATGGTTTGATAGCTTAGATGCCAAAGCTGCTGCAAAAGTAACAGTTGCTAAGTCTCGTTTGCAGTTAGGAAATACATCAAATGTTAAATGGTTTGATGGCATAGGTGAATATAGGATTGATTGGGGTCCAGGATATCGGATTTATTTAGCTCAGGATGGTAAGCAACTGATAATATTATTTGGTGGAGGGACAAAGAAAAATCAGCAATCTGATATTAATCGTGCTAAGGAATTATACCAAGAGTACAAAAGACGAAAAAAAGAAGTTAGGAAAACGCAAGACGCTGAAAACGAGACAGGATATAAGAGGTAGTTACTATGACACTTACTAGAGACTTTCAAGAAACTGTTAATGCAAGATTCCAAAAAGATCCTGAGTTTGTCATAGCTTTATTTGATGAAGCTATATCTCTTTTCCTCAACGGTGAACCGGAAACAGCAAGACTTATTTTAAGAGACATTGTTAATGCAACAGTAGGTTTTGAACAGTTAGCAATTGAAACTTCTAAACCAAGTAAGAGTCTTCATCGAATGTTATCTGCAAAAGGTAATCCAACAATGGATAATCTAACTGCAATTTTTAATGTTTTAAGGAAAAAGCTAAATGTTGATATCAATGTGCAAACAAAAGTTATTTCCTCCTGAATTTTTTTGTTAATTTCCCCTACTTGTGCTTTCACAAAACTTAGATATTCTTAGATATTAAATCCCTATTTCATCCTGTACATCCTTAAATCCTGGATATCCTGAATCAGACATCATCCCCATGACTCTCACCGAAAAAGTCCTAGAAGTTAAAAACTTCCTCCACACAACACCAATATTTCAAAACATCATTGACGAACAACTCCAAGCAGTTGCGAATATTTCCATTCTCCAAACTTACAAAAAAAACGAAACCCTATTTTGGGAAGGGGACACAGCAACGGGATTTTTTATTGTTAAATCTGGTAAAATCAAAGTATTTAAAGTAGCAAATAACGGTAAAGAACAAATATTACACATCTTTGAAACCTCAGAATATTTTGCAGAAGTTCCCGCTTTTGATGGTGGAAACTTCCCCGCATCCGCAGCAGCAATAGAAATTTCTGAAGTTGTGTTTATTCCCAGAACTTCATTTTTCATGGTTTTACAACAACATCCAACTTTAGCAATATCAATGTTGGGAACTTTTGCACGACATCTGAGACATTTAACTCACCTGGTTAACGCTCTTTCTTTTCAGGAAGTCCCAGAAAGATTAACCAATTACTTATTAAAATTAAGTCAGAAAAACGGTAATATTAACGTTGTCGAATTAGATTTACCCAAAACCCAACTAGCAGCTTTATTAGGTACTGTTCCTGAAACCCTTTCTCGCGCTTTTTACAAACTCACTCAAGAAGGAAAAATTGCAGTGAACGGAACAAAAATTATGTTATCTGACAAAATACTTGCATCCAAGAGTAACTGAAGCTTGATATATGACTCCCTTGGATCATACATAGATGATACCAGAAAAAAAGAGTATGTCAATATCAATGGCTGAAAAAACCTATTCTCGTCAAATTATTGATAATGTTCTCAATAATCTTGAGAATAGAGGGTGATTATTGCGAAAAAAAGGGAGTTGAAAAATTTTTGGATTTTTGAGATTTAAAAAATTTATGAGTAACAAACCACAGAGACACAGAGGACACAGAGAAAAGAGGTTTTATCTCTCTGCTACTCTGCGTGAGCTTTAAAAATTCTGTAACTTATATTGCTTCCACTTCTCCTGTTGTCTCGCTTTTTTCTCTTCCGTTAAACTATCAAAACAGTGGGGACAGGAAATACCTTCTTCATACTTAGGTGAAGTTTTATCTGCCTCAGCAATGGGATGACCGCAACAAAAGCATAACTCATGACTGCCTTCTTCCAACCCGTGACGCACTGCAACCCGTTCATCAAATACAAAACATTCCCCTTCCCACAAACTTTCTTCTTTGGGGACTTCTTCTAAATATTTAAGAATACCGCCTTTGAGATGATAAACTTCTTCAAAGCCTTGTGATAACATATAGGATGAGGCTTTTTCGCATCTAATCCCACCTGTACAGAATAAAGCAACTTTTTTATGTTTATTTGGGTCTAGATTTTTACTCACGTATTCAGGAAATTCTCGGAAAATCTGCGTTTGGGGATTTTCTGCTCTTTTGAAAGTTCCTATACTTACCTCATAATCATTCCGGGTATCAATGACTGTCACCTCTGGATCGGAAATTAAATCATTCCATTCCTTTGGACTAACGTAATTTCCCACCTGTTCATTTGGGTCAACTTCCGGTATTCCCAATGTGACAATTTCTCGTTTTAACCGCACTTTCATCTTTTCAAAAGGCGGTGTTTCTGTGTAAGATTCTTTATGTTCTAAGTCTGCTAACCGAGTATCACTACGCAGAAACCCTAAAACCGCATCTATCGCTGAACGAGAACCTGCAATAGTTCCGTTAACGCCTTCTTTTGCTAGTAAAATTGTCCCTTTGATGTCTTGTTGCTGACAAAATAATAACAGCGGTGCTTGCAGTTCTTGATAATCGGGTAAGCTGACGAATTTATACAACGCAGCTACAACTATAATATTTTCTTGGTTATTTTCTTGGTTCATCTGTTTACAAAAAAAGAATAATAGGATATTATTTAGTTTAAGTTTAAACTTAACCCGTTTCTGAAAAAACGAACTTCTTTGATTTTGACTTGAAAAACGGGGGTTTAGCTCAGTTGGTAGAGCGCCTGCTTTGCAAGCAGGATGTCAGCGGTTCGAGTCCGCTAACCTCCACTTATTTAGTTTAATTTCTTTGGAAGACAACTGATAAATTATTGGCTGGCATTTGGTAAATTTTCTGCAATGTCAAATTTTCAGCTTTTGCTGCTTGTACCACATCTTCTAAATTACGCACTCCCCACTCTGGGTTTTGTAATTGTAACGACTCATCAAAAGCAGCGTTACTGGGTGCGGTATGTTGACCGTTTTGTTTATAGGGTCCGTATAAGTAAAGGATACCATCTGGGGGTAAAATCCGTCCAGCCCCAGCCATGAGTCCTAAACAAGCTGACCAAGGGGAAATGTGAATCATGTTAATGTTAACAATAGCGGCAATTGCCGAGTCTGTAAATGTTTGTTTTTCAACTGGCCAAACGGGTAACTGAGCATCTAAATCTAAAGGAGGGTAAATATTATTACTTTTACATTCTGCTATCCAAGCTTTGATACTGTCTCTTAATAGAGGGTTTGGGTCAGAGGGTAGCCATTTTCGCGGTGCTAGATGAGGTGCAAAAAATACTGCGTGTTCTCCTGTTCCACTGGCTATTTCTAAAATTGTTCCTGTTGTGGGTAAGATTTGTTGAAGTACCTCTAAAATGGGTTCGCGGTTGCGTTGGGTTGCTGGTGCAAATTGTTTTTGTTCTGGGGTTGTGTTCATATTTTTTAGTTTTTAGGGAACGCAGATGAACGCAGATGAACGCAGATAATTTGAGTAGTTTTATTTTTTACAGTTTTACATATTTGCATAATATTCACATAAAATTAGTGTAAGTGCAATCGCTTTTTATTTCCCTGAACATAGGAGCAAAAAATTGCCTAAGTCTATTCATTCCACCCAACCACCATTAAAATTTATTCCCCCAAATTTTCAACCTTGGGTACTTAAGATCATGTCTTGGTTTCTCCCTTTTATTTTACGAGTGAGAACCAGACCTTGGCTACCTGCTGGTATTGTGAAAATTGAAGCTAAAAATACTGAAGTTTTAGCTAAATTATATCATGAATTTCAAGCAGGAAAAATTCGGTTTTTAATTGCTTTTCGTCATCCAGAAGTTGAAGATCCCCTGTCAATGTTATATTTACTTTCTCGCATGGTTCCTAAAGTAGCAAGGGAAAAAGGAATTGATTTAAAATACCCAGTTCATAGTCATTTTATGTATGAAAGGGGGATGACTTTATGGGCAGGAAAATGGTTAGGATGGTTATTCTCGCGTGCTGGGGGTGTACCTATTCGCAGGGGAAGAAAAGTAGACAGAAATGCAATTCAAATGGCACGAAATTTATTTGTAAATGCGAAAATGCCGATTGCGATCGCTCCTGAAGGTGGTACAAATGGTCATAGTGGTATTGTCAGTCCTTTAGAACCAGGTGTAGCACAGTTGGGTTTTTGGTGTGTGGAAGATTTGCAAAAAGCTAACCGTGAAGAAACTGTTTTTATTATCCCAATTGCTATTAAATATAGTTATGTTAACCCACCTTGGGAAAAAATAGATTGGCTGTTATCTAAATTAGAAGCTGATAGCGGTTTAAAAGTTACACAAATTAATCAAACTGGCAAGAATAGAGCAGAAATTTTATATCAGCGTATTTTCCATTTAGCAGAATATTTAGTCACAGAAATGGAAGTCTTTTATCGTCGTTTCTATCATCGAGATTTACCAGTCATTACTGCTGAAGAAACAGCTAACCCCAACGAGGTTTTAATTGCTAGGTTAAGAAATTTGATGGATACAGCGTTACAGGTTGCTGAAGAATATTTTAATGTTTCAGCCCAAGGAACTTTTATTGATAGATGTCGCAGGTTAGAAGAAGCTGGTTGGAATTATATTTATCGAGATGATATAGAGCATATTCATAGTTTACCACCTTTTAAACGTGGTCTGGCTGACTGGGTAGCGGAGGAAGCAGATTTGAAAATGCAACACATGAGAATAGCAGAAAGTTTTGTAGCAGTTACAGCTAATTATATTCAAGAAAAACCCACGGCTGATAGATTTGCAGAAACGACTTTATTAATGTTTGATATGCTGTCTCGCATTCAAGATTCTACTTTACCAGGAAGGCCGCGTTTAGGTTTAAAACAGTCGATGATTATTGTTGGTGAACCGATCTCTGTGAGTGAAAGATGGGAGAATTGTCAAGGAAATAAACAGGCTTCTAGAAAGGGTGTGAGTGAATTAACAAAAGATTTGCAGGTAGCGTTGGAGAAGTTGATTAAAGATTAGTTTCACGCAAATGCTGTAAAATTACTGATAACGGCAGAAATCACAGGACAGCTACAAATTACATTCTGCCTCGTGCTTTCTGCCTAGTTATACTAATCTTCTAAATCTAAATCTGTGTCATCATCATCATTATCATAGGTGAGATCATCGAGGTCTATAATCTCTGAAATTTCTTCCACTTCCTTGAGATGCTCAGACTCTACAGGTTCACGCGCTATTAAACGTCCAGTGGACTTTAGCCATTCTAGCAGTACAAATTCATTACTTGTACGAATTACAGTGGCTCGTTGGTTACGAGGTTGTTCATGCAATGGTCCGTTAAGCATAACAAAATTCTCTTTGAATAGGGAAAAAACTAGATTAACTCAAAAGCTTGCCAGAAAAATTTTCTTCAGTTCTGACAATGTTTCCAAACTGGCATTTTCTGGTTATATTTACTACAACACCATGAATGCTTGCTCTTTATTTATCGCTGGAAACTTTTGGCTATATTTGAATGTAATCTATTGTCAGGTAAGTTGTTAGTTGAGTTTCTTTTTTAAATAAAAGTTGTGAATTCCAAACCATGACAATTTAGTTCTATTTCTAGTCTAATCTATCTTGACAAAAAATACTACTTTTCAAATGATTTCTAATTTCATAGAAGATGAGTCAAGAATATACTCGGTACATAATCACTCAATTCATGTCCAAAATCTTTTTAGCTACTGCTGCCAAAATAGGTATTACTGATAAGCGATTTCCTTTTTTCACCACTAATAATTCATCTTCACTAAATTTTTATTTAAGTGTAGATAAGGAAATAGGTTGAGAAAATACCTCTACAAATTCTACTTTTACTGTTTGCCAGCGGGGAGATTCTGGAGTAGATTTAGGATCATAATATTTACTATTTACGTCAAATTGTGTAGGGTCAGGAATTCCTGTTTCAATTATTCGCATTAACCCAAAAACACCAGGAGGTTCAGCATTAGAATGATAGAAAAAAGCTAAATCTCCTATTTGCATTTGTCTCAAGAAATTACGTGCTTGATAATTACGCACACCGTCCCAAATTGTCTCACTTTGCTGTTGTAAGTCAGTAATACTATAAACTGCTGGTTCTGATTTCATTAACCAATAATTAATTGCATTCATCTCATAATTAATTCCCTAATTGTAGAAACAATTTTAGGCGATTTTAAGTAATTTAGCCCCCTTTTTAAGAGGATGTTTTAAAAGTTTTGGGCGAATATAATTCGCTACTACACAAACCAAGTCCACCTGCGTGGACTAATGGAAAATCAAGGTTTTGAAACCCATGTAGGTGGGTTTTGTCTGTTTAGCCACGACTTCTAGTCGCTAGGTGGGGTAATACATTAGACTTTTCAAACAACCTCTAAGGGGGGTTGGGGGGATCAAACTAACTTGCGGCTAATTTACCCCAACCAATATAAGGTAATTTCGATGCGATCGCCTTTACCTGTTCTGCATTTGCTACCAACTGTCCGCAAGCGTCCCAAGTCCCAGAAACAAAAGCGGTTCTTGTTCCTTCTCCCATCACCACTGGGGTAATAAAATCACCAATCTGTACTTGCAATTTTTCCACATCTATGATAAAGATTGCTTGAGGGTTCGCGGTGACTAATTCTTGCATTTGTTTAACTATGCTAGGTTCGGCTGTTACGCAAGGTATCCCCATAGCGACGCAGTTACCAAAGAATATTTCTGCGAAGCTTTCACCAATTATCGCTTTAATTCCCCATTTGGCTAAGGCCTGGGGTGCGTGTTCTCTTGATGAACCACAGCCAAAGTTGCGGTTAACTATTAATATTTTCGCTCCTTGGTATTGGGGTAGGTCAAAGGGATGTTGACCGTTTAAGGCTTTTCTGTCGTCGATAAATACACCTTCTCCTAAGCCGTCAAAGGTGACTGCTTTTAAATAGCGGGCGGGTATAATTCTGTCTGTGTCGATGTCGTTACCGATGAGGGGAACGGCGGTACTGGATATTTGTTTTACTTCACTTACCATAATTAATGAACCACGAAGGCACGAAGGAAAGAGTTTAAGAGAGATTTTTTTGTTATGGGCGGGCAAGATGCCCACCCCACAAGGGTTATTCAGGGTTATTAGAAGAATTCACGCACGTCAGCGACTTCTCCTTTAATAGCTGCGGTGGCTACCATTGCGGGACTCATGAGTAAGGTGCGACCGGAAGCGGAACCTTGTCTTCCCTTAAAGTTGCGGTTAGATGATGACGCGCTAATTTGTCTTCCTTGCAGTTTGTCGGGGTTCATGGCTAAACACATGGAACACCCTGGTTCTCTCCACTCGAAACCTGCTGCAACGAAGATTTTATCTAGTCCTTCGGCTTCGGCTTCTTTTTTGACTCTTTCTGAACCAGGAACGACGAAAGCTTTCACACCTTCTGCAACTTTGCGTCCTTTGGCTATTTTGGCGGCTTCTCTCAGGTCGCTGATGCGTCCGTTGGTACAGCTACCGATAAAGCAAACGTCAATTTTTGTCCCTTGGATGGGTTGACCTGGATATAAGTCCATGTAGCGATATGCTTCTTCGGCTATGAAGCGGTCTTCTTCTAGCAGTTCTCCGGCTGTGGGGACTTTTTCATCTACACCTATTCCTTGACCTGGTGTAATTCCCCATGTGACTGTGGGGGGAATGTCTTCGGCATTAAATACTACCACATCATCATATTCGGCTTCGGCATCACTCCGCAGAGATTCCCACCAAGCAAGGGCTTTGTCCCAGTCTGCACCTTTGGGGGCGAAGTCTCTATTTTTTAGGTAGTCGTAAGTAATTTGGTCGGGGTTGACGTAACCGCATCTTGCACCACCTTCTATGGCCATGTTACAAACGGTCATCCGTTCTTCCATGTTCATCTGTGCAAAGGTGGTTCCTGCAAATTCATAAGCGTAGCCTACTCCACCTTTTACGCCTAATGTACGGATAATATGCAAAATTACGTCTTTGGCGTAAACTCCAGGTTTTAAGTTGCCGTTAACTTCGATTTTGCGGACTTTGAGTTTAGATAATGATAGAGTTTGGGAGGCGAGAACGTCTCTAACTTGGCTTGTACCAATACCAAAGGCGATCGCTCCAAATGCACCATGACTGGATGTGTGGCTATCTCCACAAGCAATGGTCATTCCTGGTTGGGTGAGTCCCAGTTCTGGTGCAATAACGTGAACTATACCTTGATTTCCTGAACCAATATTGTAAAAAGTTATGTCATTTTCTTGACAACTCTTTTCTAATGCCTGGATCATTTCTTCGGCCATGCTATCCACAAAGGGACGAGCTTGGTTTTCTGTGGGAACGATATGATCAACTGTGGCTATTGTCCGTTCTGGGAATAATACTTTTAAATCCCGCTCCTTGAGCATAGCAAAGGCTTGGGGACTGGTAACTTCATGAATAAGATGTAGTCCAATAAATAGTTGTGTTAATCCTGATGGCAGTGTACCAACGGTGTGTAAGTCCCAAACTTTGTCAAATAGTGTACCCTTGCTCATACATCAATCTATGTTAAAGGAGTCGGATTTTTGATTGTATCAGAAATTCGTACTTTGTTGACAAGGAAGAAAAGTATTGTAAATATTGTATTGATCTCTCTAAATCACTCTTAAAAATACTTCTCAGACATCCTCTAAAATCTGAATTTCCTCAAGTTTATTAATCACGACATCAGCACCTTGAACATTACCTAAATTATCAATCCAAGTAATACCTATACAACCTGCGGCTTTACCATCTCTCGCCATTTGCATATCACCAACAGAATCGCCTACCATCAAAGTAGCTCCCGGTTGTACACCTAAAGTTTGACAAGCGTGTAGAAATAAAATGGGATCTGGTTTACTCGGACCTTCATCAACTCCCATTTCTAATTGTAGGTAATCTCTTAAATGATGAGTGATGACAAATTTCTGCACATCCTGAGTTGTTGCAGCTGAGAGGATACCTAGTTTTAGACCTGCTGCTGAGAGAGATTTTAAAACTTCTAAGCTACCAGGAAACAGAGGTGAGGGGGTTTTATTCACGTATTTTTCAGCTTCTGCTAGGGCTTGACGGGCAATTTTTAAGGACTCAAACCATCCTCTACCTGTTTCAGCTATATAGGCCGCTGCGGCTACTTCTGTTTCTTTGCGACTAGCTACGGCTATTAAACCAGCCGGATCTAAGCGATCGCCATTTATACCAAAAGCCATTAATAAAGGTTCGCCAATACCGGGAATTTGCGCGTCTATCATCCGCGCTCCTTTTTGTCCGAGCGATCGCAAATAAGCTTCTGAGTCTTCTAATGTCCCATTTTTATCAAATAAAATCGCTTGAATATGAGAAAACGTGATGTTTCTACATTTTATAGTTGCCAAAATATTACACCCCACTAATATGATTTTGAATATAAAAAAAGAGGGAAAATCCCTCTTCATCAAATACAGAGTTGTAAATAATTACAACTAAGGGTATATTACTCTTCAACAGCTGCTGGGATCTCTTCTTCAGCTTCAGTTGCTGGTGGAATTTCTTCTTCAGCTACAGCTTCCACAGGTGCAGTTTCTACAGCTTCTACAGTTTCCACTGCTTCTACCGCTTCCACAGGTGCAGCAGTGATACCTTGCTGTTTAGCTAACATTTGTTCCCTATACTTAGCTGCCATTTCTTCGGCCTTATCATAGACCAAATCGCGGTTCTTAATCATGTCACCGGGTTCGGGTTCCAACTGCTTGGTAGACAGCGAGATCCGACCTCTTTCTGCATCCAAGTCAATGATCATTACTTTCACTTCATCATTGACATTGAACACGCTGTGAGGTGTGTCAATATGCTCATGGGAAATCTCAGAAATGTGGAGTAGTCCACTAACACCGCCGATATCAATGAATGCACCGTAGGGTTTAATACCGCGAACAGTACCAATTACCACTTCGCCAACTTCCAACCGGTTCATCTTCCGCTCAACCAGCGCCCGACGATGGGAAAGAACTAAGCGGTTGCGTTCTTCGTCTACTTCTAGGAATTTTAAGGGCAATTCTTCCCCTACCAATTCTTCTTTGGGTTTGCGGGTACTAATGTGGGAGCCGGGGATAAAGCCACGTAGTCCCTCAATTCTTACCAATGCGCCCCCACGATTGGTAGCAAATACACCAGAACGGACAGTAGCATCTTCTGCCTGTAATTGACGTACTCTTTCCCAAGCCCTCATGTATTCAATACGACGAATGGACAGGGTTAGCTGACCATCTTCGTTTTCATCAGTGAGGATGAAAAATTCCCGTGTTTCGTTTGATTGTAAGACTTCTTCCGGGGCATCGACCCGGTTAATAGACATTTCCTGTATAGGTATGTATGCTGCTGTTTTAGCACCAATGTCAATCAGAGCGCCGCGCGGCTCTATACTAAACACTGTACCTGGTACAACATCACCAGGGCTAAAATGATAATCGTATTTATCGAGTAGAGCAGCGAAATCTTCGTGAGTAAATCCAATTTCTGTAGCGGTTAAATTCTGATTGACCATGCTGATTTGTTCCTGGTTCTAGTCTCCGTCAAGTTTTTGTCACAGTTAACGATGTATATGCGGTGGCTTTTCAATAAGTCTACACTTACATCTTTGTCAATCCTAGCGCAGAAGAGCTAGGTTCACACATATTATCTTCCAGATAGGATATTATATCACATATCAAAAAATTTTTCACTTGTTGGCATTTGCAGCCTGATAATTTTAGCAACAGAGACTCACAATATTATCCGTTGCTACCTAAAGAGGAGGCAACGGATAGAATTTTGAGGTTTTTTACAAGTCTGGATAGAAGAATCTGACTTGAAAAATTGCTAAATGGTGAATACTGAGAAAAAATGCCAGTTTTTACTGTTTAACTGCTTAGTCTTTCTCTTTTCTCTCAAAGCGGGGAGGTTCGCGAAATGCGATCGCAAAGAAGAGAACACCTAGTGCCAAGGTCAAAATTAAAATGTATGCAACGCTTTCCATATTAGGAGTTCCTGCCTATCCGGCCAGTAATCTTAGTTTACCAAACCTGGGAAAAAGTATGAAGTAATAAAACTCCATACTTGATCGTAGTTTAAGCTTCCTTCCGCGTACGAGTGGTTTTGTCACCCACTTTCTGGAACAGACCCCACTCTACTTGTTCTTCTAGATCCGCTTCCACACCAGCAAATACGTCTCGGTAGATTGTCCGAGAGCCATGCCACAGATGTCCGAAGAAAAACAGCAGCGCAAATACAGCGTGACCAAAGGTAAACCAACCTCTGGGAGATGTACGGAATACACCATCAGAGTTCAAAGTTTCGCGGTCAAATTCAAAGATTTCTCCACCTTGAGCTTTACGAGCGTATTTCTTCACATCAGCAGGATCTGTAAAGGTCTTGCCGTTGAGATTACCACCGTAGAAGCTAACAGTTACGCCTGTTTGCTCAAAGCTGTATTTAGACTCAGCCCGACGGAAAGGAATGTCAGCGCGGACAACTCCATCTTTATCGGTCAAAATCACTGGGAAGGTTTCAAAGAAGTTAGGCAGACGACGTACAGTTAACTCGCGTCCTTCTGCATCTGTGAATACTGCGTGGCCTTGCCAAGATTGGGCAATACCATCACCCTTAACCATTGGACCTGTACGGAATAAACCACCTTTAGCGGGGCTATTGCCTACGTAGTCATAGAAAGCCAGTTTTTCGGGAATTTGCGCCCAAGCTTCAGTTAGACTTGCACCTTGAGCAACACTGGTTTGCACACGGCGATCAATTTCTTGACGGAAGTAGCCTTGATCCCACTGATAGCGGGTTGGACCAAACAATTCAATGGGGGTAGCAGCATTACCGTACCACATGGTTCCAGCTACTACGAAAGCAGCAAAGAATACTGCCGCGATACTGCTGGAAAGTACGGTTTCAATATTACCCATCCGTAGGGCTTTATAGAGCCTTTCGGGAGGTCTAACAGTGAGGTGGAATAAACCAGCGATAATACCAACTACACCAGCTGCAATGTGGTGAGCCACAATACCACCGGGGTTAAAGGGGTTAAACCCGGCAGGTCCCCATTCTGGTGCGACTGGTTGAATGCTGCCAGTGACACCAAAGGCATCGGAAACCCACATACCAGGACCAAATAGTCCAGTGAGGTGGAAAGCACCGAAGCCGAAGCAAAGTAAACCAGATAAGAACAGGTGGATGCCAAACATTTTTGGCAAGTCTAAGGCAGGTTCGCCTGTACGGGGATCTCTGAACAGTTCTAAGTCCCAGTAAACCCAGTGCCAAACGGCTGCTAGGAATAACAAACCGGAAAGAACGATGTGAGCAGCAGCAACGCCTTCAAATGACCAAAAGCCAGGATCTACTGCTGCGCCACCAGTCACACTCCATCCGCCCCAGGATTCAGTTACGCCTAAACGTGACATGAAGGGAAGAACGAACATCCCTTGTCTCCACATGGGGTTGAGAACTGGATCACTGGGGTCGTAAACTGCTAGTTCGTACAGTGCCATTGAACCAGCCCAGCCAGCGACTAGGGCGGTGTGCATGAGGTGTACAGAAATCAGCCGACCTGGATCATTCAGAACAACTGTATGTACTCGGTACCAGGGTAGTCCCATCGACTACGATCCTCCTTGAAGAGTTTGTTTACAAAGCAATTTTCTTACTGAGGTTCTCAGGAAACGGAAGCCGTGACTTGGAGAACTCTCTGAGTTTTTTGTTATTGCCAGTCTTGAGTTTTACCACAGATCAGCCTGTGGTTTAGCAATGCTTATCTGCTTTAATACGCTGGTTTCCTTTGAGTTGTGAACTTTTGGGAAAGTGGCTATTTGAGCAGGTAGGCTATCGCCAAGCAAAAATGAGAATATTTTAAAAAGTGTAACTATTGATGGAACGCTTTGCAAGCTTGTAAACAGATGCGATTACTTCGCTTTACCTAAAAATATCGTTCCCAATCACCGTCAAACGCTTAATTAGCTTATATTTCGTTATATTGGCATATATTTCCTGATGGTAAGGCATCAGCAGAATTGTTACTGATCAAGGTACAGATATAGTAAAATGGCTGACCGCTGATTAAAAAAAATTAATGGTAATAAATTGGTTTTCTTGGTCTATGAGACGGTGGGGTAGGGTGACAAAATTCCTATCTTTGTTCTCTCTATGTTTATTATTGGCTGTTAGTTGCACTCCTAGTCCACAGACAACTACACCAAACTCCGGTGCTGTCAATACTCCTGCTGGTGATGGACGGATTACTATAGGTACAACTTCAAAGCCTAGAACTCTTGATCCCGCTGATGCTTATGAATTGGCAGCTTTGGGTTTGGTATTTAATATGAGCGATCGCCTATATACTTACGAACCAGGTAGCACAGAAATCAAACCCCAACTGGCAACAGCTTTACCTAAAGTAAGTGCAGATGGTTTAACATACACTATTCCCCTACGTCAAGGAGTAGTTTTTCACGATGACACACCTTTTAACGCTAAAGCAATGGAATTTAGCATCCAGCGTTTTATCGAAAATAAGGGTAAACCATCTTTTCTGCTTTCTGATACAGTGGATTCAGTTAAAGCTACTGGGGAATATGAATTAACAATTAAGCTGAAAAAACCCTTTGCGGCTTTTCCTTCATTGTTAGCATTTTCTGGAGTGTGTCCAGTTTCCCCCAAAGCTTATGAAATTGGTGCGGGGAAATTTAAACCCAATATTTTTGTGGGAACTGGTGCTTATAAATTAGCCCAGTATGGTACAGATTCTTTAAGATTTGATGTCTTTGACAAATATTGGGGAGAAAAACCAGCGAATAAAGGTATTAATGTCCAGATTCAAACCAGTCCAGTGAATTTATTTAATGCTTTTAAAACTGGTGCGGTAGATGTTGCTTATTTATCTTTACAACCAGACCAAATTCGCAGTTTAGAAGATGGTGCTAAAAACGGAAATTGGCAAGCAATTACCGCTCAGGGTAGTGTAGTTAGTTATATGGTGTTGAATCGCAATCAGAAGCCTTTGGATAAACCAGAAGTTAGAAGTGCGATCGCATCATTAATTGATCGTCCATTATTAAATGAACGTGTTTTATTAGGTCAAGCTGATCCGCTTTACAGCATGATTCCCACTACCTTTAATGTTTCCCAACCATTATTTAAAGATAAATATGGTGATGGTAAATTTGAAGAAGCGAAAAAATTGTTAACTACCGCTGGTTTTTCCCAACAAAATCCTGCTAAAGTGCAAATTTGGTATCCTGCTAGTTCACCTACCCGGAGTTTAGCAGCACAAACACTAAAATCCTTGGCTGATACTAAACTAGATGGAATCTTACAACTGGAAGTTAAAACCGTAGAAGGTGCAACCTTTTTTAAAGAAATTTCCAAGGGTTTATATCCAATAGCTTTACTAGATTGGTATCCAGATTTTTTAGATCCAGATAATTACGTACAACCATTTTTAGCTTGTGAGAAAGGTTCAGAAACTAAAGGTTGTGAAGACGGTGGAAGTCAAACACAAGGGTCTTTTTACTATAGTGAAACAATGAATAAACTCATTGCTCAACAACGTAAAGAACAAAACCCAGAAGCTAGAAAAAAAATCTTTGCTGACATTCAAAACCAAGTTGTTACAGACGTTCCTTACGTTCCCCTATGGCAAAACAAAGATTATGTATTTGCCCAAAAAGGCGTAACTGATGTCAAACTTGATCCTACCCAAAACTTGATTTACAAGAACATTAAAAAGTAGGTATTGGGGACTGGGGACTGGGGACTGGGTGAGAAAAATTAAGTCTTTATCCTGACTCCTGACTCCTGACTCCTGACTCCTGACTCCTGACTCCTGACTCCTGACTCCTGACTCCTGACTCCTATAAAATATGTCTCGTTCTAAAGCTTTACAGTATTACATAGTTTCTCGGTTGCTTTTTGCACCACTGCAACTATTAACTATTATCAGCATTGTCTTTCTTTTATTGAGAGCCACACCAGGAGATCCCGCAGATGCAATTCTTGGTGGACGTGCGCCAGAAAGTGCCAAAGAAGAATTAAGAAAACAACTAGGTTTAGACTTACCTATTTGGTTACAATACCTCAATTATTTAGGACAAATTCTGCGTTTTGATTTAGGAACTTCTTTAACAAGTAGAGGTCAAAATGTGTGGGAAATTATCAGCCAACATTTTCCAGCTACAGTAGAATTAGCCGTTTGTAGTATGCTGGTGGCTTTAATTGTGGGAATTTTAGTGGGTACACTTTCCGCTTCTCGTCCGGGAACATCTTTTGATGTCGGTGGGCGTTTATTTGGAATTATTACCTATGCACTTCCTATGTTTTGGGCGGGAATGTTATTACAATTAATTTTCTCAGTTCAATTACGTTGGTTTCCTAATTCTAACCGTTTTCCTCCTAATATTAACCCACCGACAACTATTACTGGTTTATATACAATTGATAGTTTATTAAGTGGTAATTTCAGTCAATTTTTTACAGCTTTACATCATCTCGCTTTACCAAGTTTAACTTTGGGAATTTTGCTGAGTGGTATTTTTGAGCGTATTGTCAGGGTAAATTTAAAACAAACCTTAAAAGCTGATTATGTAGAAGCTGCTAGAGCGCGGGGAATTTCTGAAAATAAGATTTTAGTCTCCCATGCTTTAAAGAATGCCTTAATTCCCGTAATTACGGTTTTAGGTTTAACATTTGCATCTTTATTAGGAGGAGCAATTTTAACAGAAGTAACATTTTCCTGGCCTGGTTTAGCAAATAGATTATATCAAGCAATTTCTGACCGAGATTATCCCACAGTGCAGGGAGTGTTAGTATTTTTTGGGGCTATTGTTGTGAGTGCGAGTATTTTGATTGATATTCTTAATGCTTATGTAGATCCGAGAATTAGGTATTAGAAGATTTGATTTGGAATTCTATTTTTGATGATTTAAAGTTTTGTGGGCTGGGCATCTTGCCCGCCCTTTTGTACCTTATGAAGATGAAATTTGCTGTTTATCTTTACCTATCTTTGCAAACTGCGGGGATCAAGGGCATCGCGCAAACCATCACCCAGTAAATTAAATGCTAAAACTGTGAGAATAATCAGGATTGCAGGTGGTAAAATCAGCCAAGGTTGTAATACTAAAATCGAAGCATTACTAGCTAGAGAAAGCATATTTCCCCATGAGGGATCAGGTTGTTGAATACCTAAACCAATGAGACTCAGAACTGCTTCTGCACCAATAAAACTGGGAATTGTCAAAGTAGCAGAAATAATTACATAAGTAGCAGTTTGGGGCAGAACATGACGGAGAATAATATAAATTGGTTTACCACCCATTGCCAATGATGCTTGGACAAATTCTCGTTCTTTAATTGATAAAACTTGACCACGAATTACCCTAGCTAAACCTGCCCAACTAATTACAGAAGTAATAATAACGATTAGAAAAAAGCGTTGTGTACTGGTTAATTGGGGGCTTAAAACTCCTGATAATGCTGCTAACAAATAAATACTAGGAAAAGTCATCAGCACTTCTGCTAAACGCATGATTACACTATCAATTACACCTCCAAAATAGCCGGAAATACCACCTATTATTAAACCCAGTGGATAGGTAATGATGATGCCAAAAATACCGATAAATAAACTAATCCTTCCACCATAAAGCAAACGGCTAAATTGATCTCTTCCTTGTTCATCAGTACCTAAAATGTTAAATTTAGCTTCACCAGTAGAGCCAAATAAATGCAAATTTAGAGGGATACCAGGAATGATGGTGACTTCATCCCATTTGGGAGGTAAGGGTAAACTCAGTTGAAATAATCTATATTCTGGACCGGAAACAAATAACCCCAGGGGTGAAGGTTTTTTAAAGTCTACAATTAGTTTCCGTTCACCTGTTTCTAGGCTTGTGTCTCCTTGAATTGTTGGATAAATATGAGGTCCGATGAATTTCCCTTCTGGAGAAGCCCAATAAATGCGAGTAGGTGGTAGTAGTGAACCATTTGGCTGTGAATCGTAAGGGTTGTAAGGTGCAATAAAGTCAGCACCAATTACTGCTAAATAAAATATTAACAATACGCTTGCACCAAATCTTGCTAAAGGATTTTTCTTGAGTCTCTGCCACCAATTCATAATTTTTATTCACAAAACAATAGTGATTGCTATAAGCTTAATGACCAATAAAAGAAGGCTAATTAAATTACCTAACTTAATTTGCTAGTTAGAGAACAGGTGATAGGAAACAGGTAACAAAGGCAATAATTACCAATTACCAATTACCAGCCCCAACTAGAAGTTACTTGAATTGGGTTATCTAAGCATTTAACTGTTCAGCTAAATAACGTAATTCTTCATTTTGTTTTTCATGTTCAACCACAAATACATTGGAATAAAGATTCGCTAAAACTTGTTTTCCTTGTTGTGTGAGAGACAAATAACGCAATCCTTCTTTGATATAAGGATAGACTCCATTCCAGTAAAATTTGGAGTAGTTTTTACGTAAATCTCCAGGGTTTTTATAGCCTAAAGCTTTATTGATTCCAGTTTCTTCAAATTCGTAAAATAAACTTGTGATTTTTTTCAAGTAACGGGGATCACTTAATTGCCCAATCAAGTCAGCAGCCCGTACTAAGCCAGCAAAGTGGGTGGTATCTTGATGATCATCGGCGCTAGGAACTGGAAACCTTGTTAATTCAATATTGTTCTTAATTGCTTCCGCATCTATTAAAGGATGTCCACCAAATCTTTCATCAATAAAGAGTTTAGCCCGATCTACATGATAGGGTGTGAGACTGGCATCAGAAGCACCAGCAGGAAGAGAAACCATGTTACCATTTTGTCCTGTAGCATATAGGCTTTCTGTTTCTTGGTCTTCGCGACAAACTCCTTTGACATAGCCAATATCATGACATAATAAGGAGATGATCACGTGTAACCAATCTTCACTGGAAACTCCTCCTTCTCGGATGTGTCTACCGCGCAAAATTTCTTGTCCAACGAGGGTAACGAGAACAGAGTGTTCAACATTGTGATATAAAGCATCGCTGTTGGCTATGTTTTCCAAAGCCATGTTACCAGCCCAAGCTATGATGTCTTGATGATCTGTTTTTAAACCGCCGTAGGTACGTTGATAACCTGCTCGTAGTTGATTTACAAAAGCATCAATGATAATTTCAGTTGTATTGAACATAGATGATTCTCAGGGTATATATTTCTTATAATCGCGTTTATTGGTTGTAATTTCGGTCAATGTAAATTCCTCTGTTGCGCGGCGAAAGCTGCTATGGTTAGTAATGCCGTTGTTTTACTAACGGGCTATCGCTTTCTCACGGAGATACAACTTTTCGCGTTTATGAAGCGTATCGAATCAATGAAGACGCTACTATATTTTACAATACTCAAAGACCTTTGTGCTTTTGACTCCCACTTGATTAAGTTTACATGAGCCATCTCTATTTTTTATAGTACATTAGAGAATTTCATGATGGAGTTTGGGTAGAAAGGGTTGCTTTCCCAAGCAGCCAGACTGAACAAGGAAAATTTACCTATGATGTTGTCAAAGAATTATGATATTATGGTAATTGATATAAATTAAAATCAATAACTAAGTGCAGGTGTAATTCAGTGGTCAAAAAATTACTCAATAACCAACTATACAACAGGTAAATTCAGTAAACAACCAATACAGACATACTATAGTACCTACCTATCACTAACACTTAGTAGATGATTCACAGTACCAAGTCACCAAACTAGTAGCAAGAGTACAAAAATACTTGTCAGCATATTTTATCCAGAATCCCGTTGGGAGACTGGGTTTTTTGTGCTTTCATAGAAATAGGTGAAGTTTTGTAAACAACATTGACTACTATTGTTACGCCCACAAATAACTTAACACTGCCAACCGCTTGGCATTGCCTAGATCCTATTTGGCAAGGTGAAGAAGAAGAGATTCAAAAAGGGTTGCCTCACACTCAGTTAGCACCAGCATGGCAATTGCTACTATTGGGTGATGGTTCTCCAACCAGACATTTACAATTACTCACTTCTGAACCGATAGAAGTGGATGTCATTGATATGTCTTTAATTGGCATGAACTCGGATCACGCGCCTAGCTTAATTGAAGCAGTCCCAGGTCCACGACTGCGCCGACAGGTATGGCTGCGTTCTGCCTCCGGTCAAAGATTGGGTTATGCTACTTCCTGGTGGGAAGCCAGTCATGTAGATGAATTTTTGCAAAACCGTTCTTTGCCAATTTGGGCAAGTTTAGCACGTATCCGCACTGAGTTGTATCGAGATATTCGAGGAATTTACTGTGGTTACTCAGAGGCGCTGGAGTCAGGATTTGATCAAGCTGGTCCTTTTTGGGGTCGTCATTATTTGTTTTGGCATCATGGACAGCCTCTAACCTTAATTTATGAGGTTTTTTCACCTTATT
The DNA here is from genome assembly GCA_046045965.1 of Cyanobacteriota bacterium. Taxonomy (GTDB): domain Bacteria; phylum Cyanobacteriota; class Cyanobacteriia; order Cyanobacteriales; family Nostocaceae; genus RDYJ01. The sequence goes on along the minus strand of JBJOKS010000006.1, from coordinate 107,701 downwards.
TAACTAAATATCTGGGTCAGACACAGATAAAACCACTAAATGAGAACCAATGATTTGCAGCCAACAACAAGATTTTCGACTAATATAACAAGTCGGGAATCTTAACCTTATCCAATTATAGGTATTAGTTGCTATGGCACTACCTATTGTGTCTGGTGTGATGAAGAAAAAAAAGAAACCGTCTTTGGTGCTAACGCTATCAGCAGCGGGGTTATTAATTGGTGCTGGAAGTGCAGCTTATTGGTTTTTGACCGTAGGACAACCATTTTCTAGAAATTTGCCAGCGGGTACAAATATTATTCCTGAAGATGCTTTGTTTGCAGTTTCTTTGACAACAGATACTCAACAGTGGCAAAAGTTAAGGGAGTTTGGAACGCCAGAAATTCAAAAGCAACTGGATAAAAATCTGTTCAAGTTGCAAGAACGCTTTTTAACTAACAATGGTTACAACTTTGAGAAAGATATTCAACCCTGGATAGGGGATGAAGTCACTATCGCTGTTTTAGCTCCTTCAGTCGATAATTCTGCACCTAAACCAGTAGGAACAGATGCTGATACTTCTGAACAGTCAATGGTGATGGTTTTGCCGATCAAAAATCCAGAAGTGGCTAAAAGTATGTTGGCACGACCTAAACCATTGAAACAAGGTAAATGGATTGAGCGCAATTATCAAGGTATCTCCATTAAACAAACCGAAGGACAAGCTGGGGTAAAACTTTCCGCAGCATTAATAGATCAGCGTTTTATTGTAATTACAGATCATCCTAAAGCTACGGAGAGGACGATTGATGCTTATAAAAATAAAGTATCTTTAGCAACATTAGGCGGTTTTGCTACAAATTTCTCAAAAATGAGCAGTTATAAACCATTGGCTCAATTTTATGTCAATGTACCGATCGCTGCCAAAATAGCAGCTATAGCTCCAAATCGGCGTTTACCCGCTCAGGTATTGACGCAACTCCAGAGTAACCAAGGTTTGGCGGGAAGTGTCACTTTAGAACCACAAGGAATGCGTTTAAAGGCTGTTTCTTGGTTAAACCCTAATAGTAAGCGCGTGCTGGCGGTAGAAAATAAAGCTGGAAGTATGCAAAATCGCCTTCCTAGTGAAACTTTAATGATGTGGTCTGGTAGTAACTTACAGCGTTTGTGGACAGACTATGTTTCTACTTCCAAGGGAAATCCTTTGTCACCTATCAAGCCTGAACAACTGCGACAGAGTGTAAAATCTCTGACAAATTTAGATTTAGAACAAGATTTACTGAGTTGGATGCAAGGGGAATTTTCCGTTGCTGTAATTCCCAATACTCCCAAAGATGCAGCACCGGATAATTTTCGGGCGGGTTTGGTGTTTATGATTAAGGCTAGTGATGCTCAGGGTAATTTACGTCAATCTGCTGAAGCTGCTTTACAAAATCTCGATGATGTGGTGAAAAATCAATACCAGTTTAAAGTCGAATCAGCTAATATTACGGGTAAACCTGTTGTGAATTGGATTTCACCTTTTGGGACTTTAACTGCTACTCATGGTTGGTTAGATGAGGATGTGCTTTTTTTTGTTTTAGGCGCTCCTATTAGCGATAAAATTGTTACCCAACCTAATCACACACTAGCCAGCACTCTCTCTTTTCAACAAACTGTTCCTCAAGAATTGAATCCCGCTAAGGGTCTGTTTTTCTTGGATATGGAACGGAGCATTAAAAGTTTTACTTTCAATACCAATACTATGTCTCCCAGTCAACAAGCATTACTGAATGCAATACGTACAGTTGGAGTGACAACTGCTGTCAACGATAGTCGTAGTCAGCAATATGACATTTTTCTAGAACTTAAGAAAATTAAATAGTCAGGAGTCAGAAGACCAAAAGTAGATAGGATCAGGATAGTCGGCCAGATACCTAACTTCTTTGAGAAGTCGGGGATCTATCTCCTGAGCGTTTTATATTTAATTATGTTGACCTGGTTAACTGAATAACTGAATAACTGATTCACTAGGGAGAAGTGTTTATGAATCTGGTTGTACTCCAGAACTGGCTGGATAATGCCTCCTTTGCTGTTTTGTTCTGCACTATGCTGGTGTATTGGGTGGGGGCGGCTTTTCCGAGTTTATCGGTGACTGCGGCTTTGGGGACGGCTGGAATGGCGATCGCAAATTTGTGTATTGCTGCTTTATTAGGCGCAAGATGGATTGAAGCAGGTTATTTTCCTCTCAGTAATCTCTATGAGTCTCTATTTTTCTTGACTTGGGGTATTACTGCTGTCCATCTACTTGCTGAAAATACAAGTCGTAGCCGTTTGGTGGGGGTTGTAACTGCTCCTGTAGCGATGGGAATTACAGCTTTTGCTACTTTAACCTTACCTTCAGCAATGCAGGTTTCTGAACCTTTGGTTCCGGCTTTAAAGTCGAATTGGTTGATGATGCACGTCAGTGTGATGATGTTGAGTTATTCGGCTTTGATGGTGGGTTCTTTGTTGGCGATCGCTTTTTTAATTGTGACACGTGGTCAAAACATTCAATTACAAGGTAGTTCTGTTGGTAATGGTGGTTATCGCAGCAATGGTTACAAACTACTCAAAGCTGGAGAGTTAGTAACTGAACCCCTAACTTCTGTATCTGAAAACAATGGTTTTTCCCGGTTAGAAACGAATAACAATGGTAATGGTACTGCTGTTTTAGATGTAGTCAAAACTGCGCCTATTTCAACTGCGGAAATTCTTTCTCCTCAACGTCTCACCCTGGCAGAAACCTTAGATAATATCAGCTATCGCGTGATTGGTTTGGGTTTTCCTTTACTAACAATTGGTATTATTGCCGGTGGTGTTTGGGCTAATGAAGCTTGGGGTTCTTATTGGAGTTGGGACCCAAAGGAAACTTGGGCTTTAATTACTTGGTTGGTTTTTGCAGCCTATCTACATTCTAGAATTACTCGCGGTTGGCAAGGTAGAAAACCTGCAATTTTAGCCGCTGGTGGTTTTGTTGTAGTTTGGATCTGTTATTTGGGTGTGAATCTTTTGGGTAAGGGTTTACATTCTTACGGTTGGTTTTTCTAATTGCATCTTTTTCCCCCTTTCTGTTGAGAGGGGGGAGAATGATCAAGGTTCTGCACAAAAACCCTAAGAAACACAGCCGCAAAAAGCATAATTTAAATAAGTTGATAATCCTATGAAATGGCTTAATAGTAAATTGATAAACTAAGTAAGTCGGCATGAAAAAACAGAGGTATGTAAAAAAAATTAAAATTCCTAAAAACCTCTTCCCTCCAGCATAGCTGCCTCCTGCCTCCTGCCTCGTCATAACGACAATTTTTAACGCCTACCTACTTAGCTTAGGCTGGTAGTCAAGATAAGTCTATATCCCTGCATTCAAATACATTCAAGCCTAAAAAAATTTCGTTTTTTATAGTTTGATTTCGAGGGTTTAAGTCTATTTTATTATAAAGAATTTCTGAGTCTGAAAATATTTGCCAAATTTATAGGATTTTGAATTGTTACTCGTGTTCCAGCACCATTGGTTCTTTCAGGAATACCCCGATCTGGTGCTGATGGAAATTGAATACATACTTTGTCTGATGAAGTTTGTAAAAGTAACACTAAAGTCAATCCTAATAAAATTCCTAATGCTGGATAAAGCTCAACAAGCATGACTATAGAAAACGAATGATATTTTTGCGAATTCATGGTAGGATAGGAATTACTTTCTTTATGTCTCTAGTATTTAGGAAAACTACGTTTTTGTCATCACTAATTTTTTATAATAAGTTAATTAATAAACTTAATAAAGTTAATAAACTTAATAAAGTTAAGTGCTACTTTTAGATGTCATAAAAAACCCTCTCTCATCTGAGAGGGTTAGCTAACTATGTGAGTTTTAAAATATAGATATGACAGAAAATGTCCTCAGTATTGACTTCGCTTAAGTTTTAATTAATACATTGAGATTGCCTTGTTCGGACTAGCTTTCGTTCTAGCAGCATTTCTTCCCACACCCATGTCACGGGATAAAAAATATTGGAGTGACATAAACTTTAATTATAAATGTGACATATTTGCTTGCCAGTGTCAAGACTATGGGAGAGATTGAGGTATTCCTGGACTGAAATAAGTGTCACAAGGTTTTGGGCAGAAATAAAAATATAGATAGAAAATAAACCAATAATGGATATAAGTTGTTGTACAATAGTCACATTCGTGAAGTGACTACTGATCAATACTTAACCAATGCAAGTAACACCGAGGATGAATCAACAAGAGTTTGAACACATATTTAACAAGCTGACAGATAGACGCAAACAAGTGTTGCAAAAAATACTAGCAGGTGAGACAGATGTGGATATAGCTGAAGCTATGAACATTGGAGAACCATCTGTCAGAAAATATATTGAAAGAATATGTTACGAATTTGGACTGAGTAATGAACCTTCTGATACTCGTCGTTATAAACGCTCAGACTTAGTAGCACTGTTTGCTAAATACAAACCAGAACTATTAACTGATCGTCAATCTAGATTTACACAAGAACTAGCAGAAACGACAGATGAAGATCAGGAAAACATTACCGAATCTATATTGCATTTACTATCAGTTAATCCCCACAAATCAGAAGATTTTAAGAAATTAATCACTCGCCTTAATTTGAATGAGCAAGAAAAGAAACAAATTTCTAAAACCCTCAATCAGATAGGACATAAAAGCTACCTCAATAGTGATTTTACAGTTGCGGTATCTTATCTAGAATTAGCAGTTGAATTCAATCACAACTATGGTTCTGCTCACTATAATTTAGGAGCAGCTTATGAAAAGCTAGACAATTTAGCTGGGGCTTTTCGTCACTATCAAATTGCTATTAGATATCAAAATCGTGCTGCTGATGCTGCTGTTAATAACTTAGCTCGGTTGCACATTCTCCAAGGAAATAGTGTAGATGCGGTGCAACTCATTGAACCAATTTTGTCAAGGGTAAAAGATAACACCGTTAAAGTTACATTACACAAAAATCTTGGTTGGGCATATTTTCAGCAAAATCGTTATCAAGAAGCAAAACAACATTTACGCATATGTCTGGAATTAGAAAGTAATTACGCTCCAGCTTATTGTTTATTAGCACAAGTACAAGCTGTACAGGGAGAACAGGAAGGTGCAAGAGAATCATGGCGACATTTTCTAGAATTTTACTCCGATGATCAGCAGGTGCAAACATTTCGCTGGAAATTACCAGAATTAGAAGTTTGGAAGCTTGAAGCAGTTAGAGTTCTTAATTCTTCATCTCACTGAATTAGATCAGATGAAAGTGCATTTACTATTCAAAAAAATAAAGATTTATAAGAGCAACTTTCATCTGCACAAACCATGATCTTGCTTTCTTGAGAATTTTGGAAAAGCCGTATTTGATCAATTAGTTAGGTGGAACAATTGGATCATCATCATCCCCTCCCTCATAACTCTGTGTAAATAAAATATTTCTTAATTCCGGTGATTGTACTGACATGAACTGCCAATTATTATCTTGTCTGTTGACGTTCACAAATTCTGATAGGGAAACCATTTGATCTGCAATATTAACCCTGAATAAGTATTGACTAGCCATATAAACCTCTTTTTTTTGTCCTTACACAAAAAAGTATCTCATCATTATATGTAATCGTCATTACTAACTAATTATCAGTATTTAAGCCTAATAAAACTAATAAAGTTAATAAAGTTAGTGCAAATTAAGATACAATCCATAATACGAGCTTGAGAGAAAACTGGACTATGGATGCGAAAGAGTTAATCAAACTATTTAAAGATTGGGTAAAGCTGGAAAAAGGAATAGATTTAGATTTAGATCCTTGTGAAGAAGCGATTCTGGAATATTCTCTCAAAGATGAACCATACAAACAGATGAAAATTCCAAGTTATGCTCCCGGTACTATCATGATTATTAAAGGTCCCGAATTATTCAAGAAACTGAGTAGAATTATAGGAACAAATGTAAATAAAAAGAATTGTCGATTAGTGCTAGACGAACTTTTAAAAGAAAAGAAAGAACCTGTGAGGGAAGGAAAAACTAAGCCTATCTCACAGATAAATTCACATAGAAATTTGCTGGAAGCACCAGATGTAAGTGATTTTTATGGACGAGAACAAGAACTGTCTGATTTACAAAAATGGATAGTTACTGAAAGCTGTCGTGTGGTAGGTGTTTTGGGGATAAATGGGATTGGTAAATCTGCGCTTGTGAGGGAGTTAGTTGAAAAGGTTAAAAATGATTTTGATTATGTTATTTGGAAGAGTCTTGAATATTCCCCTTCCTTGGCAGAAATTTTAACTGATGTTGAATTGTCTTTTTCATCGAGCAGTTCAGAAACAGCTATAGATCGGAGAACTACAAACCTGATTAGTTTCTTAACAGATAATCGTTGTTTGTTGATATTTGATCAATGGGAAGGTGTGATGGCAAAGGGTGAATCATTAGACAATGAACAAAAATATCAATATGAGAGATTCTTAAAAAGAATTGGGGAATCAGAACATCAAAGCTGCTTGGTATTTACCAGTATACAAAAACCTGGAGTAATAGATGTACTTGGTCATAGAAGAAATATTCAGCAACTTTCATTATGCGGTTTAGAATATCAAGATGCTAAAACCCTATTGACAGAGTTGGGACTTGTAAATCCAGGAATAGAACAACTAATTGAAATCTACAAGGGACATCCATTAGCTTTAATTCTGGCTTCTGAACCAATTAAAAATATTCATAATAGACAAATTTATGAATTTCTGGAAGGAACAATTTTTATACCTAATGTGATGAGCGGATTGCTGGATAAACTCTTTTCTTCCTATTTGTCAAACCTAGAAATTCAAATTATGCAAAAATTAGCCATAGCTACAGAGCCACAATTAATTTCTCAAATAGCTCAATTTTTCCCCTCTAAGGGAGAAATTAGTCAAGCTATAGATCATTTATGGCAAGTTCGTTTGATTGAGAAAGCGGATATATTAGCAGGAGATAAAATACTTTGGGTTCTGAATCCTTTAATTAAAAAATATATTAAAAGACGTTATAAATAACTTATTCTCAAGCTTGATTACATGAGACTTTCTGTAATTCATTACTATACATAGGATGGGAACAAGGAAAATCAAAATAAACCTATATTTTATTAACCTTAAATCTATCCCTGTCCAGTAAAATCATGCACTAGCCGCAACAGAAAAATGAGCTTATGGACTCCTCTCCACGCCCAAATACATCGTACCATCCGCGCCCGTGGTTTATTTGCACCTAAGCAAAAGCTATTAGTCGCAGTTTCTGGTGGACAAGATTCTTTGTGTTTAATTAAATTATTATTAGATTTACAACCTAAATGGGAATGGAGTTTAGCTGTAGCTCATTGTGATCATCGTTGGCGTGCTGACTCCCAAGCTAATGCTGATCATGTACAACATTTAGCACAAACTTGGAATCTACCTTTTTATTTAGAAACAGCTACAAATCCTGTTAATAGTGAAGCTACAGCTAGAAGTTGGCGTTATCAGGTTTTAACGAATATTGCCCAAACTTATAATTATCAATATATCATTACGGGACACACAGCAAGCGATCGCGCAGAAACTTTACTCTACAACCTCATGCGGGGTACTGGTGCTGATGGTTTACAAGCTTTAACTTGGCAACGTCCACTTACTGAAAACATTACCCTAGTGCGTCCACTTTTAGAACTGACCCGCGCTCAAACAGGAAAATTTTGTCAAGATTTTAACTTGCCAATTTGGGAAGATTCCACAAATCAGAATTTACAATACGCACGAAATCGCATTCGTAACCAACTCTTACCATATCTCCAACAAAATTTCAACCCCCAAGTAGAATCCCACTTAGCACAAACAGCAGAACTTTTACAAGCTGAGGTAGAATACCTAGAACAAAATGCCCATCAATTGCGCCTAGAAGCCTCAGCAAAGGGTGAGAAAGGTGATTTACGTATCAATCGTCATCTTTTGCAAAAACAGCCCCTAGCATTGCAACGTCGGGTGATGCGTCAGGTATTACAGCAAATATTACCTGATGCTCCCAACTTTGAACACATTGAAAAAATCACAGCTTTAATTACAGCACCAAATCGTTCTCAAACCGATCCTTTTCCCGGAGGTGTGACAGCCATAGTACAAGGTGAGTGGATCTGTATATTGCAGAGGACTGATGAATGAGTGTTTTTCCCCGCTCCATCTTTTCTAAGAAGCTAACAACTCTCCTTGAGGAATCCAACTTTGAATAGTCTGACGCATCTGGGTAATAGTCTGAAGTTGAGAATCACCACTTTCTTGAACGTGATTTAAAGAGTCAGAAATTGCTTGCAGCTTATCCCGTAAACCATCCAAACAATCTTGAATAGGTTGTAGAGCTTCTTGATAAAGTTTTACCCTGCCCCAACATTCAGCGGTTGCTGTTTGCAAGTTGAGTAATTGTTCTGCCATTGATTTAAGTTCTTGACGCTTAGACTCTAACTCATGGGTTTGATGATCAATTTCCCCTTGCTTACTCTCAAGATCAGCACTCAACTGTTGAATCTCAGTTTCTAGCTTTTGCAGTTCCTGGGACTGTTGTTGTCGTTGGCTGTCAATTTGGGAAAGCAGCGACTCTAAATTGATTGCGTTATCACCTGTAGAATTGGGAGCAGACTGTCCTTGTCTTTGTAGTAGTATATTTTGATGTTGTTTAAAAATATGCTCCTGCTTTAGTAAATTATTGCGTTGTGGTTTTAGACTTTTATTAAGCATGAGATAGAGGTCTTTTTCTTCAGCTAGTTCTGCTTCTAAATTTTTTAACTCTTCTCCAGATGCTTGCTGTATTTTTGCTTCTAGTTCTTGTATAGCTTGTTCTTTGTAATTTAGCTCCTGTTCCTGGTCTCGAACGAAACTAGAGTCAATTTCTAGTTTATCTTGCAAGTCTTGTGCCATTTTTTGCAATTCTTCCAAAGGTAAGTTTTGCAAAGCTTCCACATCAACTTGGTGTTCGAAAACCACATTCCCAGACATAGCCAGTAGACTCTGGATATGTTGGTATAAATCTTCGTGATTTCGCAATTGCTCTTGGAGTATGACAGACAAATCCCGTTTATTGTTCAGTTGTGTTTTAGTCAGTTGTAACTGAGTTATTTCCTGCTGAAAAGAATCCTGGATTTGTTGAAAGTCCGCTTGGCGATCGCCCAAAATTTGAGCAAGCTGTTCAACTTCTCCTTGTTGTTGTTGAGCCAAATGGCGCTGCAACTCCAGATGTTGCCAATGTGGGTTAAGAGTAGCTTGTTGCTTTTCTACGAGTTCAAAAGTAAAATTGAGGTTTTCCCGCAATATACCAGTAGAACTTACACCATTAGATAAGCGATTGAGTAAATCAGCGATTAGTTGACTTTGACCCTGATCTAAAACTGCACCCTGGGGGGAATTTGATTTAAGTTCATCAAGACGACGCTGTTCACCTCGTAAATGCTCCCAAGCCCCTTCCAGTTCGTAACGATTGCGTTCAACTTCTGTCCGCAACTTTTCAATTTGCTCACGGGATTTTGCAACTTCCTGTTTGTGTTCTTCTAAGCGTTGCACCTCATTTTCCAGGTGTTGTAGTTGTTCCCACCGTGCTTCCATGTCCATTTCTCGGCGATTTAGCTCTTGGACTTGGAACATTAGTGACTGCTTCCATTGGTCAATCTCATCTTCTTTGAGCTTAAATTTTTCCATTTGACGGGAAAAATTCTGCAAAATATTTACTAGTGGCCTTCCAGCCTCTTGAATCCGCTGCACTTGACGATTCGGACTCAGTTCCACTAGTACGAGTGCGCCATCATTCAACTTGCTTGCTTCTTCAGCCGCAATAGTTTCTTCTGACACATTACTCCAATTCTGGTCACTGCGTTGACAAGCTAGTAACTTGAGTTCAGTTTTAGCACCGCCACCCAATAAACCGCCTCTCTGCTTTTGTACTTCTGCTAAATACAGCACACCGCTAGTCCTTTTGATGTACTTTACGTCTGTGTTTTGGTATATAGTTGCAAAAAGCATAGACAAATATCTTATGCCCTTTGTTTGCCGGGAATAATCCCAACAGGGCGAACTACAACACCCCTTATCCCTAGACTATAAAGTTGTCGGGACTAATTTACGTAAAATATTCAAACTATCCTTTACATCAACATGAATCAATAAACCATTACTCGCTCTATAGAGTTTAGTTCTGATTCTGCAACTACTAGATTTAAATTTAACTGCTTTTGAGTCATGATCTCCGTAAGTGGGAACACCTTAAATTATGCTGTGAACCGATCTTGTTTAACATCAGTTTAGCAGTACAAGAAAGATAAAACTATTTATGTAAGTGATATCTCACATATTGATATATCTTGATATTTGGTACACCTAGCTAAATCCCATCTTTTATATCCTCTATTCAAAATAGTGACTATGACTACCGTGTGAACACTAACTTTTTCCACATCTATCACCAAATGATCATATCTTAAAGTTCCCAGACTGTTTGTCACAAATAATTATCCTGTCATTCTACTGGAAACAGGGAAAAGTTGAAGGTGACAATTAATAAAGTATTCTTTCTAGAATGCCAAGGAGGGTATTGTAGGTAAATGCAGGGAAATTTAAACGAGATTGATATTTGTAGTATCCTACAACTGATTTCTTTAGGACAAAGAACTGGGCAGTTATGGGTAGAGGCGCACAACACTTACCAAAGTCACAAATCGAGTAGTGAAGATAGCACCAAAGGTCGTTTTGCCACGGAGAGCCAACCACTATCCTGGTTTGTATTTTTTCTAAACGGTCAAATAGTCTACTGTCAAGCTGGTGAAAGTAATTTATCCCGGATTGATGATTACCTGCGTCATTACCGAGTTGAGCAAAGGCTGAACAAAATGCAACTTGCGACCTTAGAATCAACAAATTCCCCAGAGTATGCCTACATTTGGGCGCTTTTAGAGCAGAATATTATTACCCCAAAAGCAGCCCGGAATATTATTCACGGCTTAGTACATGAGACACTGTTTGATCTGTTGAGTTTACACCAGGGTAGTTTTATTTTCGATTTAGGAGCGGCACTTGTTCCCCAGTTAACCAGCTTGGAAATCAACTACTTAGTAACAAAAATCACCAAGCAGGTGCAAGAATGGAAGCAGCTATATCCACACATTCAATCGCCGGAACAGTTGCCAGTGCTGGCTGATATCGCTAGATTGACCGACTCACTACCAGTATCAACAGTGAATAAATTACAACATTGGGCAGATGGTAAAACATCTTTACGCCAATTGGCTCGTTATCTGAATCGTGACATTTTAACCGTTGCCAAAGCAATATATCCTTACGTACAACAGGGATGGCTACAATTAGTATATTCAGTCACGTCTAGTCCCCATACTCAAATACCAAGGTGGGATATACCAGACAACAAGGGGCGGATAGTATGTATTGAAGACTCCATCTCCATCTGTGAAACCGTAGAGTCAATCCTGCAACCACAAGGCTATGAAGCAATTTCCATCACCCAACCGTTAGAAGCCCTGAGTCTCGTATTTCAACTCAAGCCCAATTTAATTTTATGCGACATTGCCATGCCCGAATTGGATGGATACGAAATTTGCACCATGCTGCGACATTCTACAGCATTTCGACTTGTACCAATTATCATGCTGACTGGCAAAGAAGGATTTATTGATCGTGTCAGAGCCAGGATGGTTGGAGCTACAGATTATTTAACCAAACCATTTACAGATACAGAATTACTTATGCTAGTAGAAAAATATATCAACCTAGATTTTAGTGTGGGAATATAAACACAAGACAAGACTTGTGGATTTGCTCAAAGATAGGGTAAAAAATGTTATCACAGAATCAGCTAACTCCAGTAAAACAACCATACTCAGTAAATTAGTTAAAGACTAGAATTAATTTATACAAAAAACTGGTAAGAGAACTGGTGAACATTCCAGAAAAGAAAGTTTGAATTAGGAGGTAGATAGGTATTTATGAGTACAGTTCTGATTGTCGAAGACAGTATTGCCCAAAGGGAGATGATTACAGATCTCCTCAAAGCTAGTGGCTTGACTGTCACCCATGCTGGAGACGGAGTAGAAGCTTTAGAAACCATTCAAAGCACACCACCCGATTTAGTAGTTTTAGATATTGTCATGCCTCGGATGAACGGCTACGAACTATGTCGGCGGTTAAAATCCGATCCCAAAACCCAAAATGTCCCCGTGGTCATGTGTTCTTCTAAAGGAGAAGAATTTGATCGCTACTGGGGGATGAAACAGGGAGCCGACGCTTATATAGCCAAACCGTTTCAACCAACCGAGTTGGTAGGAACAGTCAAACAACTACTGCGAGGATAAGGATGATAAAAACATGGTCAGTAAACCAGACTTTTTAAGTGGCAGTGGTCAAGACCAATTTCGCCCAGAATTACAAATAGAAAGTCCTGATAGCGTGGCACAAGCCATAGACCCAAAAGGCGAGTTACATTTAAGATTTTATATTCCTTCCCATCAGGAGTTTGCATTACCAGCAACTGGTATTAGGGAAGTCATAGAACTAAGTCCTGATCGTATTACTCCGATTCCTAATGCTTCTCCACTTCTTTTGGGTACTCTAAATTTACGAGGTCGATTAATTTGGGTAGCAGATTTGGGTCAATTTCTGGGGGAGGTAACACCATTAAACACCGATAGGTCTGAGATACCAGTCATTGCTATTGAAGATCAAGACATCATAGTAGGCTTAGGAGTAGACCAAATCTGTGGTATGGGTTGGCTTGATGTACAGTATCTAATGCCACCAAATAATGTACCAGATACGATGGCTCCTTTTCTCCGGGGAGAATGGTTAGATCCTGAAAATAATAAGTATCTAAGGCTGATTGATCAAACAGCAATTTTGCGGAGTGCTAGGTGGGCAGGTTGAAGTTGGGAGGGAGGAAATGGTAGTAAATATAGATGATCGCAATTCAAAATATCAGCAGGCACTAACAGCCTATACAGAAGGGGATTATGAAGCCGCCGCTACTTTAATAGACCAAGCGGTGCATAACTTACCAAATGACCCCAATTCTCATCTGTTGCGGGGTCACATCTACTATGTTTTACAGCAATTCGAGATCGCCAAAGCAGAATATGAGAACGTGTTCCATTTAACAGATGATCAAGAAATTCTAGGCTCTGCTACCAACTATCTTGAAAGTATTAAACAATACTTTGAGGCTTTTGGTGAGGATCAATTCTCAGTCGAGCCTCATTCACCTATAAATTCTGTAGAAGTGTCTAATGGTCTGGTAACTGATGCAGCAGATTTACTAGATTTAGGAGTTAGTAGAGACTTGGACAACACCAACTTTGATCTGAAAGCCTTTGGTGAATATGAACCATCTAAAGATGCTATTGAAGATATATCTTTGAGTAATCCGTTTGCAAGTGATTTAGATAGTTTCAATAGTGTTGAATTTGATCAGGTTGAATTGGATCAACTACAGGATCACTCAATAGATTTTGGTCATGATCCTTTCGCTTTAGATCAACCATTCTCAGAGTTAGAAGCAACTAACAATGATGCTCAAGCACTAGGAGATTTAGAGTTACCACTAACTTTAGATCAACCATTCTCAGAGTTAGAAGCAACTGACGATGATGCTCAAGCACTAGGAGATTTAGAGTTACCACTAACTTTAGATCAACCATTCTTAGAGTTAGAAGCAACTAACGATGATGCTCAAGCACTAGGAGATTTAGAGTTACCTTCTTTCTGGCAAAAAGGCATTTCATCAGAAAATATTGGTGAATCAGGAGAAAATAGTCATTTTGCTGACCTCGATGTAAATTCAGAAGAGGAAGCTTCAGCAACCAGTGAGGAGCAGATTAATTTATATTTGGGAGAAATTAATCTTTCCGCTGACAATAACTGGCAAAGTGCGCCTGAATTAATGATGGAAGAATATGCACCAGACTTTGAAGATATGAAGCTGGAGAATTTGAGCGTTGCCAATCATAGCCAAGAAGATATTAATTCAGTCATTGCTGAACAGGAAATCAATCATGATTTAAATAGAAATGATTTAAGAGACAACAGTGTAAATACATATTTGAGTAGCCCAGATCATAATTGGAGAGAACAAATTCCAGAGAAGTTAGAACCTGCAACAGATCCTGACTCAAGTACCCAAATTTCATCATCTTTGAACAACAATTTTGCTACTAATGGACAGCAGGTGCATTTAGATACCAGATATAACTCCAATGACTTTGATGATGATGATGATAGTTTCGATTTAGAGGCATTTGAGTCCGCCTTTGGCTCAGAAAGCTTTACCACTGATGAAGATGCCAATCCTGTAGCACGGGAAGAAAATTCTCCCAACAATATCGAGTTTTTAGGCGATTTTGACGAATTTGATGATTTAGGTAGTATTCCCAGCTTTGACCTAGCTGAAGATTCTAGCTACAGCGATATGGGGTTATTATCTGAAACCAGGGAAAAGGCAGCTACTGGTAGCAATAGCTTTAACGAAGATTTCTCCATTAATAATGACGATGTTGACCGTGATGAGGAATTATTCACAATTACAGGCGCACAAGAAGCAGTTCCTGTATTTACCCAACCAGAAGTTTCTAAACTAGAACCCAACGTCAGTGTTGAGCAGGGCTTATTTGGATTCTTTGAAAATGCCTCTCTAGAGAAAAAGCAATGGTATATAGGGGTTACAGTGGGTGTAACCTCAGTCGTGGTAGCCTCTTTAATCAGTTTTGGAGCCACTTCATTTTCTCCAGCCTCACAACGAAAGTCAGTGCAGAATACAGGTTGGGCAATGGCTTTAGCCGCAGGACTGGCCGGGGGAATGACAGCTGGCTTTATGGGTAATCTGACACTCAAGCAAATTCGACGTACTACCAAAGATTTGCAAGCTCAGTTTGATGCTGTCCGAGAAGGAAATCTCAATGTTCAGGCAACAGTTTACTCAGAGGATGAATTAGGGTACTTATCTACCAGCTTTAACGATATGGCACGGGTCATTTTCATGACTACTAATGAAGCCCAGCGGAAAGCAGTAGAACAAGAAGAAGCCAAAGAAAACCTGCAACGCCAAGTGATTCGCCTCTTAGACGATGTGGAAGGAGCCGCTAGAGGAGATTTAACAGTGCAAGCTGAAGTGACAGCCGATGTACTGGGAGCAGTAGCTGATGCCTTTAACCTGACAATTCAAAACCTGCGGGATATTGTCCAACAGGTGAAAGTGGCGGCCAGGGATGTTACCAAAGGTTCAACCAACTCAGAAACCTTCGCTAGAGCCTTATCAGGTGATGCTTTGCGTCAAGCAGAAGAGTTGGCTGTCACCCTCAATTCCGTACAAGTGATGACGGAATCTATTAAACGGGTAGCAGTGGCAGCCAAAGAAGCAGAAACTGTAGCCCGTGATGCCAGCGTGATCGCAGTCAAAGGAGGAGAAGCAGTAGAAAATACTGTAGCGGGGATTTTGGAAATTCGGGAAACAGTGGCAGAAACAACCAGAAAAGTGAAACGGTTGGCGGAATCTTCGCAAGAAATTAACTCTATCGTCGCCTTGGTATCTCAGATTGCTTCTAGAACCAACCTCTTGGCACTCAACGCCAGTATTGAGGCAGCAAGAGCCGGAGAAGCTGGCAGGGGATTTGCGATTGTAGCAGATGAAGTGCGGCAGTTAGCAGACAAATCTGCCAAATCTTTGAAAGAAATTGAACAAATCGTCATGCAAATTCAGAGCGAAACTAGCTCTGTCATGACGGCGATGGAAGAAGGTACACAACAGGTAATTAAAGGCACAAAACTAGCAGAAGAAGCCAAGCGATCGCTAGAAAACATCATCCAGGTAGCCGATCATATCGACGGTCTGGTACGCTCAATTACCACTGATACCGTAGAACAGACGGAAACTTCTCTCGCTGTAGCTCAGGTGATGCAATCAGTGGAACTCACAGCCCAAGAAACTTCCCAAGAAGCCCAGCGAGTTTCCGGAGCCTTACAACACTTGGTGGGAGTGTCCCGCGACTTGATCGCCTCTGTGGAACGCTTCCGAGTGGAAACCATTGAATCCAGGTAAAGGACGAAGTTTGAAGTATGAACTATCATTCATGCTTCAGCCTTAATCCTGCATTAATCATTCATCCTTTATTCTTCATCCTTGTTTATGCAGCCTGAACAACAACAACGGATTTTAGGTTACTTTATCGAAGAAGCCAGAGACCACCTGAATACCATTGAACAGGGGTTACTGAACCTGCAAGATACTCTCAATGACTCGGAAATGATCAACGAAGTCTTCCGGGCTGCTCACTCCATTAAAGGAGGGGCGGCTATGTTGAGCTTGAGTAGTATCCAGGAAACGTCTCACAGGCTGGAAGATTGTTTTAAAGTGCTGAGGGAGCATCCCGTTCAAGTAGATCAAAAATTGGAGTCTTTGTTTCTTAGTGTCTCGGATACCCTAAAAGCTTTGTTGGACCATTTGAGTAGTCCATTTGGACTGTCAGAGGAAACTGCAAAAACTTTGATGTCAGAAACTGAACCGATTTTTGCAGGACTCAATCAGCATCTAGAACTGCTTTTACAATCAACAGACGGTTACACCCCTATCACTGCATCTGCACCCTCACAACTGCCAAAACAAGATGTTATACCTCAAGAACAGCCACAAAAACCGCTAGTAACCAACCAAAACAACTGGTCAGAGTTTCAAAGTCAAGTCCTGCAATGCTTGCGGGAAATGCTGCAACTGTTTAAACAAAGTAGCACACCTGCATCCAGGGAAAATTTACAGTCATGCTGTCAGCAATTAGTTAAACTTGGTGAGCAATTTAATTTGCCCAGTTGGAGTAAATTGTCTGAATCAGCAAGAAATGCGATCGCTAATCCCGACAATAGTTATCTGACTTTAGCCAAAATTATTATTACCGAAATTAAACAAGGTCAAGAATTAGTTATTCAAGGTAGAGAAGCAGAAATAACTATTAGTCAGGAACTAGAAGCACTTGAGTTAATTCCAGAACTTGAGTTCCCAGAACTACAATTAGATTGGGGTGATGACCAACCACAAACCAACACAGAAGTTACAGATACACTAGAGATACATCCAGATAATTTGCTGTCACCAGACAACAACACACTTACATTTGAACCAATAGAAGAACTTAACCTATCTTCAACAGATACCAGCGATCATGAATTTAATAACTCGTCAGAAATATCACTAACTGAAACAGATACAACTGCGGCTAGTATCAATTCATTATTCACTGATCAAGATGAAATACCCAACCTCAGTACCGATTTTATTGACCTAAATGGTCCTGAAGTAGGCATTGCTGAGTTAAATACCCTAGAGGATTTGTTTAAAGGGGAGACTGAGGAACTAGATCAAACCTGGCACCAAGAAGAAATACTAGAAACTAGTATCCATCAATTAGGAATTAGTAATGGTCAAGTAGAGGATATTGATCAGGATTTAGCTGATTTACTCTCCTTGGATCATGAGATCAGCAGTGAGGAACTACAAAGCCCTGCCAATAATACTACGGAAGACCTAACCCTATTATTCGGCGAAATATTTTTAGAATCAGAGAATTTAGCACCGCAACATCAAACAACAATTCCTGAGACTCCAGCAAATGGCGATCTTTCCCTGACTAATCCCAATTCAGAATTCTTCCTATCTGATCTTAACGAAGAATTGACGGCAATTTCTACAGACGCACTCCCATCTCTTCCAGAAACTGCACCAAGCAGTATCAATACTGTTGAAGCAGTAGAAAGTCTTTTGGAATTTACAATAGAAGATAATGAATCATTACCATTGTCTCAAGAGGAAGTTACTCAACCAGAATCAACTGTAGCAGTAACCAGTTCTGATGATTTATTAACGGATACAAATATTGATTCTTCAGAGGAACTAACTTTTGAAGAACTGACTTTTGAGGAACCGACATCAGAACTGATCCAACCTCAAACAGAAAGCTTGTCTTTAGATAATATTTTTGACGAACTCGAAGAGGATACAACAGCAGCAACAGACGATTCAGAAATTGGTGATTTATTTGCTTTACCTCTCAACTCAGAAGCAGAAGTTTCTGCCGCTGAATACGACTTCAACAGCTTCTGGGATCAGATAGGAACAGCATCAGCACAGCCACCTACTACTCAATTGGGACAAGATGTGGCGAAAGAATTAGAAGAAAGTTTATTTGCAGCCTCTGGGGAAACTGTAGCTGATAGTCAGCAGTTAGGTTCTAACCAAAACTTGTACTTGGGAGACTTTGATTTTACTGAACACCAGCAACAAGAAACAGAAGATCATTGGTTGACACCAGATGGTGGAGATGACTTATTTGCTTATTTAACAGATTCTCAATCTACTTCCCCAACAGTAGATCATAATGATGAGTTGTCTTTGCCGAGAATTGATAACTTCTCCCAGGAACCACAAGCAGTAGATCTGTTTACGAGTTTTGCTGACAACAGCAATGAGCATTTATCAGTCTCCTTGGAGAATACAACAGCAATAGAGTCAATTGATCTTCAGGAAACCACAGAAATTGCTGCAGAGCAGTCTGGAAACCTGAGTTTCAGCGAGCAAACACAACCAGAGCTATTGAACCAGGATGTGAGCGAAAGCTTGGTAGAAGAGATTGATCAGCCTTTAGATGCTAATTTACTGAAATTGGGTCTAGAAGCAGGGGAAGTTACAGCAGATGTATTTGCTCAACTGGAACTAACGCTGATAGAGGCAAATTCTCAGCAACCAGAAGCGGAGACCTCAGAAAATCCAACTTCTGTGCTAGATGAATTTGCTATCTTAGACACATTACTAAATGAACAATTAGAAACCATTACCAATCCAGTATCCATACCAGAAGCAGATTTTGCAGCTTTAGAAGCATTATTGAGTACAGATAATGCTGAGGCCGCACAGATGCCGAAAGCGCCACCAAAACTGAGCCAACCTGTGGTGGCAAAAGCTCAAAATTCTACTGAGTCCTCAAAAATACCTGATGAATTTGGAGACTTGGAGAAGTTGCTGGCCGAAGCGGATCAAACAATGAACGCACCAGCAAGAGGGATAAAATCTAACACCAGCAAAACACCACGTCCGGCTATTCGTCGTGTTAGAGAAGAAAGCATGAAGATTCCAGTTAAGCAACTGGATGAGATGAGCAACTTAGTTGGGGAGTTGGTGGTCAATCGCAATACCTTAGAGCAGGATCAAGAGCGTCTACGACAGTCCCTAGATAACTTGCTAATTCAAATTCAACATCTTTCCGATGTGGGTGCGAGGATGCAGGAGTTATATGAGCGATCGCTCCTAGAGGCTTCGTTGTTGAGTAGCCGTAGATCCAGAGAACAAGGTCGTTCTGGTCACGCCCATGATAGAGGTTTTAGTGAACTGGAGATGGATCAGTTTACCCTCTTTCATACCCTCTCTCAAGAGACAATAGAATACATTGTGCGAGTGCGGGAGTCAGCCAGCGACATTGATTTTGTTACCGAAGAAACCGAGCGAGTAGCGCGGCAGTTTCGCCAAGTCACCACCCAGCTACAAGAGGGTCTGACAAGAACGCGAATGGTGCCTTTTGCTCAAGCTATTGACCGCTTACGCCGAGGTGTGCGGGATAACGGCATCAAGTATGGAAAACAAGTAGAATTGGTGGCGGAAGGAGCAGATACATTAGTTGACAAGATGATTTTGGATCATCTGACTGACCCGCTTACCCATATGCTCAATAATGCGATCGCTCACGGTATTGAAACTCCAGAAGTCCGCACAGCAGCAGGTAAATCACCGGTGGGGACTATCTCTATCCGCGCTTTCCACCAAGGCAACCAAACCGTAATTGCTGTCACTGATGACGGTGCTGGGATTGATCACGATAGAGTTAAACAGAAGGCGATACAAAAAGGTGTGATTACACCAGAAGAAGCAAAAAATATGTCTCGCCAAGATGCTTATGAACTTTTGTTTCTGCCCAATTTCAGCACAGCCGATGAAGTTGATGATATCAAAGGCCGGGGCGTGGGCATGAACGTGGTTGAAAACAATATTAACGAAATTCGTGGCACAGTTAGCACAGATTCGGTACTAGGCAAAGGAACCACCTTCACCATTCGCTTACCACTGACCCTGAGTATTTGTAAAGCTCTCTGCTGTATCTCTAATAGGTCGAGAATTGCCTTCCCAATGGACGGTGTGGAAGACACACTAGATATAGCGGTCACGGATATCCAGAAAGATGCTGATGGGCAATCATTTATTTGGTGGCGGGATACAGTCCTAGCATTCCGACCTTTACAGGAAATTTTGGCCTTCAATCGCCAGATTAGTCGCGGTAACATCTATAGCAGCACGCGAGATGATAACATGATTTCTGTCGTCGTCGTGCGCTCAGGCAATACAATGGTCGCTCTCCAAATTGACCAAGTATTAAGCGAACAGGAAATAGTCATTAAGCAATTTGAAGGCCCAGCACCCAAACCCAGTGGTGTTGCTGGTGCTACAGTGCTTGGTGATGGTCGCATTATGCCTATTGCCGACGTTTTAGAAATTATTGACATCTTCCAAGGCAAGATGTCTAAACAAATTGGTGGTAGTTCTTGGCAAAGAAGAACCCTTCCTCCTGTACATGAAATTCCAGAGGAGAAGATTGATCCGACAGTGCTAATTGTCGATGACTCCATTACTGTACGGGAATTGCTTTCTCTCACCTTTACCAAAGCGGGTTATCGCGTTGAACAAGCCCGTCATGGCAAGGAAGCTTTAAATAAACTCCGTTCTGGTCTACCTTGTGATATCGTCTTCTGTGACATCGAAATGCCTGAGTGTGATGGACTAAAATTTCTCTCACTCATCCAAACAGATAGTAGCTTAAATCACTTACCTATTGCCATGCTCACCTCACGAGGTGCAGACAAACATAGACAAATGGCGGTTCAACTAGGTGCTAGTGGTTACTTCACTAAACCCTATCTAGAAGAAGCACTACTAGAAGCAGCTACCCGGATGCTGAGAGGAGAAAAACTTGTGACTGCTTAGGGGTAGAGAGCAGGGGAGATGGGGAGATGGGGAGATGGGGAGGTAAATAACTCAATTACCAATTACCAATTACCAATTACCAATTATTCATTCCCTATTGCCTATTGCCTTTTCCCGCTGACAACTGTTAACTGTTAACTGATAACTGTTAACTGTTTAATTATGTCCAACTCTAAAAAATCCTTCAACTATCCTACCACTAGCAAAAGCAATCGAGTTGATAATTATCATGGTACTATGGTTGCCGACCCTTACCGTGCATTAGAAGACCCTGATACAGAAGAAACAAAAGTTTGGGTTGAGGCACAAAATCAAGTTACTTTTAAGTACCTCAGCGAAATTCCTGCTAGAGAAAAAATTAAACAACGTTTGACTAAACTGTGGGATTATGAAAAATATGGCATTCCCTTTAAAGAAGGTGAAAACTACTTTTATTTCAAAAATGATGGACTACAAAACCAAAGTGTGCTTTATACGCTTCCCAGTTTAGATGCTGAACCTAGAGTTTTATTAGACCCTAATCAACTTTCGGAAGATGGTACTGTTGCTCTTTCAGGAATAGAAATTAGTGAAAGTGGTAAGCTTCTAGCTTATGGTTTATCCACCTCTGGTTCAGATTGGCAAGAATGGAAAGTTAAAGATATTCAAACAGGTACAGATTTATCAGATCATCTACAATGGATTAAATTTTCTGGTGCTTCTTGGACTCATGATCATCAAGGTTTTTTCTACAGTCGTTATGATCAACCAAATGAAAAAACTAAATTAGAGGATGTTAATTACTATCAAAAACTTTATTACCATAAACTGGGTACATCTCAATCAGAAGACATCTTAATTTATCATCGTCTTGATCAAAAAGAATGGGGTTTTAGTGGTGATGTAACAGAAGATGGCAAATATTTGATAATTTCTGTTTGGTTAGGAACTGATTCCAGAAACTTGGTTTTTTACAAAGATTTAACTAACCCAAATTCTGAAGTTGTTGAATTAATTAACCAATTTGAGGCAAATTACAGCTTTATTGATCATGATGATGATGTTTTTTATTTTCGCACAGATTTAAATGCTCCACGGGGCAGAGTTATTGCCATTGATACGAAACATCCGACTTCAGAAAATTGGGTAGAAATTATTTCTCAAGCAGATGAAAAATTAGATGATGTGGGCATTTTAAATAATCAATTTATAGCTGATTATCTGCAAGATGCCTATAGCAAAATTAAAATCTTTGACTTACAAGGTAATTTTATCAGAGAAGTAGAATTACCGGGAATTGGTTCAGCAGGTGGTTTTGGTGGAAAGCGAGATGAGACAGAAACATTTTATAGTTTTACCAGCTTTACAACACCAGGAACTATCTACCGCTACGACATGAAAACGGGTAAAAGTGAAATTTTCCGGCAGCCAAAGGTAGATTTTAATGCTGATGAATATGAGACAAAACAAGTCTTCTATCAAAGTAAAGACGGTACACAAATACCGATGTTTATTACCTATAAAAAAGGTATTAAATTAGATGGCAATAACCCAACTTATCTCTATGGATATGGTGGTTTTAATGCTTCATTAACTCCCAATTTTTCTGTTAGTTTGTTGGTGTGGATGGAAATGGGGGGAGTTTATGCAGTACCTAATTTGCGCGGTGGTGGTGAATATGGTGAAGAATGGCATCAAGCCGGAATGAAAGAGAAAAAGCAGAATGTTTTTGATGATTTTATTGCTGCTGCGGAATGGTTAATTGCTAATAATTACACCCAACCGCAAAAATTAGCTATTGGTGGTGGTAGTAATGGCGGTTTGTTGGTGGGTGCTTGTATGACACAACGGCCAGAATTATTTGCAGCAGCTTTACCCGCAGTGGGT
Organism: Cyanobacteriota bacterium; assembly: GCA_046045965.1. Taxonomy (GTDB): domain Bacteria; phylum Cyanobacteriota; class Cyanobacteriia; order Cyanobacteriales; family Nostocaceae; genus RDYJ01. Next base: position 84,750 of record JBJOKS010000006.1, on the reverse strand, counting down.
GTGATGGATATGTTGCGTTTCCATCAATTTACCATTGGTTGGGCTTGGGTAGCTGAATATGGTTCTTCGGAAAATGCGGAGGAGTTTAACACTTTATATGCTTATTCTCCGTTGCATAATTTAAAGCCGGGTACTGCTTATCCTGCTACTTTAATTACTACCGCAGATCATGATGATAGGGTAGTTCCTGCCCATAGTTTTAAGTTTGCTGCAACTTTGCAGGAATGTCATGTTGGGGATGCACCAGTGTTGATTAGAATTGAAACGAAGGCGGGACATGGTGCGGGTAAACCGACGACGAAAATTATTGAAGAAGCGGCGGATAAGTGGGGGTTTTTGGTGAGGGTTTTGGGGGTTGAGGTTTAGGTTTTGGGTGGGTGTTTCCCACCTTTTTTTCTCAAGTAAAGGTGCAAAAATGCGAATTAAAAGGCATTTATCCACCAATTTTTGAGAGGATGATTGTTAGGTGGTGAATATTTTGCTTTTAACTGAATTGCCTGAAGTATATTACGAAGTGTTGAGGAATTAATATTTTCTACGTCTGACCAATGTTTGATGATTTCTGGAGTGGATAAAACCTGAATGTGTGGTGCAGTTTGTTGAATAAATTTGATTGCTTTTTTGTCGTCGGTGGCGATCGCCCATTTTCTATGAACTGCTATTGCCAAAGTTGCAGACTCACCATCATCAAGAACAGCAGCATAGTTAACAAAAGATTCCTCCTCCTCTTCTGATTCAAAATCTACAACTTTTAATAACCCTGTTTGAATCGCTTCCTCAAACTCTAAGACGGCATCATTTTCTTCTTTTTGAAGTTTTTGGAGTGTGTTTAATTCCCGTTCTTGGACAACTGTAGTCACGACAATTTCCGCAGGAAGAGATTTCAAAATTGCTAAAAACTGACCAGATGCACAAAGATTGAGAACACAACAAGCATCAAGAATAATATGGGAGTGAGTAATTTCCATAATAATTTAGATATATTATATATACTCCTCACTTCCCAGCAGTTTGGATTTGACGCAAATCAAAATCCGTATCTTTTTCCATCATTCCGCTTGAATATTCCCGTAAAGCTTCAGCTATGCGACGGGCTTCTAAGCGGTCAACATGGAGAAATTCAGCAAAACGCCCTTCTGTAATTAAACCTTGATCAAGAGCTTCAATTGCTAAGTGTTGATAGTGCAGTGGCATCATATCAACCCTTTGCGGGATTTGTTCTAAACCTAGTTCTTCCTGTACCTTTCTGACTTTTAAACCTCTATCTCGCAATTTCTCCCAAGTTCCTGAAGGTAGAAGTTCCATTTCTTCTAACCGATAAACTAGGGCTTCTACGGACACACCATAGTAATGCGCTAGGGTAAATAAATTAGTCGGTGTGAATTTGCCGTGTGTACGGTACATATCATTAAACCGCTTCAGCAATCCACTGGTAGGCATCAAGAAATATTTGGGGAAAGTTTCCGCTAGTTGTTCACTTTCAGGAAATCGTTGATATTGTCCCTCAAAATGAAACTCTGGTTTTTGCCGATGCGCTAAAAAGTGCAGATATCCATGCGCCATTGACCAGCGCCGACGTTCTTCTGGATGATTGGCATTAATAGCCATACAACCACCAACTTCTTCGTTATAGCTATACACTTCTGAGTATTTTTGCGGCATCTGCAAATAGAAGATCCGTAAACCCACATCTTGTTCTAGGATGTCTCGCAGTTGGGAAATAGGCGCATCACCTAAACCTAAGCGTTGACGTTCTGCTACTGCTATACTTTCCGCAGCAGATTTAATGGGCATATCTGTTACTTGATACTCAAGAGGATAGTTTCGCGCTATTGGCGCATCCATGATTTTCTCAAGTTCTAGGTAATTCTGACATAATTCCTCTAATTGGGAGATAAATGGTTCAATTTCTGCTTGTTGTTCCTGACTGCGTTGATAAACTGCACGAAACTGCACTTCAAAAGGTTGTACGACAGGGCGCGATCGCACAAATTCACTTACAGAACGTCCGTAAGCACGAGCAAGTTTAATCAGTTCATTGGCTTTGAGGCGACGTTCCCCTTTTTCAATAGCGATCATAGTGGTGCGTGCAGCATCAATAATCTTGGCTGCATCCGCTTGAGTCATGCCGCATTTTTTACGGGCTTGTTGCAGGAGTTCACCTAATGTCCGCAGGTCAATGTTATCCAGGATGTTGGTAGTCATGATGGTTTGATTTATGACAATGTTAGATATTAATACTATTATTTTAGTTAAAATGTCAGAATTTTAGATGCTTGACAAATAAATCACCTGTTAATATTATAGTTACAAGTGACTCACCTGTAACTACTTTAATTCATTATTAGTCAATCAGACTAATAAGAACGATAATTTAGGAGTAGTGAATCATGGTGAGATATGCCTTCCAAAAAACCGCAAATGACAATTCGTATAGAAGAAGACGAATATAAATACTTAGAAGATTGGGCTGCTAGAGAGTTTCTCAGTGTTCCTCAACTAGCTAAGGTTATTGTCAAGAGAGCGATCGCACAAAATAAAAAATCTCAACAAGTAGAATCACCATGATTGATGAAGCAACAATTTATAAACACGCAACAATAGACAAAACCCACCAATTTCACAACTAAGTAAAAGGTGGGTTTAAAAAACTGAATTTATTATTAGCAAATTCCATTCATTGTGAATTATTTAGATGTTACTACTTCCAAAGCCTGTTTAAAATCATCAAAGGAATTAACTGTTACTGCCAACTTCAACATTTCATCCAAAATAGATAGATTAGAAATTTGAGCTAAAGATACAATAATCTCTAAAGAAACCTCACCCAGTCGAGTTTGCAAAACAGTTTTGACATTATCACGAGCCTTTTGTAAAGCACCAAGTTCTTTACCAATCTCCTTACCAATTTCTTTCCCAATCTCCTTACCGCGTTCTATTGCCATTTCTTCTGTAGGACTGATAAAAGGCATTTTTCTTTCCTCCTCAAAACTATTAATTTGATTCACTAACTTTCGCTGTAATTGCTCAGGTAATGTCATCATTTTGTCAATGATTTTAAATAGCTTAACAATTTGTTCTTTTGTTAAACCTCTATCATAAAGTCCGCGAATTAATATCCATTTCCATTGTTCCCGTTCTGATAAATTACCAGTGGTTGCTTTAGTTTTTAAATGTGCCATTACTATGATAGCAAATGGATTATCACTAGCTTCTAATTCTTGCCAGCGAGATTCATAGTCTAAAAGTTTAGCAATGGGAAATTTCAGACTAACTTCACACCCTCCAAGGGAATAACCATAAGCACGCTTGTCGCCAATTATTCCTTTCATCACCGAGAACAGCGAGACTAACTACAGGTTTGTGATACAGATCAAAGGAACGGTAATTATAAATATACATCCGTTCACCAAAATCTACTTCATATTGACTTTGAATTTCTACATGAATTAATATCCAAACTTCTCGTTTGTCAAGCAACCAAACTTGATAAAGTTGATCAGCAATTCGTTTTTCTGTCTCTGATGAAGCTGTAATTTCCTGTAATTCTTTATCTAGGGAACGGGGTGGTTTTGTCCAATCAATTAATTGATGAACTTACGGGAAAAAGAATGTTAAGAAGCTTTCAAAATACTCTGTTAATGCTTCTTTCCAGGATTCATCATAATTGGCGGTTATTTCTTGCATAATAAAGATTCACGAATTACAAAATAGGCATAATTTTAATTGACTATCTCTTCTATTTCTCGCAAATAAATAGGTTTAGGTGTAAGTTGTTTCACCAATGCAGCATCAGCAGTCCAAAACTCAGCAGATGTCATCTCAGAACAAGCCAGAAAAGCTGCATCATAAAGGGTAGATAAACCGTATTTTTCGGCAATTTCCCAACTTTTTACCCTGATTACTTCATCTTCAATATAATCTATCGGCAATTCACAGAAGTCCTCAAAAAAATCTTGTGCTTCCTCTTTTGTTATGACTCCCATTCGTGTTTTCTTCCGTAAAACAGATCCAATTTCTGCCCAAGCAAAAGCAGGAGCTACTAAACGTATATTTAAACTTAATGCTTCTGTTAGTAGGGTTCTGGCTTGAGGTTGATACACTTCTGGAACAAGGTAAGGTATCCAAATACTGGTATCTATGCACAAAATTCTAGTCACGTCTTCCCTCACCCTCTCTGAGACTGCGTATTATATCGGTAGAAGTTGCTTGTGTACCAGTTCTTGCTTTAACGGTTTCACTCCTGGCAATAATTCTTTGATGTGCAGCCCATCCCCTTCTTCGTCTGACCTCACGTTCTAAAGCTTCAACTATTAAATCATTAAAAGATTCGCTATTTTCTTTGATCTTCCTAGCTTTTGCTAGTAGTTCCGAGGGAAAACGGACTGTTAAAGCTTCTCGTTCCATAACATAACCATTTAATGCAACCAATTAATGATATCACTTTTTGCAACTACTTTACCTTTCCCACTCCTCACGCAAAACAGCAAACCACAACTCATCAACCCACTCACCCTTAAACCACAAACTCTTAATAAAATGTCCTTCCCGTCGCATCCCCAAACGTTCCAGGAGTTGAACAGATGCGATATTTTCCGAGTCGCAATTTGCCCGGATACGATGCAATTTATACTCTGTAAATAAATATGCCAATAAACAGCTTACAGCTTCCGTTGCATAACCTTTTCCTTGATGTTGACGTGACAAAGTAAAACCAATTTCCGCTTGTTGTCCATCTTCAGCTAAGATGCAAAAAGCACAATCTCCAATTATTTCATCTGTGGTTTTGAGTGCGATCGCTATCTGATACCATTCCCCCAAAGTCCCCGGTTTTGTCTGTTGCAGATATTCTATAAATTCTCTAGCTGTTGTTGCTGGGTAAGGAATTTCCCAACTTTGATATTTAGCAACTTCAGGATCATTGCGATAAGCAGTAAAAGCGTTTATATGCCTATCTTCAAAGTTACGCAGCAGTAACCTTGGTGTTTCTAAGTTGATGGGAATTAGTAACATATTTTAGAAACGGGGGCAAGAAATTACTGTCAATTTACCATTGATTAGGTCGGGATGGTTGAATATGGTTCGTCATAAAATTGGGAACGTAAAACCACTAAACTTTAAAAATATTACTTAAGTGTAAACCTCTAGTAATACTGTACAGCGAATCCGAACACTATTGGCATCTGACAAATATTGGGTGCTGGGTTCCTATATCCTACCAAATAAATTCTTTTATTCCCGCCATACTTGGTTAAAGGAAAGGGTTCAGCCTCAGAACTTCGGTATTGTTTATTTGGCTATCTTGTGGTCAAATCGTCTAAGAAGAAAAATGAGTATGCTAAAAATTAAGTAGTTTCCAGGGAATCATTGGAGAATTATTTAAGTACATATACTAAAAAATTTTCTTGTAAAATTGCTGTAACGCTAACAGAAAAATCGTGTTAGTTTTAAATAACTTGATTAATAAATTGCATTTAATAATATATCTATTTATCGCCAGTATGAAAATAGCAGAACACCAAGAAAACCAGAAAGTTAATCCCAGTAGTTTTGAAGAACTCTTCTATCAAATTTCCCCAGAAATAGCAGAAACGTTTACAAATGAGCAAATTGCAGCTATAAAAAATGGGTTTCAAGGACGTGAGTGGCACGAGCATTTTATAGACAAACGAATATCTATTTTAATTCCTATACTACCTTTTTATGTGGTGTTATTGGCAGGTGAAGAACGTCGCTCAAAACAAAGGTGGAAATACGAAAAGAGCTTATATCCTTTTTGGACTCCTGGTAATATTTCTATTTTATTTATATTTGCTTTGATGATCGTCACTGGTAGTATTTCCACACTATTTTTAGTAAAATCTCTACTTCCTACTCACCTGAACTTGGCTTTTCCTACCTCAATACCTGGAGTAGAAAATCAAGAAGACTGTGAACGATTTGATAGAACCTGGAAGGATAATAAATGCTGGGATAATCAACATAGTCTTTCTTTTTAAGACACATTGATATCAAGAAAAAAACATTACAAATAAGCAGAAAAGTACAATGCCAGAACAACATTTTTCAAATCAGAATGATCCTGCTATCCAAAGACTTTTAGCTCGTATTCCTGCTGAAATTTCTGCAACTTTTACTGATGCTCAAATAGCAGAGTTAAAAAAGGTATTTGAACAACAAAATAATAATTCATCTGCTGTAGATATGAGGGTTTCTATTCCCTTTTTTAAACGCAGATTTTATCTAGTATTATTAATGGGTAAAGAAAAACGTTCACTACAGCGATTAAAAAATTCAAAATTCAAGGTCATCAATAGTTTTGTCGGGACAACCTATATTTTAGCGATGATCAGCACTATACTACTGGGAAGTCTCTACATAATAGAAAGACAATTAAAAATAGATGCTTTTCCATATAGCCAAATTGAACAGCTTAGACAGTCTTTAAAAGAGGATTTTCAAATTTAGTAACTATTACGTTTCTCAAAATCGAGATAGTTATCAAGCCAATACTGTTCGGTTAAGAGTTTTCGTAGGTTGGGTTGAACAAAGTGAAACCCAACAAACCCTTGTAAATGTTGGGTTTCCTATCGTCAACCCAACCTACATCATTATATTTTTTGGGCTTAACCGAAAAGTATTGGTTATCAAGCGGGTTGTACTCTTAACTCCTGTCAGGGTTTAGCATTGCTAACCCCTTGCTGACTCTTGCATTTTGCTATATTATATATATCTGCAAAATTAACCTTTAGTGTTTTAATATACGATTTTAAACTGATTTATCAATATTTCTCTCTCTAATGGAGGAATAAAGATACAAGCAATAAATACTAAATAATTAAATATTCCGATCACCTGACGAACTTTAATACTTTATGCTCCCCGTTGATATCTGACAGCGGGGGCTTTTTTTATCAGTTTTTGATTTAATTATACCAACAAATGATTTTTCAGGAAAATTGATCTATCTTCAGGAGGACTTGATAATTAACTAATAATTATTAAATATTAAATAGCCCGATTACCCTACCGGACTTTAGCTCCAAACCCTCTCTTGTGATTAATCGTTCAAGAGGGGGCTTTATTAAATCAATTATCATTTGAGGGTGGGCAAAACCCACCTGAAAATCTAACTTTGTGCTTGGGGAATTTGATTAACTTGATTCATTTCTGCCATCATCTTTTCTTTATTGCGTCTGCGGATTTTGGCGTACATCTGAATACTCACAGCCATGAAAATCACTAAACCAAAAATTAGCCAAGCGGTGATATCTGTGGGTAGATTATTCTTGAAAATAGCCAACATCACAATCACAACTAATAACAAAGTTGGTGCTTCATTTAAAGCCCTTAATTGTTGTCCACTCCATTTACATTCATCTGCGGCTAACTTTTTCATCAACCTACCACAATAATGATGATAGATCAGCAAAATACCCACAAACCCTAATTTAAAATGTAACCAGGTTTCTTTTAACAAGTCTGGGTTGGTGGAAATAATACCAATAGCCATCGCTACTGTGACTATCATTCCGGGGATGGTGATAATGTGGTAGAGACGCTTTTCCATAATTTGATACTGGTTTTTCAGTATCGTTTTTGCGGGTTCTGGTTCTTGGTTAGCTTCTACATGGTAGATAAACAAACGCACTAGGTAGAATAACCCTGCAAACCAAACGACAAAGCCGATAATGTGAAAGGCTTTAAACCATGAATAAGCCATGAATCCTAACCTACCTTAATCAATTTACAGATGATTGCATTTACTTTCATTATCAGGTTACGGCAATTGTTGACAAGGATACAAATTATATTAAGAAGTATAACAATAATTACTTTCTCAAAAATGTAGAGACGTTACTCTTGGGGAAGCTTCCGCTACATGAAACGTCTCTACACTAGCTAATTCGACTGAGAACGACGCACAAAGGGTAACAGGTCTTGTAAAATCACTTCATGATAATGTTCTTGGGGATAATGTCCCACATTATTGAGTTTGATTATTTCCACATCACGTACAGATTTCAAAAAACTTTCGGCAATATCTACAGATAACCAAGGATCGATCATTCCCCATTGTAATAAAATCGGTTTTTGCCATTCTTTAAAACCAGTTGCTATTTCTGTCATGGCTTTGTCTAGTTGCAAATTTCTAATTGTTGACAGCAAACTGCGACCAGATGCAGAACTTTTTAAGTACGGTTTGCGATAAATATCTAAATCTTTATCTTCGATGCGGTAACAACTACCACCTTCTAGGGTTCTATCCACTAATAATGGGTCTTGGGTCATGACTTCACCTGCTAATGGTAAACCCATTTGTTGAATTTTCCAAGGTAGTTTGGCATCTGTGGAAATGGGAGTATTTAAAATTGCTATGTTGGCTATTTTTTCAGGATGACGTAAGGCATATTGTAAACCAACTGATCCTAAAAAACCTTGCACAACTAAGGAAAAACGTTCTAATTCTATTGTTTGAATAAATTCATCTAAAGCTTTGATAAATGCGTCGGGAGTGTAAGCAAAATCCTGTTTTTCAGGTTTACCAGAAAAGCCGTATCCAATCCAGTCTGGTGCGATCGCTCTTGTTCCTTGTGCCGCTAAAGCTGGTATAATGTTTCTCCAGCTATAACTTTGGGAAACTATACCGTGTAGTAATACCACTGGTAATAAGTCACTTTGTCCAATGGGTTCCGCTTCCCGATAAAACCATTCTAATGAATTTACTGTGATTTTATGTTCTTGTATTGCCACTCTATTTTCCTATCCTGAAAATGCAACAGCACCGCACAGATGCCTAAATACTGTATTCTCTTTTATCATCCTATAAATAGGGAAGAGAATTTTTACAAAAAAATCTCGCATTTGCAGAGATTAATCTATTGACTTGCATCCCAAAACCTGATATCATTGATTTCGACAAGGAAGAACTATGATAAAATAATTAAACAAGATAATTAAATATTTTTGTCTGAATCAGGATATCCAGGATTATAGGATTTACAGGATTAAATCAAGATATGATTAATTAATCCTGTCACCTGTCAACTAATATTAATAACCTTGAGGAATAATCATATCCCGTACGGCTAAAGCTGTAGCAGGTGCGAGTAAAACACCATTGCGATAGTGACCAGTGGCTAAAACAACATTACTAAAACCTGGTAATTTATCAATCACAGGTGCTGGTCTACCTTCAGGACGGGGACGCAAACCAGACCAAGTACGGAGAATTTTCGCCTCAGCTAAATCTGGACAAAATGCGATCGCTTGTTGTTTCACAGATTCTAATAATTCTTTCTTTGCAAGTATCTCATCTGCATCATTGGGAAATTCTACCGTAGCACCCACCCAATAGTCACCACTACCCATAGGAACGAGATGGACATCATTACCAGTAATCACCGGTTGAAACTCAGAAGTTCCTAAAACCCGTCCTAAACTTAAATATAAAGCCTGTCCTAAAACCGGGCGAATATTCACCTTTTGATTTAATTGTCTAGTCAGTAAAGTTGAACCCAAACCAGCAGCAACAATAAACCAATCTGCGCTCACCGGACCTTCTGAAGTTTCAATAGATTTAAGTTGTTCAGTAACATGAGGTGTTATCTGTACTATTTCCGAAGATGGTGCTTGGTGATTGCGTACAGCCACACCAAATTTAAATTTTACCCCATTGCGTTGAGCTGCATCTACTAAAGCTAAAGTTAAAGCCGTAGGGTTAAGTTGACGGTCTTGAGGAGAATAAACAGCACCAATAACAGTAGGATTATTAATTTGTGGACAGAATTTCTGAAGTTTTTCTTTGTCCCAAACAGCTAATTGCCAACCTTGAGATTTACGAACTTCCCGCAATTGTTCCCATTCTGTCATCACTTCCACACCACTGGCTAAAGGGTGTGCTGGGTCTTCCGACAATAGCATAACAATGCCCTGACGGTTACAAGGGATTTTGCGCCCTGTAATAGCTTCCAATTCAGGAATTAGAGTTTCATAACGTTTAATACTTTCTTCCCGCATCTTCCAAGCTTTGCCCTTAGTTTTATGGCTAATTACGCCCATCAAAACACCGAGAGCAGCAGCAGTAGAACCTTGTGCGGGTTGGTTTTTGTCAAAAACAGTGATATTTAAACCTTTAACTTGACTGAGTTGATATGCGATCGCCGCCCCAACTACACCACAACCGATAATTACTACATTCATGACTTTTGTGAACAGTGAGGGGTGAAGAGTAAAGAGTTTCCCCTTCACCCTATCACCCCATTACCCTAACGTTTTGTGACTCATGACTCAGAGTAGAATGAGGGGACTAGGGACTGGGTACTGGGTACTGGGGCAAATCTTCTCCCCTGCTCCCTGCTCCCTGCTCCCTGCACCCTTGCTCGCTGTTCCCTTCCCTGTCACCTGTCAACTTTCACCTTGTTCTGGAATCAGTTGTAGGAACTTGTCAACATCTGCAAAAACTTCTTTGTAGTTGCTTAACGCCAGACTGGTGTTACCTGCACTAGCAGCTTGGTCAATTTTCACCAGATGAGCCAATAAATCCTTGTTAATCTGTCTGGCTTTAGATTGATCTTGGGGTAGTAGGTTAGGGATGACGTAAGTCATATTGAGCCTAGCTTCCGCCATTGGTCCATGAATAAAATTACCAACATTGATCCATTCACCGCGTTGAATCAGCGTTTTCAGTTCTTGTGAGCGATCGCGCACCACCTGAATATCAGGAATATATGCCTGAATTTTCACCACTTGAGCCGGTGTGTAAGTTGGAGGTGCAGTAGCGACACTAGGACTGCCACAGCTGATCAGGAATGTAGTCAGTAGTACGAGAATCAGTGACAAAATAGAGCGTTGACGCACCATAAACGGAAATTAATTTGCTGTTTGTTTACCGATTTACAGTGTCATTTTAGATCGCTAGTGTAATTTCTCGTTCCTGCCAGTGAAAGTTTTTGCAGAAAATTTTCTACTTCCACCAGGAAGAAATTTTGGCACACCCAGCCAAAAGGCAGAGTTTTTGGTATTTCGGGGCATTTTTTAAGCACAATTACTCAAATAAATGTGAGGAAATCATAATTCACAGTTGCTAAATTTCCAATCTTCTTGATAAGCTGAAACACTAATAAGATAAGCCTTCTGGCGGTTTTTCTGTTTTCACATCCCCCACAGGGCGATGCAATATTAGGAGAGTTTTCACGTGAATGCAGCTGAACAGGCAACAAACCTTGAACTAGCCAGCAAGATTGCTACTGTAGTAAATTTGTTCAAATTAGAGTTTCCTGATGCCAAATCCGATCTTAAACCTTGGCATAATGACCCAGAAACCAGGGAACTCGTAGATCCTGATTCCATCGACATCGGTTTTCACTTTCCCGGAATCAGCCGATCTTGGCGCAGTCGCAGTGTTTTAATTCAAATCCGTTTTTATCAAGATCCTATCAATAAATCTCGGCGAGCTATTGGCATTGAAGTATCAGGATTTGATCATCGTGGCCAAGCATGGCGACTTTCCACCGTAGACCAATGGAGTTTTGTGGGTGAGTCCTTACCTTCCCCTGCTGTTGGCGAAAAACTCAAAGAAATTTGTCGGCAAATTTTAGAAATTTTTAACCTCAATTCCACTTTATAGAAATTCACAATTGAGGAGTCAGGAGTCAGGAGTCAAACTTTTTAAGTTGGAATTTTGAATTATTTACCTATTCCCTGCCCTCACAAATATGATAAATATTCAACAGAAATAACTCAGGTTTTCTGCGATAAATAAATTCTGCAAGTCAAATTAATCAGCGCGTAAACATTCTCAAGGTGTTATCTACCATCAACACCACACTCAGGAAATATATGCGCTTTACACCATCTCGTATACAAGGTAACTTTTCTGTTCTATTTGCTGTTAAATGTGTCAGCTTTACCTTTTTTTTTGGAACTTTAATATTTTGTGGTTTTTATACAGGTTCTTTCATGATATCCTCTGTTACATCCAACTTAAACACTATTCACCCTACCTCAATTCCTGGTATTAAAGACAAGGAAAAATGTGAATCAACAGGTAGAATTTGGCGAAATGATCAATGTTGGGATGATCAACATAATCCATCATTTTGAGATTTATTTATATTGGTAAGTATTCAACCTTTATGTCTCAGATGAATGCTTACATTTTTACCAAGAAGACATGAAATTCCAAGAGTGAGGTTGTTTCTATTATTTTCTCATACAACGTCACTTTTTCCCCAATGCAGAAAATAGAAAATAGAAAATAGATCCCCGACTTCTTGAAGAAGCCAAGGATCGGGATATGACGAATATCTCCAACTTAAATATTCGCCTGTTGTCTTTGATAAAGTGACCAGTACAAACCTTTTTGTTGCAATAAACCCGCGTGTGTACCCCGTTCAGCAATGATACCTTTTTCCATGACTAATATTAAATCTGCGCGTTTTAAAGGTGCAAAACGGTGAGCAATTAAAAACACGGTACGGTTAGCAGAAACCTTTTGTAAGTTTTGTAATACTTGCTGTTCAGTTTCACTATCTAAGGCGCTAGTTGCTTCATCTAAAATCAAAATTGGTGCAGAAGAAAGAAACAACCTTGCTAAAGCTATTCTTTGTCTTTGTCCACCAGATAAAGCTGTACCTCTTTCCCCAACATTGCTTTCATAACCATAAGTTAGTTGACTAATAAAATCGTGTGCTACTGCTAATCTCGCAGCTTCTACAACTTGTTCAGCGGTAATATCTGGATTTCCTAAACTGATGTTTTCCAAGATAGAACCATTAAATAAAAAGTCTTCTTGGAGAACTACAGCAATTTGTTGCCTTAAAGAAGCTAAATCACAACTTTTGAGATCAAAACCATCTATCAAAATGCGTCCTGATTCAATTTGATAAAGGCGTTGCAAAAGTTTGGAAAGTGTACTTTTACCAGAACCGCTACGTCCCACAATTCCTACAAATTGCCCTGGTTTGATATCAAAGGAAATTCCTTTTAATACAGGTTCGGTATTAGCACTATAGCGGAAGAAAACTTGATCAAAATTCACTTCACCTTTGAGGGGTGGTAATACTAAACCTGTTCCAGCTTCTGCTTCTGGTGCAGCGTTAAGAATATCACCAATACGATCTACTGATAATAGTACCTGTTGGAGACTTTGCCATAACTGCACTAGGCGCAATAAAGGTCCTGTCACTCGCCCAGATAACATTTGAAAAGCGATTAATTGACCAACTGTGAGTTGATGATCAATGACTAGTCTTGCACCAAACCAGAGTATTAACAATGTCGAAAAATTAGTGAGAAAATCACCAATATTACTGCTAATATTTGATGTGGTGGAAGCTTTAAAACCAGTGCGGATAAACCTAGCAAATAAGCCTTCCCAGCGTTCTCTGGCTACTGGTTCAGCAGCATGAGCTTTAACCGAATGAATACCTGTAACAGTCTCTACTAAAAATGATTGACTGTCAGCACTGCGGTTAAAAGTTTCATTTAACCAATTTCTTAAAATTGGTGTAGCGACAATTGTTAAAGTCGCGAATAATGGTAATACGGCTAAAGCTACAAAGGTCAAGGGAATGTTGTAATAAAACATCAATCCCAAATACACCACAGCAAAGATACTATCGAGAATTACTGTTAAAGCTGTACCTGTGAGAAATTGGCGAATTTGTTCTAATTCCTGGACTCTAGCTACCGTATCTCCCACTCTTCTCGACTCAAAATAAGCCAAAGGTAAACGCATTAAATGGCGAAAAAGTTGGGCTGATAAACTCAAATCTAAACGCCGTGCTGTGTGGGTAAAAATGAAGAGTCGGAGAATACCCAGAATAGATTCAAATATAGCGACTAACAAAAGTGCGATCGCCATGACATCGAGAGTTGCTAAACTCTCCTGTACCATCACTTTATCAATGATAACTTGGGTAATTAATGGTGAAGTTAAACCCAACAATTGTAAAGTGAAGGAAGCCAGTAATACTTCACCTAATAATACCCGATATTTCCAAACTGCGGGAGTAAACCAAGAAAGATTAAATTTTTCTTGTTTGGAAATTAATTCTGCTTGCCATAATTTACCATCCCAGCAATATTCTACTACTGATTGGGTTAAATATTCACATTCAAAATTGAGAGGATTGGCAATAATTAAACAATTACCTTTCATCCCATAAGCTACAACCCAACTGCTAATAGATTCAGATTTCCACATTAATAAAGCTGGAAATGATAACTGTCGTAATTCACCCCAACTTACTTGCAACTTCCGCAAAACTAACCCTAATTTTTCTGCTGTTTCTGTCACATTTTTAGGGTGTTGTCCCCGCAGTTGACGTTGCACCCATTCCAGTTGCACAGCATTGTTTAAATGTTGCGCCACCATTGTTAAACAAGCAGCAGCAGTATTTCCATTTGCTACAAAAGGATATGAAGGTAATAGGTGAGAGGTGACAGGTGACAGTGAAGAGGATGAAGTAGATGAAGTAGATGAAGTAGAAGTTTCTTCTTCTTTTATCTTTCCTCTGTCACCTTGTTTGTCATCTTTAAAATTCCAAAATTCATCAATTTGAGGATGAGAAAACTTTGCCCAAAGTGATGAATTCCAACACACAATTACCACTTCCTTACTAGCAGCTACAGCCTTACAATTAGTAAATAACTGTTGCAAATCGCCAAACCAATCTCCATCCTGTAAAGTCGCTACAGGTTTGCTTTCACCTTCTTGGCGTAGACGGACTTTACCAGTAACAATAAAAAACTGATATCCTCCTGTTTCCTGTGACCAAATTTTTTCGCCAAGTTGATATTGACGAATTTCTAATTGATTTTTTAACTCCGTTTGTTGTTCAGGAGTCAACCAGGATAATGGTGGTTTTTCCCAAGGTAAAGCATCTAGCACATTTATTCTTAAAGATTGATAATTCAGAGTATTTAGCTCACTTGTAATTTCACTGTCAGGTTTTGAATTTTCTCCCCTAGCCATTTCTCAAATAACTCATTTTGTAGTGATTGTTTTAGTTGAGTATTTTCTAAAGATGCAGGTAGAATTTGTTCTAATCTAAATAAACTAAAACGTCCTTCTAGGTCAATTGGTCCAATCAATTGTCCAGGAGTAGCAGCATCCACAGATGCACGCAAAATATCCGGTAAACTACCCCGACTAATGGGACCCATCATACCATTAAAGGTTTTTTCATCTGCCAATGAATACTCTTTTGCTAGTTGTTCAAAACTGCTTCCTTCTTCAATTTGAGTATGTAATTCTTCCGCTAGTTCTCGGTTATCAACCATTATTCGCGAAAGTACAACTCTATCTAAATAAATCTTCCTTTCAATAAAGTATTCTGGTAGGTTTTGTTCGGAAATTACTGCTTTCAGTTTTTCTAATTTGAAGCTAAAGGTAACTGACTCATAAAAGGTGGCATAGTCAGTACCATTATTTTTTAACCAAGCTTGGAAATGATCAGGATCTGTGAGTTGATTTTTTAACCGAAAATCAATAATTGCTTGTTCAATTAATGCTGTACTGATATCTATGTCATTTCTGCTTTCTAGCTCTTTTTCTAAGATGTATTGACGCAGAACATCACTAATAAACTGATTCAGTTTACCAGACACTTGTAAATACTTGACTACTTGATGAAGGTCGATTTGTTCGTCATTAACTGTGAAAAATGATGAAGATTCCATGAAATAAATGTGAGGAAAACACTAAAAATATATACAAGTTTTCCATTAAATAATAGATAAAACCGTAGAAAAATACGGTTCATAATGATAAAGATTCTATGAATAAGTTACGGGAAAAATAAATAATTATAAAATTTACATAAAACTCATTAACAGTGAGTGTTGTTTTCAACGGGAACAGTCGTATATTATGTTGCAATAAATACAAAAAAAACAGCAGATTTGCTGTTGAATAGATTTGGTTTATTAGTAGCTTTTTAAACAAATATCATTTGCCAAGTTACAGCCAGAATAATTGCTGCAACCGCCCCAATAAGGGTATTTAAGATATTAACAAGTTCGTTGGTAAGCCAAGTATATTTAGATTGTAATGTTGCACCAATTACACTTTCTAAATTTGTAGCGATAAATGCGGCAATTACACACCAAACAATTCCTAAGATATCTATGAAATTTACACCCCAACCGACAAGAGCGATCGCTACTGATCCAACTACACCCGCTAAAGTCCCTTCTAAGCTTACCGCCCCTTCTGTACCTCTAGCAACAGGTTGCAGCGTCGTAATCAAAAAGGTACGCTTTCCATAAGCTTTACCCACTTCACTCGCTGTCGTGTCCGATAATTTGGTGCTAAAACTCGCTACATAGCCCAAACAGAGTAAAAACTTTAAATCAGGTACAAGCAACACTCCCACAGCACACAAAGCCGCAATTAACGCCGAACCCCAAACATTTTCAGGACCCCTAGCACCAGAGCGTTTTTCCGCAATTCCTGCTGCTTCCTTTTGCGCCATCCCGATGCGCGTCACCCCAGAACCGACGATAAAATAAAACACTACCACTAAATATCCTGGCCAGCCTAGTGTTCCCCAAATAATTACACCCAATAACCAAGCATGGAATATTCCCGCAGGAGTGAGCAATTTTTTGGGAATTATGGCGACTATTCCCAACAAAATCGCGTTTAAACCTGCACCTACTAACCAGGGATTTATGGAATCAAGTAAAGATAACATTGTTAATGAGGTATGAGTATTTTCAGTTTTTTATGATACTCGAATATAAGAATTCAGAAGTCAGGAGTCAGAATTGTTTATCAATCAGTATATTCTCCACGATTGATTTTTGGTGTCATAATAAAAATCTGACTGCTAAATCCTGAAAATTGCTATTTAAGATTCTTTTTTACTTTGCTGTTTTATTGCTTGTTGCACTACTTCAATGTTTAATTCGAGTGCTTCGGCAATTTGTTCTACACTCAACCCCATTTTCAAAAGACGAGGAATTGCTTCTAACTTAGTTTTTAGCTGAGTTTCTTCCTGAACTTCTTGATAAAATCTGGTTTGTCGCCATTCTGTTAATCCAAACATTGCTTCTAACTCATGAGGGGTATAGGTGGAAAACTTGTAAATTAGCATCCTTTCTACTAATTCTAAAAGATAACGACTCTTGGCCGCATCTGCTTGTTGTACCAAACTTATTAAACTTCTCGCTGTTTGTACTGCTTCCTCTTCTGGTGCAACTACTAATTTAATAATTCCTAAACCAATAGAAGATGATGTATCTGTTAATTCATCTAAATAAATTACATGAATTTGTCCCTCTTGCAGTGAAGTTTGATAAGCAAAGGGAATACCTGGATCAAGACTACGTTTAGCCCACAATACTACAGCTTGCTATTTTTTATCAGGTTTATACTGGTTTAAAGAGAGAAATACTTCAGTAATTAATCGCCCGTATAAATCATCATCATTTTGAAATTGAACTTCGACAAAATAAATGGGATCTTCTGGGTATTCTGGTTTGGGTAGAAATACACCATCTATGCGACGTGCTAGTTCTTTGATTTCCACTGATGAAAATTCATAGTAGCTAGTTGGGGTGGTTTTTCCAGCAGTTCAAATAAGACGCTGGGGAGGTTTTGTAGGAGGGTGTAAAATATGGTGTTTGTCTTCATTTTTGGTGAGAAGCAGAGTATGAACTTCTGTAAGTTTACAATGACTCACTGCGTAAACTTCTCACTACCTAACCATTGTTAAATTAACCGATTTTTTAGTTCTTGAGGTGACATCACTAAAATTGGTGAACCTTCAAATCCACTCGCATCACGAGTAACAATTGCTTCCAATCCCCATTTAATCGCAGATGCTACTTGTACCGCATCTTCAAAGTCAGCTAATTTTAATTCTATAGCTTGCTCAAGCACTCCGCGATCTACTGCACAAACCTCCATTAATTCTAACAATTGAGTTACTGCTGTAATTGCAATTTCAGAACTTTTAGTATGTCGTCCAACCAAGTAATGCACATCTGTTACTGTTGTCGCTGAAATAAATCCTTCAATTTGTCCTAATTCAACTGCTTCTAGTAAAAATGCAGCATCAGTTACAAAAGGTTCACGCGCTAACAAAGCATCTAATAAAACATTAGTATCAAATAGAACTTTCATTATAAATATTTTTGCGCCAACCTTTCATTTAGTAAAGCTTTCACCTCTTCATCTGTAGGTGGTGCTGTGTCTGTTTTGGCAATACCAATTAAACTTGCAGCTAAACCTTTTGGTTTTGTGGCTGAATGTGTTTTTGGTAGGAGAGAGCGAGTTAGGATATTGATTAATTTTAAACGTTCTTCAACAGATAATTTTAGTGCTTGATCTTGAAGTTCATGTAACGTCATAATAATCGTCTCTAAATATATAGCACTATTTGATCTTAATATATTGGAATGGCGTTATAGTAAAAAACTTCAAAAACTATTTTCATAATCAAAAATTATCAACCCCTTCAATAACAAAGACTCCTTCAGGAGTCCTCGCCAAAAAATAAATTAAATTTTGGTATTCAGAACGTCTTTACCGGATTTCCTCGACCTTTAAGGTAACGGGATGTCATGTTTAAACCATGTCTGCTACATCCTATGTATTTATTATAGGTAATAAAGTGGGTTTTTTAGGAAAATGCGATCGCTTGACAATTTACCCAGTCCTCATAAAAATGGCGATATCACTAACACTGATATCTATCTCTTATATGGTTATGGTAATACGTTCCCTTAGAATCAGCTAATAACAAACCTTCATATATATCTTTTGGAACATTACAGAAGTCGTATGTTCCTCTGTTAGTGAATTGAATTTTCATACGCCTAGTTGTTTCATCATATCCAACAGCACTGATGGCTCTTGATCTTACTGGCTGCATATTCATTTTGTTATCTCCATCGGGATGAATAAAAACTATTATTTAGTATACACATATTTTCTCTATCAGATACCAACTATGGATCAGAATTTACGCAGATCAATTAAACAGGATGTATCACTAACGAGAATTTGCATCTGATAACTGTGGTCCCTTCAAACCAATTTCGACATTTTCTACCCTTGTACGTAACAGTTCTGAAGCCTTAAATAATGAAATCAAATCTTCAGCTAAAGCACGATAACACAACCTCTCAAAACGTCTCGGTTGTTCATACTCACCTCTTTTATTTTCAGGTTCTAATTCCTCTGGTTCTTGAGTACGCCAATTTCTCGCCACAGATTGAAACATATAGGTAAGAACAGAAGAGTCAATAATACCAATGTCCCGTAAACGTACAAGTAAAGCTGCACCACTCACCCGGTACATTCTTTTCAGGTAAATCAATTCTTGATACCCTAAAGAATGGCGATGTTTACCTACTTCCTTTTCTAAATAAAAACAAGGCATCAAAAAAGCTCCCGCAAATCTAGTTGCTGCTTTTTCTTCATCTTTATCAGATAAATATTGAGGATCAATCAACCGATGACATAATTCATGAGCAAGAGTTAGTCTTCTACGCTCCAAGGAAGATTTTTTATTAACAACAATTACAGGTAAATCACATAAACCTGTTGGTCTTTTTACCAGACAAGTAAAACCAGAAACCGCATTTGGTAAATCAACAATCAGAACTTTTAAGCCTTTCTCTTCTAAAAGTTCCGTCATATTAGGAATCGGATCAAGACCTAGTTTCCAATGATTGCGTAAACTATTAGCTAAATCTTCTGATTCCTCAATAGAATGAATTACTTTTAGTTGCTCAAAAGGTTGTTTCCAATTATTACCTTCCAGTTCCAAAATCTGCTCAATTTGCAAGTATCTTTCTACCCATTCAATCACTTCCGTTTCCACACGGGCGCGATCTTTTGCAGTGGTGCTTGCTTTGGTACGAAAATCAACAGCAGTTAATTCAATTCCTTGACTATCCATTAAGTAAGCCAATGTCACCCCCAATGCTTTGCTTAAAGCAATCAAAACATCAGAACTAGGAGTCATTTCACCGCGTTCATATTTACCTATAGCTTGTGCGGAAACTTTGCCACCCATAGCTTCGGCTAAACCACGCAGTGAGTAACCCGCTTTTTTTCGAGCTAGTTTAATACGAGTGCCAATCATTACGGTGGTTAGTTTACAAATTTGTGTTAGTATATTTATTGTAAACCAAAAATTTAAAATATAGTTTATTTACCTGAAAATAGTTGTACCTTCTAACCCACTCCCACCATGAACAAAGCCATATTTCACCTCGCTTTCCCCGTCACCAACATCCCCCAAACCAAAGCCTTTTACGTTGATGGTTTAGGCTGCATACCCGGACGAGAAAACCCCCATGCGTTAATTCTCAACCTTTACGGACATCAATTAGTCGCACACATCACCAAAGAACCTTTAACACCTCAAAAGGCGATTTATCCCCGACATTTTGGTTTAATTTTTACCCATGAAAAAGACTGGCAAGAATTACTAGAAAGGTCAAAAATCAAAGATTTAAAATTTAGAGAAGAACCCAAAAACCGTTTTATTGGTTCTCCCCTAGAACATCGCACTTTCTTTTTAGAAGATCCTTTTTACAACTTAATGGAATTTAAATATTATCGTTATCCAGAAGCAATTTTTGCCAGTTCTGAATATACAGAAATTGGTGATATGTAATTGGTAATTGGGGAAAAAACTAATAACTGATTGGTTCATCTAATGCTGCTGCTACTACTTCAAAAGTCCTCTTATCTGTTAACATCCAAGGATGCAAAGCAACGGGTAAAATAACTTCTTTACCAAAAGGTATTCTTGAACTTTCCGCAGGTACAATCATTAAATCATAAGGTGTCCAAATAGATGTGAAATTCAATTTTTTCAACATCTCAACATCAGAATTTAAATCATTTAAAAAATCACTATCAGGCTGCATTTGTAAAGCACCCTTTAACCAAGCTAAATATGCAATATTTGTTCCATTATGTGGTGAAGAAATAGTAATAAACCTCTTAACTCTCTCTATTCCTCCCAATCTTTGAATATAATAACGGCTGACTATTCCCCCCATACTAAAACCCACTATGTCTAATGGTTGTTCTGGTGCAAAGGTAGCGGTTACATATTCAGCTACCTGCTGTGCTAACTTATCTAAAAGTGCAGAACCATTATTAGGTACTAAATCGAGGGTATAAACAGACCATCCCCGTTGTTTGAGGTAAAACGCCATTTTATTGAAAACCGCCCCAGTATCATTAATACCGTGTACTAATAAAACAGGATGGCGCTGTTGCTTTTTAGTATCCATTACAACTATTCTGCATTAACTCTGTAGAAAATCTAACCGAGTATCTCACCTAGCCGCCAAGAGAATATGACAGTTTTTGCAGCTAACCAGTTATTGTTAATTTTTGTTAAGAAAAGTCTCATAATCTTGCTTATAGATACGGTAAGATTTAATAATGATTTCGCTAGTATTCATCAGTTGGTAATGGTTGTAATGAAGTCATAACAATTGCCATAAGGAATGACTACAAGGCGATCAAGTAAAAATCCTTAAAATTATTACCGTCGGCAATTATGGCAACAAAATGTAAAATTATGTTGAAATAATTAACAATTGCGGTGATCTTGCAAAATATTAAGACAGGAGAAATTGTCATGTTTGGATTTATCAAAAATTTAATCGGTGGTATTTTCAGTTTCATCGGTGGGTTATTTGGCAAAAAAGATGAATACTACTTGGAACTAAAAGAAGAAGCTGGAGAAACCAAACCAGCAGCAGCACCAGCAGCACCAGTAACAGCAGAACCCGCTAAAGCAGCAACCCCCAAACCAGAACCTGCTAAAGCACCCAAACCAGCACCAGCACAACCAGCAGTAGCAACTGAAACAAATTTTGCCACTAAATATTTAATTACTCCATCTTCTGGTCGTCGTCGTCCTGGTGCGAACATGAATAGTTTTCTGGATATGGCAAGTCAAGCGAAAGTACCTGGATAAATTCAATTTTAGATTTTGGATTTTAGATTTTGGATTAATTAACTTGTTGAATATAGAGTATATTGCTCGTAGTGAGGACTTTAGTCCTCAAACAGAAAATAAGTCCTACTTTTAATCCAAAATCTCAAATTTCCTTATCTATAAATTGGTTGATGCATTTTTAACAAATACAATTCCACTGTATAACTGAAATGCTGCATCCCAATTAGTCTGTTCTCTCCTAAAAAGTTGAATATGAGAGGGAATTTGATTTAAGACTTCTGTTTGATCTAAAACTTTTTCTCCAAAAGGCTGGAATTCTGACCAAACTTGAACTAGAGGTAATTTTTTCTCAACCCAATTCATCAAACCATTCCAGTTTATTCTAATTGTGTTTTGTGTGGCTTGGGGTGTGATTTCTAAACCTTGTTGAAATTCATAGCCATTGTCGTAAATTCGCAAAATGGTACGTTTTCCAGGTAGGTGTAAATCACAAAATTGGGCATAGTCTTGAGTTTGGGTTTTACGTTCTAATTTACCACGGACATTGATATCTACAACCTGTTCAAAAATAGGTAATAGTCCTACAACTCTCGCTGTGACTTCTGACCATTCAAAACTAAAAGAACCAGGTTTATTTTCTGAATTAAGACATACAACATTGGGGTTTGGTGACGAGTTGGAGAAATGTTTGACTTGATATACTTGAATTTGTTGAATTTGGGATATTTTCAGCCAAAAGCAGGGAATTCCAGCTTGTTGTAGCTGTGTACCATAAAATTGCATTTCACCTATTTTTCCTGTCCGGTATACTCTCCAACTGCGACTTGGTAACATCATTCGGGCTGAGTAGGCATCTATTTGCATAATTTGGGCAAATTTTGGCGCAGCTATGGTTTTTTGTTCACTGTTAATTGGTTCTAAAACTAATATTCCCTGTTCGATGTTACTTGGTTCTGATGTTGCTTGAACAATAGCTTTTTGTCTTTCTTCTTGTTCAAATTCTTTGATTCTTTGCAAACCTTGACGTGCTTGTGATAATATTTTGTTATTGATGGTGACTTTTAGCAGTTGACGATAAATTTTTTCTGCTTCTTGTCGCTTTCCATAAACTTCTTGTAACCTTGCCAGATAAAATTGCACCCAAGGATCTTCCGGTGATTGTTTGAGTAATGGTTTAATTAATTTAGCTGCGGTTTGGTAGTCTTGGCGTTCAAAGGCGTTGATAACTTCTTCCAACATAACTTTATATAAACTTAAATGAATGTCTCACGCCTAGAAGCAAAGATGCAAAAAGCGTTATTTTGATCTTGGAGCGTGAGATATATAATTTATACCCACATTCCGCAGATTACATTCACTTTTGAATAATTATCACAAAGTATTGCGGTTTAGGCTTCACAAGCAGCGGCAATCAAGGATAATGCTACAATTGGAGCGGTGACTGCGCGAAGAATACGACAACCCAGGGAAACAGGCTGAAATTCTGCGTTTATGGCCATTGAAACTTCTTTCTCTGTCCATCCCCCTTCTGGTCCGATCGCAATTATAATTTCATCAGAGCAGTTATTTAGCACTTTTTTCAAATGCAGATAATCTCCACGCGCTTCACAGATATAACGGTGATTTACTTTACATTCACTTAATGCGGTGCTAAAAGCTATAGGTTCTAATATGGTGGGGACAAAAGCGCGTTCTGACTGTTCCGCAGCTTCAGCAGCTATGCGTCTCCAGCGTTCTAATTTTTGTGGACTGGGATTTAATAGGGTGCGATCGCTCAAAACTGGTAAAATACAAGTTACACCCAATTCTGTACAACATCGAACCACATCATCAAAACCATTTCCTTTGGGTAAAGCTACCATCAAAGTGATAGAGACAGGTAACTCTGTTTTCACTTCTAATAATTCTAAAATTTCTCCTGTTTCCCCTGTTAATTGGGTTAACCACCATTTACCCATACCATCCATCGCAATAAATTTATCCCCATCTTGTAAACGCAACACTCGCAATAAATAATGTTGTTGTTGGGGTGTTAATAAAAGTTGTTTTTCTTGAAGTTGAGAAGATTGAATTGTAATCCGTTGCATTTTACTTGTATTGTTTCCGTTGAGAGATTATAGTGTTTTTCAAGTATAGATATAGCATTATGAAATTAAGCGGGAAAGTAAAAAATATTTTATCTAGCAATCTGTTCATAATTTTAACATTTTTAATAGGCTTGATGGTTGTGTTTTCTACACAAGTTATAGCTGAAGAAAATAAGCCAAATTGGAGTTATGGAGGTGCAAATAATCCTACTCAATGGGGAGAAATCAGTCCTAACTTTGCTCTTTGTGAACTGGGGAAAAATCAATCTCCTATTAATATCAATAATGCAGTAGAAGGAACTCCCATTAAAATACAGTTTAACTATCAACCAACACCTTTATTAGTTGTGAATAATGGTCATACTGTGCAAGTAAATTATCAACCAGGTAGCACCATGAAACTTAACGATGATGAATATGAACTTATCCAATTTCATTTTCACACACCTAGCGAACATACTATTAATAATAAAGCCTCTGCTCTAGAAATGCACTTGGTTCACCGCAATGCTAAAAATCAACTAGCAGTTGTGGGAGTGATGATAAATAAAGGTACAAATAATCCCTTTATTGCTCAAATATGGCAGCATATTTCCACAGTGGAAAAAAACAATGAAGTTCAAAATTCTACCATTAATGCTGCTAATTTATTGCCTAAAAATAAAGCTTTTTTCAGTTATAGTGGTTCACTAACTACACCACCATGCAGTGAAAATGTAAAATGGAATTTGTTAATTGAACCGATTCAAGTTTCAGAAAAACAAATTGCAGCTTTCCAAAGTTTATATCAAGTAAATGCTCGTCCAGTGCAACCTGTAAACAGTAGAATGATTAAATTTCATGGACAATAAATTATTATACGCTTTTGTCAGAATCAGGAAAATAATCACTATTTAAAATTTCTTCAGGAGTAAAAGGACATTGTTCAGGAAAAGTTACACTCGGTAAACCTGTTTTTTGAATCGCTTGTTTTCTCGCTTTGAGATAAACAGAATCTAAACAACTCAAAAAATAATTATATAGTGTTTTAGAACGACAAGAAAATTCTAATTCATCACGAAAATTAGCAATTTCATTTTTCCAACCCCGTTGACAAAATTCTCTTTCACTTTCCCAATAACAATAAAGCAGAAGATGAATTAATAGTTGCTTGAGATAACTTTCTACTTTTCGTCTTTGTTCAATTCCCAAAGCTTCTATCTCTTCTGCTAAATGTGACCAATCTAAATTTTCAATATCTTGATTTTGTATTTGTTGAAGAGTAGTTTCTATCCATAAATAATAATCTTCTTCATACAGGTTAGGTTGAAGAGATGGTATTGTTCTGATCGTCATACCTGAACCTTAAAGCAATATATAGCAAATTTAACATTTTTTGTCAGCATCAGGACACCCTTCGGGAAGTCAAAAGTCAAAAGTCAAAAATAAAAGATTTACAGGATGCGATCGCAAATAATAATGTTGATAATTAAAAACCCGTTATATATGGGCGCACACTTTCCCACTCATAACATATAGCATAAAATAATATTTGCGACTTGTCAAGTCTTAACGATGATTTGATCAAAAATTTTTTCCCTTTTGTTCTCTTTGTGTCTTTTATGTCTTAATTGTAACGAACCACAGAGGTACAGAGAACACAGAGTTTTGGAGATATTTGCTGTAAGTCCTAAAGATTTAATATTGCTTGTAAATCTCACGCAAAAACTAAAAACTTTGCGTCTTTGCGCCTTTGCGTGAGAATATCGTTCTACAGACTTTGGAAATACTTATCCAAAGCTTCGTGTACCAACTCAGTCATAGGTTTATTCAGCTTTTCTGCGGTTTCCTTGAGTTGCTCATAAACATCATCCCGTAAACTCACCCGATGACGAGATTTTCCGCTGCTGCTAGGTTCTCCAGGTGTGTAAGTGGCTGAAAATTCGCGGATAGCATCAAAACCAATGCGATCGCAAAAATCACCAAAACTCTCTTTACCCTTGCGGAACTTTTTAAAATAGACAAAAATCGGCTCTAAAAAGCTTTCGATGTCATTGTCGTGCAGCTTTTCAATGATAGGTTGAGCTAACCGCGTTTGATCTGGTGAACCACCCAACCAAACTTGATAAGATTCTGGTGCGCTACCTACAAAACCTAATTCTGCCATATAAGGACGAGCGCAACCATTAGGGCATCCTGTCATCCTTACCACAAAATGGTCTTTTTGTAAACCCACTTTATCTAATAAAGCGCGGATTCTTTCTAAAATACCAGGAATTGCCCTTTCTGACTCGGTAATTGCTAAACCGCAGGTAGGTAAAGCGGGACAAGCCATAGCATAGCGGGTTAAGGCTGCGATTTGACTAGGATCAGCAATAACACCACATTTATCCAAAATTTCTTGAATCGCTTCTTTGTTTTCTGGTAAAATATCGTAAAAAATCAGGTTTTGGTTGCCTGTGAGACGAATAGGCAGGTTAAACTGTTCAACTATTGTCCGTAAAGCGGTTTTGAGTTGAAAAGAACCTTCATCTTTTACCCGACCATTATCAATGGAAATACCCAAGAACAGTTTACCGTCCCCTTGTTCATTCCATCCCAAATAATCTTGATATTTGAATTTCGGTAATTGTTTAAACGGTTCGACAGCTTTACCAAAGTATTCTTCCACTTGAGTGCGGAATTTGTCTACACCCCAATCATTGATTAAATATTTTAATCTGGCGTGTCTTCTGTCGGTGCGATCGCCATAATCTCTTTGAGTAGCAACAATCGCCTTGACGATATCATAAACATCATCCTTTGCCACATAGCAAATTGGATCAGCGACTCGCGCAAAGGTTTCTTCCTTATTGTGAGTTCTTCCTAAACCACCACCAGCAAAGACGTTAAAACCTTGTAATTCCCCTTTTTTATTGGTCATTACTACCAATGTTAAATCCTGGGAATACAAATCTACAGAATTATCACCGGGAACGGTTACGCAAACTTTGAATTTGCGGGGCATATAATGAGTACCATAGATTGGTTCTACGGAATCATGAATAATAGTCCCAGTCCCATTTTTCTGTCGTGCTGCTTTCACATCTGGGTGTTCTTCAGCACTAATGGCTTTTTCCCCATCCAACCAAATTTCATAATAAGCGCCGGTTTGGGGTGAAAGCAAATCAGCAATATTTTGGGCATATTCCCAAGCATACTGATATTCTGGACGATTTTTAAATGGTGCGGGGGGAGCCATAACGTTGCGGTTGATATCACCACAAGCACCCAAAGTAGAACCCAAATTCTTGACAATTGTGGCGATCGCTGCTTTGAGATTCTTTTTCAAAATCCCATGTAGCTGAAAACCTTGGCGGGTAGTAGCTCTTAACGTATGATTACCATATTCATCCGCCAATGTATCTAAAGCCAAATATAGCTGAGGTGGTACTAACCCACCAGGGTTTTTTGTCCGCAGCATCATTTGGTAATCTTTTTCCTGTCCCTTGACACGATTATCACGGTTATCCTGTTGATAAGACCCGTGAAACTTGAGAATTTGGATCGCATCTTCACTAAAATGGGTTGTATCCTCAAGAATTTCAGTAGCTACAGGTTCACGCAAAAAATTACTATTTTCTTTGATACCTTCGACTTTGGAAGGTTTACGGTTGTTAACGGAAGAAGGAGCAGAGTTAACCATTACAGTAGTATGTTTCTCAATAATGCAGCAGTTAAAGTCTAATTAGGAATTTAGCTATACCTTTTCTGCTGGTAGAACACCAAAAATCCACTTGGAATTATGAATAATAACTTAATTTTAACACAGTGAAAAGCCGGCTTCATTAGTGATTTCACACTTAACAAAACCAGCAAGTTCAGTAGATAGATGTAAATAAACACAAAATATTTTTGTTTTTATCTGTTGACATATAGCTATAAATATGTATTATGTCAACAAGTACCTGAGCAGTTGTCATTGGTCATTAGTTATTAGTCATTTTTACCCAGTCACCAATCACCAATCACCAATCACCTACTTACTTAAAGCGATAGCCGATACCACCATTGATGCTAACAGCAGAAGCATCACTATTTTGGTATGCACCCAGTCCAAGTTTAGCGTTAGTGTAGACGAGGAAGTTTTTAGTCACTTCAGATTCTACCCCAGCACCTACAACTACGGAATCTCTGTTACCCAAAGGTGTTGGTCTACCATCTGACTCTACAAAAGAATAGCCACCAGTAACAAAGACATTGGTTTTATTAGCAATAGGTACATCTACAGAAAGTTCAGGAATGATAGCAGAGGTTTCATCGCTCCAGAGGACATTACCCCGTGCAGAAAAAGGTGTATTTCCCAATTTTAAACGACCTGTGACATTGCCACCAAAGGTAGCAGCATCGTTGTTTTGTCCACCATTAGTAACACCAGCAGCTACACCAACACCAATATAACTGGCATCTGTGCCTTTTTGGGTTTCGGCAGCAGCTTTACCAACTGACAGAAATGCGGGAGCAATTACCAAGGAAGATAAAGCAGAAATTGTTACCAAAGACTTAAGAAAGCGTTTCATAATTCTCACCACATATTAGAAGTTCTACTGTTAAATTGTAAGTCGAATAGCGGGTAGAAATGTTCCAGATGATTTTAACATCTGCTCAAGTCCAGGTTGCTATTGATGCCATCTACTGAGTTTTCTGTGATTCAGGTAATATGAATTAATATGCACTTCTGGCACAATTTGCCCCATTAGAAGATGAATCTTGATAAATAGCTAACGTGTGATACCCAGGCGCAACATCTTTATATAGTATTCTAAAAGTATAGAGCTTGTTTTTTCCTTGCCTTTCGGTAATTACTGTTAAAAGTGTGTTGTCCATTTTGGGTAATCCCGGAATTTTTAGCCTTTCAATTCGTCGCAGTTGAATGACATTTGCTGCTGAGTTTTTACAGTCCCCTGCACTCAGTTTGGGTTCTTCTCCGAACTGCGTACACATCGGTCCATCAAAATCCATTGTCACCTGTGACGGGTCATTTAACCAAACTTTTCTAATGGTTTCACCAGCAGGAAGAAAGCTTAAATTTGTACCTTGTTGATAGGAAACCTCAATAGTTGGTACAATTCCTGATAAACCCTGCGCTTGACAGGAAAACAGGGAACGGAGAACAGCATTATTAGCTACAGCACGACCCGCCAACAATAACATGGCCACTGAGAACACCAGGGAAGCCAGAGGTAATAAATGAGGATAATACGATTTTGGATTTTGGATTTTAGATTCTCGATGGGGAAGAAAATTATGCAGATAGAGTCTATAAATCCATTTGCCGCTATCATTTTTCAAATTGGTCTTATTTGAAGTTTTTGTTGTCAAATGAAGATGTTTCATAGTTGTTTACAGCTAAAATTGCATGGTGCGATTAATATATATTTCCACTTCTTGACCAGCGGGTAGCAACCAAACATTAGTATTACTTTGTTGGATAAGTTGAGAAATTGCTTGTTGATTACGTTGGGTAATTTGCGGAACTATAGATTTTAAACCACCTTCCACAATTCCCGCTGCTAGATTACGTTGGCCGTTAGAGTTGGTAACAACAGTGCTGCCAGAATTGGTTGTAACTTGGGTGTCAATACGATTTAATAACTCTGCGGCTCTACTGACACCTCCTAAAACAAATAGTCCGGCATCCATTCCGGCTATGGATGAGCCATTATTAGGAAATTTGTTTGCTACTAGCGGTCTACCTTGGGAAGCGCGAATAGTAATTGCATTGTTGGGTAAGCTTTTTTCTTGAAGCTGGCCGTTGTCTTGTGATATCACTTTGACTACATCCAACTGCAATAGTCCTCGTTCGGAAATAGAACGAATTTGAGTTAATAATTCAGTCTTAGCAGGTAAAGCGATCGCACCATCCAGAGATTTTAGTGGTTCTTTCAACTGCACTACAAATACATCAGTATTTTCATCTTTTTGATTATTCCGATCATTATTCCTTCCTTTTGTCGTTTCCCCAAATATAGCTGTTAGCAATACAGCTTTGGCACTAGTTCCTACTTTGACTGATTTCGAGTTTTGCTGTTGTGCTTGACTGACTAGAATTTCTGGCTCTGATGGTGGTGGTTCCGGGTTGAAGTTGGTTGGCTGTTTGCTGACATTAGTATTATTAAGAGGAGCTACTTGAGCGATATTCACACCAGATTGACCAGTAGTGTAAACCTGACCGTAGCTACCTAACTTGGCTAATTTTGTCCATTCTTCGAGGGGGTCAGGTGGAGCTGGTGGAGATGGTTGGGTGTCTGGGTTGGCCTCTGGAGGGTCGTTTGATGGTGCAACGGTCGGGACAACAGCAACTGGTGGGACAGATGGTAATGGAGAATAGGGTTTTTCAATGATGCGCTCAACTGTGACTACGCGGGGTGCAGAAGCAGTTTGCACAGGTATTGGTGTTCTGTTGTTTAGCCGTGGAGTTTCCACCGGTGAAGTTGCTCTATTTCTCAAATTTTGTTGTGCTGCTGTTACAGCCTGTGCTTGTTCAGCAAGCGCCAATTTTGTTTTTAAAGTCTCTATTTCCTGCGCTAAATTTTGCTGGCTGGGTTCAATTTTTGGTGCTAATGCTGCTGTTGAAGAAACAGGATTATTTTTGGGCTTTTGATTGCTGGTACTCATAATCTGCGATAGAAAACCACCAGCTAATAGCACTACGGTCAAGGTAGCACTACCTACTAAGGTTAACTTAGCAAAGGGATTAGCTGAAAGATGTTGTTCTGTTGGAACTTCTTGCGGCTGAGATGGGGACGGTTGTAAGATGTCTATTTCTGCTTCTGGTGCGTCAATGTTGACTTGGGGGGATTCTTCTTCAAAACCAACCAATCTGGCCATTTGAGATTCCCAATCTCTAGTATCTACTTCCAATTGATATTTATTAGCATTGGGTTCGATGAGAGGTTGTGTAGAAAATTGTGGTTCAAGTGAATAGGAAGTCATAAGTAGGTAGGCGTTAAAAATTGTCGTTATGGCAAGGCAGGAGGCAGGAGGCAGAAGGCAGGAGGGAAGAGAATAGATGTGTAAATGTGTAAGTAATCTGTTCAAACTCAGATAGGAATCTTAGAGTTTATTGCTTAGTTAGATTTTACAGAACATTTGTTATCTTTGATGTCACATATATCGTAAATTTCTAGCCTAGCTTCCCCAAGACGGTAAGCTGCTAAATGCCACGGTAGTGGTTTGGTTGGTAGTGAAGTTTTTGGTTGATCAATGGCTCTGATTAAGATTTTTTTATTAAACGGAATTGATGTTCCCAAATTATTATAACCGCTAAAAGTCAATTGATTGGCAAGCATCTCTATTTCCCATTTACCATTGGCTGTCTGTGTAGGTTGAGAAATCTTTTCTATTACTAATACATATTCAGTTCCTTGATTAATATTGGCAAATTGATTATTAGAATTTAAATTAGTAATTTCTGACTGAAATTTTGGTTTCAAATCAGAGGCTAAGAGTTGTGAACTAATGTCCCATACTGTAAGTGGTGGCTGTTGTCTTGACCAGGTAAGCATGAGAGTCATGGTTTCACCGACAAAGCGGCGAATTGTCTCTGGATGTCGCTCATAATTTGCTTTGGGGTCTACACTAATAGCACGACCATCAATAAGTTGTACTAAACTTTGGGGTGTTAATTGTCGCTTTAAATCCTGTAACATAGAACCGTGGAATACAAGTAATAGCAGGGTAAAGAGATGTAAGCCAAATGTTCCTACAGCTAATAGTGGTAAGATGCTACTTTTTTTAGTTTCTGATTTTACTAATTGCATAATTAAGTCATTGGTGATTGGTTATTGGTAATTAAAATTTATTTATCTGATAAAACTATCAGAAGTTCTGCTATTTCCGCAAGGATTTGATTTATCATCACTCAGGTTACTATAGTTATCTATTAAGCATAAACTCCGAATTTCATAAATTTCTAATTTCTGAGCGCGATTGCTATAAATTGCTTTTTGAATATCGGTGCTAATATTAGGTAGGGGATAGGGATAATAATCTACTGCACGAACTAATAAATCTTTATTAAAGGGGGTTATTGTTCTGATATCATTTGCGCGTTTTTTTTGAATTAAATCTGCTACCATTCCCACTCTCCATTTACCAGCTTCTATTTGTTCTGGGGGATAAATTCGCTTAATGACTAATTCTGCGGACATTCCTTGACTGAGGTTGCTAGAGAAAACTTCTGGTGGAGTCATTTGAGCGATCGCACTTAAAAAACCTTTACGAAAATCTTCTGATATGGCAAAACTAGCAACCCAACTACTCGTAGTCACTTTTTGATTTCCACCCTGTGATGTTCTCACTGTAATTCCTGGATCTGGTTGTGGTTTTGTCGATGCTTCAACATTGTTTATTGGTAAAGTTCCCGACCAATTAAACATGGATGTCATGGTTTTACTGATAAATTGGCGTATTGCTTCGGGATCTCTGGCTAAGTCATCAGTAGCAGATGGAGTTTGACCATCAATCATTTGCACAAAATTAGGCGGTTTTCGCAAACTGAGTTGGCGAATGTTTAAACCTTGCAAAATGAATAAAAATAATACTAATAAATGCAGACTGAAAGTAGCGATCGCAAAAGTATTTAAAATATTCCCTTTGGGTTTTTTCTTGTTAAGTAAATTTGTCATTTTTGTATATTCATCCTATTGAATATTATTCAGATTTATATGCCAATACGGTTCAGTTAAGCCTAATTTTTTTGGGAAACTAACCGCAGAGGACGCAGAGAACACAGAGAAAAGAGAAGGGAAAATTATTAACTTAAATGTCTTGATTTATATCCTACCTTTTACCAAACCATCGGTATTATTAATAGCACTAAAAACCGCAAATCCTCCCGCACCAGCCACAACTAAGGATAAAACAGGTGCTAAAATTCCCAGAAAAATAATGAACCACATTAAATCAGGATTCGCATTAGGATTTTCCGCCGGTCCATTAATCACTACAGCAGAGGTGACAGCAGCAATGATATTAAATGATATCTTGGCAATTCCCGCCGCTAGAAACCCCGTTATCCATGCAAAAATCGGCTTTCCAGCCACAGGTAACAAAGACGCACCCACAGCTATCGGACCCAAAGCTGCTATCAGTAACATAGTAGCTTCTAGCAAATTTTGAAAAGCATATTGCAAGGAAATTAAAAAGTTTTTGATGCTAGTCTGTGCCGTATTCCCCAACAAGGAATTAAAAGTAGTATCTGATAAATTCAATGTGCCAAATTTTAGGGAAATTACCTGATTTTCTAATCTTTGAATCCAAACTTTATCACCATATAAATTTCTATATTCTCGCCATAGTCCATCTATTTGATCACTGGCTTTAGCAAAACATTGGATTTGTTGTTCACCTGTTAAAGACTGACAAGGACGAATTAAAGAACCAGCAACTTCTTCAGCTAAACTCATATTTAAAGCTTGTTGATAAGTTTGATCAGCATCTGCTGTATTCACTACTTGCTGATTGACAGTATTGATAAAACTTCTTACCCCCAAAGTCAAACTAGAAAGTATACTACCATTTCCCGTATTACTTAATAGAACTACTACTATAAAAGGCCAAATCAAACCCGATATAGGACGGGAATATTCACTGTACAGAACATCTTTCAACCATTGCATCATAAAAAATAATAGAGTTCCTACAGCGAAAAACACACCCAAATTTGTGATCGCTCCATATAAATTATTGCTGGTGTTATTTTGTAATAAATCTAACCATTGATTATCCCAACTTTCTGCCATACTTCTGGCAGTTTCTGTACCACTATTCAGAGTTTCATTGATACCTATTTCTGGAAAAATTTGCAAAATATAAAGTCGCATTTTTGGTTCACAGGTTTTTGATAAAAGTCAATTAATTACAGTAGTAAGACTTACTGAAAAACGTTCTCCTCTCCTTCTGACTCCTGACTCCTGACTCCTGACTCCTGACTCCTGCTGTCATTCTCTTCTCTACCAAACAAATCTATTTGCGAAGTAGTGCGGAGAAGTCTTGCTGCTTCAGTTGCTGAATCTACTCTACGCGCACGATTCATTTCTTCCATTTGTTGAGAAATACTCGCTAAATTTAAATTAGAATATTGCAAAGATTGATTAGTTTGTATTGTCTGAGAAAGCGTTTCTCCCAGAAATTTTGCTTGTTCACTTTCAACTTTCAGAGATTGTAATTGTAAATTAATTTCACTAGCACTTGTCTGGGCTGATAATTGTTGAGCAACATTACCAATAGTGGGAATTCTGGCAATAATATCATTGAGGATATTTTGGTTACTTTCTTCTGCATTATTGGTAGTTTCTTCAATATTGATGATGATATTTTCAGTTGCTTCTAACTTATCTTTTAATCTTCGTTGTCCATCCCTACCCATAAAACTTTCGACAGAACCACGAATAATTAAACGATTAATTTCATTACTAACCGCATTAGCTCTGATAACTGGATTATTTTCAAACTTATCTGTTAGCGGATTAAAAAATAAATCCTGACGTGCTTGTTTTCCTACCTCAATTGGATTCGGTAAATTTAATTGTCCTGTGGAAATATTCAAATAATTTTGACTGCTAATTTCTAAAGGTCTTAAAGTTTCGCTCAGATTATTTGTGAAATAATTTTGCATATCCACAGAATATAATTGAAACTCACTCCAAACTTTGCCTAATTGTCCCATAACTGGTAAAACCAGCAAGAATGAAAAACCCAAAGTTAAAAAAGCAATTTTCCGCATATAATCCCTTTTACTATGTGAATTTATACCATTCTTTTATCTTGACATCTCACCTAATTAACTACCACGCAGCGAAGCTACTAACTGCCGAGCAAATACAGAAATTGCTTCATATTTATCCTTGTAATGTAACATAGCTTCTTGACGAGCAGTTTGTTCATTGGGGTTGTTAGCAACCGCAGCCAATTGTTCATAACCTGGATAATAACGACAGAATGTATAAATGCCGTTGTCATCTAGCAACCATTGACTGTAAATACCTTCTTTCCGAGGAAAAAAGCTTTCTGTCGCATTCCGAGAAATAACATCACGGGGGTATTTTAAAATGTTGACAAAACTATCTACTGCTACTGGCTGAATACGACCAATTAATCTCGTTGATAAGTTTTGTAAAATCTTTGATGAGGCTTTAGATTTAGCAATAGTATCGGGATCTTGTGCTGATAAAATAACTCTGATTCCAGCTTTTGCACCGTTGGCACAAATTCTGCCAACTAAATCTGATATTTGATCAAATTCAAATAAAATTGGGGCTTCATCAATAAAAAATATCGAAGCTGGACTGCTTAATGCTCGTCGCAAAGCGGCTGAATAAGCACTTAAAGATAAAACTGCTGCATCTTCATTATCTGATAAATTTCGCAGTGCAAAAACTAAAAGTTGGGCATCTGTAGGAAAGCTAGATGGTGCAGAAATTGATTTTCCCACACGACTAGAAAGCCAAAAACGTAACCGCAATTGAATTTGACTAAGTGCATCATCGACTCTGCCACTAATAGAATCTAATTGCAGATGTTCTGGAGAACAAAAATAGAGAAAGTCTTGTAAAGTAGGGGTTTTTTGCCAAGCTGCACTACCAAAACCGTCAGCTATTGCTTGTTTATATCGCTCCTTAATCCCGGCATCAGCAAAGAACGCTGTTAAGGCTAAATTGAGTAAGGAACGCACGGTTTGAGTTAAGAGTTGATTTTCAGTGGATGAGCCTAAAACCATTGTCATTAAGGCTGATTCTAAGAATCCAGTATAATCGAGAAGGCGATCGCGTTGTTCTTCTGGAGAGAGCGATCGCAAATCTGGTTGTTCAAACAAATTATTTGACTGTTTGGAAATATCAAAATACGCTCCATTTCCCTCCATAAACTCTGTATAGTCAGTAAAGGTAGATGTCCCATCAGGTTTAGGAAAATCTAACGCAATTACAGGAATTCCATGTGCTAAAGCTTGAGTTAAAATTCCCGACACCAAAACCGATTTACCCGCACGAGTTGTCGCAAACAAAGCTAAATTTTTATGTTGATTAAACAAATCTAAATGTATTGGTGTTCCCCCTTCTTCAGCAATTAATTCAAAGCCATATTTATCTCCAGCTTTAGTTAATATTAAAGGCATTAATCCCGGAACTTCACTGGTTAAATATAATTGTCTGCGGTTAAATGGCTTAACTAACAAACCTTCCCAAACTATTGGTAAAGATTGTAACCAAATTTTCCAGGCATATTCTACTTCTCTAATTACCTGTGCAGGACGTTGAAAACAGTTTTCAATATATCTTGTAGCTTCGTCTAATTTTTCTATAGTCGGACGATGGACAAAAATAACTACACTCGTATATATCGGAACAGCACCTTCATATAATTGTTCTTGTGCTGCTACGGATTTCTTTAACTTTAATTGAGCATTTACATCAATAGTTTTACTTTTTTCTTGAGCCATCATTGCTGTCATATTCGACTGCTTTAAAACTCGTTGTAAAGTAGTTTTTACTAATGCGGGATTTGCAGCCGTTAACTGACAAAAAATTTCTGTATCTACTACCGTTTCTCTAGCCAATAAATCCCACAAATAACGCAACTGAGAAAATTTATTCGGCCAACCTCCCGGTTTTTCCAGAAACGTCATTGCTCCAATATAGCGATTTTTCACATTCACCCAACGACGATCCGCACAGGGTACACTAGATTCCATCAACAAAGTTGTACTGTGGACATTTTCTATCAACAATTTGCTACTAGCTAATTCTGAATTAACTTGTTCATGCAGTCCATTTTCATCTAAATAAAGTAATTGGGGAATTTCTATAGGTGGTGTATCATTAAATCGTCTCCAGGCTTCTTCCCAAAGTTCATCAGCATTTAAAGGTTTGACATCTAACCCCATTTTGTTAGATAACAATTGTTCCCATCGAGAAAAACCTTCTTGGTAAGCTTTGATGATCAAAGTTTCAATCCGCTGGTTTTGAACTTCTGCTAATTCTCCTTTAAATTTCAACCACCAAATTTCAGTTTTGGCTAAAAATTTTTCAATCCAATCATTAGCTTGTGTTACATTAGGTTCTATCGTATAAGTCACATAAATTCGCAGAAATTTCGGTTTGCGAATCCCAGAATTAGTAAGTTCTTGAATTCTCGCTCTTTCTGCCGTCAATAAATATTTGATATCCCGTGATGGTGTCTTCTTTACTAAGTCTCCTAATTCTTTTTGGCGTTGTTTATCTGAACTAAATGACCCTATATGCAAGGTCATTTTTTCTCCTTCAGGAATATCTTTTAAACCTGATTCAATATTATTAAAAATTGTCTCTATTTGTTCCGACCTTAAAGTGGTATGAATGCCTCGACATTCAAACCCAAAGACAAAGCAAAACCTATCTTTTTGATTTTCTTTATTGAGAATATAAGCCCCAATATCTCTAGAATTTAGCGAAATACGGAGCATTGTCGCCAAATGTAAAGCATCTTCAAATGGTGTTAATCTACTTTCTTGACCTGCGATACCGATGTTTTGTTTTCCGATTTTTTGCTTCATGGTTAATTGCTAACAAGCTTTGATAACGAGCAAAACCTCTTGTCCAAGTGGGAACGCCAATAAATTTACTTAAAAATCGCCAACTCCTACCACCACTTAAAATCCACCAAGTTGCTATTCCCCAACCTGTCATTAATGCTGTCCACAACCATCGTTGAAAATCATCTGTAAATAGTCCTCCAAAAACTCCATTAATTACAAAGTATGAGACTAGAACAATAATCAACCAGGGTAGAATTTGATCAGCGGGAATAGGGCCTAATGATGGTTGTGATCCTAATATTTGATTAACTGGGCGAAATTCTTGATCACGTTCTTGAGACATAAAAACTAGAACTTAAACTTTTCTGAATCTGATCACACAGACAAATTAATTGCTGCCACCATCACCAATTACAAAGCCTGTGAGGACATCCGCAACAGTAACAGCAACAACTACTATCAACGGAACTCTAGCAATACTTTGCCAATCTTCATCTTTGCGAACTGCATTAATGACACCAATTAGAGAAACAGCAATATAAAGTAAATAAATTGCTCGTAAAACGTTGAATATTAAACTGACTGCTGTTTGAGGATTACTACTGCTATCTGTACCTTGTGTCAATGTATTTTTGAAGAAGTTTTCAGCTTTACCAAAAAATTGAGCAGATGCTGGTGCAGCAAAAAAGTCTACCCAAAATAAACTTAGAATGATGGATACTGCCGATATTTGTAATATTATTAGCCATTTTTTTGGTAAATTTATCTGCTGTCCAATTTGCTGGCAGACTATTGTAATTAAACTGCCCATTAGTAAACAAAAAAGCAGAATAGGACTTTTTAAACTAATGACGCTTAAAAACACAGCGCAAGCGATTAAAAAGGGTACGGATTCAACTAAGTGCTGTTGCCATGATTTGACAGTACCTAGTAATTTCTCCGATGTTGTGGTTGTACCAGTGGTTAAACCATTACCGAGTCTTTTCACACTATAATTTCTAGGCATTTACTAATTTCCCTGTTATCTATAACAAATAAATATCAGTGATATTCATTCTTAAAAGTTTTACTCTAGTTTTAAAGCTGCCACCTGTCACCTGTATTGTTCCAGAGATTTGATGTAGTTTATATTATATATATAGTATATTTTCGTTTTGTTACTGTGTATTAAGGTTTAGGTGATCAATTCTTAACATTTAGTTAAATCAAACTTAGACTGGGAATATTGTATCTGTTTGTATATAAAAGTTAGGTAAATAAATATAAAAATCACGTTAATTGACTTCCTTACAGCAATTATTCAGTAAGAATAAGCACATGGTCTTACTTAGTGAAGAATCATGAAAGTATTTATTCTGTTTGTACCTGCTCATTGATCCATTGTTGGTAGGCAGGACTAGCGTTAAAAATAGGTAAAGCGATAATTTCTGGCAGTTGATAGGAATGAATTTCTCTAATTTTGGCTTCTAATGTAGGGAATAATGCCAAATTAGTTTTCATCATCAACTGCCATTCATGCTTGTTGTGAATTTCTCCCTGCCATCTGTAAATAGAGTAGACCGGTGACAGACTGACGGCAGCTGCGAGTTTAGCTTCCACAACAGCTTGTGCAATTGTTTTGGCTTCTTCCTCAGTAGCAGTTGTCACCAATACAACACCATCATCAGTTGGTTGCGGCAACATTGCTAAACCATAGACAGAGAGTAAACCTGACCATCAATTAACAGTCGGGTGATGCCTTTGGCTTGTAGATGGGTACTAGCCTTATGCAGCATTCTACTGTCAGGGACTTTAATTACGCGATCGCGCTTGGTAGAAAAGCGTTTAGCAACTCGATGGTTATCAAAAACAGGTAGAGTTCTCTGTTGGGTTTCAATAGTAGGAATAGCTCCCAAATCGCCAAAATCCTTGAGTGGTCTAGTAATTAACTCCGCAGACCGGTCAATTACCAAATAACAAGTTTTAGGCAAAGGTGCGACTGACAAGGGTAACACTTGAACCGCTCCTTCTCCTGGTCTACGTCTTGTGACTAGGGGTGTAGGTTCCTCAAAATCCTCGTCTTCAAAATCTTCCTCATCTTCATACAAATCATCGTCTAAATCGTCCAAATCATCAGACTCGTCCAGCAAATCATCATCGAACATAGTCGCAATGATATTTACCTCTGGGGTTTCATCCTCCAAAATTGTTCTTTTGATGCTGGGTAATTCTGTGGGCTTGTGTCTGACAATCTCTATTTCTTTGGTTGCAGGCAATAGTGGTTTGTCAGTGGCAGAAGAGCGCGTTTTCACCCTTCTAATAGCTGGGATTGGGGGTGGAACCTGCTCGGACTTGGGCAGAACCTCTTTGATTACCAGTTTCTGTGGTTCTACCTTTGGCAACTCTAAGCTTGGTTCATCGCTGCTTACAGGTGCTGTTTCTATTGTGGTGGGTTGACTCAACAGCGGTAACTGTTCATAGCTTACTTGCGCTCTGCCTTCAGGGGTTCTAGCAGCGCGTTTTAAGGAAACAAGATATTCGTAATCTTCTTCCGGTAAGGTACTTTTGAGCAGTCGGCTAATTGTTGAGTTGCTCACTCCATAGCGTTCTGCCAAAGTCGAGGTGGTTTCGGCAGTCTCTCTATATAACTTGAGAATTTCTTGTTTGTCTGAATCTGTTAATTTTCTCACGGTAGACACCAAAATTTGTTAACTTCGTTTGCGTCCACTGGTACGCCGCTTGAGGCTCAATGATGCTTCGTATTCTAGAGCAGCGCCCATACCAAATAACACTCCACTAAACACCCAGAATACTTCTAGTATGTCTCCACTTTGATAATCTGGAAGATAATTAGTGGCATATTTAAACCACATATCTGCAATGTAAAGCGAAAATGCTGCGGCTGCAATCATTCTCCAGGACAGGGAAACTTTTCCTCCCCAGAAAGCTAACAACATGATTGTAGCGATAATTAACAACAGTACATCACTAACTACGTAAAACCAATCTAAAACCAGTTTTATTTGTTGCAAAAGAGGATCTAATTCCGCTGAGGGGGCTGAATTTTGCTGAGAAATAAACCAAGCCACAAAACTCCCTAATGCGCCAATTGCGAACACAACTAGCCACTGCCATTTTTCTAAGTTGATGCGTCGGGAGAACAAAGCTAGAGACATACCCGTACCCAGGAAGAGATAAGTTATGACAAAAAACACATCAGCGATGGACACATCCGGTTCTTCGCCTAAACCTATTTCTATATAGCCGAAAATTATCCCACCTATCAAATAGGCAAGCATACCTAAGCCGATAAACAGCCAAACTTTTCGACTACTGATAATTTGGGTACTCTGCCAATTTCGCCAGCAAAGAACACTTGCACCCAAGTACGCTGAAGCTTCAAAGATATTGGTTCCCAGCAAATACCAAGCTTCACGGACTTCTTCGCCATTGGGTCCGGGGATTTTGGCGCTGAACAACAAAAAGTATAACAAGGCTAACAGCGCCCAGCCAAGACTAATCAAAATTATCTTTTGAGTGGTGAAAATGGTCTTTGATTTGTAGGAATTGTCGTAGGATTTACTCATAGGTTTTCACTAAGTAAATGCACTGTAGCACTATTTTTGACGTAATTGATCGGGTATCCAGTCATTGAGCCACTCTTAATCTCTCAGGGTAAAAACTAACATTAGTAACACTGAACGATTTGTGAGTAAACAAATAATATCCATGCTACTGCCAAAGTTTACTGAGTGGAGATTGATTTAACCAACTGATAAATATTAATAGTTCTTCTTCTGCCATATCTTGTAGCCTATCCTCTGATTGACGTGCAAAGTTCGTATCACCAAAATATGTTTTTCCTAGTCGATGCAGTTCTTCCAGGAGAATAATCACATGAGTTTCCTGCCAAGTAGGCAGTTTGGGCATTTGAGAAGGCTCAACAGTTAGCAAAGATTTGGCTGACTCTGGGGAAGAAGCTTGGGGAAATTGTTTTTGCTGTAACATCCCTGTTATATCTTTTTCAAATAAAGCAGCTTGTCGATTACCTAATAAATCTTCAATATCCAGATAAACGGCTTGCAACAGCAAAATACTAGCTAATGTCAAAATCTCAGTATTGCTATGGCTACCTGTATCACTGTCTAGCTGTTCTAAGCGAATTTTTCCCCAAACACTAAAGCGTTCAGGTTCTTCTAGCAAGACACAGGCTTTACCACGGTTGTCAGTCAGCGATCGCCACAGAGTTTTAGCTTCGACCTCTTGACTGGCTTTGAAAACACTTATCAGGCGAAAGGTTTGCCCCTGATAATGGAGGATCGGCACCTGCTGATCCCGCGTTGGGTGCTGAATAGTTGATATTTCAACATCCTGGCGTTTAAGAATAAACATGGCACTAGCAACTAACTCCTCACAGGGGCTGTTTTGATAAGGGGTATGTCATGGACTTGGGCAAGATTGCCAAAAGTATAATTATTTATATTATGTTCGGGTAAAATCAGGCATTTGCCAAATACTTTACCAGCATAAGCCTTACAGAGCATCGGCGTTCATGGGTAAATTCCCCCTTGAGATCACAATATATCGGAAATATACCCTTTGTTTCGTTTTTAGTGTACATCGAGTGACTAATGAGTAGGAAATTAGTCTTGATATTCTGAAATTTCCAATTTTATCTTGCTTGTTACTGGGCAAAACATATATAATGGTGTATGATGACTTTTTGAGAAGCCAAGATAGTTAGTCTTGGGCGCGTAGCTCAGTGGATAGAGCAATTGCCTTCTAAGCAATCGGTCGCAGGTTCGAACCCTGCCGCGCTCGTTTTTTTAATGCTTATGGAACGGGATTTTCACACCCAACCCACAAAACCTGCACCTAAATTTACTCAAAATTTACTCAACAGCTAACTATACACCAGGTCAATTGAGTAAACAACCAATACATACATACTATGGTACTTATGTATTAGTAATCACTTAGTAGATGCTTCACAGTAGCAAGTCATCAAATTAGTGGCAATAGGACAAACATACTACCTTAGTACAGACATATTGGCAGCTAGAATACTTACCCTATCTGAGTTACAGCTATTTTCCTCTACAACAAACGAAACCACCTAACCTAGTGTGGTTTTCCATATTCATTTGGTACAGGTCAAAATAACAGCAAATCAGAGTATTTTTATTATCAATAAGTATTCACTATTGAGAAAACCCTGGCAAATAGTACATTTGACCTATTAGAAACTCATGATTTTAGTGTTTGTGAGTGAATTTATTAAATAAAATCATTTAATAAAATAAAAAATGACTTACAAGGGACAATCTCTTGAACTCGCGGCTAAATTTTACGTGCTGCATTCACTAAGTCAAGGGCTTTGTAAACTCGCAAGCTCACCCTTGACTAAGTTCATTAGCAGCACTCCCAATCTTTTTTTCGTCGAGTTCAGAGGAGTTATGCTTTGGGGTGAAAAAGGTGGTTTTGTGAGGTTTAATGCTGCTGCTATTTCAGATGGACGTAAGCCGTAAACCACACACATTGACGCTACCCATAACCAGCATTCTCGGTTATCTCTATACCTATCGTTAGCATCATTTAATGCTTTATCATGCCATATTAAAAACTGCTCTAAGCTAATTGATTGTTTTTCCTTAAAATCAGTTTGTTTGTAGTTAATTTCAGATAATAAAGCTAGTAACTTATCTTTGTTAGGACAATAGCTGATAATTTTTTTGATTACCGTGTAGCTATCCTTGAAAGATTTACTTCCTTGTTCCCAGCTAAATAAAACAGCTTTGATATCTTCCCAAGTAGGCTGTTTATCCCAGTCAGTAAACCGCTTAAACACATATCCGTAAACATTATTAAAGCTTGCATTTTCACTTATTCCGGCTTTATTGCGTTTA
This sequence comes from Cyanobacteriota bacterium, assembly GCA_046045965.1. Classification (GTDB taxonomy): domain Bacteria; phylum Cyanobacteriota; class Cyanobacteriia; order Cyanobacteriales; family Nostocaceae; genus RDYJ01. The sequence continues at coordinate 41,297 of JBJOKS010000006.1, read as the reverse complement.
TGTCTTGAATTATTTTTATGTTTGCCGGAAAAATAATTATCTCGTATCTTTTCAAAAATCTCGCGGTAGGTAATTCTATTGTCAATTACTTCCTTCTTGCCTTGTATCTCTCTCTCGTACCACTCCCAAAAGTCAGTAACGCTGGTTATGGTATCTAACTTTTCAGCAACTCTAAACGCGTCCTCTTTTGCTTTGATAAGACCTTTGTAGCTAAAACCGTAATCTACTTTCCCTGGTAATCTCGATGTGGTTCCTGGATGCACAAACTGTAGATACAGGTACTTACCTTGTTTTTTAAAGCTAATACCTTTGGGTAATTGTGTTGACACTGTTTTATAGTATTTAAGCAGGTCTTCAAAATTGCCAAAATTACCGTCACCACCAACTTCTATTTTTTTACTCACTTTTTACTCACTTGTTTTCTTGGTTTGATGTGAGTAAACCTTGAGTAACGTAATCATAAGGGTTTAAGGTTATGAGGCAGGTTCGAACCCTGCCGCGCTCGTTTTAAATCAGTACAAGTCCTCAAATGTATAAGTAAATATATACGGTTTTGAGAATTTAATAATTAGTTCTGCTGCACTACATCAGGTAGATGCTGAAGTCTATGGCAATATTTTTCGTCTATGCTTTAGCCAATATAGCCACATTTTTATATAAATGGTCTTAAAGAAAATACCAATTCACGATATCCTATTAACTTGGTTTGAATTACCCGTGAATTTGTGATTAAGAACGATATCTGGATTACCGAAATGGCTCAAAAAGGTATGATTTCGCCTTTTGAGCCGAGTTTAATCCGTCATTTTGAAGAACTACCTGTAATTTCATTTGGCCTTAGTAGCTTTGGCTATGATATCAGGCTATCTGCTAATGATTTCCGTATTTTTAGACATATTCCAGGAACTGTAGTTGATCCTAAAAATTTTAATCCCGAAAACTTGGAAGCAACGAAACTCCATACCGATGAAAATGGTAGTTATTTTATCCTTCCAGCACATTCCTACGGACTTGGGGTGGCGCTGGAAAGACTAGAAATACCAGATAATATTACAGTAATCTGTATAGGTAAAAGCACTTACGCAAGATGTGGTATAATAGCAAACGTAACTCCTGCGGAAGCGGCTTGGCGCGGTTATTTGACCTTGGAGTTATCTAATGCTTCTAGTGCTGACTGTCGTATTTATGCCAATGAAGGTATAGTACAATTAATGTTTTTGGAAGGAGCGCCTTGTGCTGTGAATTACGAAGCACGCCAGGGTAAGTACCAAGACCAGTTAGGTGTTGTAACTTTAGCTAGGGTTTAAATTTCAAAAGCAGAAAAGTGATATTGACCCGTTAAAGTATTTACGCAAAGCTCATAACTTTAATAAAAAAGGAGCAGTCAGAGTTCCAAAAACTGGATATCGTGGAGATAGTTCAGCAGTATATCGAAAAGGTAATGAATATCTGATTGTCAGACCAGACAAATATGGTAGCGAAAAGATAGTTACTTATGGAGTTAACGATGACTGAAGCAATTTTAAATGAGCAGGAATTAATTAAGAGAAATATTGCTCAATTATTACCACAATTAACCAATGCTTATCAAAATACCCGCAGTGAAAGAAAAGAAATTGCTACTCAGTTTCCACCAGAAAATGAAGAGTTTTCACTGTTAGAAGAAATTGAACTTTTAACAGTAAATTTAAGAGGTTATGCCAGTCAAATTGCAGCTACATCTCAAATAGTTAATAAGGAGCAGGTAATTTCTCAATTACAAGCAATGCGAGTTTTTAGTATCACCCAAATTGGGGAATTTTACTTTAACAGTAATGGCAAGTATGAACAGATGAAGGATTATATTAGGGTGTTGGATTACTTGAGATTGTTATTGTTAGAATATTTACAGTCTGTTGAAAATTTAAAAATCTATCAGAATCAATGTACATGATTTTATGAGTCGTCCTCGTATTCTTCAACCTGGTCAAAGTTATACCTTTAGTAAATACTTTGAATTACCATTTTATTTTAAGGTGCTAATCTTCCTTTACCCAATCGGTATTTTTTGTACCATTCAGCTATTGCAGGAATCCATTCTTCAAAATGAGGCCACATTAATTCACATAACTTTTGAATTTCTAGTTGAGCATCTTTCTTATTTCTCAAATCAGAAAAATGTAAAAATGACCTAACATTAAAACTTACAATAAAATGTTGACGATAATCAAAGGGCATTTTACCTCTGATATGTTCCTCAGACATTCCAGCTTCAAAGTCTATTTTGTATTGTTTTGCAGCTTCTAAACACCATTGCAAGTCTGCTGCTCTTTTTTCTGGTGAATAATAATATTTTTTTCCTTGTCTATCGGTGTAATAACCAACAGGACGTAAGTAAAAAACATCTTCTATATCTTTTTTACCTTCTACCACTTCAATAAACTGGTTGCCAGTGTATCGGAAAGATTGCACATCAAATGATACACCTACCCTATGGGTGCGTGCTTGCTGCATCACGCTATGAGGAAAGTAACCACAGTTAAAAATTATTTGCGGATGTTCTAATGGTCCGTAATGTCCTCTTTCTCCTGCTAGGAGTTGCTTGACAATAATTTCACCACATTTTGACTCTGAAGGCCAGGAGTCACGTTGATCATAAACAAACCCATCTGTATAGTCTTGGTGCATTGCAGCATAAATGACTTGTTGGGGGTTTGGCGTTTTAGCAATAATTTCTACTCTAAATTTATCCATATTACTCAAGACTAAGGATTTTTATAAAAACAGCAACTGACTTGATAGAAAGTTGATTTATGCAAGATGGGAGAAATTACACCCAATGGATGATCATATCTCTACCTTGATTTATAGCTATAGATGCTCAAGATACTTTACAAATATTAATTTTATTGTTACAGTTCTTTACATAACGAAAAATTAAGGAAATAAACCAATGCGTGCAAGCGGTTCTATGATTGACGACCAAGGTAAAATGAATAACTTCGCGGTTGAGCCAAAGATATATATAGACGAACAAGGCGATCGCACTGGCTTTACACCCTACGCAGAACTACTCAACGGTCGTTTAGCAATGATTGGTTTCATTTCACTGATAGCATTAGAGGTATTCACAGGACACGGTGTGATCGGAATTTTGTCCAGCCTGTAAAAAATAATTAAAAATTTGCTTAAAAAACAGTTTAAAAATTAGAGAGACGGGAAAATTCCCGTCTTTAATTTTGGGAATTTTTGAAAAAATTTCATGGTATGTTGTAAGCATTAAGCAAAGGGGAATCTATGGTTTTAACTGCTTCAACAATGTTACCGCTAGGTACTAAAGCACCAGAATTTCATCTACCAGAAGTGGTATCTGGAGAGAATATTTCACTGGCTAATTTTGCAGACAAAAAAGCATTACTAGTGATGTTTATTTGTCGGCATTGTCCATTTGTCAAGCATATTCAAACAGAATTAGCCCAATTAGGAAAAGATTACTTCAATACTGATTTAGGAATTGTTGCTATTAGTGCTAACGATGCTCAAAACTACCCCAATGATGCACCTGAATCATTAAAAGAAATGGCAGCTGAGTTAGGATTTAAATTTCCTTTGTGTTACGACGAAACCCAAGCCACAGCAAAAGCTTACACAGCAGCTTGCACACCTGATTTTTTCCTATTTGATCACCAAAGAAACCTAGTGTATCGCGGACAATTAGATGATAGCCGCCCTAGTAATAATAAACCGGTCACAGGTGCAGATTTACGAGCAGCAATTGAAGCTGTTTTGGCTGATCAAGCAGTTACAAGTGAACAACAGCCGAGTATTGGGTGCAATATTAAATGGAAACCAGGAAACGAACCTGGTTATTAGTAAATAGGGAACAGGTGACAGGGAACAGGGAACAGGGACAACTGATAACTGAACAACTAAAAATTATCAGTTGTCGATTTCCAAATTCAGTATATAGCGTCCCAATTGGAGTTTGTCTGACCACAATTCATACTCAATTCGCAAATGTTCTGGTAAACCTTGTCTGCTGAGGTTCAAGCTATTAGTAAAATTACGTAAGCGAATTGGCTTTTGTGGTTGTAAAGATTCATTGGGCAACCAATAGCGACTAATACCATAAACGCCTTGTTCCCAGAAATGTCGATAACTTACTTGAGTGTTACCTTGCATAGTCATAGTTACTCGGTAAGGGGATATTTCCAACCACAAAATTCTGGGACTGGTGGGTGTGTCAAGATTTTTTCTAGTCTGATGAAGGGTATCTTCTGGACTCAGTAAACTTCCTATTTCACAACTAATTAGAGGTGGTGCTGTCAATAGTAAATGAAATTGATCTGTATCTTTTTGATACAGTGTTCCAGCAGTTTCCATAACAGACCAAACTGGTAAGTCTGTGGAAATAATTGATAAACAAACAGGTTTGCGGTGATGGGTGAGCATGAGAGCAATAAGTGTGAGAAGCTGTAGAATAAAATCAAATGAACACTAGGTGATCTAAAAAGTGAGTTTAAGCAACTAAATAGTAAAACCTGCTTAATATTAACCGAATCTACTAATTTGTTAATCTAGACAAATCAAGATGCAAAAAGATAGGATCGAAAGCTAAACCGCGAAAATGATGTTTTTTCTAGGTATAGTCAGTCTGTAAATCAAGGTTGTGAATATTTTTGTCAAAACTTAGAATTTTCCACACTCCATAATTCATCTGTATTATCTATTAAACTTGGGCAGATTTGAGTAAGTTGCGGACGACGAAAAGCGGTAGGATACTAGGGAGTGGCAGCATCAGAAGTCACTGAGAAATTTCCAATCTATTCAAAAGCTAGTTTATACTAATGTCGGCTGCTGTTATAACTTTAGAAACTCAAGAAAACGCTTCTCATAACCTAATTATTCAGCGACCCCCCGCTGGCCTGTCTCTACAGGGTCGCATCCGAGTTCCTGGGGATAAATCAATTTCCCATCGGGCTTTGATGTTGGGTGCGATCGCTGAAGGTGAAACTGAGATTCAAGGACTGCTTTTGGGTGAAGATCCCCGCAGCACTGCTCACTGTTTTCGGGCGCTGGGTGCGGAAATTTCCGAATTAAATACAGAGTTGGTGCGGGTTAAAGGTATTGGTTTAGGGAACTTTCAAGAACCTGTGGATGTGTTGAACGCGGGTAACTCTGGAACAACCATCAGACTGATGTTAGGTTTGTTAGCTTCCCATCCTGGGCGGTTTTTTACGGTGACAGGTGATGATTCTTTGCGATCGCGTCCCATGTCCCGTGTTGTCAAACCTTTACAACAAATGGCCGCAGAAATTTGGGGACGCAAAGGTAACACCCTAGCACCCTTAGCAATTCAAGGACAAGCACTTAAACCGATTCATTATCATTCTCCCATCGCTTCGGCGCAGGTAAAATCCTGTATTTTGCTGGCTGGTTTAAACACTGACGGTAAAACTACTGTCAGTGAACCTGCTTTATCACGAGATCACAGCGAACGGATGTTAAGGGCTTTTGGGGCAGAATTAAGTATAGACCCGGAGACTAACAGCGTGACTGTAACAGGAAATGCGAGGTTATACGGTCAAAAAGTTGTTGTTCCTGGTGATATTAGTTCTGCGGCTTTTTGGTTAGTTGCGGGTTCTATTGTTCCCGGTTCTGAGTTGGTGGTGGAAAATGTAGGTGTGAACCCTACCCGCACGGGAATTTTAGAAGCTTTAGCAATGATGGGTGCAGATATCCAGCTAGAAAATCAGCGAGAAGTGGCTGGGGAACCGGTCGCAGATTTACGGGTGCGTTCTAGTCAGTTAAAAAGCTGTACTATTGCTGGGGATATTATACCGAGATTAATTGATGAAATTCCCATTTTAGCGGTAGCTGCGACGTTTGCCCAAGGGACAACAATTATTAGAGATGCGGCAGAATTGCGGGTTAAAGAGAGCGATCGCATTACCGTGATGGCGCAACAACTCAATAAAATGGGTGCAAAAGTGACAGAATTACCCGATGGGATGGAAATTACTGGTGGTACTGCTTTAATGGGTGCGGAGGTAGACAGCCATACAGATCATAGAATAGGAATGAGTTTAGCGATCGCTGCTCTCAATGCTAGTGGTACTACGACTATTCACCGTGCGGAAGCTGCGGCTATTTCTTATCCTAATTTTACCAGCACTTTAGAGGAAGTTTGTCGATAAATTTGACAGGGGATTTTTGATTTTCCCCTGTTTTTTAATATAAGAATATCTCACGCAGAGGCGCAGAGGCGCAGAGAGGAAGATTGAGGTTTTTGATTACTCATCTGTAAAATAGTCTGAATCTATTTTTTTAATCTCGTAAATAGAGACAGTTGATACACCCACATGATTATCAATCATTAATTGCGCTAATTCTTGTCCATCTATTAAAACAATCTTACTATCTATTATAGATACATATTCTCTAGCTTCTTGGGAAAATTTAGAAGTAGTTATAAAAACACCTTTTCTCGCTCTTTGTCCATGTAAAGCACCGACAAACTTTTGAATTTCCGGTCTACCCACAACCGTGTTATCCCATCTTTTTGCTTGAATATAAACAATATCTAAACCTAATTTATCTTCTTTAATTATCCCATCAATTCCCCCATCTCCACCTTTACCAATCGCTCTCCCTGCATCACGTCTTGAACCACCGTAACCCATTTTTACCAATAAATCGACTACCAACCGTTCAAAAAAATCAGGTGAACAGCTTTTAACACGGTTCAATATTTCTAACTCTAATTCTTTTCTAATTTTCTGATAACCAAATTCTATAGATTCTTGCGGAGTAGTTTCAGATATTTCTATTATTTCTGATTCTGATTTATCATTATCTTTTTTACTGGTTTTAAATTCTATAAACTCTGGAAATTGATTAAGAAACTTGAGATTAATTTCCGCAGGATTTTGACTTAATACTTCCTTTCCTCGTTCTGTAATTTGAAAAAAACCACGTTTTGGATCTTGTAATAAACCAGCTTTTTTCAAATGAGTTCTAGTCCAACCTACTCTATTATCAAAAACAGCTTGCTGTCCACTGGGTAATAATTCCTTTTTTTCCTCATCACTTAAATTAAAAATATCAGCTAAAGATATAATAGCTTCTCTTAAAGAATGCTCCTTACCATCACCTGCATATTGCAACAAAGGAAGCATAATAGATTGAAAATCAGGAATTGACATCTTATCTCACAAATATAACTAATATATTTTTATACCATACTCTTTTTCTCTTCTCTGCTCCTCTGCGTCTCTGCGTGAAATAAATCATAAAAAATAAACCCTCCACTAAAAACTTAGCAGAGGGAATAACAAAAGTTGTAATCACTTACGCTTTCGGTTTAAAAGTCGAAGCAACATGAAGTTCTTTCAACTGCTTCGCGTCCACATTTGAAGGTGCATCTGTTAATAAACAACGCGCTTGTTGAGTCTTCGGAAAAGCAATCACATCACGAATTGATTCTTCTCCAGCTAACAACATTACCAAACGATCTACACCGTAAGCAATACCACCATGAGGAGGTGTACCATATTCAAAAGCTTCTAACAAAAAGCCAAATTTACTTTGTGCTTCTTCTGGTGATAAACCAATAGCTTCAAACACCTGTTCTTGAATTTCTCGCTTATAAATTCGCAGACTTCCACCACCAACTTCAAACCCATTAAACACCAAATCATAGGCTTGAGCGCGGGCGGTTTTTAAATCATGCAAATCATCAGGATGGGGTGCGGTAAATGGGTGGTGTAATGCTTCCAGACGTTTTTCATCAGCATTCCATTCAAACATCGGGAATTCTGTAACCCAGAGGAAATTAATGTTATCTGCTGGAATTAAATTAAATTCCCTAGCTACAAATTGGCGAATTCTATCTAAAGTTTTATTCACAGTACCAGCATCAGCAGCCGCAAATAATAACAAATGACCAGCTTTTGCACCTGTACGGTTGAGAATTTCCTGCTTTTGTTCTGGTGTCAAATTATCTTTAATTGCGCCGATGGTGTCAATTTCTCCATTTTCCCGCACGCGGATATAAGCTAAACCTTTCGCACCAGCTTCTGCTGCTTCTCTGAAAATGTCACCATTTGGTTTAATGCGAACATTAGAAATTGCATCATTACCGTTAGGAATAGGGAGAATTTTAACTATTCCACCTTTGGAAATTGCATCTTTAAAAACTTTGAAACCCGAATCTTTTAAAACATCAGAAACATCAACTAATTCCAAACCGTAGCGGGTATCTGGTTTATCACTTCCATATTTATTCATCGCATCTTTGTAGGTGAGACGCGGAAAAGGACGAGGTAAATCAATTCCTTTAACGGTTTTGAAAATGTGACAAACTAACTTTTCATTGAGTTCAATAATTTCATTTTCAGACATGAAACTCATTTCCATATCTAATTGTGTAAACTCCGGTTGTCTGTCTGCGCGTAAATCTTCATCGCGGAAACATCGCGCAATTTGATAGTATCTATCCATACCCGATACCATCAATATTTGCTTAAATAGTTGGGGTGACTGAGGTAAAGCGAACCATTCACCTTCATTAACGCGACTGGGAAGGATATAATCACGCGCACCTTCAGGAGTGGAACGGGTAAGCACTGGGGTTTCAATTTCGATGAAACCTTCTGTATCTTCCAAATAGCGACGCATTGCTTTAATGACTTGATGACGCAGTTGCATATTTTGCGCCATGCGTTCCCGTCGCAAGTCTAAATAACGATATTTTAACCGCAAGTCTTCCCGCACGTTTTCTGTGTCTGCGGTGGAAACTTGGAAAGGTAACTGTTTGCGGACAGCGTTGAGGAGTTCAATTTGATCCGCGTAAATTTCTACTGCACCGGTAGGAATGCGGGGATTCAGGGATTCTGCGGGGCGTTGGGTGACTCTACCTGTGATTTTAACAACGTATTCATTGCGTATGGCGTTGGCCTGTTCGTAGGAGTCTGGGGTGCGTTGCGGATCGCTGACAATTTGTACTATGCCTGAGCGATCGCGTAAATCTAAGAATATCACGCCCCCATGATCGCGGCGACGGTCTACCCATCCATAAAAGGTAACAGTTTCTCCAATATGCTCTTTTCGGAGTTCGCCGCAATAGTGAGTTCGCATAGTGATTAGTTCTTTTTTTTCGGGCTAGAGGGGTGAATAAATGTCAAGGCTTTCCCATTATCTAGCATCAACACTAATTGTAATCATTTTAGGTGAAGAAAAATCAGGAAATTAGGGACTGGGGACTGGGGATTGGGTTAAATTAATTAACTATTACCTATTACCTATTACCTATTACCTATTACCTATTACCTGTCACCTGTCACCTGTCACCTGTCACCTCAAACCGTCACCGCTTCCCGCACTTCTACTGGTTCACCAGTCAAGCTAAAAGGACGAACTTCGGTAATTTTCACCTTGACTATTTGCCCTCTCAGTTCGTTAATATCGCCTGTAAAGAAGGTGAGACGATTTCCGCCTGTGCGTCCCATCACCTGGGTTTTATCCTTGGTGTTTTGGTCTTCTACTAAAACTTCTTCGATTCTGCCAAAGTACCGCTGCGATCGCTCTGCTGCTTTCACGTTAACTAAATGGTTTAATCTTTGCAAGCGATCGCTCTTCACTTCTTCGCTCAATTGATTATCCCACAAAGCCGCAGGTGTTCCTGGTCGGGGCGAATATGCAGCGGTATTCAACAAATCAAAACCAATATCATCCACCAATTTCAGAGTATTTTCAAACTGTTCCTCTGTCTCCCCAGGAAAACCCACAATTGCATCTGCGCTAATTGAAGCATCCGGCATATAACGACGAATAGTATCAATAATCCGGCGATATTTCTCCTGCGTGTAACCCCGTGACATTGCCTTCAAAAGCTCATTATCCCCAGACTGAAAGGGAATATGGAAGTGTTCGCACACCTTGGGCAATTCTGCACAAGCTTTAATTAATCGTTCTGTAAAATAACGGGGATGGCTAGTAGCAAATCTGAGCCTTTCAATCCCAGGCACATCATGAACATAATAGAGTAAATCTGTCAAGGTGTGCAGGTGACGACCTTCAGCAGTAGAGCCTGGTAAATCTCGTCCATAAGCGTCAATATTTTGACCAAGCAGTGTTACTTCTTTATAACCTTGTTTTCCTAATAGTTCCATTTCGGCGCGAATAGCTTCTGGTGTGCGAGACTGTTCCACACCACGCACGTTAGGAACTACACAATAAGTACAACGTTCATTACAGCCATAAATCACATTTACCCAAGCTGTCACTTTACTATCTCGACGAGGTTGGGTGATATCTTCGATAATATGTACTTCTTCCGTTGCAACAACTTGATTACCATCAAAAACCGACTCTAGCAAATCTTTAAGCCTGTTAGCGTGTTGCGGACCCATGACTAAATCTAATTCTGGCACACGACGCAACAAAGCTTCACCTTCTTGTTGAGCGACACAACCAGCAACGACTAAAGTTAAATCAGGTTGTTCATGCTTGCGTTTTGCTTGTCTACCCAAGTAAGAATAAACTTTCTGTTCGGCATTATCCCGAATTGTACAAGTATTGTATAGAATTACGTTTGCATCATTAGGATCTTCTGACCATTCAAAGCCCATGTCTTCTAGGATGCCAGCCATACGCTCTGAATCGGCTTTATTCATTTGGCAACCGAAGGTAGTAATGTGGTAGCGGCGGTTCATGGTCATGGGGAATTACGCTTAATAAAAATAATCATGTATTTTAAGTCTATTTACCATTCTATCGAAAGCCGTAGCTTTTGTAGGTTATAAAACTCTGTGTTTTTCATTCCTCTGCGTTCTCTGCGCCTCTGCGGTTTGTTATAAAATTCGTAAAAATCCGAGCTTGTGCCGATAAATTATGCTTTTCATACCAATTATAGGCATTATCCGCCACAATGTGACCATCGGCTAAATTCATCATCTGTTCATACCTATCTCCCAACCAGTAATGTTTCCCTGCTACCAAACCATCTAAGTCTTGTCCTGCATACCATGTACCCACAGGTAAAACTTTATGAGCGCAGTAAGCAGCAAAAATTCCTGATTTTGTCAAGTATTCCAGCGGGTAATTAAAAAAACCCACCAAGGAAGTTGATAATATACTGCTGATTTCTGGAGCAGACTTAATTCCTAAGCAAGTAACAGGAATATTATTAATTGGGGTAATATCAAAATCTAGAGCAGGTCCAATATCTAATATTTCCTCAATTTCCAACTCTTGACAAGTCCGCTGTAATGCTAATTGCGATTTTTGATAAACACGAGAACGGGTTCCAGCACCACCAAATATTACCAACCTTCGAGAACGTGCTGATAAAGGGGTGAGATATTCCGGTTCACCCACATTAGAAAAAACGGGTAAAGTAGGAATATCAGAGTGCGTACCCTGACTGAATTTACTGATAATCTCAGCATATCCTTGTTTACTGGTAATACAGCGATCGCTCAATTTTACCAAACGCGCTGCTAAATTTCTTTGGAGTGGTGATGTCCAAAACTGACTTGTCCAAATTTTACCAAAAGCATAGAGTTCGTGGAACATCGTCACTAAACGGCGGTTATTTCCAGCTTTTCGCCATTTTTCTAAAGCATTCACCAACCAAACCGGACAACCTCTCCTAGCGTAACCATAGCCCACATAATGCAGCAGCACAGTTTGTTCTGAATCCTGATTTTGAGGTAATAATTTCAACATAGCAGATTCAGATTTATTCGCTACCTGCTTAACTACAAATCCTTCCACAAAATCTTCTCTAGACCAATTTGCATCACCGATGATAAACTCCGTAATGACACCAAAATCTTGACGCATTTGTTTGGCTAAATTTAGCCCATAGTCTCCCACTCCATCAACCGCAGGGGGTAGACGAGGCACTATAACTGTAATTACCATAGGATTTACGCAATTATTTATACTTTTTAATTTATTCTATTCATCAGTTCATCTGTACACAACAGTATTCTACTCTGACATACTGGCTGTCAACAATACCTTAACAATAGGACTCAAATGCGTCTTGCTATTATCCCCGATTACCTGGAAGAAAACTGGCATAGCATGGATTTATGCGCTCAGATGCTACTCAATAACCTGCCATCTGAACACACTGCATCTATTCAAGCTATACAGGTTCTTCCCACATTCAAAAGGCGATTTCAATACATTCCTCGAATTGGTAAAAAGCACTTTGCGTATAATGCAGACCGTTTACTTAACCGAGTTTGGTACTATCCCCAGTATCTCAAAAAAAGAGTGCCAGAATTCGATTTTTATCACATTGCTGACCACTCCTATGCCCATTTAGCATTAGTTTTACCCCCAGAACGGACGGGAGTATACTGTCATGATATTGACGCTTTTCGCTCGCTTTTAGAACCAGAAAAGGAACCTAGACCAGCTTGGTATCAAGCCATGTCTCAGAGAATTTTACGCGGTTTACAATCCTGTGCAGTTGTATTTTATTCTACCGCAGAAGTTAGAAAACAAATTGAGCATTACCAACTGGTAGAACCATCACGTCTGGTTCAAGCTCCTTTAGGTATCGCCGCCGAATTTAGTATTAATACTGGGAATCAAAGTAATATTGACCAAGGAATATTAAAACAAATAGGTAATGTTCCTTATCTCCTCCACGTTGGTAGCTGTATTCCCAGAAAGCGAATTGATATTTTATTAAATGTATTTGCACAAGTACGAAGTATTCATCCAGAGTTACAACTGGTTAAAGTAAGTGGAGAGTGGACACAAAGCCAACAACAACAAATTGCTGACTTGAATATTAGTAAGTCAATAATTCACTTACAGGGTTTAGAACGCGCTACCATTGCAGCCCTTTACCAACGAGCATCAGCCGTGTTATTAACAAGTGAAGCAGAAGGTTTTGGATTACCTGTAATTGAAGCCTTAGCTTGTGGAGCAATAGTAGTTGCTAGTGATATTCCTGTACTGCGTGAAGTGGGTGGGCAAGGAGTGATATACTGCCCAACAGCAGATGTGTCGGCTTGGGTAGAAACGGTAAGTAAGCTATTATTAAACTCAACTATTGCTCCTCGTTTGAATATGCGTCTGAGTCAAGCTCAAAAATATTCTTGGTCTAATCACGCTCAGATTATTGCCCAATCTTATTTAAAATTAGCGGGTGCAGAAAATATATGAAAATTGTATTTGTGAACCCGGTAGGAGCTATTGGTGGTGCGGAAAGAGTTTTACTAACTATTATGGCTGCGCTTCTGAATACAAAGCCAGATATTCAACTGCATCTCATTGTTTGTACTGAGGGACCTTTGATAGCAAAGGCGGAAAAATTAGGAGTGCAAGTAAAATTACTGAAGCTGCCAGAAGAGTTTAACCAACTTGGTGACAGTGCCTTAAAAGGTACTAATAAAGCTATAGCAGGATTGACATTACTATTAGGATTAGTCAAGATTTTACCCAATATGGGTAAATATCTGGGAGAATTTCAGCGATCGCTCCTTGAACTCAACCCAGACTTAATTCACTCCAACGGTATTAAAACTCATTTACTCACTACATTAGCGAGAATCAATGCTATACCTATAGTTTGGCACATTCATGACTTCTATGGCTCACGTCCATTAATGGCACAGGTTTTAAAATTGATGAGCGATCGCGCTCAACTGGGAATTGCTATTTCCCAAGCTGTAGCCAAAGATGCTAAAGCCACACTACCAAATTTACCAATAGAAGTAATTTATAACGCCGTAGATATCAATTACTTCTCCCCTACTCCCACGACTCCCCAACTTCCCCTACGAGTTGGACTAGTTGCTACCTTTGCTCGTTGGAAAGGTCATGATATTTTCCTAGAAGCAGCATCAGAAATTATCAAAACCCATCCTCATGTAAACCTACGTTTCTGTATTGTGGGAGGAGCAATATATAAAACTCGCGGTTCCCAATTTTCCGAACAGGAATTAACAGAAAAAGCCGCCAATTTGAATATTGCAGACAAAGTTGATTTTCTCGGTTTTCAGCAAGATATAGCAGCAATTTACCGTGCTTTGGATATTGTAGTTCACGCCAGCACCCAACCAGAACCCTTTGGTTTGGCAATAGTGGAAGCAATGGCTTGTGGTAAACCAGTGATAGTATCCCAAGCTGGTGGTGCAGCAGAGTTATTTACCCATAATTATGATGCAGTTGGAGTTCCTCCTGGAGAACCAAAAGCTTTAGCAGCAGCTATTTTAGATTTACTAGATCACCCAGAAAAACGTCAAATCATCTCAGAACAAGCAAGGAATACAGTTACAGAGCGTTTTAGTCACGAACGTTTAGGTAAACAAATGTTGACTATTTATCAAAAAACACAATACAGTTAGACAATAGAGAAAACCGCTAAACCGTACTTTCTCCATAAGCATAATATTGTTGGTTAACATGGATGCCATTCATCACCATACCTAAAACATTTTGATCAGCTTTCTCCAACATTTCTTTAGAAAGAGAAATACTAGTAGAAGTAACTACTCCTGGCTTAACAACAAACAAAATTCCATTTACCAATTTACCCAAAATCGTTGCATCAGCAGCCAAAGTTAACGGCGCAGTATCTATGATGACAAAATCATATCTTTGTGCCACCTGAGCAACAAATACAGCCATTTGACTAGAATCGAGCAGTGCAGCTGGGTTATTGTTTGATTCCCCAGCGGTAATCACTTCTAAGTTAGGAGTAATTTGAGTCAAAGCCTGGTCTACATCTGCCTGACTTTTGAGAATGTTACCCAAGCCTACTTCATTGCCTATTTCCCAAATTTTATGTTGGCTGGGATTTCGCAAATCTGCATCTACTAATAATACATTGCGTCCTAATTGAGATATAGAGAAGGATAAATTAGCCGCAACTGTTGATTTACCTTCTTTTGGTACAGAACTAGCTACCACAATCACCTTAATGGATTGTTCTGAGTTGAAGAATCTCAGGTTAGTTTGCAGCATCCGAAAAGCTTCGCTAATTGGTGAATCAGGCTGATTTCTAACAATAACTTCTGGAGTAAAACTGTCATTGGGAAAAGGAGGAATATAACCCAATAAGGTGTAACCCAATAAGTCTTTGGCCGATTGTGGAGTTTTGATAGTATTGTCCAATCTTTCTAAAAGAAGCGCAGTGGCCACCCCCAAAACAATTCCACCAATTAATCCTTGTAGTAAGTTTATATACTGACGGCTTCTAATCGGCGCTCCTGGAATTAAGGCAGGTGTGAGAATCCTAGCATTGCTCACTTGCAGGTTTTCTGCTACCTGTAGTTCTTGATACCGAGCCAGAAGGTTTTGGTAACTAGATTCAGTTGCAGCTATTTCCCGTTCCAACTGACGTTGTTGAAATTCTAGCTGTGGTAAGCTATTACTCCTTTGTCTGTAAGATTCAATGACTTGAGCCAACGATTTCAGCCTTACCTGCAAACTAAGTCGTTCAGCTTCAGCATTAGCGTATTGCTGCAAAATTCCTTGTTGTAAATCACCTTGTTGTACAATTTCTTCAGGCCCTTGGATCTCATTGAAACGTCCTGATTTACCTATAAAGCTTTGTTCTATCCGTTTCTTGAGTTCTTTTTTGAGGATAACCTCCTCTTGTTTGAGGTCAATCATCGTCGGGTGGGTATCGGTCAAACGCAAACCTGTAACAGCTATCCTTTGCTGGATATCTTGCAACTTTACAAGAACCGAAGTTGTCGATGGAGATTCACCCACAAAACCCGCCAGTACAGCCTCCTGGGAACTTATACCAAATAATTGTTGGATTGATTGCATCCGGGCAGTTTGGGCAGATAGATCGGATCTAGCTGCTGCTACTTGTCCATCCAAGGTAGTAATAATACTTAGGTTAGACGTAGCTTCTGTTTTCAGGTCTAAAACTCTATTTTGCTGTTTAAACAATTGTAATCTGCGTTCAGCAGCTTGCAATGCGGCTTTTCTCAGCGGCAACTGTTGGGCAATAAAGTCTCTAGCAGATCTGGTTTGAGCGCGGTTGGCATTTATATCATTCTCTATATAGAGTTTCATCAAAGTGTTAACAACTGAAGCCGCTGTTCTGGGATCTGGACTTGTATAATATAATTCTAAAATATCTGTGTTTTCAATGTTTCTGACTTGCAGGTCTTTTAAAAAGACTAGAGGATTGATATTGAAACCAAGGGTATTTATCGTTTTTTCTGCTAAAGGCAGAGAACGTAAAACAGCTACCTCTGTTCCCAAGGGTCTACCACTGACTGAACTTTCTAACTGTCCTAGTTGGCTGCCTACTCCTGTTAGGGAAGAGGTAGAGTTCTTTTTTAGTACCAACTGGCCTCCTGCCTGATAAATGGGGGTTTCTATGACTGTTTTAACTATACTCAAGGCCAAAAGAGTTAAAAAAACTATAGTAGTGGGCAACCAACGCCGCTTAAGTATTGACAAATACTGCAAATATTCTTCCATATTCTTCTCTATGTAGTTTATGTAGTTTGAATGTGATTTTCTTGGTTCTCAAATCTTGATTTTTGTGTTTGTTTTCGATAGGCGATCACTATAATTTTACGGATTTTCATAATAGACTATATTTTTAGTAATGGGGATTACTATTATTAGCACAGCTTATAAATCTCTTATGTACACGGTATGTGATTCACAACGGTTAAAAATATTTAATACACACATTCCTGAGCATCCTGAGCATCGTTGTTTAGTTTGGCTAAAATTGATGTAGTTGTCAATACATTAGCCTAAATTACTGCACCAAACTTTACAATCATATATGTCATATATGTCATATATGTCTGGGCACAACCATATCAAATACGGTAAAGAGAAAAATCAGCTTTGGTCTAGAGTCAAAAAGATACAGGTAAAATTATGATGAAGATAATTGACGTGCACATCATAAAGGTGAAATACTTACCAAGTGAATATAGTAGCATTAGTCAATAATTGTTGTTTTCAGATGAATCCTATGCACAACTACGCAAAAGCGCCTATGGAAAGAGGATTTTAGGTAACTTGTCGGAAATTGATCAGTTGAATCATTGATCGATCAGAGTTCTCAAGGTTGAGCAACAGTTAAGTATCGTGCATCACCTAGACCACTCAAATATATTTTTAAGTAAATTTATGGTTGAAAAATACCAAAAAGTAAAATATTTTATCCTCATAGCTCAATGTAATGAATAGATGTAAATTTATTTAATAAAGTGCTAATATTAAGGTGTCAACTTGTTGAAACGCTTTTATACCTAGTCTAATCCATTAATATCCAGCAATAGCTTATCTAAATATTACTAGAAACGTAAAAATGAAAACAAAAAACCAGGAAAAACAGCCACAAAAGCCCATAGAAATCACAGAAGTTATACAGAATCTCTCTTTTCCTTTGATACGGGTTCTTGGTTATATTCTATTAATATTTTCTCTCATTGATTACATTAGTATTTTGATTCCTCCCCAGCTAACAAATCCTGCTTGGGAATTTCAGGTCATGGGACAAATGGTAGATCATGTATGGTCTATTTTGTTGGGATTAACGTTTATATTTTTATATAACAAAGGCAGTATAGTTAAACCAAGGCAAATCGGCATTTTAAAATTTCTATCCTGGACTGCTTTACTAATCGGAATTTTCTATCTGCTGATGCTACCATTAGGGATTAATAATAGTCTAACACTCTATAAAAATATAAATAATCAATTCATAAATCAACAGGGGCAACAACAAGAGCAATTTCAAAAAGTGACTGAGAGATTGAATGCAACCAACTCCCCGCAACAATTAAATAACTTAGCTAGAATATTAAATATCCCCAATGAAGAAGGTTCTAGTCAATCTACCCAAGAATTGAAGAATAAAATATCTGAACAAATTCAAAAAGCTGCTCAAACTTCCTCAGCTACTGTGAATGCTGCCAAGAAACAGCAGACTAGAAATTTAGTTAAAAATTCAGTGAGAATAAATTTAGGAACAATACTATCAGGTGTTTGCTTGATTACTATATGGAATATGACTCGTTGGATACGCATGATAGATAAAAATATTGGATAAGAATCGGAGATAAGAATGTTAATCAGTAATCAGAAACTGAAGCAAGCCCAAAAAGCTTTTTTGCTCCGATTTAATTCCTGGCAGCCAACTCAACAATTTTATTTGTTGGGGATTTTTAGCACCTTGGCTATTTTGCATTTGGATATGATTAAAAATCACCCAATAGAAGGTGAACAAATTGCATTTTATGCACTATATTGGGGAGGTATTTTATATTTACTCTGGCAAAACCAGAGGACAGAAAATAGTCCAAATTTTTTTTCTAGTATTTTAGGAATATGTTTGATATTTATAGTCATAATTAGACCTATAAATCTTTGGCATTTAGACCTAATGCTATTTCGATTTGGTCCTGTTCTCGCTGGTTTTGGGTTAGGATTACTATCTTTTGGCTTTTCAGGATTAAGGCATTATTGGCGCTTATTCCTATTATTATTATTCATGATTTTTCCCTATAGCTTTATCAATGGAATTTTCACTACACAGCTGCATTTTAATGAGGTAACTGCAACAATATCTGCTTTTTTACTCCACTATTTAGGGTTTGGTGCTACTCACTTTGGGAATTTGGTCAAACTGCCTACAGGTCAAGTAGAAGTTCTCTATTTCTGCACAGGCGGAGTTTTGATTGTGTGGCTAATGCAGTTGAGTATGCTGATTATGGTAGTAGTTTTTCCACTGACCTGGAAACAGCGGTGCGGATTAGTTTTATCTGCCTTTGCTACAGGATTTTTAGTCGGCTGTATTCGCGTCGCTTTATTAGCTGTGATAGTCAACAACCGCAACCAGTTTCACTATTGGCACGGAGATACTGGGGGAACTATTTTTATGGCGATCGCAACTATTACTTTTGCAGCCTTATGTAACTGGATATTGCCAGTCGAATTTTTATCCCCGACAGCAGCCCCTCAACCTACTACAACAGTCACATTAGAACCAAAGAGGCGCTTTCTACTTACTGCAACCTGGATAGGAATTATATTGACTGCTATCTATTCATTCGCCAACAAACGACCAATTGGTACTGCTATTTTTCCCGATCATCTCGCTGTCAATAACTGGCAACAAGTTAAATTCAAGCCCCTGGGTCGGCAAACATATAAAAATCCGCTCATAACTTATGAGTCTATCATTGTGGACTTTGCACAAGATTACAACTATCTCAAAAACGGACAGAATCTAACAGTGCAGATGGGTTATGTAGTTAATACCAGAGGCGATCAAAACCCCTTTTTAATCCAGATAGCTAAAGATTTAGTTAAGGATAGCGAGAACAAAATTAAACAGTTAAAAGGAGTTGGTTACTATGCACTTTACAGTGACACCAAACAAGCTTATCTGACAGCCTGTATCAATCCCCGTGGTGGTGGTACTGTGACTTCATCTCAATTTATGCAAAATCGTTATAAATACGATGTTACCTTAAATCGGTTGCTACCTTGGTTTTTAGGTCAGGACGTTCTCAGAGATGACCGCTGTATATGGATACAGTTATCTGTTCCCTTAAATGAATCTGTTGCTACTGACATTTACACCGTGTTAGAATCTATTTGGCAAGATAATTATGCTACATGGCAATCCCTATTAAGTACAAAGTAAAGTATTGTTCGTTTCATTATTATGGGTTAGCTACTCTGGATGTCAGAATAGCCTTTTCACATTGACAAATTATCAGGGTGTGTGATTTTAAGAGTGAAAAATGGGTACTTTATCAAAGTATAAATAAGTCCATTTAGACTTGGCTAGAGTGACTCGTAATCATGTTTCGTTGATTAACCAGGCGTTTTGCTTTTAATCTTAAAAAACCATGCCTAAAACACCAAATTATCGGATTATTCATTTATCTAAATATTATCCTCCAGACAGGGGAGGGATAGAGACTCACGTACAAACTCTAGCTCAAACTCAGGCTGCTTTAGGTGCAGAAGTTCATGTAGTTTGTGTGAATGCTTTTGATCAGCAAGGAAGATTATCTAAGAGAACCCATACCGTTGAAGAAATGGATGGTAATGTTAGTGTGACGCGGATGGGTCGGCTTTTATCATTGGCTCGATTTGATGTTTGTCCAGAACTTCCTAAAAAACTATGTCAGATAGTTAAAGACCCCAATACCCTCCTGCATCTGCATACGCCTAATCCCACAATGCTAATGGCTTTAACAATGCTACGCAATCGCTTACCTTTAGTAATTACGCACCACAGTGACATTATTAAACAAAAGTTTTTGAAATATGGATTACGTCCATTTGAACATATAGTTTACAGTAAAAGTTCACAAATTTTGACAACCAGTTTACCTTATATTCAAGGTTCAAAATTTTTACGTTTTTACAGTGATAAATTGAGTTATCTGCCACTTGGTCTAGATGCTTCTAACTACAGTCAACCCAACAAAAAGGCTATTGCTTTCAGTCATAGTCTCCATGATAAATATCCAGCAGGTCCAATCTGGCTGGCGGTTGGTAGATTAGTCTATTACAAGGCATTCCATATAGCAATTGAAGCTCTGAGTCGGGTATCAGGAACACTGGTAATTATTGGTGTTGGTCCTCTAGAACAAGAACTAAAAAATCTAGCGATAAAACTAGGAGTAGATAAGCGTATTGTTTGGTTAGGTCGTGTAAGTGAAGATGAACTTGTAGGTGCTTATCACGCTGCAACGAGTCTTTGGTTTCCTTCTAATGTCCGTAGTGAGGGTTTTGGGCTAGTTCAAGTAGAAGCAATGGCTAGTGGTTGTCCCGTAATTAATGCCAATATTCCCTGTAGTGGTGTACCTTGGGTAAGTCGGCATGAACAAGAAGGTTTGACTGTACCAATTAACGATCCAGTGGCTTTAGCTGAAGCTTCACAACGACTGCTGTATGAATCTGGACTGCGAAACAGACTCGTTAAAACCAGCCGCAAACGAGCCGAGTACTTTAACCATATAACTATGGCGCAACGCAGTTTTGAGTTCTATGAGCAAGTTTTGAATCAAGAACACAGCTATGCAGTTATACCAAAACCAGTAGATTTGTAATGAAAGTTTTGCACATTCATGCAGGAAATTTATTTGGTGGGATAGAAACTTTGCTGGTGACACTGGCAAAAGAGCAAAGTTTATGTCCACAGATGCAACATCACTTTGCCTTATGCTTTGAGGGGAGATTGGCCAATGAACTGCGAAGTTTAGATGCAAATGTTCATATTCTGGGTAAGGTAAAAATAAGTCGTCCTTGGACAGTCTGGAGAGCTAGACAACAACTCCAGCAACTGTTAAACCAAGAAGGATTTGATCTTGTAATTTGTCATTCTTGCTGGCCACAGGCAATTTTTGGGTCAGTTGTCAAAGCTAACAATCTACCATTGGTCTTTTGGTGTCATGATGTGCCTAATGGTGAACATCCCCTGGAACGTTTGGCTAAGTTAGTGACACCAGATTTAGTAATTGCCAACAGTCGTTTCACCCAAGCATCTGTGCCAAAACTGTATTCAACCTACAGCGATACTTTATATTTACCTGTAGCGTCTCCAAATATTGGTAATCACGCCTTAAATCGCCAAGCAGTGAGAGCCGAACTTAATACACCTGATGATGCGGTGGTTATTGTCCAAGCATCTCGTTTAGAAAGTTGGAAAGGCCAAAGTATGTTAATTTCGGCTTTGGAACAGTTACGCGACATCCCCAATTGGATATGTTGGATAGCTGGGGGAGTACAACGTCCCCATGAGGCAGAATATTTAGCAGAATTAAAGCAGCAAGCACAAGAACTTGGTATTGCCGACCGTGTGCTATTTTTAGGGCAGCGAACTGATGTACCACGCTTGTTGGCTGCTGCTGACATTCATTGTCAACCCAATACTGGAGCAGAACCCTTTGGTATTGCTTTTGTAGAAGCCCTTTATGCGGGTTTACCCGTGGTAACAACAGCTATAGGTGGAGCTATGGAAATTGTTGATGATACCTGTGGGCGTTTGGTTGCAGCCAATGATATTGATGCTTTGAGTCAGGTTTTAGGGAAACTGATTTCTGATCCTGATCAAAGAGCATCTTTAGCATCAGGAGGAAAAGCGCGGGCTGAGTATCTTTGTCATCCAGCAAAGCAACTAAATCGGCTTGATAGTCTACTTTCTCAAGTTGTTGAACAGAAGGTGGTGGCATGATTTCATCTGATGAGGAAAAACCAATAGTATCAATGGATGTGGAAAAGCGGGCGCTACAAAGCCTTGGTGGTAGTAGTGATCCTGTTTATCAAATGGTAGCTAGAACAGTAAAACAACTACATCCTGATGGTGGTGTGCTTGTAGATGTGGGCTGTGGTAGTGGTAGGTTGTGGTCATTTGTGGGTAATCTCTCTAACCGCTATATCGGTGTAGATGTGATCCGCTATCCTGATTTACCAGCAGAAATAGAATTTGTTCCCTTGAATTTGGATACAGGTAAAGCACCTTTACCAGATAGTTTTGCTGATGTAGTCTGTGCAGTGGAAACTATTGAACATTTAGAAAATCCACGGGCTTTTGTGCGAGAACTGGTGAGGTTAGCTAAACCAGGGGGATTGGTGATTGTGACTACACCTAATCAGTTAAGTTTGTTGAGTAAGTTGACTTTGGTTATAAAAAATCAGTTTAACGCTTTTCAAGAAGCACCCGGTCTTTACCCAGCACACATTACAGCTTTATTAGAAATTGACCTGATAAGAATTTTTACGGAGTGTGGTCTGAGTGATATTAAAATAGATTACACTAATTCTGGTCGTATGCCGTTTACACCTTGGCACTGGCCAAAAAGTCTAGGGTTTCGGGGTCGGGCTTTTAGTGACAATATTCTTTGTGTGGGTAAAAAATTGTAACCAGTTGGTGCTATGGATTTATCTGGTATTTTGAAGCCGGAATACTTTTATTTATCAGCTAAAAGTTGCTTGGCAGCGGTTGCTACCTCTTGGACAAATTAAAAATGTTGAATTTATAGAAATGAGACTTCCTTGGGGTATGAAGATTAGATTACGCTTGAAGGTTCGCTAGAAAAGTTTTTAATCAAAAAGGTTAAAAAATTAGTAACTTAGCAATCAAATTAATCCAAAATCAATTCATTAATATATGTTAAGCAGGTAGAGCATGAAGTGGGAGTACAGTCTTAAAACTAAGTTACTAAAACTTTTTCTATTTATTTTCTCAAGACCATTTTTCTTTAATTTTTTCTATGGTTTGAATAAACTATGTTTAAACGCAATGAATAGGACGGCTGCTTCTCAATTACCTCCTAATCTCAGTGGAGAAAAAATAGCGTTTGAATTTGCATTGAATAAGCGAAATACTGATGAATCTTTGGTAATTTTTGACGTTGGAGGAAATTACGGTGATTATTCACAGATGGTTAAAGAAGTATGTTCTTATGCAGCAGTTAGTTTTGATTTATATATTTTTGAACCATCTTCAGCTTGTTTTTCTTATTTATCAGAAAGAAATAAACATCTAGAGAACCTTAAACTTCACAAATTGGCTATTTCTGAAGAGAATAGTTACACTAAATTGTATCTTCCTTGGGAGGGATGTCCTGGGGCAAGCCTGGCTGAACTTGGATATCTCAAAACTATGATACCGAATTTAAATGATTCACTATCGTATGAAACTGTTAATACTATTAAGTTAGATGATTTTTGCAACGAAAATGGTGTGAATCAAATATTTTTTTTAAAGCTAGATATTGAAGGATTTGAATTATCGGCACTTAAAGGTGCATACGAAATGATTATGAGTCGAAAAATTAAATTTATCCAAATAGAGATAGGGTCGGCTTCTATCACAACTAAATCTATATTATTTGATTTTTGGAAAATGTTAAGCGAATTGTATGATTTTTATTTAATTCTCAATCAGGGGTTATTTGAAATTAAAAAATATAAACTTGATTTAGAATGTTTGTATGGAGCTTCTAACTTTCTTCTAGAGTTAAAACAATAATTGTCTCAATTATAATTGAAAACGTAGAGCAGCTTTAGCTATTTATTTGAAGTAAATGAAGGATAACCATGTTCAACCCATCATATCTATGGTGGCTAAGTTCCCAGGCATACCAAAGAAAGCTGTATTTTATTGCTCGGATATTAAAAGCAATCAACTTTTTAGTTTTTCATGCGATTCTACCGCCAGAAGTAGAAATGGAAAAAGACATTCAACTTCGACATTATGGATTAGGTACTGTTGTTCACTGTAATGTCAAAATTGGGCATCGTGTAGAAATATATCATAATGTTACTCTAGCCGCGCAAGTGCCTGTTGGTTCTGAGTATAAAATTGTTATTGGTGATGATGTAATTATTTCTACTGGGGCAATCGTAGTTGGACGTGGAAACCAAAGTTTAACCATTGGTAATGGGGCAATCATTGGTGCTGGTGCTGTAGTCACCAAGGACGTACCAGCAGGTGAAATAGTAGTAGGTGTGCCAGCAAGACCAATACAAAAAGCAGTGTCTACAAATAGTAGTGTGGAGAAATCTGTAAATAATTGATATTGATATTGATCATGCTGGATTTTAGATGATACAAATTTGGCAATCAGTTTATTAGGTAGACTCAGTGATTACAAAAACAGGCCAGAAACTATCAAATACTTCTATTTGGGAAAAACTACACTGGACGAGGGCGCACACCTTCATCCTGATCCTGTTTTCCCTGCAAATATTACTCTTATTTCCGGGAATTGGTTTAATCCGAGCACCCATAAGAGTTGCCTCTTTTGGGATTGGTTTATGTTTCTTGGTGTTGCTACCTACAACAGAAAGCAAGAAACATCCAGCAAATGGACTAGCAATAATAGTGTTGGCAATTATGCTGTTACAGTTCGGCCTACATCCTTATATTAATTCGGTAACGGCAGGATTAGGTCAAACAATGATGTATCTTGCCATCCTCAGTCCTTTGTTTTGGGTTAGAAGGTTAAAAATTACAGCCAATGGTTTTGACAGTTTAATGTTTCTGATGTGGGGCATTAATACTTTGAGTTCCATTGTTGGTGTGTTACAGGTTTACTATCCAGGTAAATTTGTGTTTGCTGTTTCTACAGTGATTGAGAATAACCAGTTTGGTGGAGATAACTTGTTGATCACTTTAGCTAATGGTACACAGGTATACAGACCAATGGGTTTAACGGATGTACCAGGTGGTGCTGCAACTTCAGGTTTATATGCTCTGTTATTCGGTATTGTAATAGCACTAAAACACAAAGAAACGATTTTGAGGATTTTGGGTATAGCTAGTGGTGGTCTTGGTTTATTTTGCATCTACCTAACTCAAATCCGTTCTGTCTTGGTATTGGCTGCTATTTCTATGGTGTTTTTGGCATTTGTCCTGCTCAAAACAGGTCAAATTGCTCGTGCAACAGCGATGATATCAAGTGTGACTGGCTTGTTTATAGGTACATTCTTTTGGGCGCTCGCTATCGGTGGACAGTCAACTCTACAACGCATAATTAGCTTATTTGCGAGTTCTCCTCAAGAAGTTTACCAACAGAACCGGGGATATTTTTTGCAGAGTACGGTAGACGGGTTACTGCCTAAATATCCTTTGGGCGCAGGTTTGGGGCGTTGGGGCATTATCAATAACTATTTTGGCGACAACACATATTGGGTATCCCAACCTATTTATGTAGAAATTCAGTGGACTGGATGGTTATTGGATGGGGGTGTGCCATTGATATTGGCTTATACAGCTTTGCTTTATGTAGCGTGTCAGACTGCCTGGAATATTGCTATTAATCGTAAATTAGGAGACTTTGCACTGTGGGGTGGGTTGATTTTTGCCTATGACATTGGGGTGGTGGCACTAACTTTTAACTACCCTATATTTATAAGTCAGGGTGGTATGGAATTTTGGTTATTGAATACAGCACTGTTTGTAGCTGCTGGTAGTATTTTGGGTAAAAAACCCTTGGATGTGCGGTGATGAAGTCTTATTTATTAGTAGCAGCTGATTTTGTGAAAACTGGTGGTATGGATAGGGCTAATTTTGCTTTGGCTGACTACTTGGCTAGAGAAGGTGAACAGGTATATTTAGCAGCCTATCGCGTCACCAGTGAGTTGTTAGCATATCCCCATGTTAAATTCCATCAAGTACCAAAAATAGCTAATTCTGATTTACTCAGCAGTCCTGTGCTGGATCGGATGGGGCGTAATTTAGCACAGCGCCTGACTAGAGATGGTGCTCGGGTGGTGGTTAATGGTGGTAATTGTCAATGGCCGGATGTGAACTGGGTACATTACGTTCATGCAGCTTATCAAGCTGAGAATCAAGCTGGGTTGTTGTATCGTTGGAAAGGGGAAATTGCTCACCAAATATTTTTAGCAGCAGAAAAACAAGCATTACAATCTGCGCGGCTAATTATTGTCAATTCCAACCGTACTAAACAAGATTTGATTGAGAAATTAGCAATTCCTGAACAAAAATTACGTACAATTTACTATGGTATTGATCCGCAAGTTTTTTATCCAGCTACACCAGAAGCAAAAGCCTCACTACGTCAGCAGTTAGGATGGTCGATAGATAAACCAATTGTAGTATTTATTGGTGCTTTGGGCGATCGCCGTAAAGGTTTTGATACCCTATTTACAGCTTGGCAACATTTATGTCAATCTTCTAACTGGGATGCTGAATTAGTGGTAGTTGGTGTTGGTGCAGAATTACCTCTGTGGCAAAGTCGCGCTGCTGATGCGGGTATTTCCAATATTCATTTTTTAGGTTTTCGTTCTGATGTACCCAATTTGTTAAGAGCGGCTGATTGCTTGGTCGCTCCCACGCGTTATGAAGCCTATGGTTTGGGTGTACATGAAGCTTTGTGTTGTGGTTTACCGGCTTTAGTTAGTGCTGATGCGGGAGTAGGGGAACGTTATCCTTCTCATCTTAGTGATTTATTACTTCCTGACTGTGAAGATGCGGCAGATTTGGCAGCAAGACTTAGCAGATGGCGGGATGGTATACAGCACTACAGTAAGCTGCTAAGTTCCTTTTCTGAAGAGTTGCGCTCCTATACTTGGGATGACATGGCGAAAAATATCTTGGCTGCAATAGAAGCTAATAGATAAGTAAGTCGGTGTGAATATCTTCATGTCTTTTAAATTTCTGTTCTTTCTCAGGAGTGTAGTCAAATGAGTTTACCAGGACACCTCTATCGTTTTGCCCGGTTTAAAATTTTTTCTAAAAATAATATTAAATTTAAGCATCTCAATGTAGGAATTCCTCTCACTGCTAAATTAATAACTGGTCCATCTAGTTCTATCACTTTTGAGGATCGAATAGACCTGGGTCGATATGTACTCATACACGCCAATAACAATTGCCATGTGAAAATTGGACACGAAGTGTATATAGGAGATTTTAGTAGTATTATAGCGGCAGAATGTGAAGTCACTATTGGAAAAAGTACCATTATTGCTCAATATGTGAAATTAATTGGCATTAATCACGCCTATATTGCCAAAGATAAAACTATTCAAGAGCAATATATGGACATGACAAAAAAAGGCATTACCATTGGTGAGGACTGTTGGATTGGTGCAGGTGCGTGCATTTTGCCAGGAGTGAAAATTGGTGATGGAGCAGTCATTGGAGCTATGGCTGTTGTTACTAAGGATGTGGAGCCATATACTGTTGTTGCAGGTAATCCTGCTAAAGTAATAAAGACTAGACAATAAATAGGGGTTGCTGAGAAAGTCTTTTCGTGTTCGCGCAGCGTGACGTAAGTCATGGGAATAGGAGTCAGGAGTCAGGAGTCAGGAGTCAGGAGGAGGTTGGAAAATTTCTTTCCTATCTCTCGAAATCCCAAAAAATGCACACTTTTTCCGGTATACCCTTCACAACCCTTGCACTTTTTTCCTCTTTATCAGCCTCTAACCTTTGTTCTATCTGGGTTTTACGTTTATTCAGCAAACCCTAAATAGAGTTAGGACTAATCATAGGGATGGACAGACGCATCAGCCACCGGTAAACTATCGTATCGCTTTTTTATTGTGGCCGGGTTTCCAGCAATCAATAGACGACTAGTTTCGGGTGCGAAGGTTTTATTTACTATGCTTCCTGCTCCAACTACCGCTCCGTCTGGAATATTACACCCCAACAAAGTCGATCTTGCTCCGATATAAACTCCTTTGCCAACATGAACATCCATCGGAGCAAGAACTGGCACACCGTCAGGATAGGTCATGCTGTGACTCCAAAAGTGTGTGTCGCGTCCTGCAACTGTCGTATGGCTACCAATAGTTACAGTTCCAGCAACATCAATAAAATGGTGGCTCATAAACAGAACTTTTTCTCCCAAAGTCAGTTCACGAACCCATTGTGTACCCGGACTGTTGTTACCGAAAAACTCATTAAAATTGGCGATATAGGAATCACTTCCCACTTGAAAATGCTTCAGTGACCGGATGACATTGAAGTGCCTGATCAGAACATTGTCACCCAAGATAACTTCATCAGATTCAATATAACTAAAACCGATCCTCACCTGTTTGCCGATTTTCCAACCCATTATCCGCCGATAAACAAATAATTTTAATGGCTGGGGCATAATAACAGCTAGGATTAACAAGATATTAGTCATTTTTGTTGCAAAACGGAACAGCTTATTACTCAGATTGATCTTCCAAACTATATAGGCCGATGAGTTGACTAGATAAATTACGTGATAACCGTCGCGGAAAAGTATCTAGCAATGCTTCTAATAGGAAGAAAGCAGCTAAAATCCACGAATTATCAAAAATAGGATTGTGTCCATATAATGCACTTCCGCGTCCGTAATCAATGGTTTTAAAGCCCATCTTATGTAAAGTAGTTTCCCATTCTTTAATTGTCCTAACTGATATATGTCCATGTAGGGTCACTTCTTCACCATTTACATTTACAGTGAAAGGGCTGCTACTATCTATATTTTGTTGAATGGCTGTCTTTATTTTTTCACGATGTTTAGGCAGCCAATATGAACGCTGAAAGATGTTAGGTTCATTGGGTGTAGTTAGAATCAAATAACCATTTGGTTTTAAAACTCGTTTAATTTCATCCAGTATAAATTCTGGATTTTCAAGATGTTCAATAACTTCTGAGCAGTATAGTAGGTCTACTTCATTGGTTTTAAAAGGTAGAGGTTTAGCAAGGTTACCAGGAATTATATCTACGTTATTAGCTCCAAAGTATTTCTGATTACCTATAAAACTATCTATGCTACTGGGATCTCCTTCTACACCGACAAAATGCCATCCCGGAATATTTTTCTCAAAGTAATGATGGTATAGAAATAAATCTGTTCCTTTGCCACATCCAATATCTACAAAAAGAGGAGATGTTGAACTTATGTTGATTTGATTTAAAAATAGATTAAGATGGCGATTAATTAAATTAATGACCTGATATTCTTTGCGATACCACCAATATCTGACTACAGGTGAATTCCAGCGTTGGGGTTCCATGAAATCGAATAAATTTTTACTCATTGCTATTTCCTCTAGGGGTAATTTTTTAACCAAACTTATTTGCAATCGGATTTTATAGCTTGCTCATAGGCAAGAGCCATCTTCTTTGCTGCACTTTCCCATGTGTAGGCTTGTACTTTTTGCCGAGCTACTTCGCCAAGAGAGCGAGCCAGTATTTGATTGCTAACTAGCTTATCCAAACTTTGGGCAAGTTCCTCAACATCACCTACTGGTACTGTGAGTCCATCAATCCCATCTTCAATAAAATCAGTCATGCCACAAATATTAGTCGTGACAATTGCCAGTCCCATAGCAGCAGCTTCCAGCATTGTCAAAGGTTGACCTTCAAAATAGGAAGGCAATAGCAATATTGAATGCTGACGGTAAATCTCTATTAGTTCTTCATTGGTTGATACACTGGGGATTACCTGGATTCTGGAACGAATTTCTTCAGGAAAATCTGCTAAAACAGTTTCCTCATCAAAACTACAGCCAGCAATGGTAAACTTAAGGGATGGATAACGCTCCATCACCTGACTCACCGCAGGAACTATATCTAATATTCCCTTCCTTAATATCCAAGATCCCACAAACAAGATACCAGAACGAGACAAACCTGATTCTGCTGCTGTTTGGCCTGCTAAGAGAAATTCTGGCTCAACGCCGTTCTGACCTTGGGTAATCCGATTTTCAGGCACGCCAACTTGTTGCAGATAAGCAGTATCTTCTGAATTGAGAACAATCACATGATTACAATGGCGCACACCATACATGGACTGTAAAACTGTAATCTGCAAGTAGCGAAGGGATAGGGATATTGGGAGACTTTTTTGCTTTCTATAGGCTAGTTCAGCTAATTGATGCCGTTCTTGAAGTCCGTGTGAGAAGATGACTACAGGTGGGAGATCCTTCCTGATTTGGCGCATGAAACAGTAAGGAGCTGCCAATTCTTCATGAATTTCGACCACATCATATTGTTTGCCTTTCTCAATTAGCTGACGAACTAGGCTGGGTATGAGCAGTGGTACAGTAAATCGTCGCCGTAGAGAATCAGAACCGATTGTCTGCAAGTTGTCTTTAACTAAATATTCAACTTGATGCCCCATCTCAATTAATATATCTCCCGTGCTGTAAATTGCACGGGACATACCACCTGTTCGATTCTTAGGGATATCAGCGATTCGTAAAATTCGCATTTTTCAACCTAGCTAGAGAGCGATTTCATTAGTTACTGTGAGAGCATATAGGGCAATCATCTGTTTCAGTTTTTAGATCATCGGCTTTTGCAGTTTTGTTTTTGAATTTTGAATTTAGCGTAGGGGTGATGAGTTAGTCATATTTTATATTTTATATATTTACTGATTTATACTTTATTATAAATAGGATAGCCATATGTAACCAAGCTATACGCTGTAGCAAAATTTCTCTAACTCCCTTGCCTTTCAATGTAAAAATTCCTGTAATCATTTCATTTAAAAACCCCCTAAATATCAATTTCAAGTAATAAATAGAATTGATTGTGGCAGATTCTTGTGGGTGAGTAGATAAATAAATAAATACAGATGTATTATGTTGTTGCATTTTTTGCCATCCGCCCATATATCTCCAAGGGTGGCACAATGAAGCTTCTTTGACAAAAAGGTATTTATGCCCTGTTTTTGTCAGCCTTAGTCTAAATTCTACATCTTCCATCGCCGCGTATGGAAATCTTTCATCAAATCCTCCTAAAGCCTCAAATAGTTGTTTTTTCACCGCAAAGTTACATGACCAAAGACATCCACCTGTTTCGTTAGTCGGTGCTGTCTCAGCTAAACTCCTTCTGGGGCGGTCAACATAAGTTCTACCTTCAAATACTAAACAATCAGGTTCATCAAAAATCGCTTTAGCATAGCCCTCAAGCCACTGGGGATCAGGCAAACAATCATCATCTGTGAAGGCCAACCACTCACCTTGAGCATACTTAGCCCCATTATTACGATTTGCGGCTGGACCTTTGCGAGGACCTGCAACCCATTTTGCCCAAGGATAGTCTTGTTTAATCATTTCTTGGGCAGTGGTTTGGGAACCATCATCAGTCACAATTACTTCATACTCATCCGCAGGTAATGTTTGCACACTCGGAGCGAGGCAATTTAGGCATTGTGCTAATAAATCATTGCGGTGATAGGTGGGGATAATAACGCTGAACTTAATCTGACTCATATTGTTTACAAATTTGAATTAAGGGAACTTTGACCTTTCTGATTGATTTTCTAGCTAAACGTGAGTATAGTATATTACCAACAAATACAACCGTGTAAAATATTTTTTGTCTAGAAGCAACTATATATCCGCACAACGATTAATCATTTCCACATAGTCAACACGAAGTTGATTCCAACTAAAACGTTGGTAAACTGATTGATGTCGGCGATATTTAGAATCATCATCTTTTTCAGATAAAACCTGAATAATCAGATTTGTTAAACTTCCCGGTAATTCAAAATTTGCCAAGTATCCTTGATCTTTGAGAACAAACTGTGTGATTTCATAATCATGGGCTAAACAGGGTAAACCATAGGACATTGCTTCTATTAAAACACGTCCAAATCCTTCACTTAGAGAAGCCAATACAAAAAGGTTTGCAACTTGGTAATACTGAGAAACTTGTTCTAGGGGAACGGTTTTAACTCGGAAATTTTCTTGACCAAGAAGTTGATTTCCCATATTCACAATTTCCACTGACTCAGCATCTTGATGACCTAACATCAGCAAAAAAGGTCGGGGTTCGGAAATTTGCGCTATTTCACGAATGAGATAATCCATCCGTTTGTGACTTTTGTTTATGGCAGCTACAGATAATATTATAGGGCGATCGCTTGGCAAATCTAATGCACCACACAGAGCAGTTCGTTCTTCCTGAGATAGTATTTCTAAGCGATCGCTCATCCTAATACCGTAGGGAACAAAAAAATGTTTGTTAGAGTTATCTCCAGCTTTCAGAGCTATCTGGTAATGTGTGGGAGTCAAATGCTGAACATAGTCCATCCGAGTAAAAGGTGGTCCATTGGGTGCGCCATTAGAAAAAAGCAACTTGTAAGGTAAGCCAGTCAAACGTCGCAAATGCCAGAGTATTGTTCCTAAATTAAAATCACTAAAAAAGATAACTTGAGGACGTTTCTGATATATGTGGGGTAATAGACTGAGGCAAAAGCTAAACTGCTCAATAAAGTAAGGGTCTTGATTAAATATTTTACCCAATTTTTGCGTTAGCCATAACCCACGCGGCAGATTAGGTAAAACAAATTCCTGAGTCTGAGATTTTCCCCCTCCTTTAAATAATATTACTTCCATAGATTTGGTAGGTTCTTGTTGCAGAGCCTCAAAACATTCTTGTGTAAAAGATTCGTAGCCTCTTTGTACATTGCCAAGACCGGAGCAGATTAAAAAAACTGTTTTCACAAGTTTCAAAGCCCCCGCAACAACAATAAAATTCTATCAATAGGTAAAGGTAATCTAGATATTGATTCTAAAAACCGAGCAAGTTTAAGTTTATCTGCTGTCACTTCTGACTGTTTGATAAAACCATATACGGTACTTCCTCGACGCTCAAAACCATAAAACCCAAATCCCAAACTACGAATAATCCAAAACATCATTTTTCGCAGATGAAAGTTTTGTGGTAGGTGACATTTAATTACTGGTTCAAAACTATAACTGGTGGCAAAAGCTCCTCCAACTCGTAACATACGATTAATTTCTACTATGGCCGCGATCGGATCGATCAGATGTTCTAAAACTTCTGTACAAACAATAGCATCGTATAGAGGCTCAGGCTTTTCTAAAACTCTGATGACAGGGTACTGAGTGAGATATTGCCGAATAGTATG
This sequence comes from Cyanobacteriota bacterium, assembly GCA_046045965.1. Classification (GTDB taxonomy): domain Bacteria; phylum Cyanobacteriota; class Cyanobacteriia; order Cyanobacteriales; family Nostocaceae; genus RDYJ01. Next base: position 7,944 of record JBJOKS010000006.1, on the reverse strand, counting down.
TCTAAATTCTGTAATGTCTACCAAGTCTATAGATTCTACTGCGGGAATTTCATGAGCGCACAAACGAGCCACTGTCCCGATACCGCCACCAAAGTCTAAAATTTTGTGGGGTTGGACGTGGGAAATTAAGCGAACTGCTGCAAGGCGATCTTGAATAGTTGCTGGGTCAGACTCTGAAAAAACTGCATTTATTAGCCAAACTGGATGTTGATAATAATGATGTAAAAACTCTGGCAAATCAAACTTATTGTGCTGCTTTTGATTGTTTTCTTGTAGTTCATCCCAAGCCTCATCTAGCAATGCCCAAAGTCTTTGTATTGTTAATCCATGTAGATGTTCTGTAGGAGTAATATATTTTGTCGCTTGCTGAAATCTTTCATCTATGCTGAGGTGTGAAATTGCTTCTTTCCAACTATAAACTAGAGATTGATTCATTTTGAAAATCCTTATTCCTTTCATCATTCAGAAGATTTATAGCAAATGATTCTATGAATGTCTTGACTCAAGTAAGACAGAGGATTTGGTATTAACTTGAAATTTAAATCATAAATTTTATATTTATATGTACCTAGAAATTCAATTAACTCTTCTACTGAGTAACCTAATTCGCACAAAAAGGCAGGGTGTACTTCCAGAAAAATCATAGGATTATAATTGTTCAAAAAATTCACTGCGCCTTTCAAGATATTTAACTCAAACCCTTCTGTATCTATTTTAATAACATCAGGTACAATATTCTGTTTAGAAATAAAGCTATCTATTGTTGTAACATCTACATCGATAGTTTTTTCATTCTTTTCAATTACCGAACTATTGGATTTTTTTACCACCAAATGATCGCTAACATCACCTTGCATTTGTAACTTTCCTTCTGAATCTCCAAAGGCTAACTGAAAAGCTTTAATTCGACATTGGGAGTTAAGATGGCAATGATTATCAAGTATTTTATATGCAGACGCAGAAGGTTCTATTGCAAAAGCAATAGTATCAGAATTACTTGAAAAAACTAAGCTAAATATCCCATAGTGTGAACCAATATCAAGAAAACATTTTTTGTCTTTGGTATTTTTAATGAAAGATTTCATCTCGTTCACCATATCTGTATCAAAATCAGTGAAGTATCTAAAGGCATAGTAAGCATCCTGATCAACATTTAAAGTGATTTCTTTAGAAACAGCAATCTGGTTTCTTGTCAATCCTTTATTAAGGATTTTGAATCTGATTGAATTAATTTTTCTAGATAGATATCTCAGCATTTTGAATTACCAAATAAATAACTTGTTGTTTAACAGTGCTTCAAGATTGTAAAATAGTTATTTGGATATCTATTTTCAATAAATATCAAATAATTTTTTATTTAATTTTTGATTAGCAGCTTGTTGAATAAAATCAAACAAAGAATTGCTAATTTTATTCTTTTCAAATTGATTTTTCAAGACCTCAAAAGCATTTACTGCTATTTGTTGATTTAAAGAATAATTATTCATTTGTGTGACAAGAAAAGCCTTAACGTCTGGCAGATTATTTGTGTCACAGACTAAACCACACTCCCATTTATTAACAAAGTGATTGCAGGCAGAGTAACTAGGTCCACAAGACATCATGGGTATACCTGTAGCCATGTAATCAGTTAACTTAGTTAAGACAGAAGAACGAACCATATGAGCAGATTCAGGTAAAAATGATGTGGCAACCAAGAGCAGATCAGCGCACTTTAAATGTTCACTTAGTTCATTATAAGGAATTAGACCTCCATAAATCACCTCCCAGGTTTCTAATCTTGTCTGATAAAAATCCCAAAAACCTTGAGCAGTATATACTACTAACTCAATAGATACACCTTCACATCTAAGCTGATATACTGCCTCAGCTACAACAGCTAAGGCATCATAATGCATCACTTGAATTGAACCTGCATATGCGATTCTAAAGATATCATTACTAGATTTTTTTTCAAAATTAGGTAAACTCTTGTTAGATAAATCGACAGGGTTATGAACAACTAATGACGATTGAGGTGTTATTTTGTATCGCGACGACAATTCGTTTTTTAGCTGTTCGCTAATCATTAACCAATCCCTTGATTTTTTGAGAATTGTGTGAGTTAAAGTTTGTATATATGGGTTGATTAATTTTTCCAAAAAAATGTATAACCATCTACTGGAACGATATGCCATCCAATCATCCATAAAATAGATTAAAAAAGGACGGTCAAATTCCATCATGAGTTTGTAACCCATTACTAGACATAAAGGTGTGATCGGACATACCAAAATAATTTCTGGATCAAAATCATTTAACTGGCTTTTGTTAGGTATTGGTAGCCATTCCATGAATTGTAAATTTATTCTATTTATGAAGTAATTTAAAACATTGCCAAGCCTATTTCTGATGACTGGCAAATATTGTGATGGAAATGATGTTACACGTTCTTCAAATGGAGGAGATGGAGGGTTATTCCTTAAAGTTGATTTTGGAACATATTGCAGCAAAAGTTCCGCAGGATAGCTTTCAAATAGGTTAAATAAAGTTGGATTAGCACTCCTACCATCTTTGCTAAAACTTAAAGATAGTTCACTAACGATTAAAAGACGAGGTAAGTTACTCATTATTTGGTTGATCTAATTTGGCTATGTTATTGCAGCCTGCTTAACCAAGTGGTAGCAATTTCTCTAAAAATATCATCCAGGCTTTTTGTTATCTGCCACTGGGGATAATGCTGTTGCATTTTCCGCAGATCACTATAGTAACAAATATGATCACCCTCACGGTTTTTGTCTACATATTCATATTGCATTGGTTTACCTGTAAAAGATGCCACTGTATCAAAAGCTTCCCAGATAGAAGAAGTATTATTTTTACCACCTCCCAGATTATAAACTTCGCCACAACGAGGGTTGTTGATAAACTCTTCAATAAACCGAGCTACATCATAGGAATGAATGTTATCTCTGACTTGCTTACCTTTATAACCAAAAATTTTGTAAGTGCGTTCTTCTAAGTTGCATTTGACTAAATAACTGAGAAACCCATGCAACTCAACACCGGAATGGTTGGGACCTGTGAGACACCCACCACGCAAACAGCAAGTTTTTAAACCAAAATAACGTCCATATTCCTGCACCATAATATCAGCGGCAACTTTAGAAGCACCAAAAAGCGAGTGTTTAGATTGGTCAATGCGAAAAGTTTCAGGAATACCATTTTCGTAAGTTGGATCAGCGTAATCCCAACGAGTCTCTAATTCCAACATGGGAATTTCGTTTGGGGCATCACCGTATACTTTATTTGTGGAGAGATGAACAAAAGGAGCTTCAGGGACAAACTGACGGGTTGCTTCTAAAAGGTTCAATGTACCAACGGCATTAGTATCAAAGTCATCAAAGGGAATTTTAGCCGCTAAATCATGGCTAGGTTGGGCTGCGGTGTGGACTATGGCATCTGGTCTGATGCTATCAATTAGGTTGAGGACATTTTGGCGATCGCGTATATCAACTTCATGATGGACAAAGCCTTTAATGAGAGACTGTAACCGTTGCTGGTTCCAACGAGTATCTCCTTGAGAGCCAAAGAATACTGCTCTTTGGTTGTTGTCAACACCGTGAATATGCCAGCCAAGATTAGCAAAATGAAGACATACTTCCGAGCCAATGAGTCCTGATGAGCCTGTTACTAGTAATTTGTTCACTCGTGTATTCTCCCAATCCTTTAGACAGATGAAACAATTTCTTTTAAAGCAGCCTGCAAGCCCCGTTGATGAGCTTGGTAAAACCGTCTTTCTCTAGGACTCATGCGCCAGAACCGAATCCAATCGGCAAGTTTGGCTAACCCAGATTTACTACCTTGGGGAAGTTTGCCCCGATAGGACTCAACAATAACACCAGAGTAGGTAGAAGACTCAATTAATCGCAGTAAATAATCTTCCTGCAATCGTTCAGGAGGCATTAAATGTGTGAGTTTCAACCTAGCAAAGCGACCTGTACCCAAACCCAGATCACAGGCAGTAAAAGCCATATCTGAATCTCCATAGGATGTCAACTTTTCCCCTTTGCGATCCATACTTTTCCGTCTAGAGTCATGTTGAACCAGTTCAGCATATTTTTCGGCTACGAACTTACGAATACACATTCCCGCCCCACAAGGGGTTGTTTCATATTGATTAACCAGATTTGACCAATGATCTTCATTAAATTCTCGAATTGCCAAAGCTACCCAGAAAGGTTTTGTCCATTCTGTAGGAGTTTCCTCAAATCCAGGAATCGTTTGTCCTCCCCAAGCTCCCAGGAATGAATAGTCCTTACTAATTTGTAGAACATTTGTTAAATAATCAACTTCTAAAACATTATCATCATCTACAAACACCAAAGTTTCAGCTTGAGCCTCTTTGATTCCTCGTAAACGGGCAGGTGTTAAACCGAGTTGGTCTTCTCGAATATGACGACCTTGAGGATGCCAACTGAGGTCAATTTCCTCAGCCAGAGTGCGATCGCTGGCATTATCAATCAGCAGTAACTCCCATCGGCCTTTCGATAGTGTTTGAGCCTCAAGGGCTTGTAAGACACGATTTAAGTAGTTTAAACGAGGATTGCGTGTACAAATAATAACACTAATTTCTATCATGTAACTCCCAATACAAGAAAATTTCCAGCTTTTTAAAACTTTGGTGATATTAACTTCTACTGAAAGTAAAGCTTAACAACTTGTTCTGCCACTTTTTGCCAGGTAAAATTTGCCTCAACAAAACATCTGGCAGCCGCACCTCTCTTCTGGCACTCGTCTAAATCTTCAGCTAGTGCCAGAATTGCATCTGACATACCAACTACATCCCCAACAGGTAGCAATTCTGCAAAGGTTGGTTGGGTATAATCAAAAGCCCCCCCGAAGGCATTGGTAATCACAGGCAAACCACAAGCGGATGCTTCTAACAAAGCATTGTTGGCTGTACAGTCAAGTAAGGGTAAAACCAGTAAATGTGATCGGCGGTAGAGGTCACGCAAGGCTTGATCAGAAAGGTTGGCATACCAGCGTACTTGAGTATGGCGTGCCATTCTTTGTAGACAAGAAATATGACGTTTGAAATGAGGAATAACGATGTTGAAGTGAATAGTCGGGTTCTTGGATAGAACACGATCAACTACCCCAACTAATGTCTCTAAATCACGCAGCCACTGTCCCACAAATATACATTCCAGATTGCTTGAATGTAATCGGTTTGAATCTGGAGAAAAGAACTCTGTATCAACACCGTGAGGAATAAAATGGACTCTTCCCGGTAAATACTTATCAAAGTATTCAACACTATGGTTAGATAGAACAATTAATTCATCCAATGTCTCCAGTTCTTGAGGATAGCAGTGGATTAATCGCCACCAACCAGGTGGTTGATGTGCAGTGGCAATAATGCGAGATTTGATACTGGATCTTTTTTTGCCAATTATTCGGAAGGCATCTTCAATATAAAGGATATGAATTTGTGAAATGGGATGGAGATAAGTTTGCCAAATAGTCTTTAATTCAGCTAAAGCACTGGCACTGGTATAAAGAGGGTTTCCTGATGGGCTAGAAATCAAGCCTGACACCAATCTTCCCAGCCCCCTTGGTGTTTTTTTGCGATCGCACCAGACACTATGATAATTATTGGGGTGTTCTTTTTCCAGGGTGGTACATAGTTGGTCATAACCACTATATTGACCCATGTGTGTAAATTTTTCGCGCAACCAAAGAATCGGTGAACTCATTAGTTTTTTAAGGGTAAAATTTTCAATCTCTATCTTATTTCTTCAAAATGCTTTGCTAGTTTTTAGCATACATCTAATGTATAGACTGTATAGACTAGCATCTTAATTGCAATATTCATGGATATAGTAGATATAGTTAATTGTTTTTAGCAAATTTATATATATTTTGCCTAATTTCTTTTAATGACATATACGTGTACCATATAGTATATGATCTAAAAATTTCGATTGTTTTCATAATTACTGGCAACGAAAATCTGCATTTAAAAGCCTCCTGTATTTGGTTGATAGCTGTAGTTTTATTACCTGTAAACAGCATATATTGTGCTGAATCAAGGGCATAATCTGCATAAAATTTTCTAGCCTTTATAGATACTTTTTGGGCAATAGATTCAGGTAAATAAGATTTAGAAATTTCTATTGATTCCCGTGAGTCCGCAATATTTTTACCTAATTTAACTAATTGCGAAGTTTCTGAAGCTGAGTGTAAACGATAACAGGCTAATGGTTGAGGTTCATACCAAATGGGGTAGTGTGCTGAAATACGTTTCCACATTTCCCAATCTGCTGCTGAAGCAGCTTCTGGACAGAAACCTCGAAGCGTCTCATAGGTACTACGCTTAACTACAATAGAAGCAAATTGAATCCGTTGCTTGACAGCAATTTGTTCTAACCAATTTTCGAGAATGCCAGGTGTTTTTCTTTCCAGAGTTGAGATATCTATCCAGTGACCATCTTCATCCATGTGCATATAGCGGCAAAAAGCTGCTCCCACTGATATATCTGCTTGTGCAGCGTTTTTTAAAGAGTTGTAAAAACCAGGTAAAACAATATCGTCTTGATGGAGGATGTGAACCCAGTGACCATTAGCACGTCGAATACAAGTATCCCAATTAGGTAGCAGACCAACATTTTGCGGGTTTCTAAAAAAGGAAATTCTACCTTGACCTATGTCTTTTACAAGTTCTTCAGGGTCGTCTTTAGTAGAGCAATCATCTACTACTTCAATTTGCATTTCATCTGGTCCTGGATCTTGGACTAGGATGCTTTTTAGTGTTTGCTCCAAGTATTTTGTGCCGTTATATGTGGGAATCATCACTGACCAAAAGGGTCTATTAACATTTTCAGAAACTGAGTTAATGGATGGTAATTGAATTGGTTTATTCATGAAAATTTATTGAATGAATTTATAATTTTCTTGATCTCCGTTTATCTTCGATCAATTATTTTTGAAATCTGAATCCTTACCTTCATATTAATTTGGTATTATATTATGGAGTTATGATAAATTCATGGTCTAGCAACACTTTTTTCGTCGCTTCCAAGTAAGCAGTTCCCCATTTACGACATGGCTCTAAGTGATTGCCCTCAGCCCATTCATTCCAGGCGTTGATAAAAATTATGTTTTCACTGGATTTATTATGTAAAGTTTTTCTCACCACCTCTGTCAACCAACGTTTGTAAGTTTCGGGTGTAGAGTTTTGGAAAACAGTAGCATTTATTTTGCGACGTGCCGTGTTGTCCCAAGATGGAGTCACACAGGGGAAACGCTGATAGTGGGGGGTTGGTTTTGCCAGCATTTTCTCAACCACAGCTGTGTAGTCATAGATATTGTTATCTCCATAAACTTTTTCAGATAGTCCTAGTTTTCTTGCCAATTGCCAGCGTCTACCCCTTTGCAGTGGTAAGCCCAATTGTGACCAGTCAGGTTGAAATTCTACTGATGCATCAAACCCGATCAAGCTGGGATCACCTTGTTCATCATAAAAACTTTCAACTTTGCAGAGAAAAATCTCACCAATACCCAGTTTGTATGCTTCTTCGCGCCATATTTTCGCAGTTTTCAGAGGATCGGGAATTTTGGATGTTCGGTAAACCAAAAACAACGGTTTACCATTAATGCGAATATAGCGGGGGTCTTGGAAGGCTTGAGCCAGCCATTGTATATGCCGTCTATCATCTTCTTCTCCGTAAACCTGTTCTGCGAGGATTTCTTGCTCTTGTCCATCCCAACGCCGTGTCCAGTTTTCATTAGCCCAACACAGGCAAAAAGGAAAGTCTGGCTCTCCTGAAGCTAATACTTCATTAAAAGGACGTTCTAACAAACGTTTGCCATTAAACCAGTAGTGATAGTAACAAAATCCATGTATACCATATTCCCGTGCTAGGTCTGCCTGAGCTTGTCTTGCTTCTGGAAGTCGCAGAT